>NZ_LMGP01000001.1:0-750000 GCF_001427445.1 Acidovorax sp. Root568 | reverse complement strand
TCTCAGTAGCGAAGCCCTCGACTATAGCACGGTTTACAACAGGCAGCAGGGCAAACCCAGGGATTGATCTAACAGTCCGTGTACACGAGACAAGCCCCTCAACCACCAACGGCCGCAACCGCAGACTCCAAAGCGTCTATGAATAGGAAGGCCACATCGCAGCCTGTCTGATCGAAGATTTCCTGAAAGCAGGTCGGGCTGGTGACATTGATCTCTGTGACGCAGTCGCCAATCACATCTACCCCTGCCAGCAGCAAGCCACGCGACTGCAACACCGGGCCCAGCGCTTCTCCAATCTCACGATCCCGCGCAGACAGAGGGCGCGCCACGCCCTTGCCGCCAGCGGCCAGATTGCCGCGCACTTCGCTGCCCTGGGGAATACGCGCCAGGCAGAACGGCACAGGCTTGCCGCCGATGATGAGGACCCGCTTGTCACCATCGACGATTTCGGGCAAAAACTTCTGCACCATCACGCTTTGCGCGCCGTGGCGGTTGAGGGTTTCGGTGATGCTGCCCAGGTTGAGGCCGTCCGGCCCCACACGGAAGATACCCATCCCACCCATGCCATCCAGAGGCTTGAGGATGATGTCCTGGTGCTCCGCATGGAAGCGGCGAATGTCTTCCGCATCCCGGGTGACCAGCGTCGGTCCGATGAACTGTGGAAACTCCATGATGGCCAGCTTTTCCGGATGGTCCCGCAGAGCGCTGGGTTTGTTGAACACCCGGGCGCCATCGCGCTCCGCCTGCTCCAGCAGGTGGGTGGCGTAAAAGTACTCGCTGTCGAAGGGCGGGTCCTTGCGCATGAGCACCGCGTCGAAGTCGGCCAATGCGGCACTGCGCTGCGGCTGGGCCTCGTACCAATGGGCGGCATCCCCCGTGAGGCGGACGTCCTGCACCCGCGCGGTGACCTTGCTGCCGCGCTGCCAGGTGATGTGCTGCGGTTCGCAGACCGTGAGGGTATGACCACGCCGCTGTGCCTCGCGCATCATGGCGAAGGTGGTGTCCTTGTAGATCTTGAAGCTTTGCAGCGGGTCGGCGATGAAGAGCAGTTTCATGATGTCGGGTCAAGAAATGGAGGAGGCCAGGGGCCCAGGCTGCCAAGGCGACTTACGCGCCGCTGGCCTGCGAACGCCTGTACTGTTGCACAAATAGCGCAATGCTGCCGGCCACCACGCCCCAGAAGGCCGAGCCCACCCCAACGATGACCACGCCACTGAGGGTGACGAGAAAGGTAATGAGTGCCGCCTCGCGGTGCGACTCGTCCCGCAGCGCCGCCGCCAGGCCGTTGCCAATGGTGCCCAGAAGCGCCAAACCCGCAATGGCCACCACCAGCTCTTTGGGAAAGGCGGTAAGCAGCCCGGTGATGACTGCGCCAAACAGACCGATCGCCACGTAGATGGCGCCACATGCCACCGCGGCCGTGTAGCGCCGGCGGCGATCAGCGTGCGCCTCGGGGCCCATGCACATCGCGGCGGTGATGGCGCTGAAGTTGAGCGCAAACGCCCCGAAGGGCGCCAGCACCAGGGTGGCCAGACCCGTGAGCGTGATGAGCCGGGAGATGGGCAAGTTGTAGCCCGACGCCCGGATCACCGCCACCCCGGGCAGGTTCTGCGACGCCATGGTGACCACAAACAAAGGAATCGCCAGGCTGACGGCAGCCGCTACGCTGAACTGGGGCGCCGTGAAAACGGGCAGGGCCAGCTCCAGCTGCACCGCCGACCAGGCCATCTGCCCCTGGGTGGCCACGAACACCACCGCTACGGCGAAGGTGATGACCACCGCATACCGGGCAGCCAAACGGCGGCTGACCAGATACACCATCAACATCAGCAGCACCAAGGGCAATGCGGTCTGGGCTGCCGCAAACGCCTGCAGGCCAAAGCGGGCCAGCACGCCGGCCAGCAGGGCAGCGGCGATTTCCATGGGGATGCGGTTCATCACGCGCTCGAACCAGCCGGTGACGCCCGCCAGGGTGATGAGCAACGCGCTGATCATGAAGGCGCCGATGGCTTCGCCCATGCTGAAACCGCCCGCCAACCCCGCCGTGGCCAGCACGGCGGCGCCCGGTGTGGACCAAGCCACCATGACGGGCTGGCGCAAGATCAGCGAGGGCACCAGCGAACACAGGCCCATGCCCAAACCCAGCGCCCACATCCAGGACGTGATCTGCGCGGGTGTGGCCCCAAAGGCCTGGGCGGCCTGGAAGACGATGGCCACCGAGCTGGTAAAGCCCACCAGCACCGCCACGAAGCCCGCCACCGCCGTGGAAAGGCTCAGGTCTTTGAAAAATTGCATGGGCGCGATTCTGGCACCGCGCGCGCCTGGCGCTCAGGCAGGCCGTCAGCCCACTCCAACAGCTACAGTATTAATAGCATCTCAGACAATGAGCACTAACGCTACAAGGCAAAAACAGCGTAAAACCAGCCCGAGGCTCCGTCCCAGGCTAGGGGGAGCCCCCTCAGCCCGTCAGATCTCGATCTTGGAGCCCAGCTCGACCACCGCGTTGTTGGGCAGGTGCAGGAAGTCGGCCGCCCCACTGGCGTTGTGGTGCATTTGGGCAAACAGCTTTTCGCGCCAAGGCGCCATGCCGCTGCCGATGGTGGGGATGACGGTGTCCCGCGACAGGAAATAGCTGGTGGTCATCGACTCCAGCTCGCAGCCACGCCCACGCAGCAGCTCCAGCGCGCGGGGCAGGTCGGGGTCGTTCTTGAAGCCGTAATGCACCACCACCTGCCAGCAGTCGTGTCCCAGCGATTCGACTTGCAGCCGCTTGTCCAGACCAATCCAGGGCGTCTCGTGGTTGTGCACGGTGACAAACAGGTTTTGCTGGTGCAGCACCTTGTTGTGCTTGAGGTTGTGCAGCAGGGCATTGGGCACCGCGCCGGTTTCGGCCGTCAGGAAGACGGCTGTGCCATCCACCCGCGTGGGCGGGCTGATGAAGATCGACTCCAGGAAGTCCTTGAGGTCGATGGCGTCGGCACGCAGCTTGTCATTGAGCAGGCGGCGCCCTTCCTTCCAGGTCATCATGAGCGAGAACACGATGCCGCCAATCATCAGAGGGAACCAGCCACCCTGGAACAGCTTGAGCAGGTTGGAGGCGAAGAACGCCAGGTCCACCACAAAGAAGCAGCCCGTGGCCGCAACGCACAGCGCCAGCGGATACCGCCAGCCGTAGCGGATCACGAAGAAGGTCAGCGTGGTGGTGATCAGCATGTCCAGCGTCACCGCGATGCCGTAGGCGGCTGCCAGATTGCTCGACGAGCGGAACATCACCACCGCCAGCACGATGGCCACGAACAGCCCCCAGTTGACCAGCGGCATGTAGATCTGGCCCGTGTCGCGCACGCTGGTGTGCTGGATGTTCAGGCGCGGCAGGTAGCCCAGCTGGATGACCTGCTTGGTCACGCTGAACGCGCCGGTGATCAGCGCCTGCGAGGCAATCACGGTGGCCATGGTGGCCAGGATCACCAAAGGCACCAGCGCCCAGTCGGGGGCCATCAGATAGAACGGGTTCTTGACGGCCTCGGGCTCGGCCAGCAGCAGCGCGCCCTGGCCAAAATAATTGAGGGTGAGCGCCGGCATGGCCACACCAAACCAGGCCATGCGGATCGGGCGCTTGCCGAAGTGGCCCAGGTCGGCATACAAGGCCTCGGCGCCCGTCACGCACAGCACCACCGCGCCCAGAATGATGAAACTGGTGCCCGGGTTGGCCCACATGAAGCCCAACGCATGGTGCGGACTCAGCGCCCACAAGATCTCAGGGTGCCCCACGATATGCGACACGCCCAGCAGTGCGATGGTGACAAACCACACCAGCGTGATGGGACCAAAAAACTTGCCGATGCCGCCCGTGCCGCGCTTTTGCACGGCAAACAGGCAAAACAGCACCACCAGCGTGATCGGTATCACGTAGTGCTTGAAGTGATCCGACACCACTTCCAGCCCCTCCACCGCCGACAGCACCGAGATGGCCGGGGTGATGACGCCATCACCGTAAAACAGCGAGGTGCCAAAAATGCCCACGGCCAGCAACACGCTGCGCAGCTGGGGCTTGTCTTTGACCGCCTGGGAGGCCAGGGCCAGCATGGCGATGAGGCCCCCCTCACCGTGGTTGTCGGCGCGCAGCACCAGCACCACGTACTTCAGGGAGACGATGACCGTGAGGGTCCAGAAAAAGATGGAGAGGATGCCGTAGATGTTTGCGGGCGTGAACGGCACATGGCCGGACCCGAACACCTCCTTGACGGCATACAGCACGCTGGTGCCGATATCGCCATACACAACACCGATGGCGCCCAGCGTGAGCGCTGCGAGCGATGACTTGGAGCTTTGCACTGACCACCCCCGCGCACTGGGCCTGACGGGGTTCCGTTACTTTTGGGAACGCTATTGTGCGCCTGAGCCAGATCAAGCGATTGGAGGCGAAACCCCATGTTGCGACGCAGCAACTTGCCCTTGGCAACCGGGCGCGGGCGTGGCATGCGGGACCACCGCACTCCCCCGCAGGCCCGCTGTGCAGCGTCGCCGAGAGGGCGCAGACGTTGAAACCCGGTGCCCCCAAGACCCGTAAGGGGCCCCAGACACCCTGGTTTTCAGTCGTACACCTCGGCGTCGGGGTTGGTGGCCTCCAGCTCGTAGCTGGCCGCCAGCATCGCCAGCCGGGCCACTACGCCGTACATATAGAAGCGGTTGGGCGCGCTCACACCCGGGCGCACGCCAGGCTGGGGCATGTGGGTGCTGTGTTCAAAGGCCAGGGGCACAAAGCTCGCGCCGGGGGCGTTGAGGTTTTCATCCACACCGCGCTCGGCATGCATGCGGTAGAAGCCGCCCACCACGTAGCGGTCCATCATGTAGACCACAGGCTCGGCCACGGCGTCGTTCACGCGCTCCTGCGTCAGCACCCCTTCCTGGATGATGACTTCGCTCACCGGCTGGCCGTCCTTGATCACGGCCATCTTGTTGCGCGTCTTGCGGTTGACCGCGTCCAGCTCCTTGGCGTCGCGCACAGTCATGATGCCCATGCCGTAGGTGCCGTTGTTGGCCTTGACGATCACGAAGGGCTTTTCGTTGATGCCGTATTCCTTGTACTTGCGGCGCACCTTGGTCAGGAGTGCGTCCACGCTGGTCTGCAGCTGGTCCATGCCCGTGCCCTCGGCAAAGTCCACCTCGCCGCACTCGCTGTACATGGGGTTGACCAGCCAGGGGTCGATGCCCAGCATCTTGCCAAAGCGCTTGGCCACCTCTTCGTAGTTCTTGAAGTGTGTGCTCTTCTTGCGCACGCTCCAGCCGGCGTGCAGCGGGGGCAGCAGGTACTGCTCGTGGATGTCTTCCAGAATGCCGGGGGCGCCTGCGGTGAGGTCGTTGTTCAGCAGGATGGTGCAGGGGTCAAAGTCCTTGAGCCCCAGCCGGCGCTTGGTGCGCACCACGGGCTCCAGGGTCACGGTGTCGCCGTTGGGCAGCTCGATCAGCGTGGACTTCTTGATTTCGGGGCTGATGGAGCCGACCCGTACGTTCAGGCCCGCCATGTTGAAGATGCGCTGCAGCTGCACCACGTTGGACAGGTAGAACGTGTTGCGCGTGTGGTTCTCCGGAATGATCAGCAAGTTGCGCGCTTCGGGGCAGATCTTCTCGATGGCGGCCATCGCTGCCTGCACAGCCAGGGGCAGCATCTCCTTGGTCAGGTTGTTCCAGCCGCCCGGAAACAGGTTGGTGTCGACCGGGGCCAGCTTGAACCCCGCATTGCGGATGTCTACCGACGTGTAGAACGGCGGGGTGTGCTCCATCCACTCCAGCCGGAACCAGCGTTCGATGGCGGGCATCGAGTCGAGAATGCGCTGTTCGAGTTCGTTGATCGGCCCGGTGAGGGCCGTGATGAGATGCGGAACCATGGAAAGCCCTCGGGAAGCGATTGCAGTGAATTGTAGGATGTGGGGCCAGGCCGGGTTTTCGCAAGCCACCCCTTGGTGGTACCACGGCCCTGCCCTCTACCGGCGCCAGAACGCCGGGGTCAGCAAGGCCATAAAGCTCAGTATCTCCAGCCGGCCCAGCAGCATGGCCAGCGTGCACACCCAGATCTGAAAATCGGTGAGCACCGCGTAGTTGGACGCCGGCCCCACGCTGCCCAGGCCCGGCCCCGCGCAGTTGACGCTGGCCAGCACCACCGAGAACGCCGTCACCGGGTCCAGGTCTGTCAGCAGCATGACCATGCTCAGCCCAAAGACCGTGCCGCCATAGACCAGCATGAAGGCCAGCACCGAGAAGATCACCCGGTTGTCCACTGCAGCGCCGCCCAGTTGCACCGGCTGCACGGCGCGCGGGTGCACCAGGCGGTTCATCTCGCGGCGCGCCTGCTTGACGAGGATAAGCATGCGGACCATCTTGATGCCCCCGCCCGTCGAGCCCGCACTGGTGGCCACGCCCGACAGCAGCAGCATGAACACCGGCGCAAACACGGGCCATGCCAGGTAGTCCACCGTGGCGTAGCCGGTGGTGGTGGCCAGCGACACCAGGTTGAACATGCCATGGCGCAGCGCGTCCAGCGGCCCATACACGCCCTTGGCCCACAACAGCAGAGCCACCAGCAGACCGCCGCCAATCAGCGTCACCAGCGTGGCCCGCAGCTCCGGGTCGCGCCAGAAGCCGCCCCACTGGCCCTTGCGAATGGCGACGAAGTACAGCGCAAAATTGCAGCTGGCCACCAGCATGAAGAAGATGCAGATCGCCTCCAGCAGCGGCGACTGGAAGTACCCAAAGCTCAGGTCGTGAGACGACAGCCCGCCCAGGCTCACGGTGGTGAACATGTGCATTAACGCATCCAGCGGCGCCATGCCCCCGGCCCAGTAGGCCAGGCCACACAGCACGGAGAACAGCGCATACACCCCCCAGAGCCCCTTGGCCGTGCCGGTCATGCGTGGCGTGAGCTTGGTGTCCTTCAGAGGCCCCGCCGCCTCGGCCTTGAACAGCTGGCTGCCCCCCACGCCCAGCAGCGGCAGCACGGCCACGGCCAAAATCAGGATGCCCATGCCACCCATCCACTGCAAAAAGGTGCGCCACACATTCACCGACACCGGCAACGCATCCAAGCCCGCAAGCACGGTGGAGCCCGTGGTCGTCAGCCCCGACACCGCCTCGAAGTAGGCGTGCGTGAACGACAGCGGGTGTCCGGTGTAGTGCCCGGCCAGCATCAGCGGCAGCGCGGCCGACAGGGGCAGCAGCATCCACACCAGAGAGACCAGCATCACGCCGTGGCGCGGCTGCAGCTCCTGCCGGAACAGCCGCAACCGCCACCACAGCCACGCGCCCGCCAGCATCGTGGCGCCCATGGACAGCGGGTACACAAACCAGACGCCGTCGCGCGTCCACAGCGAGACTGCCAGCGGCAGGCCCATGGACAGCGAGAAGATCATGACCAGAATGCCCAGCACGCGCAGAACGGGAAACATGTCCGTCATGGGGGTCTCGCGCAGCTCGGTGCCAGGTCAGAAAAAAGTCGCGCTCACGCGGAAGAGCTTTTCCACATCGCGCACCAGCCGCTTGTTGGGCAGGAAGAACACCACGTGGTCATTGCTCTCGATCACCGTGGCGCTGCGCGGGATGATGACCTCGGGCTCGCGCAGATCGGCAGCGGATGCACCCGTGGTTTCCGAAGCGTCAGGCAGACCGCGCACGATCAGGCCGATGTGCACATCGCGCGGCAGTTGCAGATCGCTGACCTTGCGGCCGACCACGCGCGAGCTCTTGCGGTCGCCGCGCGCCACGATCTCCAACGCCTCGGCCACCCCACGGCGCAGGCTGTGCACGGCCTGCACGTCGCCCTGGCGCACATAGGCCAGCAGCTCGCCCAGCATGGCCTGCGCGGGCGACAGCGCGATGTCGATCTGCGTGCCGTGCATCAGGTCGGCATAGCTGCGCCGGTTGATGAGGGCCAGCACGCGGCTCGCGCCCATGCGCTTGGCCAGCAGGCACGACATGATGTTGTCCTCGTCGTCGTCGGTGAGCGCGAGGAACAGGTCCACCTCCTCGATGCCTTCGTCACCCAGCAGGTCTTCGTCGGTGGTGTCGCCCTGCAGCACCAGCACCTCAGGCGGCAGGGCAGATGCCAGCTCCACGCAGCGGTCCGCGTGGTCCTCGATGATCTTGATGTGAAAACGCCCGCCCGCCTGGCTGAGCTGCCGCGCCAGCCGCAGACCCAGCCGGCCGCCGCCCGCAATCATGATGCGGCGCACAGGCTGGAGCTGCTGGGATGCCGGGCGGTGCAGAGCGGCCAGCACGTTGGCGATGTGCTCGTGCGCGGCCAGCACGAACACCTCGTCCCCCGGCTCGACGCGCGTGCGGCCGTCGCAGGCGATGAATCGGTCAGGCTCGTCGGGGAAGCGCCGGTAGATGGCCACCATGCGCATCGCCAGCTCCGGCGCACTCTCGCGCAGCGCGCCGATGGAGTGCCCCACCATCGGAGCCCCCGCACGCGCCCGCACCGACACCAGGCATGCGCGGCCTCCGGCAAATTCGCGCACCTGCATGGCCTCGGGGTACTCGATGAGCTTGCCGATGTAGCGGGTCAGCGATTCTTCGGGGCAGATGATGCGGTCCACCGCAAACCCCTCGGGGCCCACCAGCCGCTCATGGGCCTCGAAGCCTGTGGTCCGCACCCGCGCAATGCGCTTGGGGATGTTGAACAGCAGCTGCGCGATCTTGCAGCACACCAGGTTGGTCTCGTCCTGCGCGGCGCAGGCGATCAGCAGGTCGGTGTCCTCGGCCCCCGCCTCGGCCAGCACGGCAGGCTCGATGCCGTTGCCCACCACCCCGCGCAGATCAAACCGCGACTCCAGGTCGCGCAGGCGCGCGGCGTCGGTGTCGATGACGGTGATGTCGTTGCGCTCGGACACCAGGCTGTCTGCCACGCTCTGGCCCACGCGGCCGGCGCCGAGGATGATGATTTTCATATGAAATAGGCCGCAAGCGCTAGTCGAACATACGCCAGCAGCTATCGTTTCAGGAGCACATCAGGCCCGCACCTCACCTTCGCCCAGCACCACGTACTTGAGCGAAGTGAGGCCTTCGATGCCCACCGGGCCCCGCGCATGGAACTTGTCGGTGCTGATGCCGATTTCGGCGCCCAGGCCGTACTCGAAACCGTCGGCAAACCGCGTGCTCGCGTTCACCATCACGCTGGCCGAATCCACCTCGCGCAGGAACTGCTGGGCGTGCATGTGGTCGCGCGTCAGGATGGCATCGGTGTGGTGGCTGGAATAGCGGTTGATGTGGGCGATGGCTTCATCCACCCCCGCCACGATCTTCACGCTGATGATCGGGGCCAGGTATTCCTCGCTCCAGTCCTGCTCGGTGGCGGGCACCAGGTGGGCACCTGGCACCGACTGCAGGATGGCCAGCGACTCGGGGCAACCGCGCATCTCCACGCCCTTGGCGGCATACACCGCGCCGATCTTCGGCAAAAACTCTGCCGCCACGCCGCGTGCCACCAACAGACCTTCGCTCGCGTTGCAGGGACTGTACTTGTTGGTCTTGGCGTTGTCGGCCACCTTGACGGCCATCGCGATGTCGCAGGGGTCGTCCACATAGGTGTGGCAGTTACCGTCCAGGTGCTTGATCACGGGCACCTTGGCATCGCGGCTGATGCGCTCGATCAACCCCTTGCCGCCGCGCGGGATGATCACGTCCACAAACTGCGGCATGGCAATGAGCTGACCCACGGCCTCGCGGTCGGTGGTCTGCACCAGTTGCACCGCGTCCTGTGGCAGGCCGGCCTCGGCCAGCGCCTGCTGTACCAGCTTGGCCAGCGCCTTGTTCGAATCAATGGCCTCGGAGCCACCGCGCAGGATGCAGGCATTGCCGCTCTTGATGCTGAGGCTGGCCGCCTCGATGGTGACGTTGGGACGGCTCTCGTAAATCATGCCGAACACCCCAATCGGCACGCGCATCTGCCCCACACGGATGCCGCTGGGCTGCTGCTTCATGCCGAGGATCTCGCCAATGATGTCGGGCATGGCGGCCAGCTGCTCGCAGCCCTCGGCACAAGTCTCCAGCACCTTGGGGGTGAGCTTGAGCCGGTCCACCATCGGGCCCGCCAGCCCATTGGCCACGGCGCGCTCCAGGTCTTTGGCATTGTCGACCTGCAGCGCAGCCACGTTTTCGCGCAGCAACCGGGCCAGCGCTTTGAGCGCTTTGTTTTTGATAGCTGCTGGCGCTTTGGCCATCAGCGCAGAGGCCGTTTTTGCCTGGAGACCGAGAGAGTACGTGTATTCAGCGACGTTGAGGGCGTTCATCCTGCGATTTTGCCGCACTTGGTATCGGCCCGGCGGGCGCGGGCCCATGGCTGCTTTACCCTCGGGTGTATCACCCATCCTGGCCCCGCCCGGCTACGCCATGACCGACACCGCCCACACCCAGCTCACCACCTTCATCCAGGCCCTGCAAGCCTTTGAAAGCGGCGACCACACCGCCGCCACCCTCAGCACCCTGGCCCGCCAGCAAACCACCCTACTCGCCGCCCTGCCCCCGCGCTACAGCGAAGTGCTGCTGAACCTGCTGGACCGACTGGAATCGAGCGCGCTGTTTTCGGAAGAAAGCTGCTCGTTCAGCCAAAAGGATCTGGTGGCGAACTTGACGATGTGGGCTGAAAAAGCACAGGGCACATTGAACGCTGGCTGACCACTCCGGGGCCGAGCAACGCGACGGCCCGAGTGGCTGTTCGTTTCCCATCCCCTCTGTATGCGCCGAGGAGCGCAGCGGCCAGCGGGTCAGGGCTCGCGACTGTCTGAGCGCAGCGAGTTTGAGCGAGACCCCGCTGGACGCGAGCACCGCAGGTTGCCCGAAGCGAAGCGCAGGGACGCAGACAGTGGGGTCGCCTTTCTTTTGGGTACTTTTCTTTGGCGAAGCAAAGAAAAGTACCTCGCCCGCCGGGGCGACAACCCGGCTCCCGCCGTGCGCACAGGCATGCCACCAAATCAGCGAGCAAGCCCCGACAACCACTCCTAATTTAATAGCTTTCAGTGCTTATCTCACAGGCACTAGAAGCCAAAAATAATCAAACCTCCGCCCGCCCCAACCACTTCTCCCGCGCAATATACGCCCGCACCCCCAGCCCCATGAACGGCTGCGGCGGCATGCGCGTCGGCCCACCCAAAGCCAAGGCATGCGCCAACAACGGATGGTCCTGCCCCAGCGCCAAATCCGCTGCCAAAGCCCCCAGCGCAGTGAACTTCACCACCCCCGCCCCATTGCACCCCGCCACGCCATGCACCTGCGGGGCCAGCCGCCCCCAGCGCGGTGCGCCATTGCGGGTGATGGCAATCGAGCCTTCCCAGAAATGCTCCAACGCCACATCGGCCAGCTGCGGAAAACGCGCCGCAAACACGGCCGCATGCTCGCGCCGCACGCGCTCGCGCACCGCAGGCCTGACGCGGAACTGCGGCGCATATTCAAAGCCCTGGCGCACCAGAATGCGGTGGTCGTCCGTGTAGCGCAGCGTGGCCCCCGTGACGGCGCTGGCGGGCGTCACGCCCCAGCCCTCGGGCGCGCCCAGGCGGCTGCGTTGCTCGGGCGTGAGCGGGGCTGTGAGCGAGCCAAAGGTGACCAGCGGAAACGTCTCCGCACCCCAGGCGCTGCCAAACAGCCCCAGCTGCTGCGCAAACCCATTGGCCGCCAGCAACAGTTGCGGCGCACGCACACAGCCCTGCGGGGTTTGCGCCACCACCTTGCTGCCTGACAGGTCCAGCCGCTGCACCGGCGTTTGCTCGTACAGGGTGACGTTGGCGGGCAGCGCATCGGCCAGGCCCCGGCACAGCGCGGCGGGGTTGAGCAGCACGGTGCCCGGCGTGTAGAGCCCGGCGGCAAAGTAGCGGGTGCCCAGGCGCGCGGCCAGGGCGTTGCGGTCCAGCAATTCATGCGGCGCCCCCAGGGCGCGCAGCTCCTGCACATGGTGCTGCAGCGTGCGCTCGGCAGCGGGCGACACGGCGCAGTGGTACTTGCCTGCGCGGCGCCACTGGCAGTCGATGCGGTGCTGCGCCACCAGCAGCTCCAGGTCGTTCATGCCCGCCGTCAGCAACGCCTGGTAGTGCGCGGCCTGTCGCAGTTCTTCGAGCGAGCTGCCGATGTTGTGCGGCACATCAATAGCAAAGCCCGAGTTGCGGCCCGATGCGTTGTTGCCCACGGTGCCTGCATCCACCACCACGATGTGGGCGTGCGGGCGCAACTCGGCCAGGCGGCGCGCGGCGGCCAGGCCCGCAAAGCCCGCGCCCAGCACCAGCCAATCGGCCTGCATATCGCCCAACAGCGCAGGGCGCGGCGTGCGCGGGGGCAGGATGGCGGACCAGCCGTTGGTGGCGTCGTCGTTGGGCAGGCGCAAAGGCGGGGAGACAGCAGCGGCCGCCATCACCGTGCCGCGCTGGTCAGGCGGCACAGCTGAAAGGCCAGGCGCTGCAGGGCCTGCCAGCCGTCTTGCGGCCAGTCGGGCTGCTTGAGGCCTTTGACAATGCCGTCCACCGTGTGGGCCGACTGCAGCAAGCGCGCCAGGGCCGCATCGCTGGCCTTGGGCAGGATGCGTTCAAACAGCCGCTCCTTGGGGCCCCAGATGCGGTTCTCGCGCAGCGCCATGGGCAAGGGGCGGCCGGCGTTCATCGCGTCTTTCACGCGCTTGAGGGCGCGGATGTCTTCGGCCAGCGCCCAGTGCACCAGCACTTCGGCCTCGCCCTCGGCCTGCAGGCCGTCAAGCATGCGCTGCACGCGGGCCGTCTGCCCGGCCAGCACGGATTCGGACAGCTTGAATACGTCATAGCGCGCCACGTTGAGCACGGCGGCTTCGACCTGGGCTTGCGTGAGCTCTCCCGCCGGGTGCAGCAGCGCGAGCTTTTGAATCTCCTGGTGCGCGGCCAGCAGGTTGCCCTCCACGCGGTCGGCAAAGAACTGCAGGGTGCGTTGGCCCTCTTCGCCCGCCACCACGCGCTGGCCCTGTGCGGCCAGGCGCTGGGCAATCCATTGCGGCAGCTGGCCACGCTCGATGGGGTCGATCTGGATGGAGGTGCCATTGCCCTCCAGCGCGGCAAACCAGGCACCGGTTTTGGTGGCTTTATCAAGGCGCGGCAGCATGACCATGGTGAGCGTGCTGTCGTTGCCCCGGGCCGATTCAGCGATCTGCTGCAGCGCCACGCTGCCGTCCTTGCCGGGCTTGCCCGATGGAATGCGGATCTCGACGATCTGCTTGTCGGCAAACAGGCTCAAACTGCCGCCAGCGGCGAGCACGGCACTCCAGTCGAAGTGGGCACCGGCCACGGTGTAGCTGCTGCGCTCGGTGTAGCCCTGGGTGCGGGCGGTGGCGCGGATGGCGTCGGCCGCCTCTTGCTGGAGCAAGGGCTCGTCGCCATGCAGGACATAAAGCGGCGACAGGCCCCGTTGAAGATGCTGAGAGAGTTGGGCCAGGGCGACTTGCATGCGGCAAAGTTTATCGCCTGGGCAGGCCCGGCATTGCGCAAATTGCCAGCGTATGCCCTCACAGTGCACAAGGGAGGTCACGAACCGATCAGCTGCGGCGCTGTTCATTGGCGCCCAAAGCCCTGAGAATTCCCCCGGGCGCCCGCGCCCTTCCCGCTCACTGCCATACCCCAGAAAGTCAGACCGCCATGCCCCCCACCGCCCTGCGCAGCGCCCAGCCCACCAGCCTGATCGGCGCCCCCACCGACATCGGCGCCGGCGCGCGCGGCGCCTCCATGGGGCCCGAGGCCTTGCGTGTGGCCGGCCTGCAGGCGGCGCTGGAGTCCCACGGGCTGCAGGTGTTTGACCGGGGCAACCTGAGTGGCCCCGCCAACCCCTGGCAGCCACCCGTGGACGGCTACCGCCACCTGCCCGAGGTGGTGGAATGGAACCAGCGCGTGTTCGACGCCATGTATGCAGAACTGCAGCTGGGCCACCTGCCCATCCTGCTGGGTGGCGACCACTGCCTGGGCCTGGGCAGCATCAGCGCCGTGGCCCGCCATTGCGCGGAGGTGGGCAAAAAACTGCGGGTGCTGTGGCTCGATGCACATGCCGACTTCAACACCAGTGCACTGACCCCCAGCGGCAATGTGCATGGCATGCCCGTGGCCTGCCTGTGCGGGTTTGGCCCCGAGGCGCTGACCGGGCTGGCCCGCATGCCGGGCGGTGGCCCGGCTCTGCACCCGTCGCAGATCCGGCAGATCGGCATCCGCAGTGTGGACGCGGGCGAAAAGCGCTTTGTGCACGAGCAGGGCCTGGAGGTGTTCGACATGCGCTACATCGACGAGGTGGGCATGCGCCAGACCATGCAGCAGGCGTTGGCCGGGCTGGATGCGCACACCCACCTGCATGTGAGCTTTGATGTGGACTTTCTGGATCCCGACATTGCCCCCGGGGTGGGCACCACGGTGCCCGGTGGCCCCACTTACCGCGAGGCGCAGTTGTGCATGGAGATGATTGCCGACAGCGGGCGTTTGGCCTCGCTGGACATTGTGGAGCTCAACCCCGCGCTGGATGTGCGCAACCGCACGGCCGTGCTGGCGGTGGACCTGGTGGAGTCGCTGTTTGGCAAGAGCACGCTCATGCGCGTGCCCTCGCACGGCCAGGGGCCGACGCTGAGCGCGTGAGCGCGCACATTCTTAGAGCAGCTCACAAAACTCAGCGAAGCGGCCATGGCCAGGCGTTTCGCCGCAGGCAGCACGACTAGTACGACTAGTACGACTAGGCGAGACAACAACGCCAGGGGAGTTCTGTGAACTGCTCTTAGCGCTTGGCTGCTGCGAGCCGGCGCATGAGCTGCTGCACCAGGTCGGTCCGCATGTCGCGGTAGAGCAGCGCCTCTTCGGCTTCCTTGGCCAGCGCAATGGTTTCGTTGTAGCTGATGTCGCGCTGCTGCAGCAGCTCGGTGTCCGGGATCAGCTCCACGCCGGTGGGCGTGCGCAGGCGGAACTTGATACGCAAGCGCAGTTGCAGCTCGCGCACCTGTCCCGACGCATTGAGGCCCACCACCACACGCTCCTGCTGCTCCTGCAGCAGATCGAAGATGGCCTCTGCCGTCGGCATGCTGGCCGGGTCGCGCAGCAACTTGAGCTGGCTGCCCGATCCGTCGAGTGTGCGCTGCAGCTCACGCGCCAGCGGCGAGCTGGCAGGGGCCGCGATGTAGAGCGAGCCAAATCCGAACTCCGGCACGCCACGCAGCCGGAATCCGCAGGCAGACAACAGGGCCACCGGGGCCAGGCTGAGCAGTGTGCGTTTGTTCATGGGGTCAGACCACCACGTTCACCAGACGACCTGGCACCACAATCACGCGTTTCGGATGAGCGCCTGCGGCCTGGGCCACAAAGGCCTCGCTGGCCAGCGCAATGCGCTCGATCTCGGCCTTGTCGGCCTGGGCGGGCACATGGATGGATCCGCGCAGCTTGCCGTTGACCTGAAGCATGAGTTCGATCTCGTCCTGCACCAGGGCGCCGGCATCCACCTGCGGCCAGGGCGCATCGAGCAGGTCGCCCAGCGCACCAGCGTAGCCCAGGCCCGTCCACAGGCTGTGGGCGATGTGGGGCGTGGCGGGGTACAGGCAGCGCAGCAGGATGCCAAAGCCTTCGATCAGCGCCACCTGGGCACCGGCCGAGTCCATGGCCTTGAAATCTTCGAGCGCGTTGATCATCTTCATCGCTCCGGAGACCACGGTGTTGTACTGCATGCGCTGGTAGTCGTAGTCCACCTGCTTGAGCACGTTGTGAATCTCCAGGCGCAGGGCCTTGGCCTCCTTGCCAAACTGTACGTCCTGCAGGCTGCTGGCGCCCGCGACGCTGGCCATGGCGGCGTCGCGGTCGATGGCCGAGAGCTTGAGACCGAAGTTCCACACGCGGCGCAGGAAGCGGTAGCTGCCTTCCACCGCAGCGTCGTTCCACTCCAGAGTGGCTTCGGGCGGCGCGGTGAACATGGTGTACAGGCGGGCCGTGTCGGCGCCGTACTTCTCGATCAGGTCCTGCGGGTCCACGCCGTTGTTCTTGGACTTGGACATGGTGCCCACGCCCTCGTAGTCGATGGGCGTGCCCACGGGCAACATGCCGTCGCCGCTGGTGGCTTCGTTCTTGAGCTTCGCACCGATGATCTTGCCGCCTTCATCGAGCACATGCTCCACGTCGTGCGGCCAGAAGTAGTCCTTGCCGCCCTTGGCGGTGCGGCGGCTGTAGATGTGGTTGAGCACCATGCCTTGTGTGAGCAGCTTGGTAAAAGGCTCATCGACCTTGACCAGGCCCAGGTCGCGCATGACCTTGGTCCAGAAGCGGGCGTACAGCAGGTGCAGGATGGCGTGTTCGATACCACCGATGTACTGGTCCATCGGCATCCAGTAGTCGGCACCACCGGCCACCATGGCGTCCGCATTCTTGGGGTCGCAGTACCGCATGAAGTACCACGAGCTGTCCACGAACGTGTCCATGGTGTCCGTCTCGCGGCGGGCAGCCTTGCCACACACGGGGCAGGTCACGCCCGCGTGGAAGCCTTCGTGCTTGTGCAGCGGGTTGCCCGAGCCGTCGGGGATGCAGTCTTGCGGCAGCACCACCGGCAGGTCTTTTTCGGGCACGGGCACGGCACCGTGCTCGTCGCAGTGGATGATCGGGATCGGCGTGCCCCAGTAGCGCTGGCGGCTCACGCCCCAGTCGCGCAGGCGCCAGGTGGTCTTCTTCTCGCCCAGGCCCTTTTGCTCCAGCGCGTGGGCCACGGCGTTCACGGCTTCCTTGTACGACAGGCCGCTGAAGCTGTCGGAGTTGATGGTCACGCCGCGCTGCTTATCGCCATACCAGTCGTTCCACTGGTGGTAGTCAAAGTGCTCGCCATCGACCAGCACGACCTGCTTGATCTCGATGCCGTACTTCAGGGCGAACGCGAAGTCGCGCTCATCATGGGCGGGCACGCCCATCACGGCGCCGTCGCCATAGCCCATCAGCACGTAGTTGCCGACCCAGACCTCGACCTTTTCGTCGGTGAGCGGGTGCGTGACGAACAGGCCCGTGGGCACGCCCTTTTTCTCTTGCGTGGCCAGCTCGGCTTCGGTGGTGCCGCCGCTCTTGCATTCTTCGATGAAGACCTTGAGCGTAGGATTGGTCTTGGCGGCATGGGCGGCCAGCGGGTGCTCAGGCGCCACGGCGCAGAAGGTCACACCCATGATGGTGTCGGCGCGCGTGGTGAACACGTACATCTTGCCGTCGCCGATCAGCGCGCCGTCATCACCCCGGATGTCGTGCGGGAAGGCGAAGCGCACGCCTTCGCTCTTGCCGATCCAGTTCTCCTGCATCAGCTTCACGCGCTCGGGCCAGCCGGGCAGCTTGTCGCCGGTCACAAAACCCAGCAGCTCTTCAGCGTAGTCGGTGATCTTGAGGTAGTAGCCAGGGATCTCGCGCTTCTCGACCGTGGCGCCGGTGCGCCAGCCTTTGCCGTCGATCACCTGCTCGTTGGCCAGCACGGTCTGGTCCACCGGGTCCCAGTTCACCACCTGGGTCTTGCGGTAGGCAATGCCCTTTTCCAGCATCTTCAAAAACAGCCACTGGTTCCACTTGTAGTACTCGGGGTCGCAGGTGGCGACTTCGCGGCTCCAGTCGATGGCCAGGCCCATGGCCTGCATCTGCTTTTTCATGTACGCGATGTTTTCGTACGTCCACTTGGCCGGTGGCACGCCGTTCTTGAGCGCCGCGTTTTCGGCTGGCAGGCCGAAGGCGTCCCAGCCCATGGGCATCAACACGTTGTAGCCATTCATGCGCAGATAGCGCGTGAGCATGTCGTTGATGGTGTAGTTGCGCACGTGGCCCATGTGCAGCTTGCCGCTGGGGTAGGGCAGCATGGAGCAGGCGTAGAACTTCTTCTTGCTCGTGTCTTCCGTCACGCGGTAGGCGTCGGTGGCGGTCCAGTGGTCGTGCGCCGCGCGTTCGACGTCTTGGGGAGAGTATTTGTCTTGCATGGGGGCTCGGGGGTGAGAGAAGAGTGCAGCCGCAGGGCCGCGCTGCAGGGATTTTAGGCGGTCAGGGGCTGGCGCTGGCGGGCCCGCCGTCCGGGCGCCTCAGCGGGACGGAGCGGGGGACGCAGGCGACACCGCGTTCCCCGCGGGTTCGGCCACAAATCCGATGCGCTGCAGCCCGGCCAGATGGGCCGCGCCCATGACTTCGACCACGCGGCCATAGGGCACGGCAGCGTCGGCGCGCAGTTGCACCTCGGTGTCCGGGCGCTCGGCACCAATGCGGCGCAGGCGCTCGGCCAGAGCGGCCTGAGAGAGGGGTTGGTCATCCAGAAACGCTTGGCCCGAGGCATCGACCACCAGGGCGACGAATTGCGGGGCCGTGCCGGGCGTGGCGCCATCGGTGCGCGGCAGGTCCAGCCGGATGGAGCTGGCCAGCAGCGGCGCCGTGAGGATGAAGATCACCACCAGCACCAGCATCACGTCCACCAGCGGCGTCATGTTGATGTCGCTCATGGGCTGCGGCCCGGTGGTGCGTTCGAGTCTTCCGAAGGCCATGGCGCGGTCAAGCTTTCTGGAGCTCAGGGCCGAGGATCGGCGGGGGCAGAGGTGTCGATGACCAGCTCTCGCAGATCGCGCGCAAACCCTTCCAGGTCCGCCTCAATGCGCCCGAGCAGGCGGCCAAACACGTTGTAAGCCAGCACGGCAGGGATCGCCACGGCCAGCCCGGCCGCCGTCATGACCAGGGCCTCACCCACGGGACCGGAGACGCGGTCAATGGTGATCTGCCCCGCGCCTGCCATGGCCGTGAGCGCATGGTAGATGCCCCAAACCGTGCCCAGCAACCCTACGAAGGGCGCCGTGGAACCCACCGTGGCCAGCAGCACCTGACCAAACTGCAGGCGCCCCAGCACATCGTGCAGGGCATCGCGCAGCACCCGCGTGAGCCGCTGTGACAGGCTGCCGGCTGTAGCTAGCGTGGGCGGGGTAACGTTGTCGTGATTTGCTATTGAATTTGCAGCAACCACCAAAGGAAGCACTAGCGCATCCCGGTCAAAAGACTGCAAACGCTGCTGCGCCAGGGCCAGCGAGGGAGCCTGCCAGAACGCGGCCGTGCAGCGGGCCACGTCGGCACTGGCGCGCCGCATGAGCCGCAGCTTCCACACAATGACCACCCAGCTCGCCACCGACATGGCCAGCAAGACCAGTGCCGCACTTTGCGTCACGGCATCGCCCTGGCGCCACCAGTGGAGCGCGTCCATGGGAGTCGGCGGATCAGTGCAAGCCCAGCACGTCGAACATGTCGAACATGCCAGTCTTGTGGGCCGCCAGGAAGCGCACAGCGCGCAAGGCGCCCTGCGCGTACGTGGCGCGGCTGGAGGACTTGTGCGTGACCTCGATGCGCTCGCCGATGCCCGCAAACAGCACGGTGTGGTCGCCCACGATGTCGCCACCACGGATGGCAGCAAAGCCGATGCTGGAGGGGTCGCGCTCGCCCGTCACGCCTTCGCGGGCGTAAACGGCGCAGTCCTTGAGGTCGCGGCCCAGGGCCTCGGCAATCACCTCGCCCATCTTGAGCGCGGTGCCCGAGGGTGCATCGACCTTGTGGCGGTGGTGGGCTTCGATGATTTCGATGTCGTACCCCGTGGCCATGGCCTTGGCGGCCATTTGCAGCAGCTTGAGCGTGACGTTCACACCCACGCTCATGTTGGGCGAGAACATGATGGCGGTGCGCTGTGCGTAGGCGTCGAGTTCGGCCTTTTGCTCATCGGTGAAGCCGGTGGTGCCGATGACGGCCTTCACGCCCAGCTGGCTGCACACGGCCAGGTGGGCCAGCGTGCCCTCGGGGCGGGTGAAGTCAATGAGCACCTCGGCGTTCTTCAGGCCGGCCGCCACGTCGGCCGTGATGGCCACACCGCTGGCATAGCCCAGAAAGGCGGTGGCGTCCGAGCCGATGGCTGGGCTGGCGGCCACATCCAGTGCACCGGCCAGCACGCAGTCGTCGCTGGCGCGGATGGCCTCGATCAGCATGCGGCCCATGCGGCCCGAAGCCCCGGCGACGGCTACACGGAGGGGGGATGCCGCGGGAGCCGCAGGCGAAGAAGTCGCGGTCATGAAAAGGTCCTGTTCATTGATAGGGCAGCCAGCGCACCGGGCTCACGCCAGGGCCGCAAGGTTCAGCGCGCGGGCGCTTCAAGCGGCGGGTAACTGGTGGCGGCAGGCAATGTCGGCGGTGTGGCCGCTGCTGGCGCAGGGCGCTCCTTGACCGGGTACTTGGCCAGTTGCTCCGGCGTGGCTTCCAACGCCGGCACCTTGCCCTTGGCACCGTCGCGCGCACCCAGCGTGGCGACGAACTCGGTCTCGGTCGGCATTTCATCGCCTTCGGAGCGCTCCAGGGCATCGCCCTTGAAGAACACGGTCAGCTTGCGGGTCTGAATCTCTTCGCCAGGGCGTTTGAGCGTAAACACGTACTCCCAGCGGTCCGCATGGAACAGGCTGGTGACCAGCGGCGTCCCGAGAATCTCGCGCACCTGCTGGCGGCTCATGCCGGGCTGCAAGGCTTCAACCTGCTCGCGGGACACGAAATTGCCCTGCACCACGTCCACCCGGTAGGGCTTGACGATGTTGGCGATGCGGCTGCTGGCGCCATCCAGACTGCCGCAACCGGTCAGGGCGGCCATGCTGGCACCGATCAACAGAACCAGGCCCAGACGGGCGCTGTAACGGGCTTGGACGGGCATGGGTAAAAGGCCAAAGGATATGATCGTCCCATTGTAGCGGCAGCCCCTCCGGACCCTGAGCCGGTTGCCCGCCCCCGAAAGAGCCAGCCATGACCAATATCGACGAACTCAAAAGCACGGGACTCAAGGCCACACTGCCCCGCCTGAAGATTCTGGAGATTTTCCAGAAGGGGGCGCAGCGCCACATGACGGCCGAAGACGTGTTCCGCGTGCTGCTGGAAGAGCGCTCGGACATCGGCCTGGCCACCGTGTACCGGGTGCTCACACAATTCGAGCAAGCTGGCATCCTGATCCGCAGCAATTTCGAGAGCGGCAAGGCGGTGTACGAGCTCAACGAAGGGCAACACCACGACCACTTCATCTGCACTTCGTGTGGCAAGGTGGAAGAGTTTTACGACCCCGAGATCGAAAAGCGGCAGCATGCGGTGGCCAAGGCAAAGGGCTGGCTGGTGCAGGACCACACCATGGCGCTGTACGGGCAGTGCGCCGACTGCGCTAAGAAATGACTCCCCCTTGAGCCACCTTCGGCGTCTTCCCCCCAAGGGGGACGCTCCCGGCGCAGCGGTGCGGCCCTTGCGCGGCAGCCCTGTTATGGGCCGCGCCAGTTTTGGTGGCCTGAGCGCCGCTAGCCGCCCGTATCGCGCTCCATGGCACGACGATGGCGTTCGACAAACTCTTGGTAGGTGTCGATGCCGCGCAGTTGCAGGATGGTGTTGCGCACGGCGGCCTCGACCAGCACGGCGATGTTGCGGCCAGCAACCACCTGGATCACCACCTTGAGCACCGGCACGCCCAACACATCCTGCGTGAGCGGCTCGTAGGGCAGACGCTCGTAGTCACGCTCCAGCGTCTCCTTGCGCACCAGGTGCACGATGAGCTTGAGGCGCATCTTGCGGCGCACCGCCGTCTCGCCAAAGATGGCGCGGATATCGAGCAGGCCGATGCCGCGCACTTCCAGCAGGTTTTGCAGCAGCTCGGGGCACTTGCCTTCGATGGTGGTCTGGTTGATGCGGAACAAATCCACGGCATCGTCGGCCACCAGGCCGTTGCCGCGCGAGATCAGCTCCAGGCCCAGCTCGCTCTTGCCCAGGCCCGACTCGCCGGTGATCATCACGCCCAGGCCCAGAATATCCATGAACACACCATGCATGGTGGTGCGGTCAGCGAAGTGCTTGGACAGGTAGGCGCGCAGCACGTCGATGACAAACGCCGACGACTCGTGCGTGGAAAACATCGGAATCTGCGCGCGCTCGCACATCGACACCAGCGCGTCGGGTGCGGTCTGGTTGTCAGCCAGCACCAGCACGGGGGGTTCCAGCGTCACGATACGGGCGATGCGGCGCTTGCAATCGTCAGGGGAGGCGTTGCTCAGGTACGCAATCTCGCGCTCGCCGAGGATCTGGACCCGGTACGGATGGATGTAGTTGAGATAGCCGACCAGGTCGGCGCCGGAACGCGCGGAGCGCACGGCCACTTCGTCAAAACGGCGCTCGGAGGCTCCGAGACCTGCCACCCACTCCCACTTCAGGGGGCCGCGAAATTCCTCGAAAAGAACGTCGGCGCTGACAACATTGGGCTTCACGGCAGGTCAGTCAGGGTGATCAGCGCAGGCGGCGGCGAAAGCACTCAGGCCGTTTGGGTGGATTGCCAGCCCGCGATCATGCCGTGCAGTTCGGCAGCATCAGCGCAGGCCTTGAGCTTTTCGCGCAAGGCAGAGTCGCTGAGCAACTCGGCAATCTCGGAGAGGATTTCCAGGTGTTTTTGCGTGGCCGCCTCGGGCACCAGCAAAAAGATCAGCAGACCCACCGGCAACTCGTCCGGCGCATCGAACCCAATGGGATTGAGCAACTGAAACACGGCCGCCATCGGGGCCTTGAGGCCTTTGATGCGCCCATGGGGAATGGCAACGCCATGACCGAGCCCGGTGGAGCCCAGGCGTTCGCGGGCAAACAGACTGTCGGTGATCAGCGCCCGGGAGAGGCCGTGCTGGCTCTCGAACAGCAGACCCGCTTCTTCAAAAGCACGCTTCTTGCTGGTGGCGTCCACGCTCACAAGCACTTGAGCGGAGGGCAGGATGGAGGCGAGTCGGTTCATGGTCAAGGGTAACAATTATGCACATATTGGCGAAAACCCTGAGCGCGGCGCGTCAGGCAACAAAAAAACCGCCCGAGAGGGGCGGCTGCTGTGCCAGGCTCAGGGCTGGCGCATCAAGCGTGCAGTTCGCGCTTGGCGGCTTCGTGGTGGTGATCTTGCAAACGGTCCTTGTGGCGGACCACCTGACGGTCCATCTTATCGACCAGTTCGTCCACAGCCGCATACAGGTCGGCGTGGGAGCTTTCGGCAAACAGGTCGCTGCCCTTGACGTGGATGTTGCATTCCGCTCGCTGTCTCTTTTCCTTTTCCTTTTGCTTCTCTACCGTCAGCAGTACCTTGACATCGACAACTTGGTCAAAATGGCGGGTGATCCGGTCCAGCTTGGTGGTGACGTAGTTGCGCAAGGCGGGAGTAACTTCGAGGTGGTGACCGCTGATCGTCAAGTTCATAAATAAGTCTCCTGTGGCTCTCGGTGGAAAAACGCCGTCCTGGATCAGAGGAGCGGCTCGGCGAACTTGGATGCATCTGTTGTTGACGTCTTGGGTTCACTATGCCCCTGCCCTCCCTGAAATGCAATCCCATACCGCCGCAGGCCGCTGGGTTATGCCCGGCAAGGTGCCAAGCACCCGAAAAGCGCGCACAATGGGCGGATTGAAGGGACTGGCCAAAGTGCAGCGCAAGCTCCTCCCTTGTCACCGTGCCGACGGCGTCGCGCCATACAGCGTGAGGCGCCCCACCACCAGCATCGACAGCATGCTGGCGCCGATGCCCACCAGCGCAGCCACCCAGTAGTTCTGTACCAGCCCCTGCGCATCACGGCTGATCAGCACCCCTCCCACAAAAGACGCAACACCCATCGCCGCCGATTGCACGGAGGCGTTCAGCGTCATGAAGGTCCCCCGCAAAGGCGCATGCGCCGCAGAGGCAATGATGGCCATGCCGGGAATCATGCGGCCACTGACAAAAGTGAACATCAGCGTGGACACCATCAACACGCCCCACAGCGGCAACCCCTGCACCAGCGTGATACCCAGGATGCAGGGAAGGCCTGCGAGGGCCAGCCACCGGAAGGTGGGCACCTTGCCATGCCGGTCTGTCATGCGCCCGAACAGGCGTGCCGTGAACAAGGTCACCACCCCGCCGCACAGGTACACCAGCGGCACCTGATCGGTGCGCACACCCGCATTGGTCTGCATGTAAATGGTGATGTAAGGAATCACCGTAAAACCTGTAAACATTAGCAACGCCGAGAACAGAAATGCCCACCGGTGGTTGCCATCCGCCAGCACCTGGGTGATACCGCTCAGCACAGAACGCCCGTTGGCAACCTGGACATGGCCCGCCATGGTCGGCAGCGTGCGGGCCGCCTGCACGGCCAGCACTCCCACCATGGCGGCAATGCCAATGAACGGCAGGTTCCAGCCCCCGTACTGCGCGAGGATCAGCCCCAGGGGCACGCCAGCCACCGTGGACACGGAAAACGACGTCATCACGATGCCCATGGCACGCCCTCGCCGCTCAAAGGGCACCACGTCCGCCACGATGGTCTGCGACAAGGCCGACAGCACGCCGCCAAAAGTCCCCGCGAGAATGCGTGCCACCATCAGCGTGCCGTACGTGGGCGCGAGGCCACACGCCAGCGTCGCCAGCCCAAACAGGCCATAGAGCACCAGCAGAAGCCGCTTGCGACCGAAGCGATCGATGTAAGTCGAAGCCAGCAGGCCTGACGCCCCCGCCGACAGCGTGTAGGCAGACACCAGCAAACCAAACTGCGCGTCGGTGATCGCAAACAGCTGCGTGAGCTGCGGGCCCAGCGGCATCATGATCATGAAATCCAGGATGTGGGTGAACTGGATGCCTGCCAGCGTCAGCAGCAGCCACAGTTCGCGGCGGGGGGAAAGCTCAGGCGTAGAAGAAGACACAGCAGACGGCCGCAGGGGCCCAGGCAGGTTCGGGGCCGCCCAGTGTGCCGCATGCCTGCCCGGAACACACCCTTCTCGGCGCATTCCCGGCGGAAACCGCCGCCCTTCAGAGCGGCGCGTAAAATCCACCGGCTGCGCCCAGGCCTCCCCTGCCGCGCGCCCCTTTCCCCTACGTTCTTCGGACTGCCCGCAGCGGACACCCACCGCCCACACCGACACCATGACCCAGCCCAGCTCCACCGCCCTGCACACTTCGGCCCTGACTTCGCTGCCCCTGCTGGCACGCGGCAAGGTGCGTGACAACTACGCCGTGGGCGACGACCGCATCCTGATGGTGGCCAGCGACCGCCTGTCGGCCTTCGACGTCATCATGGGCGAGCCTATCCCCGGCAAGGGCGAGCTGCTCACCCAAATGGCCCTGTTCTGGTTCGACAAGCTCGGCCACATCTGCCCCAATCACCTCACAGGCGACGCACCCGAGAGCGTGGTGAGCCCCGAGGAAGCCCCTCAAATCCGTGGCCGCTCGATGCTGGTGAAGCGCCTCAAGCCCATCCCGGTCGAAGCCGTGGTGCGCGGCTACCTGGCTGGCAGCGGCTGGAAGGAATACCAGGAATCGCGCTCGGTCTGTGGCGTGCCCCTGCCCGAAGGCCTGACCAACGCCGCCAAGCTGCCCGAACCCATCTACACGCCCGCCGCCAAGGCCGCCATGGGCGAGCACGATGAGAACATCACCTTCGAGCGCACGGTGGAGATGATTGGCCTGGACCTGGCCACCCGCATCCGCGATCTGAGCATTGCCATCTACAAGGCCGCGGCCGACATCGCGCTCACCAAGGGCATGATCATTGCCGACACGAAATTCGAGTTTGGCCTGGCCCCTGACGGCACGCTGGTGCTGATGGACGAGGTGCTGACCCCCGACAGCTCCCGCTACTGGCCCGTGGAGGGCTACGCTGAAGCCCTGGCCAAGGGGGAGAACCCGCCCAGCTACGACAAGCAGTTTGTGCGCGACTGGCTGGAGCAGGCCCAGGTCAACGGCAAGCCCTGGGACAAGACCCCTCCATCGCCCCGCCTGCCTCAGGCGGTGATTGAAAAGACGGCGGCGAAGTACCGTGAGGCACTGGAGCGGCTGACAAGCTGACCTGCGCTGCCGCCAACGCCCGTGCAGCTATAAAAAAAAGGCCCTTGAAGGGCCTTTTTTCTTTGGAGTGCGCCTTCTCAGCTCAGCACGACACTCGACAACCGCCGGCGGTAGGTGGCCACCACCGGGTCTTCGGGCGGGATCTGGCCCTCGGCGACCTTGGGCTTGGGCGCCTCGATCAGTTCGAGGATGGCAACGTAGGTCTTGCGGGCGATCTCTTCGCTCCACACCTTGTCGCGCATGAGGATTTCGAGCAGCTCGTCCATGGCGTCGGTCCAGCGCTGCTGGGAGATGAGCCAGCGGGCGCGGGCATAGCGGGTGTCGAAATCCCGCTTGTTCGCGGCGATTTTTGCCTCAAATTCGGCCTCAGCGCTAGCGTCATATGCGCCAGACGCTACAAAATCAAGAGCATCCATCCAGGTCTTGAGGGCCCCCAGCTTGCGCGACATGGCGGCCTTGGCAATCACGGGAGCAAAAGCCACCTTGGCATCGTCCTCGCGCCCCAGCTGCAGCAGCAGCTTGACGTAGTCAAAGCGCGCGTCATCGTTGGCAGGGTCGGTCACGACGGCATGCTGCAGCTTCTCCAATGCGGTGCCGGTATCGCCTCCGGCGAGAGCTTCCTGCGCCTCTTCTTCCTCGGCCTCGGCCACCATCTCTTCAGCGGTGGGGACGTGCTTGTCGAGGAAGGCGCGCACCTGGCCTTCGGGCAAGGCGCCCATGAAACCGTCGACAGGCTGACCGTTCATCAGCAGCACGCAGGTAGGAATGCTGCGGATTCCGAACATGCCCGCCAGCTGCTGTTCCTGGTCGGAGTCGATCTTGGCGAGCTTGAAGCGGCCCGCGTATTCCGTCTCCAGCTTCTCCAGCACCGGCCCCAGGGACTTGCAGGGGCCACACCAGGGCGCCCAGAAGTCCACCAGCACGGGCACGTTCATCGAGGCGGCAACCACCTCGGCTTCAAAGTTCTCTACGGTGACGTCAATCATGATGGTGTGGGGCCCGAGGCCTATGGAGCGGTTTGCGCGCTATTTTGGCCCATCGAAACAGCCCCACACCCGCCAGGGAGGCGCAAAAAGTAAAATCGCGGGTTCTACCTACAGCGGCTGGGCAGGCAAGGCCTGCCGGCCAGCACCTTCCACACCATGAAACCCATCCAGATCGGCGTGGTCATGGGTTCCAGCAGCGACTGGGACACCATGCAGCATGCAGTGCAAATCCTTGAACAGTTCGGCATCGCGCACGAGGCCCGCGTGGTGTCGGCCCACCGCATGCCCGACGACATGTTTGCCTACGCCGGGGCCGCCGCCGGCCGGGGGCTGAAGGCCATCATCGCCGGGGCCGGCGGTGCTGCACACCTGCCCGGCATGATCGCCGCCAAGACCACCGTGCCCGTGCTGGGCGTGCCCGTGGCCAGCCGCCACCTGCAGGGTGTGGATTCGCTGCACTCCATCGTACAAATGCCCAAAGGCATCCCCGTGGCGACGTTTGCCATCGGCACCGCTGGTGCGGCCAACGCCGCCCTGTTTGCTGTGGCCCTGCTGGCCAATGAGAGCCCCGAGCTGCGCCAGCGCCTGGAAGCCTTCCGCGCCGAGCAGACGGAAGTGGCCCGCAACATGACCCTGCCGCCCGCCGCATGAGCGCCGCCATGCAACCCTTGCTCCCCGGATCGACGTTGGGTGTTCTGGGTGGCGGCCAGCTGGGCCGCATGTTCGTCCACCAGGCCCAGGCCATGGGCTACTTCACGGCCGTGCTCGATGCCGACCCCACCAGCCCTGCCGGGCTGGTGAGCCACCACCACATCCAGACAGGTTACGAAGACCCGCAGGGCCTCGCGGAGCTGGCCCGCCTGTCGGATGCGGTGACCACCGAGTTCGAGAACGTACCCGCCGCTGCACTGGCCACCCTGGCCGCGCAACGCCCCGTGTCGCCCGCCGCCAGCGCTGTGTCGGTGGCGCAGGACCGTGCACGCGAGAAGGCGCACTTTGTGGCCTGCGGTGTGCCCTGCGCGCCCTATGCCGTGATCGAAACCGCAGAGCAACTGGCCGCCGTATCCCCCCACCTTTTGCCCGGCATCCTCAAGACGGCCCGCATGGGCTACGACGGCAAGGGCCAGGTGCGCGTGAAGACGCCCGCCGAGCTGGCCGCCGCCTGGGATTCGGTCGGCCAAGTGGCCTGCGTGCTGGAGAAGATGCTGCCGCTGCAGCTGGAATGCTCCGTCATCGTGGCGCGTGGTGCCGATGGGACGATGGTGCACCTGCCGGTGCAGCGCAACCTGCACCGCGACGGCATCCTGGCCGTGACCGAGGTTTATGAAGGAAATCTGCCGCAAGCGCTAGTGGATCAAGCGGTAGCCGCTGCAAAATCTGTAGCAGAAGGCCTGCAGTATGTGGGCGTGCTGTGTGTGGAGTTCTTCGTGCTGCAGGACGGCAGCCTGGTGGTCAACGAGATCGCACCGCGCCCCCACAACAGCGGTCACTACAGCCAGAACGCCTGCGATGTGTCGCAGTTCGAGCTGCAGGTGCGCACCATGGCCCGCCTGCCGCTGACGCAGCCGCGCCAGCACAGCGCTGCCGTCATGCTGAACCTGCTCGGCGACCTGTGGTTTGCCCACGGCGACGCGGCGCAGACCCCGCCTTGGGCCCAGGTACTGGCCCTGCCCGGCACCCACCTGCACCTGTATGGCAAGCGCGACGCCAAGCGCGGCCGCAAGATGGGGCACCTGAACATCACCGCCGCCAACCCCGAGGCTGCGCGCGCCACGGCCCTGCAGGCCGCAGCGCTGCTGGGCATCGAGCCCTTCTGAGCCAGGCTGTTTCCATGATTCTCGACGGCAACGACCCCCAGGCCATCGCCACCGCTGCACGCGCAGTGCGCAGCGGCGCCCTGCTGGGTCTCCCCACCGAAACGGTGTATGGCCTCGCGGCCGATGCCAGCAGCGATACCGCCGTGGCGCAGATCTTCGCGGCCAAGGGGCGGCCCAGCGACCACCCGCTGATCGTGCACGTGGCCAATGCCGAGGGCATCGCGCATTTCGCCAGTGAAGTGCCCGGCTTTGCACAAAAGCTCGTTGATGCCTTCTGGCCTGGCCCGCTCACGCTCATCCTGCCGCGCTTGCCCGGCGTAGCCACCGCCGCCACCGGCGGGCAGGACAGCGTGGGATTGCGCTGCCCCGCGCACCCCGTGGCCCACGCCCTGTTGGTGGCCTGCGCAGCCGCTGGCGACAGCAATGAGGTCGGCGGCCCTCCCGTGTGGGGCGTTGCAGCCCCCAGTGCCAACCGTTTTGGCCGCGTGAGCCCCACCTCCGCCCAGCATGTGCAGGACGAGCTGGGCGCCGACCTGCTGGTGCTGGACGGCGGGCCCTGCGACGTGGGCATTGAAAGCACCATCGTGGACTGCACGCGTGGTGTGCCCGTGCTGCTGCGGCCCGGCGCCATCACCCGGGCGCAGATTGCGGCCGCTTGCGGCATGGCCCCGCTGTCCAAGGAAGACCTCCCCACGGCCACACCCCGCGCCTCGGGCACGCTGGAGGCCCACTATGCCCCCAGCGCCAAGGTGCGGTTGATGGACGCGAAGGCGCTGCAGACCAGCCTGGACCTGCTGGGTACCGATGCCGCCCACATTGCGATCTATGCCCGCGCTGCGTTGCGCAGTCGGTCCTCCAAGCTGGTCATGCGGCGCATGCCTGATGACGCAGCCGCCACGGCGCAGCAGCTGTTCGCCGTGCTGCGCAGTTTTGACGACGAGGGCGTGAAGCTGATCTGGATCGAGACCCCGCCGGCGAGCCCCGATTGGGAGGGCGTGCGCGACCGCCTGCAGCGCGCCTCCGCCGCCTGACCCGGCACGATGGCGCCGCTTTACATCCGTTGACTTTGCGTCGTTAAACTACCCCCCACTTTTCTGGAGAAATACATGGCAGCAAATTGGATGCGCCGCACCATCATGGTCGCCGCATGTGCGTCGGCCGCGTTGCTCGCGGCCTGCGGTTCCAGCACCACCGAATCGGCCATCTCGCCCCAGCGCTTTATTGCGTTCGGCGACGCCATGAACGATGTGGGGCAAAACGGCTCGCGTTACACCGTCAATGACGGCAGCGTCAACAACTGGACCCTGCAACTGGTGGCCAACTACGGCAAGTCGCTCGCCCCGGTCTCCGCAGGCGGCCTGAGCTACGCCACTGGCAACGCCCGCGTCAGCACCAAGCCCGACGCCGCAGGCAATGCCAGCACCCGGACCGTCACCGAACAAATCGATACCTTTCTGGCCAGTGGCAGCTTTGCGGCCACCGACGTGGTGATCGTGAGCGGCGGCGTCAGCGACGTGATCGCCGGCATGGCCGCTGTGAACGCAGGCACCCAGACCCAGGACGCCATGGTGGCCGCCGCCCGCAAGGCCGGGGAGGACCTGGCTGCACAGGTGCGCCGCCTGGTGACGGCGGGCGCCAAGTATGTGGTGGTGACCGGCACCTACGACCTGAGCAAGACCCCCTGGGCCAAGACCATTGGCCGCGAAGCCCTGCTGAGCAACGCCAGTAGCCGCTTCAACGAAGGCCTGCTGGTCGGCATCGTGGACCTGGGCGCCAACGTGCTGTACGTGGACTCGGCCTATTACGTGAACCTGTACACCAGCGTGCCTGGCAACTACGGCTTCAACAACTCCACGGCGGCAGTGTGCACGTCGGTGGACGCGAACAACGGTATCGGCATCGGCGCGGGCCAGGTCAATTCGGCCCTGTGCACGTCGTCCACGCTGCTGTCGGGTGCCAATGCCACCTCGTTCGTGTTTGCTGACACCGTGTACCTCACGCCGTCGGCCCAGCGCCAGTTTGGCACCTACGCCTACGACCGCCTGCGCGCGCGCTGGTAAGACGGAGCGCTGCAGGCGCCCCGCAACAAGAAGGCCGCCCTCGGGGCGGCCTTTTTTTGTGGGCGGCAGGTCTGCAGCCTTGTGCGGATCAGAACCGATACACCACGCCCAATGCCACCACGTTGGGGTTGAGCTTGACGTCAATGGTCTGGCCTGTGGACAGGGTGTTGCGGGTCTTCACAAAAGTCTTGTAGTACGCCACGTCCAGCGACCACTGGTCGTTGAGCGCAATGCTCACCCCCACCTGCGGCGTGAGGCCAAACCGCGATTCAGCGCTCAGCGTGGTGGGACGGGAGGGACTGCCACCGGTCAGACCGGTCAGCGCGGCGGTCCCCCGCTCCTTGAAGAACTTGGCGTAGGTCACGCCCAGGCCCACGTAGGGGCGCACCCGCGCATTGGCCTCCAGAAAGCGGTACTGCGCGAACACGGTCATGGGCAGCACCTTGACCTCGCCGATCTTGCCCACGCCGCCGATGGCTCCGGCGCCCATGATGTTGTGCTTGAAAGGCAGTGCCAGGGGCACGTCCACCGCCCAGTGGTCGGTGAGCATGTAGGTGATGCCGCCAGCCAGCTGCGTGTCGGCATGCACGTCCACCTTGGTGCCCGTGAAGCTGGGCGCGGACAGGTCGCCACTGGTGACCTGGGGCGCGATTTGCGTGGCGCCCGCGCGCACCAGCCAGCTGCCAGCGGTCTGGGCCTGCGCGCCGCCGGACAGGGTGAGCGCCAGTGCGGCCACAACGCCAGCCAGGGAAGGGGTGATGGTTTTGTTTTGCATGGTGTATGAACCCTTCAACTGCCGATTACAGCCAGCCCGCGCGGGCCAGCGAACGCGATACCAGCTGGCTGACCAGCTGGTGGCCATACGGCGTGGGGTGGAAGCTATCGGAGAACGCATAGGTCTTCCACCAGTCCGCGCCGCCCGTGGCGCCTGCGGGCGGCGTCTGTGCCGACAAAGCTGCCGCCGTGCACGTGGGGAAGGTATAGCTGGGCAGGCCGTCAGCGCCCAGGCCGGTGATGGGGCATGCGGTGTTCTTGGCGTTGGTCAGCCCGAACTGCGCAGGGTTGGCCACCTGGTCGTTGAACGAGGTGTAGAAGTCCACCACCACCACCTTGCTGTTGCCTGCAAAACGCTTGGCCAGCTGGGCGTTGAAGGCTTCGAGCCAGGCCTTGAGCAGGCCCTGCACCTGCGCGCTGGCGGCAGCGCCCGCGGACGCCGTGATGCCGCCGAGCACCTGCTGCAGGCGCGGCGTCTTGTCGATGGCAGGCATGTTCAACACCGCCACACGCTGCGCGCCCTTGCTCAAGGCATTGGCCTCGATCGCGTCGTGGAACTTGTCGGCCAGCGCCACCATGTAGGCGCCACCCACCTGGGCCTGGCCCGCGGCACCGCCCGCAAGGCCGGCGTTCACCGTGGCCGCTGGCAGCAAGGTGGAGAGCAGCGCGCCGAAGGCCTTGCCGCCATCCTTGGAGGCCGACAGGTAGGCACCGATGAGGTCCGCAGCATCGTTGCCACCGCCATCAATCAACAGCAGATCCCCCGCGCTGAAGCCGTCAGCCCCTGCGTCGGTCAGCTGCTTGACGATGGAGACAGGCGATGCAGGCGCCGTGAAGTTGTTGATGCGACCGCCACCAATGGCGTAGTTGGTGCAGCCCGCCGCGTTGTTGAAAGCGCTGCCGGTGGACACATAACGTGGGCAGAGCGTGCTGCCGTAGTTGCTGGCCACCAGTTCGGGCCAGATGGGCGTGGACGCCGGGCCTGTGGGTGCGCTGCCTTGCACCGTGAACTTGAAGCCGAACGTGCCGCTGTCGGCGATGCTGTCACCCATGACCTTGACGGTCTTGATGGGCGCCACCGGCGAGGTGTCGGCACCGCCGCCCCCGCACGCCACCAGCAGCGACGCTGCCGCCAGAGAAACCCACAAAGCCTTGCGCTGAAAAACCATCGGTATCACTCCTGTTATCGTAAAAATAGAACGACCGTGCTATTCCTCGCAAATCATATTCGCCAACGCAAAAAAGCCCCACCGGGTAAACACCGGTGAGGCTTAGGGGTGGGGTTCTAAAAGCCTGCGAACCCTTTGGGGGCTTCACGCAGGCAGCACAGCCGTCATTTGACGGTGTCGAACACCGCCTTGGCCTGCGCATGGCAGAAAGGTGGCTCGTAGGTGCCGTGGTAACTGCCGTAGTAGGTGGCAAATGCTGCCGAGGTGGGGTCGGTGGGCGCCTTGCCGCCAGGACCATAGGTGGCCTGGATGGCAGCGTCCACATCGACTGTGCTGACGTTCGTCACGCCCCGGCTGTCAAAGTCGGCCTTCATGACGGCCATGTGGACGGCCGGGGGGACCGTGGGGTCGCCCGCGCCGCCGCACAGCATCACACGCGCCTTGGGGGTCCAGCCCAGCAAGTCGTTCTTTTTGGCGGCCAGGTACAGCGGGTGGGTGGTGCTGGTCTGCGAGCCGGTGATGAACGCCGACTGGAACAGCGCATCACGCGCCTGGTTGGGCGTGCCCGAGGGCAGAGTGCCCGTGGTCACCAGGGTGGTGTAGTTGAGCGTGGGGTTGGGCAGCAGGTTCTCAATGTAGCCCGAGTACGGCGCCTTGAACACGTCCTTCACGTCGGTGTAGACGTTGCCATAGACCTTCTGCCAGGCGGTGACAAGGTAGGGCACAAAGAACTGCACGCCCGCGATCGCGTCTGGAATGCGCAGCGAACCCGACAGGTTGTAAGGGCCTGCCAGGTGCGCGCCCGCGACCACATTGAATTCGTTGCCGTAGTCCCGCTCGGCTGCGCGCTGCGCTGCCATGGACGAGTGGCCGCCCTGCGAGTAACCGGTGAACATCACCTTGCCCGACAGCGTGGCACCCACCGTACCTGCCGCATTGCGTGCAGCACGCACCGAGTCGATGACCGATGTGGCTTCTGAATCCGCATGCAGGTAGGGGTGGTAGCTGTAGCCCGACTTGGCAAAGCCGAGGTAGTCGGTGGCCACCACGGCATAGCCCTGCGCGGCGTACATGGCCGCCAGCAGGAAGGTTTCGCTGTCTTGCGGGTTGGCCAGGGTGCGGGGCTTTTGCACATCGGTGCCCTTGGCATAGGCCACCAGCGGGGCTGCAGTGGTGCAGCTGCCGGCTGGCACGAGCATCACGCCCGAGGCGTTTGTGTTTTCGCCGCTCTTGGCACCCACGGTCGCATAGTTCAGCGACACCACCTTCACATCGCACTTGGCCTTGCCGCTGATCGCCTGCAGGCCGCTGCTGGCCGTGGCCGCGTCGATCTGCGCCACGGTGAGCGTTGTGAGCGTGGCAGGGGGGTCGATCAGTGCGCCGCGCGCCGGGTCGTCAGAGCCACCGCAGGCGACAAGCAGGACCGCCGCAGCGGCCACACAGGTAAGGCGGAAATAGGTCATGGATGGATACCTCGGTCAGTGAAGAACGACGCATCGTGCGCGCACCTGCGCTGCAGCATCCATAGGGGATAACGCGGGAGGCTATGCCTCGCCAGACACCTAGGCGACAGCGCGCCACGGCGGCCCCGCCCGGTCAGTCAGGACGGCGTGCGCTGTACACCAGCTTCATGCCCAGGATGGTGCCGGCCAAGGCCAGGGTGATGGCATTGGCCACCACGATGGGCCAGGCCGCCAGCGCCAGGCCGTAGGCCAGCCACAGCGCCACCCCCACCGTGAAAACGCTGTACATGCCCAGCGAGATACCGCTCACGTCCCGCGTGCGAAAGGTGTGCAGGGCCTGCGGCACAAAGCTGCAGGTAGTCAGGCAGGCGGCCAGATAGCCGATCAGTTCATGAAGTTGCATGGTGGGGAAAACGCAGGGCAGCAGCGATTATTCACTGCTCACGTGCCGCCCAGTCGATGAGGCTGTCGAGCACGGGCCGCGCGGCCCCTGCATTGGGGTGGTTGACCACCGCCACCAGCACATAGCGGCGCCCGCTGGCGGCATGCACATAGCCCGCCACAGCCATCACGTCGCGCAGGCTGCCCGTCTTGAGGTGGGCAGTGCCCGCCCGGCTCTGGCTGCGGCGCAGCGTGCCGTCCACCCCCGTGATCGGCAGCGACGCCACCAGCTCCGGCATCACGGGCGATACCCAGGCCACCTGCAGCATGCGCGCCAGGGCCTGCGCAGTCACGCGCGCATCGCGGCTGAGCCCGGCGCCGTTGTCCACCTGCGGCAGGTCGGCATCGCCCATGCGGGCCTGCCACCACTGGCGCAGCACCTCGCGGGCGCCGTCGAACGTGGCCACGCCGTTTTTTTGCAGCGCCAGGGTCAGAAAGACCTGCTGCGCCATCACGTTGTTGCTGTACTTGTTCACGTCACGCACCACCTCGGCCAGTGCGGGGGACGGGACCACAAACGCGGGCTTGAGGCCCGGGGGCACCTTGCCGTCGCGCACGCTGCCCGTGAGCTTGCCGCCCAGTTCGCGCCACATGCCCTCCACCGCCCGCGCCGCAAAGCCGCGCGGGTCGGCCGCCGCCACTGGCCACACGCGTTCGCCACAGGCGGCGGGGTAGACGCCCTGGAACGACACCTTCGAGGGGTCCGACAACTCCGCACGCAGGGCGGTACGCCAGTCCCCACAATCCGCGCCCGGCGCCGCCAGCGCCACGGTGGGCTGGCGCTGCACTCCGGCCAGTGGCGGGTCGTACTGGATGCGGGCCAGGCCAGCGGCCGCATCGGGCACAAAGGTCATGACCGACGACTTGTAATTCAGCAGCAGGGCCTCGGGCGACGCGTTGTAGGGCCGCAGCGGCTCGCCATCAAACCGCGCCGGGTCCTGGTCGGGCACGTCGAACGCCGTGCGGTCCAGCACGATGTCGCCCACGATGACCTGGATGCCCTGGCCCTGCAGCCGCCGCATCAGCAGCCACAGCCGCTCCATGACCAGCTTGGGGTCGCCCTGGCCCTGGATGTACACATTGCCGCGCAGGCTGCCGTCCTGCACCGTGCCTTGCACATACACCGGTGTGTTCCAGACATAGGCGGGGCCCAGCTGTTCCAGCGCTGCATAGGTGGTCACCAGCTTCATCACCGACGCGGGGTTCACGGGCACCTGGGCACGGTGCGCAAGGCGCGGGCTGGCCTTTCCGGCAGCTTGCGCGTCCACCACCATCACCGAAAGGGACTCGCGCGGCAGCTTGGCGCGTGCCAGGGCGGTCTCCACCTCGGGCGGCAGAGTGCCTGCGGCGGGTGCCGCCGTCTGCGCCTCCGCCAAGCCCACCCCGCCCGCAGCCACCAGCCACGCAGCACCCCAACCCACCACACCACGCAGCACACGGCGGCGCCAAAGAGCAGAAGCAGACAACATGGCGGGGAGTCTATCGCCCATACACCTGCACCAAGCGCCGCACTGGGGCCCACGCCAGCACGGCCTGCGGCGGGCGCCGATAATCGCCCGATGCGTTTTTCTCCCCGCACCATCGGCCTGCTGGCGGCCGTGGTCACCGTCACCATCTGGACGGGCTTCATCATCATCGCCCGCGCCTCGGCCCAGCGCACGCTCACCCCGTTCGATATTGCGCTGCTGCGCATCGTGGGCGCCAGCCTGGTGTTGCTGCCTTGGGGCTGGTGGATGGTGCGACGACGCCAGGCGGCGCAGGGGGCCTCGGCACCAGCGTCCAGCTTGGCGGGCATCTCGCCCCTGCCCTTGCGCACCACGGCGCTGCTGGGCAGCTTTGGCGGGCTGCTGTACGCGCTGCTGGCCTATTCAGGGTTCTTCCATGCACCGGCCACCCATGCGGCGGTGCTCATGCCGGGCAGCCTGCCGCTGTGGACGGCGCTGCTGGCCGCCTGGCTGCTGCGCGACCACATCACCCCGTTGCGCGCCGCAGGCCTGGCGCTGATCGTGGCGGGCGACCTGCTGGTGGGCGGGCGCAGCCTGCTGGCGGCGTTTTCGGGCGGGGACGTGTGGAAGGGCGACCTGCTGTTCATGCTGGCCGCATCGTCCTGGGCCACCTACAGCGTGCTGGCGCGGCGCCACGCGGTCGACGCGGTGCAGGCCACCATCGCCATCACCGCGTTTGCCTGCATGGTGTACCTGCCCAGCTATGCGCTGCTGATCTGGCTGGGTGCAGTCACCAGCCATCTGGCCCAGGCGCCGTGGAGCGAGATCGCGTTCCAGATGCTGTTCCAGGGAGGGGGCTCCGTGGTGGTTTCGGGCATTGGCTTCACACGCATGATCCAGCACTATGGCCCCGTGCGCTCCACCATGATCACGGCCCTGGTGCCCGGCCTGTCGGCCATCGGGGCAGTGGTGTTTCTGGATGAGCCGATGCACTGGAACCTGGTGGCCGGCCTGCTGCTGGTCACCGCCGGTATCCTCGTGGGGGTGCTGCGCAAAAGCCAGGCCCCCGCAGCCGCTGCCAAAGCGGCGTCCTGACCGCCTTTGTCCCCGCCGCGCCACCCCATACCTCCCGACCCTGCCCATGAATTTGCTTGCCTTTGACACCAGTACCGACACCCTTTCCATCGCTGTGCAGCATGGCGATGGGGTCTGGCAGCACCAGGGGCCTGGGGGGGCGCAGGCCTCGGCGGCGCTGATCCCAGCGGTGCGCGGGCTGATGGCGCAGGCGGGCCTGACGTTCGACACCTTGGATGCGGTGGTGTTCGGACGCGGCCCCGGCTCTTTCACCGGACTGCGCACCGCCTGCGCCGTGGCCCAGGGCCTGGCGTTTGGTGCCAAGGGCGGGCAGGGAGTGCCCGTGCTGCCCGTGGACACCCTGCTGGCCGTGGCCGAGGAGGCCCGCCAGCAACACGGCTGCACGCAGGTGGTGGCGGTGCTGGATGCACGCATGGACGAGGTCTACCACGCGCGCTGCGAATGGTTGCAGGGAGAAGCCCGCTGGCAGGCGGACGAGGACTTCGGCTTGGGCGCCCCCGAGTCGGTGCAGCCCCCCATAGGCTGGACGGTGGCAGGCAACGCCCGCGCGCCCTATGGCGACCGGTTGGCGCCTAGCGCGCCACACATCACGGCCCTGCCCACCGCCAAGGCCCTGCTGCGTCTTGCGCCCGCCCTGATCGCTGCGGGCCAAGCCGTGGCAGCGGGCGATGCCCTGCCGCGCTACATCCGCGATAAAGTGGCGCAAACCACCGCCGAACGGGCCGCGCTGCGCGCCGCCCAGGCGGCGGCCACTCCCTGAGATGTGGTGAATGAATCCCCATGAGCGCACTGCCCACTTCTTCTGCATTGCCGCCCGGCGCCAGCACCGCCCGCCCCGAGGCGCGCTTCGAGACGCTGACCCTGGCCCGGCTGGACGCCGTGCTGGCGGTGGAACAGCGCGCCTATTCGCACCCCTGGACCCGTGGCAACTTCACCGACGCGCTGGCGTCTGGCTACGAGGCGCAGCTGCTGATGGCGGACGACCACCTGCTGGGCTACTTTGTGGCCATGATGGGGGTGGATGAAGTGCACCTGCTCAACATCACCGTCACCCCCGAATACCAGCGCCAGGGCTGGGCCCGCGTGCTGCTGGACGCCCTGGCACTGTGGTCACGCGGGCGCGGGGCACAATGGCTGTGGCTGGAGGTGCGGGCGAGCAACCTGCGCGCCCAGCAGATCTACCAGACCCACGGATTCCGCCGCGTGGGCGACCGCAAGCGCTACTACCCCGCCGCGCACGGCCAACGCGAAGACGCTGTGGTCATGAGCCTGGCGCTCTGACCCCACGCTGCACCCGACCCTGCTGAACCACCGATGGCCTGTTTTCTTTCTGTATGAGCCTCCACCTCGATGCGCGCCAGCGCGCCATGCTGCAAGAAATGGGCGTCACCGTGTGGGGCCCCTCCCCCGCCCAGGAGGCCACGGCGCAGCCCCCGGCAAGCGCTCCTTCAGCCCCTGCGGCCGTGGCAGCACCTACCGTCGCGCCTCCGCGTGCGCAACCCCACGCGCCGTCCCCCGCGCCTGCCGAGCGCCCCCCAGCGCCCCTGGCCCACACCACCAGCCGCAGCACATCGCCGGCTCCTGCACCGGCCACCACAGGCCCTGCCGCGCCCGCCCTGCGGCTGCACCCACCCCAGGCGCTCTACCCCACCGCCGACCCGGCGCAAACGCCCGCCGGGCTGGGCCGGGGCTGGCTGATCGTGGCCGAGAGCATGACGCCCGCCGAGCCCCTGGGTGGCGATGCGGGCCGCCTGCTCGACAACATGCTGCGGGCCATGCAATTGCACCGGCACCCGCGCGTGTTCCTGGCGGCACTGGAACGGTCTGCGCCCGGCACGGAAGCCAGCGCCGACATCCCGGCCACCCTGGCCGACGCTGTGGCCCAGCTGCAGCCCGCCATGGTGCTGGTGCTGGGTCATGTGGCGGCACGCGCGGCGCTGGGCCGGACCGAGCCCCTGGGCCGCCTGCGCGCGGGCCCGCATGTGCTGGCCGGTTGCCCGGCGGTGGTGACCTACGACCCCGCCTTTTTGCTGCGCTCGCAAGACAACAAGGCCGCCGCCTGGGCCGACCTGTGCCGGGCGCTGGCCATGGTGCGCAGTGCCGAGGCCGAGGGCTGAGAGCCTGTTGGCAGGGTCCGCGCCCCTTCCATGCCCCCGACGGACCGGCGAGACCGTCGCCCGGTGCCATAATCCGCCGCTTGCCTAATTTTTACGGAGACAGCTCCTTGGAAACCTACCCGAGTTGGTAGCTTTCAGCTCCCGGCGCATTTGACTGCTGTGGGGTTGAAAGCACCCCTACCCCCACACCGCAGACGCCAAAAAACAAGGGAGTGAGCCCATGCTCAACATCTTTACGCTCGCCAATGGCCGGCTGTTCCAGGAAGAAATCGAGTCCCTGGAAGAGCTGACCAAGTTCCAGCCGATCTGGGTGGACCTGGAAGCCCCCACGCTGGAAGAAAAGCGCTGGATCAAGCAGCACTACGGCCTGTCCATCCCCGAGGATGCGATGGACGAGGACATCGAGGAATCCGCCCGCTTCTACGAGGAAGACAATGGCGAGCTGCACATCCGCAGCGACTTCTTGATCGATGACGATGAAGACCCCCGTTCGGTGCGCGTGGCCTTCATCCTGAACCAGCACAACACCAACCTCAAGAGCCGGGGCGTGCTGTTCTCCATCCACGATGAAGACGTGCCCGTGTTCCGCCTGCTGCGCATGCGCGCGCGCCGCGCGCCCGGGCTGATTGAAGACGCCAAGGAAGTGCTGCTCAAGCTGTTCGACGCCGACGCCGAATACTCGGCCGACACGCTGGAGAACATCTACGACGAGCTGGAGGCCGTGAGCAAGCAGGTGCTGGCTGGCGACGTGACCGACACCCGCGCTGGCGAGGTGCTGGCCGCCATTGCCCGCCAGGAGGACTTGAACGGTCGCATCCGCCGCAACGTGATGGACACGCGCCGCGCCGTGAGCTTCATGATGCGCTCCAAGATGCTCAACTCCGAGCAGTTCGAGGAAGCGCGCCAGATCCTGCGCGACATCGAGTCGCTGGACAACCACACGGCGTTCCTGTTCGACAAGATCAACTTCTTGATGGACGCCACGGTCGGTTTCATCAACATCAATCAGAACAAGATCATCAAGATCTTCTCGGTGGCCAGCGTCGCCTTGCTGCCACCTACGCTGATCGCCAGCGTGTACGGCATGAATTTCAAGTTCATGCCCGAGCTGGACTGGTCGCTGGGCTACCCGTATGCGCTGGGGCTGATGCTGGCCAGCGCGCTCGGCCCTATGTGGTACTTCCGCAAGCGCGGCTGGCTGAAGTAGCCCCCCTGTGGCGCTGCGCGCCTTCCCACGCAGGGGGGACGCATCCAGCGGCCCGGCAAAGCCGGTTCCGCGGTGGCGCTGGTGGATACATAGCGCCTGTTGCAACGCAGCGTGGCGAACGGCAAATGGGATGTGGTGGCGTCCTCTTTAGAGGGAAAATCTGCCGCAAGCGCTAGTGCAATATGCCCTAGCAGCTATCAATTTCATAGTTTCTGCAGAAACGAAAGCACCATGTGCTCGGCGTACCGGCTGGCCACGGTCTGTACGAACTGGGCAAAGTCGCCATGGGCGGCATCGTCGGCGCGGTCGGAGATGGTGCGCACCGCAGCAAAGGGCAGGCCGTAGTCATGGCACACCTGGGCGACGGCAGCGCCCTCCATTTCCACAGCCAGCACGTCGTGCCCGGCCGCGCGCAGGGCGGAGCGCAGGCGCTCGGACTCTTGGGCGGTGGAGACAAAACGGTCGCCGCTGGCCACCAGGCCGTGGTGTGCCCGGTGGGCACCCCCATGGATGTTTTTCAAGCCCCAGAGACTGCTTGCGCCAGTGACGCATAGGTTGGCAGCTTCCAAAAGCATAGCAGTCAGCACCGGGTCACACGCCAGCCGGGTGCGCGCGTAGCCCGGCAGCTCCCACCGAGGGAACAGCGGCGAGGCATCCATGTCGTGCTGCACATAGTCTTGCGCTACCACCACATCCCCCCGGTGCACCCCATCGCCGACCCCGCCCGCAACGCCCGTGAAGACAATGCGCGCCACGCCAAAATGTTCGATCAAGGCCGTGGCCGTGGTGGCAGCGGCCACCTTGCCGATGCCCGACAGCGCCAGCACCACCGGGCGGTCGTGCAGCTCTCCGCGCCAGAACGCGCGGCCAGCGTGCATCAGCCGCTGCGGGTGCGCCAGCTGCTGCACCAGCGAGCTCTGTTCTTCGGGCAGCGCACTCAGGATGGCAGTGCTCATGCAAAAGTCCTTGGGGTCATGTCATGGGGCCACAAAACACCCGCGCCACCCGGGGCCGCGCGGTCGCAAAAAAGGCGGCCGGAGCCGCCTGGGGATTGTGACGTGCCAGCAGGCCGCGTCACTTCTTGTCGCGCAGTTCGCGGCGCAGGATCTTGCCCACGGGGGTCTTGGGCAGCTCAGTGCGGAACTCGATCACCTTGGGCTGTTTGTAACCCGTGAGCTCGTGGCGGCAGAACTCCTTGACCTGCGCTTCGGTGAGCGCCGGGTCCTTCTTCACGATCACGAGCTTCACGGCCTCGCCGGTCTTTTCGTCAGGCACGCCCACCACAGCGCATTCGAGCACGCCCGGGCAGTTGGCCACCACTTCTTCGACCTCGTTGGGGTACACGTTGAAGCCGCTGACCAGCACCATGTCCTTCTTGCGGTCCACGATCTTGAAGAAGCCGCGCGCGTCCATCACACCGATGTCGCCCGACTTGAAGTAGCCGTCCTCGGTCATGACCTTGGCGGTTTCATCGGGGCGCTGCCAGTAGCCAGCCATCACCTGCGGGCCCTTGATGGCGATCTCGCCCGGTTCGCCCAGCGTAGTGACCTCGCGGCCCTCGTCGTCCAGCAGCTTCATCGAAGTGCTGGGCAGCGGCACGCCGATGGTGCCGGTGTATTCCGTGCTGGTGGTGGGGTTGCAGCTGGCCGAAGGGCTGGTCTCCGACAGGCCGTAACCTTCGCAAATGGGGCAGCCCGTCTTCTCCAGCCACAGCTTAGCCACAGCACCCTGCACTGCCATGCCACCACCCACCGAGACCTTGAGGTTCTTCCAGTTGACGGTGTTGAAATCGGGGTGGTTGGCCAAGCCGTTGAACAGCGTGTTGACCGCTGGGAAGCTGTGGAAGGTGTGCTTGGACAGCTCCTTGAGCACCGCAGGCAGGTCGCGCGGGTTGGGGATCAGGATGGTCTTGCCGCCCGTGCGCATGCTCAGCATCATGTTCACGGTGAACGCGAAGATGTGATACAGCGGCAGCGCGCAGATGCTGGTGGGCTGCTCGCCCGCCGGCACCTTCTTCATCACGGGCTCGTTCCAGGCCTCGGACTGCAGCACGTTGGCAATCACGTTGCGGTGCAGCAGGACGGCGCCTTTGCTCACACCCGTGGTGCCGCCGGTGTACTGCAGCAGCGCGATATCGTCCGGCTTGATGTCGGGCTTCTTGAGGGTGCCGCGCGTGCCTTGAGCCACGGCGTCATTGAAGCGCACCGCACCCGGCAGGTTGTAGGCGGGCACCATCTTCTTGACGTTGCGCACCACGTAGTTGACCAGGGTCCCTTTGAGCAGGCCGAGCTGGTCGCCCATGGCGCACAGCACCACGTGCTTGACGGGCGTGTGCGCAATGCACTGCTCCAGCGTGGTGGCAAAGTTCTCGATGATGACGATGGCCTTGGCGCCCGAGTCCTTGAGCTGGTGCTCCAGCTCGCGCGGCGTGTACAGGGGGTTCACGTTGACGACCACAAAGCCCGCGCGCAGCACGGCCGCCACGGTCACCGGGTACTGGGGCACGTTGGGCATCATGATGGCCACGCGGTCGCCCTTGACCAGCCCCAGGCCCTGCAGATAGGCCGCAAACGCGCTGGAGAGCGAATCGGTCTGGGCGTAGGTCACGTCCTTGCCCATGAAGCTGTAGGCCACGCGGTTGGCGTACTTCTTGAACGCCTCGTCCATCAGCGCCACAAGGGAGCTGTACTGCGTGGTGTCGATGTCTGCGGGAACACCTTGTGGATAGGCGGCCAGCCACGGGCGGTCGGTCATTGGGGTTGTCTCCTGGTAGGTTTTATGGGGGTCCTGCAAGCACGCCGATGTTTTCAGCACGGTCGTGCTTTTATTGTGGAGGAATTATGCCCGTCAGCTCTTGAGCGCGGTCAGTACCTCGTCCAGCATTTTCTTGGCATCGCCAAACAGCATGCGGTTGTTGTCCTTGTAGAACAAGGGGTTGTCCACCCCTGCATAGCCCGATGCCATCGAACGCTTCATCACGATGGAGGTCTTGGCCTTCCACACCTCCAGCACCGGCATGCCAGCGATGGGGCTGGTGGGGTCGTCCTGCGCGGCGGGGTTCACGATGTCGTTGGCACCAATGACGATGGCCACGTCCGTGTCCGGGAAGTCCTCGTTGATCTCATCCATCTCCATCACGATGTCGTAGGGCACCTTGGCTTCGGCCAGCAGCACGTTCATGTGGCCGGGCATGCGGCCCGCCACCGGGTGGATGGCAAAGCGCACCTGCACGCCCTTGTCGCGCAGCGTCTTCACGATGTCGTTGACCGTGTGCTGCGCTTGGGCCACGGCCATGCCATAACCGGGCACGATGATCACGCTCTTGGCATCGCGCAGCAGTTCGGCCGTCTCGGCGGCGGCCACGGGCACCACTTCGCCCTGCGGCTCGGCGGCATCATCCTTCTTGGCGGGCGCACCGGCGCCAGAGCCAAAGCCCCCGGCAATCACGCTGATGAAGTTGCGGTTCATGGCGTTGCACATGATGTAGGACAGGATGGCGCCCGAGGAGCCCACCAGCGCACCCGTCACGATCAGCAGGTCGTTGGACAGCATGAAACCCGTGGCCGCAGCCGCCCAGCCAGAGTAGCTGTTGAGCATGGACACCACCACCGGCATGTCGGCCCCGCCAATGGCCATGACCATGTGGATGCCGAACAACAGGGCGATCACCGTCATCACCATCAGCGGCACCATGCCTTGCTCGACGGTCTCGGCGCGCAGGAACTCGCGGCCAAACCAGATCACCACCAGCAGCGCCACCAGGTTGAGCCAGTGGCGGCCGGGCAGCAGCAGCGGCTTGCCGCCAATCTTGCCGTTGAGCTTGCCAAAGGCGATCAGCGAGCCACTGAAGGTGACCGCGCCGATCAGGATGCCGACATAGATCTCCACCTCATGGATGATCTTTTCCGCGCCCTGCAGCTGGATAGAGGTATCGACATAGCTGGCAAAACCCACCAGGCAGGCCGCCAGGCCCACCAGACTGTGCATGAGCGCAACCAGCTCGGGCATTTGCGTCATCTTGACGACCTTGGCCGCATACAGGCCAATGCCGCCACCAATGACCAGCGCACCGATGATCCAGGCCACACCCGCCGGGCTGACGCGGGGGCCAAACACGGTGGCCAGCACGGCCAGAGCCATGCCGACCATGCCGAACAGGTTGCCCCGGCGGGAGGTTTCAGGATTGGAAAGCCCACCCAGGCTCAGGATGAACAAAATGGCCGCGCCCAGGTAGGCGACGGTAGCGAGACTTTGGGACATGTTCTGTGCTCCTCGTTGTTCTTGTCGTTATCGGATTACTTGCGGAACATTGCCAGCATGCGGCGCGTGACCGCAAAGCCGCCGAACATGTTGATGGCCGTGAGCACAAGGGCCGCAAACGCCAGCCACAGGATGAGCCCGTCAGGCCGACCGTTCACGCCCGCATCGGGCGGCGCAATCTGCACCAGCGCACCGATGGCGATGATGCTGGAGATGGCGTTGGTCACGCTCATCAGCGGCGTGTGCAGCGCGGGCGTGACGTTCCACACCACCATGTAGCCGATGAAGCAGGCCAGCACGAACACCGTGAAGTGCCCCAGGAAGGCCACGGGCGCATAGGCGCCGACGGCCCAGAACAGCACGGCCATCACTGCAAAAACGATGGTCAGCGTCTTGGCGGACATGGGCGCACCCGTGCCGTGACCATGGCCCGATTTCTTTTCGACCACCGGGGCCGCTGCCTTGGGTGCGGGCGCCGGTGCCTGCTTGAGTGGCGGTGCAGGCCAGGTGATGGCACCGTCCTTGACCACGGTGAGGCCACGGATCGCGTCGTCTTCCATGTTGACCACCGCCACGCCGTCCTTGGCCTTGCACAGCTCTTCGGTCAAGCGCAGCAGGTTGGTGGCATACAGCGTGGACGACTGCTTGGCCAGGCGCGAGGCCAGGTCGGTGTAGCCCACGATGGTCACGCCATGGCGCACCACGGCCTCGCCAGGCACGGTCAGCTCGCAGTTGCCGCCCTGTTCTGCCGCCATGTCCACGATCACGCTGCCGGGCTTCATGCTCTGCACCATCTCGGCGGTGATGAGCTTGGGCGCGGGTTTGCCGGGGATCAGCGCGGTGGTGATGATGATGTCCGCGTCCTTGGCCTGCTCGGCGTACATCTTGCGCTGCGCAGCCTGGAAGCCTTCGCTCATGACCTTGGCGTAACCGCCGCCGCCCGAGCCTTCTTCTTCGTAGTCCACCTTGACGAACTCGCCGCCCAGCGACTTGACCTGGTCGGCCACCTCGGCGCGCGTGTCGTTGGCGCGAACGATGGCGCCCAGGTTGGCTGCCGTGCCGATGGCAGCAAGCCCCGCCACGCCAGCGCCTGCGATGAAGACCTTGGCCGGCGGCACCTTGCCCGCGGCAGTGATCTGGCCGTTGAAAAAGCGGCCGAAGGCATTGGCCGCCTCAATGACAGCGCGGTAGCCACTGACGCCTGCGGTGGAAGTGAGCGCGTCCATCTTCTGGGCGCGCGACAGTGTGCGCGGCAGGCAGTCGATGGCCAGCACCGTGGCCTTGCGGGCCGCCAGCTGCTGCATCAGTTCAGGGTTCTGGGCGGGCCAGATGAAGTCGATGAGCGTCGTGCCCTCGCGCATCAGCGCCACTTCATCGCTGCTGGGCGGGCGGACCTTGAAGACGATATCGGATGCAGCCCACAGCGAGGCAGCGTCGCCCACGATCTCGGCGCCCGCAGCGCGGTAGGCATCGTCACTGAAGTTGGCGGCATCCCCAGCCCCAGACTCCACCGCGACAGTGAAGCCCAGCTTGATCAGCTTCTCCACCACATCGGGCACGGTGGCCACGCGCTTTTCACCGGGAAAGGTTTCCCTTGGCACGCCGATACGCTGCGGCTGCGGGACGGGGCTTGTCTGCATCAGAGGTCTCCTCGAGTTTCGTAATCGTTATGCAAGGCCGCCAGGCAGGGGAGGACTGGCGCGCTAGGGTTTGGATGTGGGCGCAGGGAACGGGAAGGGCGGAATGGCCAGGTGGCCGTCCACCATGCCGGAACTCAGGCGCACGGCCTGGGCCAGGTCATAGGCCCACTGCTGTGCGGGCCGGCCCGCCACCAGGAATTCTTCGTTATTGCGCGGACGGGAGCTCAACAACCGCTGATCGACCAGGGCATCCACCACCACCCATACACCCGCTTCAGTGACGTAACCATAGGCAACATGCGAATAGGGTGCTTTCAACGCGATCTGGCGGCTGGCCATCCATTGAACGAGGTCGGGCCGGTTCTTTTCAAGCCACTTGGGGCTGCTCGCCCAAAGCTTGAAGCGCAGGCAATCAGCCCGCACAGGGCTGCCATCGGCGGAATCCTTCACCATGACGTCCTGTTGCGCCGGGCAATACCCCACCCCTTGCGGAGACCCACGCAGGTCGCTGGTGCGGTTGGTCTGCACGCGCAGCGCAGCCAGCCATTCGCCTTGCGCACCACGCAGCCCCACGTCACGTGTTTGAAGTGAGGTACGGCCTCCGGAACCCGCAACGGCTTCCTCCGACGTGCCCAGGTCCTGCCAGGCCCCCGGCGGCAACACCAGACGGGCGCGACCCACGGGATATTCGGACTTGGGAGGAACGGTCAGGGGCGCGCACGCCACCGTGAACACCGTCACAGCCAACACAGGCAACAGCCGCCGGAACTTTGAAATGGTCAGAGTCATAGAGAAAGGTTCATACGAATTCGCCTTCAATCATCCCACGGCACCCGAGTCCGTCCATCGACGGCTTCTGCCATGCAACAACCAACTCGGTGTAGCTGGTGAAAAATGTGTTGAAAGCGCCCTGGTATCGGACACTTCTTGCGGCGCTGCCGGTGGGCAAGCTGACCGCGAGCTTACATGAAGAAAATCTTGTCGCTGTCGCCTTTGTCTGCAGTAGAGGGAACTCCCCAGTCTCCCTCCGCAAACAGGCAAAAAAAAGCCTGGCAGCACAAAGCAGCCAGGCTGGGCAGCGGCCCCGCAGGGCCTGGTGCCAACGATCAGTTCACCACTTGGGCCAGCGCACCCGAGGCGTACTGGGCGGCCACGGCCTGCAGGCTCAGGCCCTTGATCTTGCTGCCCTGGCCTTCGCAGCCGAACTCAAGGTAACGCTGCTTGCACACCTGCTTGGCCGCTTCGCGGGCGGGCTTGAGCCATTCGCGGGCGTCGAACTTGTCGGGGTTTTCAAACAGGAACTTGCGCACCGCGCCCGTCATCGCCAGGCGGATGTCGGTGTCGATGTTGATCTTGCGCACGCCGTGCTTGATGGCTTCCTGGATTTCCTCGACGGGCACGCCGTAGGTTTCCTTCATCTTGCCGCCGTACTGGTTGATGATGGCCAGCAACTCGGCAGGCACCGACGAGGAGCCATGCATCACCAGGTGGGTGTTGGGGATGCGCTGGTGGATTTCCTTCACGCGGCTGATGGCCAGGATGTCGCCCGTGGGCTTGCGGCTGAACTTGTAGGCGCCATGGCTGGTGCCGATGGCAATGGCCAGGGCGTCCAGCTGGGTGGCCTTCACAAACACGGCGGCTTCTTCGGGATCGGTCAGCATCTGGCTGTGGTCGAGCTTGCCGACGGCACCAATGCCGTCTTCTTCGCCCGCGTCCCCGGTTTCGAGGTTGCCCAGGCAGCCCAGTTCGCCTTCGACCGTAACGCCCACCTTGTGCCCCATGTCCACCACCTTGCGCGTCACTTCAACGTTGTAGTCGAAGGACGAAGGGGTCTTGCCGTCTTCCATCAGCGAGCCGTCCATCATCACCGAGCCAAAGCCCAGGTCGATGGCACCCTGGCAAATCTTGGGCGAGGTGCCGTGGTCCTGGTGCATCACCAGCGGGATGTGGGGGAAGGCCTCGACCGCCGCCTGGATCAGGTGCTTGATGAAGGGCTCGCCCGCGTACTTGCGTGCGCCAGCGCTGGCCTGCAGGATGACGGGAGCGCCCACTTCGTCCGCAGCAGCCATCACGGCCTGCACCTGCTCCAGGTTGTTGACGTTGAAGGCAGGGATGCCATAGCTGTTGGCAGCGGCATGGTCGAGCAGTTCGCGCATCGAAACGAGGGGCATGGTCGTGGGGTCCGTGGTGGGTTGAAGAAGGAGGGCGCGAGGCGCTGTAGCACCTGGCAACGCGGCGGTAACCGCTTGGTAACTCGTAATTTTAACCGGGGGCCGATACGGACGGCGATGGCAAATCCAACCGGTAGCAGGTGGTAAAGGGCGCCGGTGCGGGGGCTGCGCCAAAGTGCCCCCCGTGAATGTCCGCCACGCGGCGCAGGATTTCGTGTCCCAGATGCAGGCTGTCCACCGGCACCGCCGCCGCACGGCCAGGTGCGCCGCCGGCCTCCGGGCGCGCCCCGTCATCACACACCTGCAGCCACACGCCACCAGCGTCCGCCATGCCCAGCTGGACGGCGATCTGGGTGCCTTCGGGCGTGTGCTTGAGCGCGTTTTCCACCAGATTGCGCACTGCGATGTCCAGCAACACCGCATGGCCGGGCACGGTGAGCGCGGGCGGGGCCGACAGGGCCAGGTCGTCGCCGCGTTTCCACGCCGCCTGGGCATAGTCGGCGCACACCGACCGCGCCAGGGCGCTCAGGTCCACCGGCGCCTTGGCTTCGTGCAGCTCTGCCCGGCTGGCGCGGGCCAGGGCCAGCAGCTGGTTGAGAACGTGACCCGCACGCAGAGCATCCTGGCCGATGCGCGCCAGCGACTGGGCCCGGGCCTCTTCCGTCAGCTCCCCCGCCAGGGCGCTGGCCTGCAGCGCGATGGAGGACAGCGGGGTGCGCAATTCATGGGCCACCTCATTGGCCAGGCGGCGCTCGCGCACCATGGCGACCTGCTGGCGGTCCAGCAAGGTATTGATCGATGCCACGACCGACTCGAACTCGCTCCAGGCATGGCGCGATGCCAGCCGCTGGGTACTGGTCGGGTCCAGCGCTGCCACGTCGGCCGACAGCGCGTACAAAGGCCGCAAGCCGCGCCACAGCGCGAGCCCCAGGGCCAGAGACACCACAGGCAGCAACCACAGACCGGGCTCGATGAGCTGTCCGGCAATGTCATCCGCCAGCTCGTCCCGCTCGCGCAGCTCCAGCATCACCATGATCTTGCGGGTGCGCTCCGCATCCCATTGCGAGAAGCTGCGCCAGGCCACCTTGTCCGGACCCAGCGTGAGGTCGGCAAACCCCTCGGCATCGCTGAAAGGCGGCTCGGACACCGAACCCGTGAGGGAGAGCACCCGCCCCTGCGCATCCCACTGCACCACGCTGATGGTCTGCTGGTAATCGTGTGATTTGAGCCAGGGCGTGGGAGTGCGCTCGGTACGCTGCGGGCCTTGCATCGCCTCGGTGGCCCGCAGGTTGAGCAGCAGCGCGGCCACGCTGGCCAGGTGCCCGTCGGTCAACTCGTCGGCCTCATGCACACCGGTCTGGTAGCCAATGAAGACGAAGCTGCCCCAGACAATGGCCAGTGCCCCCAGCGACCACAGCAACAGTTGCCGGGTCAGCGATGGGCGACGCGCTGGCGCCGGGCGAGGAGCGGTGGGTGCGTTCACGCCGGCTTCTCCTGCGGCATGAAGTAACCCACCCCGCGCATGGTCTGGATACAGGCACTGCCCAGCTTGCGGCGCAGGTGGTGGATGTGGACCTCGACCGCATTGCTCTCCACAGCGGCATCCCAGCTGTACAGGCGTTCCTCAATCTGCTGGCGCGACAGCACCCGGCCCCGCGCCTCCAGCAGCACCAACAACACGGAAAACTCGCGCGGAGACATTTCCACGGGTTTGCCTTGCTGGCGCACCGTGCGGGTCGCTGGATCCAGCTCGATATCGCCCAGACGGATGGTGGGCGACGTCCGTCCCGCCGCGCGCCGCAGCAGCGCCCGCAAACGCGCGTCCAACTCATCCACATCAAAGGGCTTGGTCAGGTAGTCATCGGCGCCCTGGTCCAGCCCCGCGATGCGCTGGTGCACCTGGTCACGCGCCGTGACGATGAGGACAGGCGTAGCGGGGTCCGGCAGAGCTGCCGACGCAGCCCCGGTGGCGGGCGGGCTCAGGCGCAGACGCCGTAGCAGTTCGCTACCGTCACCGTCCACCAACCCCAGGTCCAGCAGCACAGCGTCAAAACGCTCGGCGCGCAGGGCACTCCAGGCACTGGCGACGCCGTCACTGACATCCACCGCATAGCCGCGTTGCTGCAGATTGCTGCGCAGGCCACTGGCTATGCCCGCATCGTCTTCGACCACGAGTATTCGCATGCAGGCATTGTCGCAGCCCATCGGACAGGGGCGGGACAAGGGCGGCACCGGCTTTAAGACGGCGTTAAGTACGCCCGCCTATCTTCCGGCACATGCAGCCTTCGCCCGTCGCGCCGTCCACCGCGCCCATCACACCCCACGCCCCCTCTCACCGCCACACGCTGCTTTTCTGGACCCTGGGCGCTCTGGCCTGTGTGGTGGCCTGGGATGCCGCAGGGCAGGACCTGGCGTTTGCGCAGGTGTTTGGATCGTCCAACGGGTTTCCTATGCGGGACCAGTGGTTTTTCGTACAGGTGCTGCATGAAGGCGCCCGCCGTCTGGGCTGGCTGCTGGTGCTCCTGCTGGCGCTGAGCGTGTGGTGGCCACGCGGCTTTCTGCGCAAGCTGGACGCCAGCGAGCGCCTGCAGATGGCCGTGAGCGCCCTGCTCTCGCTGGCCGTGGTCAGCATCACCAAGAACCTCAGCGCCACCAGTTGCCCGTGGGACCTCGCACAATTTGGCGGCGTGGCGCGCCATGTGTCGCACTGGGCGCTGGGTGTGCTCGATGGCGGTAGCGGTCGCTGTTTTCCGGCGGGCCATGCGTCGGCGGGATTCGCCTTTTTGGGAGGCTACTTCGCATTGCGCCACAAGCTACCGTCGGCCGCACGCTGGTGGTTGGCGGGTGCGTTGCTGGCGGGATTCGTGTTGGGTGCGGCCCAGCAGGTGCGGGGCGCCCATTTCATGAGCCACACACTGTGGACGGGCTGGCTGTGCTGGGTCACCGGCTGGCTTTGCGACCTGGCGGCCACGGCTCTGCGTCCACGCTTCCCGCATTTCGCCAGCACCACCACGCCACCGGACAGCTCCCATGCTTGAACTCGATCTGGCCCTGTTTCAGGCCCTCAATGCCGACGCCGCGACCTTGCCTGCCGTGGTGACGGTGGCACGGTGGGTGTCACAGCAACTACCCACCGCCATGGGCGGCCTGCTGCTCGGCAGCTTTGTGCTGGGCAACGCAGCGCAGCGGCGCGCCCTGGCGCTGGCGCTCGCGTCCATGGCCCTGGCGTGGGTAGGAGTACAGCTGTTGCGACTGGCGGTGCCGGCGCCGCGCCCGGCGCAGCTGGGCATTGGCGTCCAGTGGATCGAGCACGCAGCGCGCGCAGGCTTTCCCAGCATGCATGTGGCAGGAGCCGCCGCGCTGGCGGCCAGTCTTGCCCTGCGGCCGGTTCGCGGGCTGACCTGGCTGGCCGCAGCGGTCACAGCCGCCATGGTGTGGAGCCGCGTCTGCCTGGGAGTGCACTTCCCGTCTGATGTGCTGGCGGGCCTGGTCACCGGGGGGCTGGCAGCGGCGGCCATCCACGCACTGGCCGCGCGCGCACCGCGCTGGCAAGCAGCCCTGGAGCACAAGTCGCCACAAGGCAACTCGCGCTGACCGCCGCCCAGCGCCGCCGGACTCCTGCCCGGGACGCTGCCCCGCAGCGGTGAGGGTGCAACCCCTCGATCGGTCAGCTGGCCACGCAGATCTTCAGCATGTTCGTGCCGCCGGGTGCGCCCATGGGCTCACCGCAGGTGATGGCGTACACATCCCCCTTTTGCACGATGTTGCGGCTCTTGAGGTGGCGCTCTGCCTGATCCAGCGCGGTGTCGCGGTCGGCACTGGTGTCCATCAGCAAAGGGCGCACGTTGCGGTACATGGCCATCTTGCGTTGCGTGGCCACCTTGGGCGTGAGCGCATAGATGGGGATGCGGATGCTGTGCCGGCTCATCCACAGCGCCGTCGCGCCACTGTCCGTCATGGCCACGATGGCCTTGGCGCCCAGGTGGTGCGCGGTGAACAGCGCCCCCATGGCGATGGACTGGTCGATCCGGCCGAAGGTCTGGCCCGTGAAGTCGGCATCGAGCTGGTGGTCTTCCGCCGCTTCGGCCGCGGCGCAGATGGTGGCCATCTCTTCCACGGTCTCGAGCGGGTAGCGGCCTGCGGCCGTCTCGGCACTCAGCATCACGGCGTCGGTGCCATCCAGCACGGCGTTGGCCACGTCACTCACCTCGGCGCGCGTGGGCACGGGGTTGGTGATCATGCTCTCCATCATCTGCGTGGCGGTGATCACGACCTTGTCCAGCTCGCGCGCCATGCGGATCATCTTCTTTTGCAGCGCCGGCACGGCCGCGTTGCCGACTTCTACCGCCAGGTCGCCACGCGCCACCATGATGCCGTCGGAAACGCGCAGGATGGCCTCCAGGTGCGGGATGGCCTCGGCGCGCTCGATCTTGGCGATAAGGCCCGGCTTGTGGCGGTACTCGGACGCGGCCACGTTGCACAGCTGGCGCGCCATTTCCATGTCGGTCGCGTTCTTGGGAAAGCTCACCGCTACATAGTCGGCCTGGAAGCTCATGGCCGTGCGGATGTCTTCCATGTCCTTGGCCGTCAAGGCCGGTGCCGTGAGGCCGCCGCCCTTCTTGTTAATGCCCTTGTTGTTCGACAGCTCGCCGCCCACCTTGACGGTGGTGTGTACTTCTTCGCCCCGCACCGCATCCACGGTGAGCACGATCAGGCCATCGTTGAGCAGCAGCAGGTCACCCGCTTTCACATCACGCGGCAGCTCCTTGTAGTCCAGCCCCACGCCTTCGATGTCGCCCAGCTCGGTGCGCGATGCGTCGAGCACGAATTTGGCCCCCGATTCCAGCTGGACCTTGCCTTCGGCAAACTTGCCCACGCGGATCTTGGGCCCCTGCAGGTCGGCCATGATGGCCACCTCGCGGCCTGCGCGCTGCGCGGCGGCACGCACGGTGGCGGCGCGGTCGATGTGGTCCTGCGCCTTGCCGTGGCTGAAGTTCAGCCGCACCACGTTCACACCCGCTCGGATCATCGCCTCCAGAAGTGCCGGGTCGCTCGATGCAGGACCCAGGGTGGCAACAATCTTGGTGGCGCGGCGGGTAGGCATGGACATGTCTCTTTTCTCTCGGTCGTTGGGGATGCAATCGAGTTTCAATTCTCACACGAAGCGGTTACATGCGAGTTACCCCGTGCAGCGGCACCGTTACTCGGCCTCTCAGAGCAGCGGAGATGACAGCAGATGTGCCAGCACGTGCGCAATGACCGCTGCCTCCAGGCCGTGGCGCGCATAGAGCCAGCCCGCCACCAGACCAAAGGCCGTGTTGCCCACCAGCACGAATGCCACCACGGGCACGGTCAACACCCCGGCCAGCGCCTGCGCGGCAGGCAGATGCCCCACGGCAAACAACACAGCGCTGAGCACCACCGCCGCAGCCACCAGCCCCTTGCCGGGCCGCCCCTGACCACGCTGCAGCAGGCGCCAGCCCAGCCACAGCAGCAGGGTCATCACACCCCAGCGCACCAGCAGCTCTTCGGTGATGCCGCCATACAGCAGCTTGACCGCCAATGGCATGGCACTGGCAGGATCGGAGGGCTGCAGCGCCGTGGGCGCCAGCCGGGACAGCACCCATAGCCACGCAGCGCCCGCCACACCACCGCAGACTCCGGGCAGGAGTTGGCCCCGCAGCGCGGGCCCTGCGGGCCGGCTGGCCAGCCAGGAAGACATGGCGGGCGCCTGCAGGCCCACGCGAGGCGCCAGCCAGACCCCGAGCGCCACGGCCAACGCCAGGAGCACCGCCGTCTGCAACCCGCTGAGCACCAGCACGACCTCCGGTGGCAGCGGCAGCAGGGCTTCATTGGCCTTCAGGGTGGGCAGCAGCGCCCAGACCACCGCCACCACGCCGGGCATGCCCAGCAGCCACAGCGCACCGCCCAGCCGCCACTTGTCGGGTTGCGCCGGAGCGCGAGCCGCGTCTGCCCCGGCAGTGTTGTCCACGGCCATGGTTTTGCCCACGCTCAGGCGCGCATCAGCGCTTCGATCTCGTCGGCCTTCACCGGGACACCGCGCGTGATCAGCTCACAACCCGTCTCGGTGACGATGGCATCGTCTTCGATGCGGATGCCGATGTTGTGGAACTGCTCGGGCACGCCGTCGGCGGGGCGCACGTAGATGCCGGGCTCGATGGTCAGCACCATGCCGGGCCGCAGGATGCGGCTGGGGCGATTGGTGATCGTTTCGCCCGAGAGCGGGTCTTTGCGTTCGCTGGTCTGCCCCACCTCGCCGGGCTCCACATAGCTGCCGCAGTCGTGCACGTCCATGCCCAGCCAGTGGCTGGTGCGGTGCATGTAGAACTGGAAGTAGGCGCGCTTGTCGATCACGTCCTGCGCGGTGCCCACCTTGTTCTTGTCGAGCAGGCCCAGGTCCAGCATGCCCTGCGCCAGCACGGCCACCGTGGCGTCGTGCGGGTCGTTGAAGCGGGCACCCGCCTTGGTGGCAGCCACGGCCGCGTCCTGGCTGGCCAGCACCAGGTCGTACAGCGCACGCTGTGGGCCCGTGAATTTTCCGTTGGCGGGGAAGGTGCGGGTGATGTCGCTGGCGTAGCTGTCCAGCTCGCAGCCCGCGTCGATCAGCACCAGCTCGCCATCGCGCACCGGGGCTGCATCGGCGCGGTAGTGCAGCACGCAGGCGTTGGCACCGGCGGCCACGATGGAGCTGTAGGCCGGGTACTGCGAGCCCGCATCGCGGAACGCATGCAGCAGCTCGGCATCCAGGTGGTATTCACGCACATCCTCCCCGGCGCGCAGCATGCGGGCCGAGCGCTGCATGGCGCGGATGTGGGCCTGCGCACTGATGGCGCTGGCACGGCGCATGATGTCCTGCTCGTGCGCGTCCTTGAACAGGCGCATCTCGTCGAGCAGCGTGCACAAATCGTTCTGCTCGGCAGGGCAGATGGCGCCGTAGCGCACGCGCCCCCGCACCACATTGAGCCAGCCCTCCACGCGCGCGGCCAGGCCGATGTGCGTGGCAAACGGGTACCAGACGCAGGCCGTGTTTTCGAGCAGGCGTGGCAGTTTGCTGTCCAGTTCGGCCATCGAATGCGCGGCGTCCACCCCCAAGGCCGCAGGCGCAGCAGCCGGGCCCAGGCGGTAGCCGTCCCAGATCTCACGCTCCAGGTCCTTGGGCTGGCAGAACAGCGTGCTGCGGCCATCGTTCGCCAGCACCATGCAGGCGCCAGGCTCGGTAAAGCCTGTCAGGTAATAGAAGTAGCTGTCGTGGCGGAACAGAAAGTCGCTGTCCCGGTTGCGCGGACGCTCCAGCGCCGTAGGAATGATGGCAATGCCGCCGGGGCCCAGCTGGGCAGCCAGGTGCGCGCGGCGCTGGGCATAGACGGAGACAGGCACGGTGGTGTTCATGGCGCGTCGTGAGAATAGGAATTGAGTTCGGCCAGCCGCTCTGGCGTGCCCACATCGGTCCAGCGGCCGGTGTAGAGCTGCGCACTGACGCGGCCATTGTCCATCGCCCGGCGCAGCAGCGGCGCCAGCGGGGCTTTGATGCCGCCCGGATTGCCAGGCGGAATGTCACACCAGGGCCCTGCAAACAGCTCGGCGCGCAGCAGGGCGATGGTGCTGTAGGTGTAACGCGGTGCGGGGTCGTCGGCGGGTAGGTTCAGCGCCAGGCCGTCGGCCGACAGGCCAAAGTCGCCACGCGGGTTGTGGGTGGGGTTGGGCACCAGCCACAGGTGGGCCAGATGGTCGCTGGCCTCGAAGGCAGCCACCGCTGCGCTGTCGAACACGAAATCGGGCGCAAACACATCGCCTGCGGCCAGCCAGAACACCGGGCCAAGCTGCGGCAATGCACGGGCGATACCGCCAGCGGTTTCCAGCGCGCCACCAAAGTCCACCCCTTCGTGGGAGTATGAAATTGATAGCTGCTCAGGCATATTTTTCCTGCGCTTGGAGGCAAAAATGCTAGAAAAATGCGCACTGATCTGTCCACCCAGCCATGCGGTGTTGATCACCGCCCGCTCCACACCTGCGTCCAGCAAAGCCTGCAGGTGCCACTGCAGCAGTGGCTGGCCCTGCACCTGCAGCAGCGGCTTGGGCATGCTGTCGGTCAACGGGCGCATGCGCTCGCCCCGGCCTGCGGCCAGCAGCAATGCGGGGACTTGGGAAGATACGTGTACCCCAGGATTCATGGCGTACGTTCTTGCACAACGGCGCCGCGCTGCAGCGCGTTGCGCTCGGCGGCAACAGGGTCAAAAAGTGCCAGCAAAGCATTCATCAGCGCATGCGCTTTTCCCGAGTGGTCCGCACCAAAATTGCAGACATAGACGTCGAGGGTGACCGCCCGCTGCTCCGGCCAAGTGTGGACACACAAGTGGGACTCTGCCAATAACACCGTGGCAGTGACTCCTCCAGGCCCATGCCCCGTGGAAGGAAACGCATGAACAAGCTGGGCAACCGCCTGCAGCCCCGATGCCTGCACCGCCACGGTGCAGGCGCGGCCCAGTGCGTCCGCGTCCAGCAGCCAGTGGGGCGCGCATCGGCAGCCATGAAGATCGGCAGTGAGGTGCAATCCGTGCATGGGGGTGCACTGTAGTGCATCGGCGGGCGGGTCGCGGCCGGCTTGGCGCAAGCGCGCAACCGCACAAAGAGCTTCAATTTTCTGCCAACCGGATCGCGCCAACCAGTTTCGGGCTGCCGATAATGCCCGCTTAGCCTTTGCACAGATCCCAGCCCAATGCGCCCGCAGGCCATCAGCACTCCCAAAACCGTCGCCTCGCAGCAGCGGCTCTGGCAACAGCTCGACATGCTCTGCGACCTGGGCCTAGGGCTTGCGCCGGTCGCACCTGACGTCTGCGCGGTGTTGCGCACGCTGGTCGGAGCCGACGCCGCAGCGCTTTTCTGGCTGGACGAAGACGGCCTTCCTGCAGGGTTTCACCACGAGGACTCACCCGCATCCACGCAGGATCTGTTTCTCAACGAATACCTGCGTCTGTTCAACGGCCCCGGGGAAACGAACGTGCTGGAACTTGCCAAGACCGACGGCCCTCGGGTCGGTCGACTCCTGGCCCCGGGGGCAAGGTACTTTCGGTCCAACAGCTACAACCTTCTGGTGCGCGCCAGCGGCCACCAACATACGCTGGATCTTCGCGTCGAGGTGGAGGGCCGCACACGCGCCATTGCGGCGCTGTTTCTGGAGCCTGGCCCCGGTTTTAGCGATGCCCAGGCCAGGATGCTGGAGCGTGCCTGCATCAGCCTGTCACGGGCTTTTAAGCCCACCTCGCTCATCACCCGCTGGGAAACCGGGCGGTTCGGTGCCACAGGCCATATCCTGCTGGATGCCGCCGATCAGCGCCCCCTGCTGATGGATGCGGCCGCCACCGAGCTGCTGCGTCAAGCCAACCTGGCCGGACTCGGCGTGCGCGATGACTCGCGATCAAGCCGGCCGCAAAACTTGCCGCAGGATCTGTTGCAGCGTTTGGGCTTGCCACAGGAGGGCACATCGCGCGTGCCCGTTCCACACGGCTGGCTGGTGGCCAAAGCGCACGAACTGCACTCTCTGGCAGGGGGGGCCGGCCAGGTCATTCTGACGCTTCAACTGGAGCACTCCCGCTGCATTGATGTGGTGCGTCGCGTCCTTGCTTTGCCACTCAGTCCGTTGCAACGCGAAATCGCACTATTGGCGGGTATCGGCCACGCGCGCAGCGAGTGCATGGAACGTACAGGCGTAGGCGCGGCAGCGCTCAAGAAGCATCTGCGGGCCATCTTCGAAGTCACCGGCGCCGCCGACTGGGAGAGCCTGGGCCGGATTCTGCAGCAGCACTAGCAGCAGTTGGGTCGCAACGCCATTCCCCCCCGGGGGACTGGTACACACCGCCACCGCCCCACACAATCGCGCTCCCTGGGGTGCATGCACGCACCCAATCCTATTCAATGGAGCCCCCATGAGAGATGCCGCATGGCCCCTTCAGGCGCGTGCAGAATCCCCCGCCCCCATCGTCGGCAATCCGACCCACAACGTCACCGACCAGGCACGCCCAGCCTTGGCGCCCACGAACCGATCCCATGAGGCGATGGTCAACAGCCTCACGTTCGAACCCTTTCTGCATTTTCAGTTTCAATGTGACTCGCCTCTTCACGTGGAGATCACCAGCCGCAGCCGCTCGCCGCTGTACATCGTGGGTAGCGAGGGTTGCCGGCTGTGTTGGGAGAACAACGCCCCGCTGGCCCTGAATGCGGGAGACGTCGTGTTTTTGCCGCACGCAGGGCGCCACCGCATCTATACCGATGAGCGTGCACCACTGCAGCAATTTTCTGACCTGGTGGGCCAGGGCTTAAAGCGACGCGGCAAATCCTTTGACATCGTGATGGGGCACGCGGCGAACGCACCACCATCGGCGGACGAGCGCTGGAGCGGCAGTTTCTACTGGCGCTCTGATCTCTCTGCCCATCCACTGATGGCCTCGTTGCCGCCCGTCCTCGTATTGGCAAAGGCGGATGCGATGACCTGGCTCCCCACCATGACGCAACTGGTCGCGTGGATGGCCGACATTCGGGGAGGTGGCAATGGCGTCGGGCTCACGCATGTCATGAATTCACTCATGCAGCGGCTGGTGCTCGCGTGGTTGAACGATCCTCGGCGTGCAGTGCAGAGCCCAGCCAGAGACGTCACCCCCCTGCGGGACGAGCGCCTTCTGGTCGCGCTGGAGAGCATCCATACCCGCTGCGCCCAGCCCTGGACAGCCAGCTCGCTGGCCGCGCTGTGCCACATGAGCAGAACGCAGTTCACCCAGCGATTTCAGGCGCAGACGGGGCTTCCGCCCATGCGCTACCTGGCGCGGTGGCGACTGCACCTGGCGGAGCGCTTGCTCAAAGAGCAGCGCCTCACCTTGCAGCAAGTGGCCGATGCCGTGGGGTATTCCACAGGCGCGATCCTCGCGCGCGCCTACAAGCGAGAGCGCGGTGTCACGCCCGGTGCCGACGCCCCACCGAACAGTCGGCTGTGAATTTGCGCTGAACGGCTGTCGCCGCCATGGCCTCTTTTCTAAAGAATTCACCACGGGCCCGTAGCGGGCCCATTTTGTTTTCTTTGGAAGGGATTTCGCATGACAGATACCGCACTGGCCGCGAATACGCGGCGCGTGCTGAGGGCCGCCGCCCTTTGGCTGGGAGTGACCAGCGCGGCCGTGGCCAGCGCTGCAGGGTGGCAACCAGCGGTCAGCTTCGCCACCGCACGCTATGAGCACACCGCCACCGAGATGAATGATGGCCGCGTGCTCGTGGCCGGAGGGCGCAGTGGCAGCGCCACCAACGCGAGCACCCAGATCTATGACACGGGCACCGGCAAATGGACTGCCGGGCCGACACTGCTCAGCGGGGCCCGCTCTCGCCACACAGCAACGTTGCTGCGCAACGGTACGGTATTGCTTGCGGGCGGAAGCAACGGAAACGTTTCGCAGACATCGGCCGCAATCTTCGATTCACAAGTGGGCCAGTTCACCACGGTAGGCTCCCTGAGCGTAGAACGTGAGTACCACACCGCCACGCTGCTCAAGGATGGGCGCGTGCTCATCGTCGGCGGCCGAGGGAAATCTGGCGCTGAAGCGCGGCGATCGGCAGAAATCTATGACCCCGAGACGCAGAGCTGGGATTCCATCGCACAAATGCCGGGCCAAGGCGCGCGCCAGCACACAGCCACGCTGCTGAATGACGGACGCGTGCTCGTGGTCGGAGGTATCGACAACGGCCAGTCCTCCACCAAAGCGGTGGCAATCTGGAACCCATCGACCGGCACGTGGGCCTCCGTGGCAGCGCTGCCGTCACCTCGCTTTGACCACACTGCGACCCTGCTCCCCGATGGAAAAGTGTTCTTAGCCGGTGGCAATGATGCAAGCGGTGCGCTGGCCAGCACCTTGCTGTACGACCCCGCCGCCGACACCTGGACTCCCTCGGCAACGCTGAACGCTTCTCGCACCCGGCATACCGCGGCCCTGCTGCCCGACGGACGAGTACTGCTCAGCGGGGGCGAGGCGGGAGGAATACCCATCGACACGGCTGAGATTTACAACCCACCATCGGGTTCGATCAACGTTTTTTCACCCATGATCGCAGCGCGCAGCATGCATACCGCATTGGTGCTGCATACCGGCGATGTGCTCATGATCGGCGGCCAGGGTGGTGCCGGGGCTCTCGACAGCGCTGAGTTGTTTAGCGCAGATACGCTGGCGCCCGCCGCGACTGGCCCGTTGCCCGCACTGCGGGCTTATCACAAAGCCACTGCACTGCCCGACGGCACTGTACTTATCGCTGGTGGTCTCATTCCCAACGGTGGTTCCAACCAGCCCTCCAACACTGCGCTGCGTTACCACTTCGCCAGTGGCCAGTTTCAAGCGGCTGCACCGATGGCAAAGGCACGGCAGTACCACACGCAAACCCTGCTGACCGATGGTCGCGTATTAGTGGTGGGGGGCGCATATTCCCTCGACGATGTCGAACTGTACGACCCTACATCCAATCGGTGGTCCACAGCTCCTTCGCTCACCCACGGACGGTATGTGCACACGTCCACTTTGCTGCCAGGTGGCGACGTTTTTGTGGCAGGAGGAACCAACAACGGCGGTGTGGGAGAGGCGGAAATTTACAGCGTAGCGACCAACCAATGGCTGTCCGCAGGGTCCATGTTGACGCCGCGCAATGGGCACACGGCGACCCTGCTGCGCGACGGACGCGTCATGCTGGTGGGCGGAGACGCGGTGAACGGGCAAACCACCGCTACGGTGGAGTTCTACACCCCCCGCACGGGTGCCTGGACATCAGGCCCAAGTATGCAAGGTGCGCGGAGCCAGCACACGGCAACGCTGCTATCGGACGGCCGGGTTTTGGTGGCAGGAGGCACAGCCAACTTCACCTACCTGAACAGCGCTGAAATATTTGACCCCGCGACGAACGCCTGGCAACCCACCAGCGACCTACAGCAAAAGCGCGTTGTCCACACGGCAACGCTCCTGAGCGATGGCCGCGTTCTGGTCACCGGCGGTATGTACAACGGGGCTGGCATAGGGTCAGCGGAGGTTTACGACCCAGGTGCCGGAACCTGGCGGACTGCTGGCCCATTGCCCCAGGGGAGAAACCACCACACCGCGACTGTGCTGGCGAATGGACAGGTACTGATCGCAGGCGGTCTGGCCAACGGCGCTGCCACAGCACTGCTCTACGGTGGAAAACTGGGTGTTTCGGATGCGCGTCGCCCGCGCATCACAACGGCGCCGGCACAGGTTGCGCATGGCTCGGCGATGCAATTGGGCGGACTGCGTTTTACGGGCGACAGCGAAGGCAGCGGCGGCGGTTTCAGTCAATCTGCCACCAACGTGCCCCTGGTGCGCATGCAGCGCGTAGACAACGGGGACGTCCGTTGGCTCGCAGCAGAGAGCTCCAACGCCACCACCTTCACTGGGCGCCCCATGCCGTCGGGGGTCACTGCGGGCTTGTATCAGCTCACGCTGTTCGCCAACGGCATGGCATCCGATGCGGTCACTCTGCGCGTGCTGGCCGGGGGAGCACCCAACGCGCCCACCAATGTCAGCGCCACCCCTGGCGATGGCCGGGTTACGGTGTCCTGGCAACCCCCCGTGGGGGGCACCCCGCCCACGTCATACACAGTGACCGCCCAACCTGGCGGCGCGAGTTGCACCGTGCAGGCACCTGCCACCTCGTGCACCGTGACGGGCCTGACCAACGGCACGGCGTACACCTTCACGGTGACCGCCAACACCGCGGGCGGCAACGCATCAGCACCTCCGTCGGCCGCCGTCACGCCAGTACCCGGCGCGGTGGGTGGTGTGCAAAACATTCCCACATTGTCTGAATGGGGCTTGATTCTGCTGTCAGTGCTGATCGCCGGTATGGCGCTGCTTCAGAGTGGTCGCATGCGCTTTTTGTTGGACGGCTCGGCACCACTGTGCCCCGCAGTGCGAGCAAGGATCGCAGGGCGCACAGCGGGCAGCGTCAAGAACGACTTGCCATGACTGGCTGACGCATGCTCATACATCTATAGAAATGGCTCTCAGCGCTTGTCAATCAAGCGCTGGTTGCTCACTTTTTTACTCCAAAACGGCTGCGAGCCACTGCCGCGGCGATGTCTCCACATATTTCACGCACCAAGACAACAGGACAACCATGCCACACGACGCTGCAGCCAGACCACACTTCGCACCTCGGGTGCGTGCCATAGCAGCTGGTCTGCTCCTGGCGAGCACCCAGGCGCTCGCGCTCGATTGCGCGCCCGGCCAGTGGCTGGCGGAATACTTCCCCAACACCAGCCTGTCCGGGGCCGCCGTGCTGGCCCGGTGCGAAAAGGGCCCCATCGACTACTACTGGATGACCAACAGCCCCGACGCGCGCCTGCCGGTGGACGCGTTCTCAGCCCGCTGGACGGCAAGCCTGCCGTTCGCCGCTGGAGCCGCCAAGTTCACCACCTTCACAGATGACGGAGTGCGCCTGTACGTCGATGGGAAACGGATCATCAACCACTGGGCTCGGCACAGCATCGCGATGGACTCCGCATCCCTGCGGCTGACGGAAGGCCATCACACCGTGCGCATGGAGTATTTTGAGGCCGGGGGCGAAGGGCTGGCGCAGCTCTTCATTGAGGGGTTGACGCCCACCACAACGCCCCCGCCCCCACCAGAACCCCCACGCATCCGCGCATTCACGGCCCAGCCAGAAGCCATTGATATGGGGGGCAGCAGCATCCTGACATGGACCACCGAAAACACCGTCGCATGCGCCGCCAGCGGCGGCTGGACCGGCGAACAGGCCACCAACGGCGGTGCCACCGTGCGGCCTGCCGCAACCACCACCTATGGTCTGAGTTGCCGCAATGCGGCGGGTGCCACGGCCAGCGCATCCACCACCGTCACGGTGCGCAAGACGCCGCCACCGCCCGTCACGATCAGCCTGACGGCCACGCCGCCCCGCATTACCGCAGGCCAGAGCGCGCGACTGGCCTGGCAGGTGAACAACGCAGCGGGCTGCGCCGCGTCGGGCGGATGGAGCGGCCCGCGCGCCACAGAAGGCAGCGAACTGGTAGGTCCCACCACAAACACCGCCTACACCCTGACCTGTACCGACAGCGCCGGCAAGAGCACCACGGCCACCGCGCAGGTTACGGTAGAGGCCAGTAACCCGCTTCCCCCGGTCAGCGGGGTAAGTGCGACGGTTTCCGCCCGCGGGGTGAGTCTGGCTTGGGACCCGGTGGCCCGCAGCGGCAAGTGGGTCAACGGCTACTACGCAGGTTGGTTCTGGGAGACCTATCCACCCGAAGCCGTGGACATGAGCACGATGACACACTTCGTTTTCGGACGCTACGCACCAGCGCTCGGGTCCCTCCCAGGCGGCCGGGCGGGTGATCTGCTCGAAGGAGCGGGTGGAGGGCACTCGCCAGAGGTGGAGAGTGCGCTGATCGCCAAGGCCCATGCTGCGGGGGTTAAGGCGGTGATGATGGTAGGGGGCGATAGTGACGGCCCCGGATTTCTGGCCGCCACCGCTGACCCCACGGTTCGTGCACGTTTCATCCAGAACATTCTGAACAAGGCCGTACAGAAAAACTACGACGGCGTGGACATCGACTGGGAAGAAAACCTGGACACGGCCACCTCACGCGCCCAGGCCCTGGCACTTCTGCGTGAATTACGTGTCGCATCCGCGCAAAGGGTCCGATACCAAGCACCCAACGCGCCACTGGAACTAAGCTGGCCTGGTTTCTGGGTCAACCAGAACCAGTCCGACATCACGCCCTGGCACGTCGAAGTGGCAGCCGCAGTCGATCGCTTCAATTTGATGACTTACAGCATGGCGGGCGACTGGGGCTGGCTGTCATGGCACCACTCCCCTTTGTTCGGAGCAGGTGAACTACATCCAACGTCGATCCAATCGACGGTCCAGGCCTACCTTGACGCAGGCGTGCCACGCTCCAAGCTGGGCATCGGCATCGGTTTGTATGGCGCCTACTACAACAAGCCTGTCACCGGACCGCGCCAGAGCATGAATGGCATGCAAGGCTGGATGAACAATGGCGACTGGGAAAACAACTACCAGCGCCTGGTTCAAGACAACGCCTTCGGCCGGACGGGCGCCACCTACCATTGGGATGACGTGGCAAAACAGAGCTATATCACCTACTCCCCGCCGTGGAATCGCGGCCCTAACACGCCAGTGACCTACCTGAGCTTCGAAGACGAGCGCTCCATCGCTGCCAAAGGCCAGTGGGTGCGTGAGCAAGGCTTGGGCGGCACCCTGGTGTGGACCATCAACTACGGGTATTTGCCGCAATCCAGCAGCAATCCGCAGATGCAGGCGGTCAAGCAGGCGTTCATCGCGTCCGGGGCTGCAGGCTATCGGGTCTACAGAGATGGCGTGCTGATCGCCACCGTCAGCGGAATCACCTTTACAGACACCGCTGCTCCGCGTGGTCATCGGGGTTACCAGGTCAGCATGCTGGACGCGGCAGGCAACGAAGGCCCGCTGTCCGCGCCAGTGTTTGTGCAGGTCCCCTGAAAAGCCGCACGGAGCCGCTGCACCGTACCTGTAGCCAGCGTCAACCCCGCAGCCATGAAGTGCGGTGGGCGACGCCACATCTGGCGCACCATGCCCCCAAACCCAGGGGCGGCGTACAGCATTCCAGAAGCCACCTTGGAGCAGCCCGGGCGAAGACACGCTGGGTGAGTGCAGCGCGCCCCGGTAAAATACCGGGTTTCCCCTGCACCACCCCTCTTGAACCCTCCCCCCATGGCCAACACCCAGCAATCCCAACAGATGGCAAATGCGATCCGCGCATTGGCCATGGACGCCGTTCAACAAGCCAACTCCGGCCACCCCGGCGCCCCCATGGGCATGGCCGACATGGCCGTGGCACTGTGGAGCCGCCACCTCAAGCACAACCCCACCAACCCCCAGTGGTTTGACCGCGACCGGTTTGTGCTGTCCAACGGCCACGGCTCGATGCTGCTGTACGCATTGCTGCACCTCACCGGCTATGACCTGCCCATCGGCGAGCTGAAGAACTTCCGCCAGCTGCACAGCAAGACCGCCGGCCACCCCGAAGTGGGCATCACCCCCGGCGTCGAGACCACCACCGGCCCGCTGGGCCAGGGCATCACCAATGCCGTGGGCTTTGCGCTGGCTGAAAAGCTGCTGGCCGCCGAGTTCAACCGCGAAGGCCACGCCGTGGTGGACCACCACACCTACGCCTTCCTGGGCGACGGCTGCCTGATGGAAGGCATCAGCCACGAAGCCGTGTCCCTGGCCGGCGCCTGGAAGCTCAACAAGCTGATCGCCCTGTACGACGACAACGGCATCAGCATCGACGGCCAGGTTGCTCCCTGGTTTGCCGACAACACCCCCCTGCGTTTTGTGGCCAGCGGCTGGAACGTGATCGGGCCCATCGACGGCCACGACGCCGACAAGGTGGCCGCAGCCATCGTCGAAGCCAAGAAGCAGACCGAGCGCCCCACGCTCATCGTGTGCAAGACACACATCGGCAAGGGCAGCCCCAACCGCGTGAACACCGCCAAGGCCCACGGCGAGCCTCTGGGCGCCGAAGAAATCACGCTCACGCGCGAAGCCCTGGGCTGGACCAGCGAGCCCTTCGTGATCCCCGAAGACGTGTACGCCGGCTGGGACGCCAAGGCCGCTGGCGCTGCCGCTGAAGCCACCTGGAACGAACGGTTTGCCGCCTACAGCAAGGCTTTCCCCGAGCTGGCTGCCGAATACTCCCGCCGCATGCAGGGCGACCTGCCCGCCAACTTTGCGCAAGTGGCCGTGGACACCGTGGTGGCAGCGCACACCAAGGGCGAGACTGTGGCCAGCCGCAAGGCCAGCCAGCTGGCGCTGGAAGCCTTCACCGCCGCACTGCCCGAACTGCTGGGCGGCAGCGCCGACTTGACAGGCTCCAACCTCACCAACACCAAGAGCACACCCAATCTGCGCTTTGACATGCAGGGCAACGTGGTGCAGACCGCGCTCGAAAACGGCCAAAAAATCGGTGGCCGCCACATCAACTACGGCGTGCGCGAATTCGGCATGGCCGCCATCATGAACGGCGTGGCGCTGCACGGTGGCTTCATCCCCTATGGCGGCACCTTCCTCACGTTCAGCGACTACAGCCGCAACGCCATCCGCATGGCTGCGCTGATGAAGCAACGCGTGATCCACGTGTTCACGCACGACTCCATCGGTCTGGGCGAAGACGGCCCCACGCACCAGTCCATCGAGCACGTGGCCAGCCTGCGCCTGATTCCCAACCTGGATGTCTGGCGCCCCGCCGACACGGCAGAAACCGCCGTGGCGTGGAGCGTGGCCCTGTCCAACCGCAACAAGCCCACCGTGCTGGCCCTGTCGCGCCAGAACCTGCCCTATGCGCCCAAGCGCGACCTGGGCGACATCTCGCGCGGCGCCTACGTGCTGAGCGAGCCTGCCGACGTGGGCATCAAGAAGAAGCCCGTGGCCGTGATCATTGCCACCGGCTCTGAAGTGCAGCTGGCCCTCAAAGCCCAGCGCCTGCTGGCCGACAAGAAGATCGGCGTGCGCGTGGTCTCCATGCCCAGCACGACCACCTTCGACCGCGAAGATGCCAAGTACAAGAGCAGTGTGCTGCCTGCGGGCGTGCCGCGCGTGGCCGTGGAAATGGGCGTGACCGACGGCTGGTGGAAGTACGGCTGCGCCGCCGTGGTGGGCATCGACACCTACGGTGAATCGGCCCCCGCGCCTGTGCTGTTCAAGCATTTCGGATTCACCGAAGAGAACGTGGCCGACGCAGTGCTGGTGGCCATCGGCGCGGCCCGCCTGAAGCCCGCCAAGAAGGCCCGGTAAAACGCCCTTTGCCCGCTGCGCACCGCTGCCAGCGGGCGCGCGGCGGCCCATTCATGATTTCGACTTTGCAACTTTGAAGAGGCTCCCTATGACGATCAAGATTGGTATCAACGGCTTCGGCCGCATCGGCCGCAACGTGCTGCGCTCGGCCATCCAGAACTTCAGCGACATCGAAGTCGTGGGCATCAACGACCTGCTGGAGCCTGAGTACCTGGCGTACATGCTGCAGTACGACTCGGTGCACGGCCGCTTCAAGGGCACCGTGGCGATCGAGGGCAACACCCTGATCGTCAATGGCAAGAAGATCCGCCTCACGCAAGAGCGCGACCCCGCCAACCTGAAGTGGAACGAAGTCGGCGCCGACGTGGTGATCGAATCCACCGGCCTGTTCCTGGACAAGGTCACCGCGCAGAAGCACCTGGACGCTGGCGCCAAAAAGGTCATCCTGTCGGCTCCGTCGAAAGACGACACCCCCATGTTCGTGTTCGGCGTGAACCACGACACCTACGCAGGCCAGGCCATCATCTCCAACGCATCGTGCACCACCAACTGCCTGGCCCCCGTGGCCAAGGTGCTGAACGACAAGTGGGGCATCAAGCGCGGCCTGATGACCACCGTGCACGCCGCCACCGCCACGCAAAAGACCGTGGATGGCCCCTCGAACAAGGACTGGCGCGGCGGCCGAGGCATTCTGGAAAACATCATCCCCTCCAGCACCGGTGCTGCCAAGGCCGTGGGCGTGGTGATTCCTGCCCTGAACAAGAAGCTGACCGGCATGTCCTTCCGCGTGCCCACCTCCGACGTGTCGGTGGTGGACCTGACGGTGGAACTGGACAAGGCCGCCACCTACGAAGAAATCAAGGCCGAAATGAAGGCCCAGTCCGAAGGCGCCCTGAAGGGCGTGCTGGGTTACACCGAAGACAAGGTGGTGGCCACCGACTTCCGTGGTGACACCCGCACCTCGATCTTTGACGCCGACGCTGGCATCGCGCTGGATGGCACCTTCGTCAAGGTCGTGAGCTGGTACGACAACGAATGGGGCTACTCGAACAAGTGCCTGGAAATGGTGCGCGTGGTCGCCAAGTAAGCTTTTTTGAGAAGTTGAAAAAGCGCTAGAGGTAACTACCCTGTTCAAGCCGGCCGCCTGCAAAGGCTGCCGGCTTTTTTTTCGTCTGCGCGTTTGTGGTGGCTTGCCCCGCCTCAGAGCATGGCCGCGGCAGGTGCCTGCGGCGGCGCGCTGGCAATGTGCACCGTGCGGGTAGGAAACGCAAATTCCACCCCCATGGCTTTGAACTCGCGCAGCAGCCCCAGGTTGATGGACTGCTGCAGGTCCATGTAGAGGTTGTAGGCCGGGTCTTCGACGATATAGACCACCTCATAGTCCAGCGAGTTGGTGCCCAGCGCCTTGAAATGTGCACGGTCAAAGCGCAGCTCCGGGTGCGCCTCGATAAGCTTGCGCACAACGCCTGGAATGGCCTCGGCCTGCTCGGGGGTGGTGCCATAGGCTACGCCAAAGGTGAACACGATGCGCCGCCGCTCCAGCATGCGGAAGTTGCTGATGGTCTGTTTGAGCAGGTCGGTGTTGGACATCACGATCTGCTCGCCCTGCAGACTGCGGATGCGGGTGGTCTTGAGACCAATCACCTGCACGGTGCCCGACACATTGCCCACCACGATGAAGTCGCCCACCTCGAAAGGCTTGTCCACCGCAATCGCCAGCGATGCGAACAGGTCGCCCAAAATGTTCTGTACCGCCAACGCCACGGCAATACCGCCCACCCCCAGGCTGGCGATGAAGGCCGTGATGTTCACACCCACGTTGGACAAGATGGCCAGCAGCACCACGCTCCACAGCAGCGTGCGCAGCCCCCACGACATCAGCGTGGCCGAGGCGCTGACCTGCGTCATGCCGCTGGACGAGTGCCGCTCCACATAGCGGCGTACGCCAATGCCAATCGCGCGCATGCCCCACAGGCCCATCTGCAGCGCCACGGCCACAAACCATAGCTGGCTCAGGCGGCTCTCCCAGCGGCCCGGCAGGTCGAGCAGGCTTGCGCCCACCAGCAGTGCCACCACCAGCATCAGCGTGCGGCTCGTGCCTTCCAGCACGTCCACCAGGGTCAGCGCCATGCCACTGTGCGACTGCGTGGCCCACACCTTGGCGCGCCGGGTCAGCAGGTGCAGCACCACGAGGATGGCTGCGTAGGTGGCCAAAGCCGCCGCCAGGGCCACACACAGGCTCCATAGCGGCACGCCCGCAAAGGTGGTCTCCTGGACCCAGGCAAAAAAGGTGGATGGCGGCATGCAGTAACTCTCCTCTTCGTTGTGTTGCGGTGATGGAGCAGGCGTGCGCAGCGCCCGCGCAGAGGCCACGGCCATGGGAGGTGGCGTACGGGTGAAGGGCACCCGCAACAACACGCTGCGTGCGCGTGCTGTCATTGATCGAGACCTGGGGGAGATGAGAGTTCCCGAACGCAACAAGCCACTCTCTTTCACGCAAATGGTGGGCACCTTGTTTGCAAGTGTTCGTAAGACATGCCCCACAGCAATACAGAGGCAGGGCCTACGCCTGCTTGCCGGGCGGGCCCCAACAATGCATCAACACCAGAACCCCCTGGTGGCCCGCCCGATACGTCGGCACGGCCTACCCAACCACCTCCAGAGGAGTCCACCACACCATGCATTCATCCGCATTGATCCGTACCGCCACCGCGGCACTCGCACTGGGCGCACTGGCCGCCTGTTCTTCCACCCCGGCGCCCACCGAACAGATGGCGGTCACCCGCACCACCGTCAACCGCGTGGCGGCTGCTCCAGCTGTGGCCGCCAGCGCCCCCGTGCAGCTGCAGCAAGCACGCGAGAAGCTGATGCAGGCCGAAAAAGCGATGGCAGAAAAGGACTATGTGGCAGCACGCCGCCTGGCCGCTGAGGCCGAGGTAGATGCCCGTGTCGCTGAAACCCGCGCAGACGCGGCCAGCAATGCCGCCAACCTCGCCCAAGTGCAAGACGGTATCCGCGCACTGCAAGAAGAAATCAACCGCCGATCGCCCCGCTGAGCCAGCGCCAACCATGGGGCCACCGCGCCCCCTGGCTTCGCCTCAGGCACCACACCGTTGAGGCCCCCGCGATTGCCCCACCCCATTTCAAGGAACACCTGACCATGCACCGCTTTTTTCATCGCAACACCGCCCTGTGCACCAGCCTGATTGCCGTTGGCCTGCTGGCCGCGTGCGCAAGCACCACGCCATCGCCGGCACTGGAAGAGGCCCGCACCGCAGTGGGCACCGCGGCCGGAGACCCCACTGTGAACCAGTACGCGCAGCTCGAACTGAAGCAGGCCACCGATGCGCTCGCCCAGGCCGACCGCGTGTGGGCCGACGACCACGATACATCCGAGACCAACCACCTGGCGTACATCGCCCGCCAACGCGCTGAGATCGCCACCAACGCAGCCCGCGCACGCCAGCTCGATGCCAACATCAAACAGGCAGGCAGCGAAGCCGACCGCATCCGTCTGCAGGCCCGCACCCAAGAGGCTGACGCGGCCCGCCTGCGCGCCCAGCAAGCCCAGCAGCAGGCGATGAGCGCCGAGCAACGCGCCGCACAACAGCAGGCGCAAGCCACCGCTGCCATGGCCCAGGCCAATACGGCACAAGACCGCGTGCGCGCACTCGAAGCGCAATTGCGCGAACTCGAAGCCCAGCAGACCGAACGCGGCTTACTGGTGACCCTGGGCGATGTGCTGTTTGCCTTCAACAAGGCCGAGCTCTCGGCCCAGGCCGGCCCGCGCCTGGACAAGCTGGCGAACTTTCTCAAACAGTTCCCGGACCGCAAGCTGTTGATCGAGGGCTACACCGACAGCGTGGGTGGCGACAGCTACAACCAGGACCTGTCAGACCGCCGCGCGCAGGCCGTGCGCGATGCGTTGGTGCAGCGCGGCGTGGACAGCAGCCGCATCGCCGCACGCGGCTACGGCAAGGCCCACCCGGTGGCTGACAACGCGTCGCCCGAAGGCCGCGCCATGAACCGCCGTGTGGAGATCGTGATTGCCGATGACAAGGGCAATTTGCGAGGCCGTTGAGGCTCCACAAAAAGCCCCACCGTCAAGCCGTATCGAAACTGCAGTGAACCTGCACTGAAGCCCACAAAGACCGCGCCGCCTACGCTGCGCGGTCTTCAAACGTTTCGGTATCGACTTCGCTCGCGGCTTGTGCGTTGTAGCGGTGGCCCACGACCGTGCGCTCGTTGATCAGCGCATCCAGCCGCGCCATGGTGGCGGCGTCCAGCCGCACGTTGGCAGCACCCAGGTCGTCCTGCAAATGCTCCACACTGGTGGTGCCTGGGATGGGAATGATGTGCTCCGCCTTGTGCAGCAGCCACGCGAGCGCCAGCTGGGCGGGGGTGCAACCCACATCGTGCGCAATGGCTTGGTAGCCATCGAGCAGCTTCAGATTGGCGGCATAGGCGTCGGGCGCAAAACGGGGCATGGCGCGGCGGATATCCTTGGCATCCAGCGTGCTCACATCGCGCAGATCGCCACACAGAAAGCCACGGGCCACGGGGCTGAACGCCACAAAGGAGGCGCCCAGTTCTCGGCAGGCGTCCAGCACAGCAATCTCGGGGTTGCGCGTCCAGAGCGAATACTCGGTCTGCACCGCAGCAATGGGGTGCACCGCGTGCGCCTTGCGCAGCGTGGCGGCCGACACCTCCGACAGGCCGATGCTGCGGATCTTGCCCGCGCGCACCAGGTCGGCCAGTGCGCCCATGCTGTCTTCAATGGGCACCGTCTTGTCCCAGCGGTGCAGGTAGTACAGGTCGATCACGTCGGTCTGCAGGCGGCGCAGGCTGTCTTCGCAGGTGTGGCGCAGCGTGGTGGGGCGGCCGTCGATCACGCGCACCAGCTTGCCGTCGCCATTCACATCCACGCCCTGCATGCCGCATTTGCTGGCCAGGGTGAAACGGCTGCGGTGCTGCTTCAGCACACGGCCCACCAGGGTTTCGTTGGCGCCAAAGCCGTACAGCGTGGCGGTGTCAAACAGCGTCACGCCCGCATCCAGCGCGGCCAGCAGCACGCGTTCGCCCTGCTCGGCAGACACCGGGGCGCCATAGGCGTGCGACAGGTTCATGCAGCCCAGGCCGATGGCCGAGACGGAGAAAGGTCCAAGGTTTCTTTGTTGCATGCCGCGAGCTTACGGCAAGCGCGGCAACCCACCGGGTGGCTCGGGCTTGGAGGCTGGGCTAAGCCTTTGCAACGGGTGGCCGCTTCGCCCACAGCTCAATGCGCTCGCCCGCAGCACAGGCGGCCACCAGCTGCGCAAACCGCGCCTCCCGGGTCGCGTCACGTTTGGCGGATGTGACCCAGTGCAGCATCACCTTGCGGTAGCTGGGCGGTGTGGACTCCTGAAAGTACCGCCACGCGGCCTTGTTGCGCTGGAACGTGCGTTGCAGCGCCACCGGCAACTCGGCCACCCCCGCCTGCTCGTGCGAGTAGATGGCCGACTTGTCTGCCTTGCGGTGCGCGAAGGCGGCCAGCCCCGCAGGCATCATGCGGCCTGCCGCCTGCAGCTGCTCCACCTTGGCGATGTTGACCGCACTCCAGATCGACGACGGCTTGCGCGGCGTGAAGCGGATCGAATACGTGTGCTCGTCAATACGCCGCCGAATGCCATCGATCCACCCAAAGCACAGCGCTTCGTCCACCGACTCCGGCCAGCCCATGCTGGGGCGGCCCGAGCCCACCTTGTGAAAACCCACCAGCAGCTCCGTCGCGCTGGCGGCGTGGCGCTCCAGCCAATCGCGGAACGCCTGCGGGGTGGCAAAGAAGGTGGGCGCGGGCTGCTGGATCATGGTGCTGCAAACGTCCTTCCGTCTTGCCTTCTTCCTACCAGTTGCAGCTGCAGGTGCGCGGGTCAGGCCACCACGGCGTCATGCACTTGCTCGGCGTGTGGTCCCAGCGGCACCACGCACAGCGTCACACCATCAAGCGTGAGCACCAGCCCCAACTGCCCGCCTACCTGCACCACCCCACCCACCGTGGCGCTTGCGTGCTGGGCACGCGGTGGCACAAGCTGCATCGCCTGGGCTGCGGCATGCACCGCCCCCGCGCTGACGGGCGGCTGGCGCAGCAGCGCCCACAGTGTCTGTGGGTCTCGCGATTGCAGCGACTGCAGATACAGGCGCAGCGCTGCTGCGGTGGCGCCCTTGGGCTCATCGCTGGATTCGTCGCCCTCCTGCGCCTGCCGCAGCCGCTGCAAGGCGCGGCGCAGTTGCTGGCGGCTGGCTGCTTCAGACCGACCGCTGGCCTGCGCCAGCTCGGCATGGCTGGCGTCGAACACCGCATGCAACAGCACCGCAGCGCCCTCCGCGGGCGTCACACACTCTGCCAGTCGCCGCAGCGCCAGCGTGGCCTGCTGCGCAAGAGCAGCATCGGCTTCCGCAGAGGGAGCGACCGCGCCAGCGACATCGGCGTGCGCGCTCTGCACGGCTTCAGCCAGCCATTGCGCCATCCACTGGCGCCGCCGCAAACGGTCGATGGCCAGATTGCGCACCACTGTCAGCAGCCAGGCCTGGGCAGCATTGAGCGCAGGGGCATTGACCTCCAGCGCGCGCACATAGGCGTCCTGCACCGCGTCTTCAGCATCGGCCGGGCCTAGAAGGCGCGTGGCGGCGCGCACCAAGGCACTGCGGCTGGCACCTACGAGCGCCACGGTGTGTTCGTCTTTTCGCATCGGAGCATGGTGCCACAGCCTGACTGGACGCGCACCAGGGCAAAAGATGGAGGCCCAATGCAGAGCGAGCACGCCTCGACCTCGCCACGGGATGCAGAGCTCGCGCAAAGCCGCCTCGTCCCAAACGAACTTTTCGGTCGGCAAACGATTGGCATCGGTTCCATGGAGGCCACGCCATGAGGGTGATCAACACTTTCTTCAGGCATAGCGCAGGCTATAGTGCACCTCGCTGCGGCTCCGTCGGGTGCGCTCTCCGTGCCGGAACCATAGCCCTTACTACCTCCACCGCTCCAGTTGTCGCCGGGGCAAACAACGCCCCTTCTACCCGTTGACTGCCACAATGACGAACGTTCTTAGCGAAAAGAAGCGGGCTTCACTGGCTGCGCTGTACCACGACATGCCCATCGAGGAGCTGGAACGCCGAATCGCCGAAGGTCAACTTGCGGCACCAACGATGGCCATCGCACGGGAGGTTTTGCACAGCAGGCTGGAGCATGGTGACTCGATGCCAGAGTCGGCCAGCACCACACAGCGCGGTGGCAACCAGGGCTCGGTTGTGGGAACGGCGATGGTGCAGGTGCTAGTGGCGTGTTTGAGCTGGGTGGTCCTCCCTGGACACTTGGCCGCACTGGTCACGATGGTGGCAGTTTGCTGGGTAGTGGTCGGTCTGGGCAAGGCGTTACCTCGTGTGGGGCTGGCCGTGGGAGTTGTCTTTGCCCTGGCGCCCCTGGGTCTGTTGCTATGGGCCTGGCGTACCGGGGCGCTGGTGATGCGGGGCGGTGACTACAAACCCCTGGAGGCCTTACTGACGTGGGTGGGGTTAGTCATCGCGTTCGGGCTGTTTTGGTCACTCGCCAGCTTGCTCATCTTCGGCTCTCGCCACAAGGGCTCGTGGCGTGACTTGCACGACAAGCTTGAGAAGATGAGCGATGAACAGAGAGAAGCCATCACCAGGCGACGCTGAGGGGCTTGGAAACGCCGCCTGTACGTCCGATCCTGCGGCAGGAGACCTGACGTGGAGCGGCATTTGCGCCCGAGTGAATGTATTGCGGTTCTTTGAAGCAGGCGGCTGCTCAGGGCCCATTCCGGACGTCAGTCGATAGTGATCAGTACCAGCTTGCTTGGTTAACTGCCACTTCTTTGAATAGCACCCAAGGACAATTGACTGCAAAGGCCCTCAGCATTTGTTTCGCTTCGCTGCGAGATGTGTCCTTCACGTCATCGGCCCGAATCAATGCCGCTTGCAGCGCGTGATTCCACTCACTCTCGTTGCCTCTAAGGCCAACCACGAGAGCGACTATCTCTCGCGGCGTAGCGCGCTCTGGAATTGAGTAATCTGCAACGTGGTTGCGAACAAACTCCGCCAAGTCGCTCACGTAATCCGTGCCAGCCCAGGCGAGCAACTCGCCCTCCGACAACGCTGCAAGTTGATGGAACCATTCGACTTGATCATCTCGTGAGATAGGCAGGCCTGTACCGCGCTGATTCATGTGATGCTTCTAAGAGGATGGTTGAACGAAAGCTCTCGGCCGATAGTACTCACTCCAATGTCCCCAGCAGTTGCAATGCAGCCTAACCCTCTGGTCTGGGAACAACCTAGGTACCTACGCCTGACAAGGCTGGCTGAACGGGCACAACCCGCCGCAAAAAGCCACCCGCTATTCCCCCGATTCGCCTGCGGCGTCCGCGACAAGCTCCACCCGCCGTTCCATGGACAATCTCGGCATGTCTGGCGCACCTACTCTTACTTCACACCCTTCCTCGCCCCGCCCCGTCCTGATCGCTGGCGGCGGCATCGGTGGCATGGCCACTGCCCTGACCCTGCACCAGATCGGCGTGCCCTGCATCGTCTTTGAAACGGTGCCCGAGCTGCAGCCGCTGGGCGTGGGCATCAACCTGCAGCCCAACGCCGTACGAGAACTGCACGACCTGGGGTTTGGCAACGAGGTGCTGGACACGATCGGCCTGCAGGCGCGCGAATGGGCGCTGGTGGGTCGCAACGGCAACGAGGTGTACGCCGAGCCACGCGGGCTGGAGGCGGGCTACCACTGGCCCCAGTATTCGGTGCACCGGGGGCAGCTGCAGATGATGCTGTTCAACGCCGTGCGAGAGCGCCTGGGAACCGACGCAGTGCAGCTGGGGCAGCGGGTGGTGGGCTACCGGCAGGATGCGAACGGCGTCATCGCAATCGTCGAGACACGCGATGGCGAGAAGCGGGAGGTGGCAGGCTCGCTGCTGATTGCCGCCGATGGCCTGCACTCGGCCGTGCGGGCGCAGATGCACCCCACGCAGCCGCCCATCCAGTGGGGCGGCGCCATCATGTGGCGCGGCACCACGCCGGGGGTGCCGGTGCGCACGGGCGCGTCGTTTGTGGGCGTGGGCTCGCTGCGGCACCGTGTGGTGTTCTACCCCATCACCCCGCCCGACCCGGCCACAGGCCTGGCCACCATCAACTGGATCGCCGAGATCACGGTCGACAACCAGGGCGGCTGGCAGCAGGGCGACTGGAACCGGCGCGTGGCACTGGAGGAGTTCATCCACCACTTCGAGGGCTGGAACTACAGCTGGCTGGACGTGCCTGCCATGCTGCGCGGCGCCAAGGACATTTTTGAGTACCCCATGATCGACCGCGACCCCGTGCCCATCTGGGTAGACGGCCGCGTGGCGCTGCTGGGCGACGCGGCGCATGTGATGTACCCCGTGGGCTCCAACGGTGCCAGCCAGGCCATCGTGGATGCGCGCGTGCTGGGGGCGCAGCTCATCGCGCACGGTGTGGGTCCGCAGGCGCTGCGTGCCTATGACGACAAGCTGTGCAAGGACATCTCTGCGTTGGTGCTGCGCAACCGGGGCTCCGGCCCGTTTGGTCTGCTGGGGCTGGTGGACGAGCGCTGCGGCGGGGTGTTCGACCACATTGACGACGTGCTGCCACGTGAGGAGCGCGAGGGCTTCATGGCCCGCTACAAGGCGGCGGCGGGCTTTGCGATCGAGACGCTGAATGCGGCGCCGCCCACCATTGCGCCGGGGCAACGCGTGGCCGCAGGCTGAACAGTCCAAAGGGTGCAATGCGGGCCAGTGGGTCCACCATGCAGCGCTGGCCTGAATATGCTAGCGCAGAGAAATGTCACGCCCGGCGTCTCTCGTTCGTCAAGGCAGTCCTATCACTCGCAAGGACTTGCCCCATGGACACGCCAGATACCACCACACCCGCTTCAGCCCCCACCCAAGGCGCCGAACCGCGCACGTCTTACCTGGAAGAAAAAGCCTTCAAGGCCCGCACCCTGCTGGTCTTTGGCACCATCACCGACACCCTGGCCGCCGATGTGGCGCGGCGGCTGATTGCGCTGGATGCCGAGAGCGCCGAGCCCATCGACATGCTGGTGAGCTCGCCCGGCGGGCACCTGGAGTCGGGCGACACGATCCATGACCTGGTGCGCTTCATCACTGCGCCGGTGAACATGATTGGCACCGGCTGGGTGGGCAGCGCGGCCACGCACCTGTACCTGGCGGCGCCACGCGAGCGGCGGTTCTGCCTGCCCAACACGCGCTTTCTGATCCACCAGCCCAGCGGTGGCGCCGGCGGCCCAGCCAGTGACATCGCCATCCAGGCGCGCGAGATGGTGAAAGCGCGTGAGCGGATTGCAGCCACCATCGCTCGGCAGACCGGCAAGCCGCTGGAGGTGGTGCTGGCAGACATCGAGCGCGACCGCTGGCTGTCGGCCGAAGAGGCCGTGGACTACGGCTTGGTCTCACGCATCATCGAGCACAAGGCGGCATTGAAGGGGTGATGCCAGACACCCCTAACTATCAAATGCATAGCCGCTGGCGATTGATACAAAAGCGCCAGCAGCCAATTGGACTTGCAATCAGCCTGCGTTGAGCTGCAGCTCCAGGTCGTGCAGCACCTGGTAGCACGGCAGCACCTGGGCCACGCTGGCGTTGGGCTCGCGGCCTTCTTTGATGGCGGCGAAGAACTCGCGGTCCTGCAGCTCGATGCCGTTCATCGACACGTCCACCTTCGACACATCGATCTTCTCTTCCTTGCCGTTCACCAGGTCATCGTAGCGGGCAATGTAGGTAGCCGTGTCGCCGATGTAGCGGAAGAAAGTGCCCAGCGGGCCGTCGTTGTTGAACGAGAGCGACAGCGTGCAGATGGCACCGTTGGCGGCCTTGAGCTGGATGCTCATGTCCATCGCAATGCCCAGCGTGGGGTGGATAGGGCCCTGGATGGCATTGGCCTTCACGATGGGGCTGCCGGCCTGGTAGGCGAACAGGTCCACCGTGTGGGCAGCGTGGTGCCACAGCAGGTGGTCCGTCCAGCTGCGGGCCTGGCCCAGCGCGTTCATGTTGGTGCGGCGGAAGAAGTAGGTCTGCACATCCATCTGCTGGATGTTGAACTCGCCTGCCGTGATCTTCTTGTGCACGTACTGGTGGCTGGGGTTGAAGCGGCGGGTGTGGCCACACATGGCCACCAGGCCGGTCTGCTTTTGCAGGGCGATGACCTTCTCGCCATCGGCCAGCACGTCGCACAGCGGGATCTCGACCTGCACGTGCTTGCCCGCTTCCAGGCAGGCGAGGGTTTGGCTGGCGTGCATCTGCGTGGGCGTGCACAGGATCACGGCGTCCACTTCCTTGATGGCCAGGCTGTCGGCCAGGTCGGTGGTGACGTGCTTGATGCCGTACTTGTCGGCCACTTCCTGGGTCTTGGCTAAGTCGCGGCTGATGAGGGAGACCACTTCAACGCCGTCAATGTTCTTGATGCCGTCCAGGTGCTTGATGCCGAAGGCGCCAGCGCCTGCGAGTGCGACTTTGATGGTCATGGTGTGTGTCCTTTGGCGTGTTTTTTAGGTGTTCTCAAGAATCAGGTGGCCCACGGCGGTGTTGGACGCGGGCACATGGTAGAAGCGGTGCGCCAGCTTGGGTGGCTTGCCACCGGCCACATCGGCCATGGCGCCGCGGGCGATGAGCCACATCACGAGTTCAATGCCTTCGCTGCCGGCTTCGCGTACATAGTCGATGTGCGGGATGCTGGCGGCGGCCTCGGGGTCGTTGATGAGCTTGTCGAGGAAGGCGTTGTCGAACTCCTTGTTGATGAGGCCGGCACGCGGGCCCTGCAGCTGGTGGCTCATGCCGCCCGTGCCCCAGATGTGCACGTTCAGGTCTTCGTCGTAGCTCTCCACCGCCTTGCGGATGGCCTGGCCCAGGTTGTAGCAGCGGCGGCCGCTGGGCACGGGGTACTGCACCACGTTGACGGCGAACGGGATCACCGGGCAGGGCCAGGCTCCCGTCTTGGGGTCTTGCTCGCCGCACATCAGCGACAGCGGCACAGTGAGGCCGTGGTCCACATCCATCTTGTTGACGATGGTGAGGTCAAAGTCCTGCTGGATGACCGACTGCGCAATGTGCGCGGCCAGGTCCGGGTGGCCCTGCACCACAGGCACGGGGCGGGGACCCCAGCCCTCGTCGGCAGGCTGGAACTGCGCGGCCGTGCCGATGGCGAACGTGGGAATCATCTCCAGGCTGAAGGCCGTGGCGTGGTCGTTGTAGACCAGGAAGATCACGTCGGGCTTGTTGTCCTTCATCCATTGCTTGGAGAAGTCGTAGCCCGCGAACAGCGGCTTCCAGTAGTCTTCCTGCGTCTTGCCCAGGTCCAGCGCAGCGCCAATGGCAGGCACGTGCGACGTGAACACGGAGGCGGTGATCTTGGCCATGGTCAGTTTCCTTTCTTGCCGGCAGCGCCTTGTGGCTGGCGGTGTGCCTGTGCGTCGCCGTCTTCGCCGATCACGCGGTTGCCATTGGCCGAGCGGCCGCCGCTGATCATCATGTTGCGGTATTCCTCTTCGGTCATGCCAGTCATGCTGCCCGCCATCTGCTGGAAGCTCTTGCCATCGGTGGCGCCGATCTTGGCCAAAAAGTAGATGTTGCCGCCCAGGCGGATGCACCAGTTCAGGTCGCGTGCCAGCACAGCTTGCTTCTGCTCTTCGGTCATCGCCCATTCATCGAGGTAGGCGCGTTCGTTGGCCTTGAAACGCTCGCGGTTGCCGGCCTTCATCAGGCTCATGCAGAACTGGTTGAGCCAGTAGCCCTTGCGGCTTTGCTCGGCGTCGAAGATGGTCGTGCCGGGCACGTCCAGGTAGGGTTTGTCGAGTGGCATGGCATCAGCCTTTCTTTGTCACTTCTTCAGGCCAGTAGAGGCGCATGGGGTTATCCACCAGCAGCTTGTGCTGCAGCTCGGCCGTGGGGGCGATGTGCGGAATGAAGTCCACCAGCAGGCCGTCGTCGGGCATGTGGTCCTTGAGGTTGGGGTGCGGCCAGTCGGTGCCCCAGAGCACGCGGTCGGGGAACTCTGCGACCACCTTGCGGGCGAACGGGATCACGTCGGTGTAGGCATTTTGCTCGCCGTTCAGGGCCTTGGGGCCAGTCACGGAGAGGCGCTCGGGGCAGCTCACCTTGCTCCACACATTGGGGTGTTGGCGCATGAACTTCAGGAACAGCTCAAACTCCGGTCCGTCCACCGGCTTGTTCACATCGGGGCGGCCCATGTGGTCCACCACCACGGTGGTGGGCAGTGCGGTGAAGAAGTCCCACAGCTCGGGAAGGTCCACGGCCTCGAAGTAGATCACCACGTGCCAGCCGAGCTTGGCGATGCGCGCGGCAATCTCCATCAGCTCGTCCTTGGGCGTGAAATCCACCAGGCGCTTGACGAAGTTGAAGCGCACGCCGCGCACACCGGCCGCGTGCATGGCCTGCAGTTCTTCATCGCTGACCGAGCGCTTGACGGTGGCCACGCCACGCGCCTTGCCGCCCGAGTGCACCAGCGCATCGACCATGGCGCGGTTGTCCGCACCGTGGCAGGTGGCCTGCACCACCACGTTGCGCGCAAAGCCCAGGTGGTCGCGCAGCGCGTACAGCTGGTGTTTGCTGGCGTCGCAGGGCGTGTACTTGCGCTCGGGCGCGTAGGGGAACTCGGCCCCGGGGCCGAACACGTGGCAGTGCGCGTCCACAGCGCCTGCGGGCACCTGGAAGCGGGGTTTGCTGGGGCCGGCGTACCAGTCCAGCCAGCCGGGGGTCTTGGTGAATTCGCTCATGGGCGTGGGTCCTTGGTTGCTGGGTGGGGCAGGTCAGTCGAGGGACACGTTGGCCTTCTTGATCACGTCGCCAAAACGCTGGCTCTCGTCCTTGACGAACTGGGCGAACTGCGCGCGAGTTGTGGGGAAGGGCTCGTAGCCAAAGCTCTTGAACTTCTCCTGCACATCGGCGCCGGACAGGGCCTGCTCGATGTCCTTGCGGATCTTGTCGGTCACGGCAGCGGGCAGGCCGGGCGGCACGGCGATGGCGTTCCAGCCCGTCACCTCAAAGCCCTTGGGGCCACCCGATTCGCCCACGGTGGGCACATCCGGAAAGCTGGCCAGGCGCTGCGGCGCGGTGACGGCCAGAAAGCGCAGCTTGCCCGCACGTTGCAGCGGCCCGGCCGTGGCGGCGCTGCCCAGCGCAAACGACAGCTCGCCGGTGGAGACCGAGGTGTAGAGCTGCGTGGTCTCTTTGTAGAGCACGTGCTCCATCTGCGTGCCGGTGGCGCTTTCAAACAGCTCGGAGCCCAGGTGCACCGGGTTGCCGATGGACCAGGAGCCGTAGTTGAGCTTGCCGGGGTTGGCCTTGGCGTCGGCCACGATGTCGCCCACGGTTTTGTATTTGCTGTTGGCGGCCACGGTGAAGAAGAAATAGGTCTTGAACAGCGGCAGCAGCGTGTCGAAGTCTTTGGCCGTGTCGTACGGCAGCTTCTTGAACAGGCTGGGGTATGCGGCCAGGTGTACGTTGTCGAGCACGATCAGGTCATGCCCGTCCTTGGCGCCGCGCTTGAACGCATCGATGGCGATGAAGCCGTTGCCACCGGGGCGGTTCTCGACCACCACGGGCTGGCCCCAGCTCTTGGACAACTTGTCGGCCACCAGGCGGGCCACGCCGTCCGGGCCACCGCCCACGGGGAAGGGCGTGATGATGCGCACGGGCTTGGACGGAAACGCCTGCGCCGAGGCGAACTGGGGCACACAGCCCAGGGCTGTGGCCAGGCCCACGGCCAGGCCCACACGGCGGGAGAGAGAAACGGGAGACACGGAACAACGCATGGAAAGAAGAAGCTGTTTGCTATTAATTACATAGCTGCAAGCGCATGATTGACTATCGCTTGCAGCCCAAAAGACTGAAAAAGCCGCTCAATCGATGTACTTGAGGCCCGCCTTCTCCAGGCCGGGGCGCATGTTGTACATGTCCAGGCCCAGCACGCCGCTGGCGAGCTTGGCGCGCTTCTCGCCCTCAAAGCTCTCGCGCTTTTGCGCGGCGGCCAGCGTCTCGGCCGCGCGGGCGGCGGGCACACACACCACACCGTCGTCGTCGGCCACGACCACGTCGCCCGGCGTGACCAGTGCACCGGCGCACACCACGGGGATGTTGACCGAGCCCAGCGTGGCCTTGATGGTGCCCTTGCTGCTGATGGCCTTGCTCCACACGGGGAAGTTCATCTCCTGCAGCGTCTTCACGTCGCGCACACCGGCGTCGATGATGAGCGCGCGCGCGCCCCGGGCCTGGAAGCTGGTGGCCAGCAGGTCGCCAAAGTAGCCGTCGGTGCACTCCGAGGTGACGGCCGCCACCACGATGTCGCCGGGCTGGATCTGCTCGGCCGCCACATGCATCATCCAGTTGTCGCCAGGCTGCAGCAGCACGGTGACGGCCGTGCCGCTGACCTGCTGGCCGCCGTAGATGGGGCGCATGTAAGGCTTGAGCAGGCCCACGCGGCCCATGGCCTCGTGCACGGTGGCCGAGCCGAGGGCAGCCAGGCCGTCAGCGGCTGCGCGGTCAGCGCGGGTGATGTTGCGGTAGACAACGCCAAGTTCAAACATGTCAGAGCCCCTTTGCCTTCAGGCGTGAATCGAGTCGGGAGAACACGCGGCGCGTGTTGGCTTCGTAGATCTGGTGCTTGTCGTCGGCACTCAGGATCGTGGACGCCTCGATGTAGCGCTTGGTGTCGTCGTAGTAGTTGCCGGTGGTGGGGTCAATGCCCCGCACCGCGCCGATCATTTCGCTGGCAAACAGCACGTTCTTCACCGGGATCACGGTGTTCAGCAGGTCGATGCCGGGCTGGTGGTACACGCAGGTGTCGAAGTACACGTTGTTCATCAGGTGCTCGTCGAGCAGCGGCTTCTTCATCTCCTGGGCCAGCCCACGGAAGCGGCCCCAGTGGTAGGGCACCGCGCCGCCGCCGTGCGGGATCAGGAACTTGAGCGTGGGGAAGTCCTTGAACAGGTCGCCCTGGATCAGCTGCATGAAGGCCGTGGTGTCGGCGTTCAGGTAGTGCGCGCCGGTGGTGTGAAAGCACGCGTTGCAGCTGGTGCTCACGTGGATCATGGCGGGCAGGTCGTACTCCACCATCTTTTCGTAGATGGGGTACCAGTGCTTGTCGGTCAGCGGGGGGCTGGTCCAGTGGCCGCCGGAAGGGTCAGGGTTCAGGTTGATGCCCACGGCGCCGTATTCGTGCACGCACTTTTCCAGCTCGGGAATGCAGGTCGCAGGATCGACACCGGGGCTTTGCGGCAGCATGGCCACGGGCACAAAGTGGTCGGGGAACAGCGTGGAGACCCGATAGCACAGCTCGTTGCAGATGGCGGCCCAGGTGCTGGACACATTGAAGTCGCCGATGTGGTGGGCCATGAAGCTGGCGCGCGGGCTGAACAGCGTGATGTCGCTGCCGCGCTCTTTCATCAGCTTGAGCTGGTTGGTCTCGATGGACTCGCGCAGCTCGTCGTCGCTGATGTGCAGGTCCGCCACTTTGGGCATGGCTGCGGGGTCCTTGATGCCGGCGATCTGCGCATTGCGCCAGTTCTCCAGCGCCTTGGGCGCCGTGGTGTAGTGGCCGTGGCAGTCGATGATGAGGCTCATTTTTGGGTGCTCCTGGAAGGTGTTCTTGTGATCGGTCAGGCGGGGGTCATGCCCTGCTTTTGCTTGGCGTCCGCCGCAGCGGGAGAAGCCAGGTAAGCCAGCAACGCACGTGCTGCATCCGCCTGTTGCGAATGCACGCCAACGCCTGCGGAAAACGTGGTGGTGATCTGGATGGCCGGTGGCAGCGGGCCCACGATCTGGATGCCCTGCACGTGCAGCAGCTCACTCAGTTGCTGAAAGCCCAACGCCACCTCGCCCTTGGCCACCAGCGAGCCCACGGGCACACCGGGGGGCGCCTGCACCATGCGCGGGGCGATCTGATCGGCAATGCCCCAGCGCTCGAACAGCTTGGCCAGCGCCACGCCGCTGGGGCCGGTGGACAGGCTGATGCTGGGCGCAGCCAGCACGGCAGCGCGCACGGCGTCTTCGCTCGACAGCTCGGGCAGCGGCGCGCCGGCAGGCACGGCCACGGCCACGCCGGAGTGCACCCAGTCCACCTTGCTGCCGGGCACCAGATGGCCCGCAGCCAAAAGCTTGTCGATGGCGTCGGAGGCGAGGATCACCACGTCGAACGCCTCACCGGCCGCCACACGCTTGGCAGCGTCCACACCGCCCACCGATTCGATGGCGGCCTGCGTGCCCGACTGCCGCGCAAAACCGGCCACCAGGTCTGCCAGCACCTGGCGCGTGGCCATGGAAGAAATGCCTCGGATCACTGGCGCCGTCATGCGTTGTCTCCTGCCGGGCTGCGGGTGGCCCAGGCGGTGCGTGCAGTTGTATACATGCCGCCGATTGTGGGCAGCGGCGGCCCAAACATGAAGGCGGCACCGGCACTACCAGATATATCATTCCGTGATCGTTGACCCACAGCTATTGCAAATAGCAGAGAGCCTTGCCATGGACCTCAAGCAGATTGAATACTTCGTGCGGGTGGCCGAGCTGGGCAGCTTCACCCGCGCGTCGGTGGTGCTGGACATTGCCCAGCCCGCACTGAGCCGCCAGGTGCGCCTGCTGGAGGTGGAGCTGCGCCAGAACCTGCTGGTGCGCAATGGCCGGGGCGCCACACCCACTGAGGCGGGCAAGCTGCTCCTGGAGCACGGGCGCGGCATCCTGCACCAGGTCGAGCGCGCGCGCGAGGAACTGGGCCGCGTGCGCGGCGCCCTGGCCGGGCGCGTGGCCATCGGCCTGCCGCCCAGCATTGCCAAGGTGCTGACCGTGCCGCTGACCCGCGCCTTCCGCGTGAAGATGCCGGACGCGGCGCTGGCCATCAGCGAGGGCCTGTCGGTGGCCATGCGCGAATCGCTGACCACCGGGCTGCTCGACATCGCACTGCTTTACAACACCACGCCCGCGCCGGGCATCGAGACCACGGCGCTGCTGGAAGAAGACCTGTTTCTGGTGCAGCGCCGCGCCCCAGGCCAGAGCGAGGTGGAGGCCGATGCTCTGGCCCGCACGCCCCTGCCGCTGGACGAGCTGCCGCGCTTTCCGCTGGTCATCCCCACGCGCCCCAACTCCATCCGCATGCTGGTGGAATCCGAACTGGCAGCACGCGGCAAGCGCCCACAGATCAGCCTGGAGATCGATGGCGTGGCGGCCATCCTGGACCTGGTGGCCGATGGCGCGGGCTGCGCGGTGCTGCCCATGAATGCGGTCACCACGTCGGGCAAATCGGAAGTGTTCAGTACCCGGCCCATCCACGGCGCGGGCAGCGATGGGGACGGCGAGGAGGAAGGCGGCAGCACCCGCCTGCGCAGCAAGCTGTTCATGGCTGTCAGCTCGCAACGGCCGGCCACACTCACACAGCAGGCGATGGCAGAGCTGATTCGGACGACGCTGCAGGCGTTGTACAGGTCTCCCCCCTGAGCCGCTGCGCGGCATCCCCCCAAAGGGGGACGGCACCCTTGCTGCGGGGCGGCCCTTGCTCGGTGCCTCTGGCATTGCGCCGCGCCAGTTTCACCGGCGGGTGGTGATTCGCAGGGCTCAGTCCTTTGCAGGCACGACGGACAAACTGCCCAACACCCGGTCCGCATAGTCCTGCCAGCGCGCGTCCTTGGGCAGGTCGTGAAAGACGCCTTCGCGCGCCAGGTCGGCCACCCACTGCTGCTTGGCGGCGATGGCCGAGGCCATCAGTGGCTCCATGCCGGCCTCGTGCACCGTGTGGGCCGATTCGCGCATCTCTTCGGCGCGGCGCTGGCCGTGCTGCACGACGCGGCTGAAGAAGTAGCGACCCGGTTCGTGCCAGTCGATGGAGGGAAAGGTCTCGGCCAAGGTGGGCAGCACATGGTCTTCCACGCCGTAGTGGCGGGCCGTGGCGTAGCTCTCAATCACCAGGGCTTCGAGGCCCTTGATCATGATGCTGCGGCACATCTTGATGGCACTGGCCACGCCCAGTTGCTCGCTCACGGGTTTGGCATCCATGCCCCAGCTGGTCAGCACGGTGGCCAGTGCGGCGGCCTGCGCGCCGCCCAGCAGCATGGGCACGCGGATGCCGTAGGGGGGCACCGAGGTCATCACGCCCGCCTCGACATAGTGCGCACCCCGCGCCTCGATGAGCGCAGCGGCTTGCTGCTTGGTGCCGGGCGATGCCGAGTTGAGGTCCAGGAACACGGTGCCGGGGCGGATGTGCTGCGCGGCCTCCTGCGCCACGGCCAGCGTGTTCGATGCGGTGACGGCCGAGATGATGCAATCACAGCGCGCGCACAGTGCCTGCATCCCATCCAAGGCCACCACGCCCGCTTGCGCGGCGTGCTTCTGCAGAGCGTCGCGGTGCGCGGGGTCGGCCAGCTTCAGGTCCCAGGCAGCGACCGAGGCCACGCCGGGCTGGACACGCAAGCCCGCACTGAAGATCTTGCCCACCTCGCCATAGCCCACGAGGCCGATGTGTGTGATGTTCATCCGATTTGCCTTTCGGTCACAAAAGCCGAAACGCAGCAACCGTCACTGCCGCGCGATCTTGGCCCGGGCGATCACGTCGCTCCAGCGGCGCACGTCGGCCGCTAGGTGCTCGCCCAATTGCGCGGGGGTGCTGCCCTGGGCATGGAGGTTCAATTCCAGCAGGCGCTTTTTCACATCGGGCTGGGCCAGTGCGGTCTGCACTTCGCGCGACAGACGCTCCACCACGGCAGCAGGTGTCCTGGCGGGCACGGCCAGGCCGTTCCACGACGTGACGTTGAAGCCCGCCAGTGGCCCGCCGCTTTCGCGCACCGTGGGCACGTCGGGCAACTGCGGCGCCCGCTGCGCGCCCATCACAGCCAGCGGCCGCAGGGCCTTGGCGCCGATCTGTGGCATGAGACCCCCCAGGATGTCGATCATCACGTCGATCTCGCCACCCCGCAGCGCCGTGATGACCGGCGGCGTGCCGTTGAAAGGCACCACCTGCGCGTCGATGCCCGCCGTCACCTTGAACAGCTCGGCCGCCAGGTTCTGTGTGGTGCCGATCTGTGGCGTGCCGATATTGAGCTTGCCCGGGTGGGCTCGCGCATAAGCCAGAAGCTCGGCCAGGGAGGCAAAACGCCCGCCTTCTTTCACCACCACGGCCAGATCAAACGTGGCCAGCAGCGAGACAGGCGCAAAGTCCTTGAGCGTGTCAAACGGCAGCGACTGGAACAGCGCGGCGCTGACCGCCGTGCCACTGCTCACCAGCAGCAGCGTGTGGCCGTCGGGCTCAGCCCGCGCTACCAAGTCTCCCGCTACCACGCCGCCAGCGCTGGGTTTGTTTTCGATGACCACGCTTTGCCCCAGCGGGCCGGCGATCTTCTGGCCCACGGTGCGCGCCGTGATGTCGGCCGCACCGCCCGCCGCATTGGGTACGACGATGCGCAGCGGGCATGAGGGGAAAGCGGCCTGCGCGCTGGCCGCACCGCCGAACGACGCTGCCAGCCAGGCCAGAAGGGTTCTGCGGTGCACGGCTTGCATGGCGCGCGCTACCGTGCCACGCCCAGCAGGCGGTCCAGCAGCTCGGGTTGGGCGCTCAGCTCGGCAGCGCTGCCGGTGTGCACCACAGTGCCCCGGTCCAGCACGGCGGCGTGGTCCGAGATGGCCAGGATGGCCTGCGGATGCTGCTCCACGATGATGGCCGACAGGCCCTCTTCGCGCGTGATGCGGCGGATGGCGCGCAGCAGCTCTTCCACGATGATGGGCGCGAGGCCTTCGAGCGGCTCATCCAGCAGCAGCAGGCGCGGGTTGAGCACCAGCGCGCGGCCCACGGCCAGCATCTGCTGCTCGCCGCCCGAGAGCTGCGTGCCCAGGTTGGTCTTGCGCTCGGCCAGGCGCGGGAACATTTCGTACACGCGCTCGGGCGTCCACGGCCGTGCGGTCGATCCTTTGCGGCCCGGGCGCGCCACGGCCGTGAGGTTCTCGTGCACCGTGAGCGACTTGAAGATATTGCGCTCTTGCGGCACCCAGCCGATGCCGGCCGCCGCGCGTTCGTGTGGGGGCAGCTTGTGCAGCGCCACACCGCCCAGGCTCACCGTGCCCGCATGCTGGCGCGTGGCCCCGGCCAACGTGTTGATGAGCGTGGTCTTCCCCGTGCCGTTGCGCCCCAGCAGGGCCAGCGTGTCGCCTTCGGGCAGGGCCAGCGAAATGCCTTGCAGCACCACGGCCTCGCCGTAGCCTGCGCTCAGGCCCTCGATGCGCAGGAGTTCTGTCTTAGACATGCGCATCCTCCCCATGGCCGAGGTACACCGCCTTCACCTGCGGGTCATTGGCAATCGTGTCCGGGTCGCCCTCGGTGAGCACGGTGCCGTTGACCAGCACCGTCATGCGGTTGGCAAAGCTGAAAACCAGGTCCATATCGTGTTCGATCAAAAGCACCGACACATCGGCGGGCAAGGCCGCCACAGTCTGCAGCAGTTCCTCACGCTCGCCTGCGGGCACACCGGCCACGGGTTCGTCGAGCAGCAGCACGCGCGGCTCGCAGGCCAGCGCAATCGCAATCTCCAGCAGGCGGCGCTTGCCGTAGGCCAGCACGCGCGTTTCCTCGGCCATGACGGAGGTCAGGTGGAACTGCTCCAGCAGTTGCTCGCAGCGCTCGGTGACCGCCTTGCGCGCACCCAACGGTTGCCACCACTTGCCGCCCAGGCCCTGGTGCTGCGACACGGTGAGCGCCAGTGTCTCCAGCGGCGTGAGCGTGTCGAACAGCTGGTTGATCTGGAAGGTGCGCACCATGCCGCGCTGCACACGCTGGTGCGGCGCCAGGCGCGTGATGTCCTGGCCTTCGAGGGTGATGGAGCCTTCGGTGGGCTCCAGCACGCCAGTCAGCAGGTTGATGAGTGTGGTCTTGCCCGCGCCATTGGGGCCAATGAGCGCATGGCGCGCGCCCTTTTGCAGGTTCAGCGTGACGTTGTTGGTGGCCGTGATGCCGCCAAAACGCTTGACCAAGCCCTTGGCCGACAGCACGGTGGTGGAGGTTGTCGTGTTCATATCAATGGCCTCCCGCTTTGGAGGCAACCCCAGCCTTGCGACCGGCGCCAAACCAGGTCCAAGGGCGGAACAGACGGTCACGCCCGACCAGTACCAGCACCACCAGGAACAAGCCCACCCAGAAGGTCCAGTACTGCGGTGTGATGGACGAGATCACGTCCTGCAGCAGCTTGAAGCCAATGGCGCCGAGGATGCCGCCGTACAGCCAGCCCACGCCGCCGATCACCAGGATCAGCATCACGTCGGCCGAGCGGTGGAACTCGAACAGGTCGAGCGAGGCAAAGCCCGTGGTCTGCGTGAGCAGTGCGCCCGCAGCACCGGCCAGCGCAGCGGCCAGTGTGTACACCTGCGCCAGCTTGGCCGTCACCGGGATACCGATGGCCATGGCGCGCAGCCGGTTGTCGCGGATGGCCTTGAGCGTGGCACCAAAAGGCGACTGCACGATGCGGCGCGCGATAAGGAAGAACACCAGCAGCACGGTGAGCGAATACCACGCGGCCGTGCGGCCGTACAGGTCAAACTCGAACTGGCCAAGCACCGGCCCCATCATCACGCCCTGCAGGCCGTCGGCGCCACCGGTCAGCCAGTCGAGCTTGTTGGCCAGCTCCAGCATCACCAGTCCCACGCCCAGCGTGACCATGAGGCGGGTGAGATCGGTGCCACGCATGATGGTGAGCGACGCCACGGCGCCCAGCACGGTGGCCGCGCCAATTCCCACGGCCAGGCCCACCAGCGGGTCGGGCATCACATGCTTGGCAAACAGCGCGGCCGCGTAGCCCCCCAGCCCGAAGAAAGCCGCATGGCCCAGCGAGACGATGCCCGTGTACCCCAGGATGAGGTCCAGCGAAATCGCGAACAGCGCCACGATGGCGATCTCGTTGATGATGAGCGCGTGGCTCGGCAGCGCCAACGGTGCGGCAAAGGCCAGTAGCCACAGCACGGGCTCCCACCAGCGAAAACGCCGGGCCTGCAGCAAGGTGTTTTGCAGGTTCGACATCACTTGCCCCCCTTGCGCACAAAGAGGCCCTGGGGGCGCCAGATGAGAATCAGGATCATGAGGCTGTACACAATGAAGGCGCCCAGCTTGGGGATGTAGTACTTGCCTGCCACGTCGGCAATGCCGAGCAGCAGCGCGGCCAGCAGCGGGCCGGTGATGGACGAGGTGCCGCCGACCGCCACCACGATCAAGAAGTAGATCATGAACTTGAGCGGGAAGCTCGGGTCGAGACCCAGCACCTCCGCGCCCAGCGCACCGCCCAGGCCCGCCAGGCCGGACCCGAAAGCGAAGGTGGACAAAAACACGATGTTCACGTTGATGCCCATGCCAGCGGCCACGCGCTGGTCGTCCACACTGGCGCGCAGGCGGCTGCCGAAGCGGGTTTTGGTGAGCACATACTGCAGGCCCACGGTGAGCGCAGCGCACACCGCGATGATGAACAGGCGGTAGTGCCCCATGCCCAGCATGAGGGCACCGCTGCCGATCTCGGTACGGCCCTTGAGCCATTCAGGCAGCTGCATGATCTGCTGCGTGGAGCCCACAAAGTAGTCCACGCTGGCCACGGCCATGAACACCAGGCCGATGGAGAACAGCACCTGGTCCAGGTGGGCCTTGTGGTACAGCGGGCGGTACAGCGTGCGCTCCAGCACGCCGCCCAGCACGGCCGTACCGACAAAGGCGATGGGCAGGCAGACGAGGAAGGGCACATCCAGCCGCTGCATGAGCAGCACGGTGATGTAGCCCCCCGCCATGGCAAAGGCCCCGTGCGCGAGGTTGATGAAGTTCATCAGCCCCATGGTCACGGCCAGGCCTACTGCCAGGATGAACAGCAGCATGCCGTAGGCAACGCCGTCGAAAAGAATGGTCAGCATGAAATCACTTCATTGAAGACAAAAGTGCACCACCCTGCTCAGGGCTGTGGAAGTGCGACGAATCACCCAAGCCGGACGTTCAACCTGCGGCCCCCGGTTTCGACAGGCTCAGCCCGAACTGATCGAGAGGGAGCCTGCCCGTAAATGCTGGCGCGGCCAGACCAGCGGCCGCCGTGCAAGGGCCGCGCCACCGCACCGGCGGCGTCCCCCTGTAGGGGGAAGGCGCGCAGCGCCTCAGGGGGTTACTTGGTTTTTCCGGGGTCCTTGACGTCCTTGATCACGTCGAACTCCACGTTGTACAGCTGGCCGTTCACACGCTCCACCTTGCGCAGGTACACGTCCTGCACGATGTCGCGGGTCTGCGCATCGATGAACACCTTGCCGCGCGGGCTTTCGAAGATCTGGCCCTTCATGGCGGCCAGCAGGGCGTCACCGCCGCCGGCACCCTTGGTGGTCTTGAGCGCTTCATAGATCACGCGCATGCCGTCATAGCCACCCACGGCCATGAAGTTGGGACGCAGGCCCTTGTTGGCCTTCTCGAAGGCTTCCACGAACTTCTTGTTCATGGGCGAGGGGTGCGCAGCCGAGTAGTGGTGCGAGGTGACCACGCCCAGCGCGCCGTCGCCCATGTCGTTGAGTTGATCGTCGTCCGTCACGTCGCCGGTGCCGATGAGCTTGATGCCGGCCTTGTCCATGCCGCGCTCCAGGAACTGCTTCATCACCGCAGCGCCCGCGCCCGAGGGCACAAAGACAAACAGCGCGTCGGGTTTGGCGTCGCGCACCTTCTGCAGGAAGGGAGCGAAGTCGGGGTTGCGCAGCGGCACGCGCAGGGCTTCGGTCACCTGGCCGCCGTTGAACGTGAGGCGCTGGTTGAAGAACTTTTCGGCGTCGATGCCGGGGCCGTAGTCGCTCACCAGGGTCACGACCTTCTTGATGCCGTTCTTGGGTGCCCAGTCGGCCAGGGCCACCGACACTTGCGGCAGCGTGAAGCTGGTACGCACCACATAGGGCGAGGCCTCGGTGATGCTGGACGTGGCGGCAGCCATCACCACCAGGGGGGTCTTGGACTGCGTGGCCAGCGGGGCGGTGGCCATGGCCGAGGGCGTGATACCCATGCCGGCGAGCACGTTGACCTTTTCGTTGACGACCAGCTCCTGGGCCAGGCGGCGGGTCACATCAGGAAGACTGGTGTCGTCCTTGATGATGAGCTGCACCTTCTTGCCACCCACCATGTCGCCGTTCTGGGCCATGTACAGGCGCGCCGCGGCTTCGATCTGCCGGCCGGTGGTGGCTTGCTGGCCGGTCATGGGCAGAACCAGGCCGATCTTGAACACGTTGTCCTGCGCCACGGCGGGCAGCACGGTCAGGCCGGTGGACAGCGCGATGGCGGCGGCAGCCGAGGCACGAAGAAGGTGGCGTTTTTGCATCGTTGTCTCCTGTGGAAAGTCGTTGTATACAGAAAATGCTGGCGCGAGTTTGGCGTGGGCTGGGTTATTTCACAAGCGCAAATTCAAGCATTCAGGTATCGCCAAATGCAATAACCCAAGGAGCCCCGGACGCCTGCACCGGCCGTTATGCCCGCTCGCGGATCAGCTGTACACCGGGCAAGCCCTGCACCTGCGACGCCTGCACCGCCGCCAGCAGGTTGCGCCGGGTGATGCGCGAGTGCTCTCGCAGGATGGCCTCGGCCCGTGCACCCTCGCGCCGCTCGATGGCGTCCAGCGCCTGGCGGTGCTGGTCTTGCGCCACCACCAGCATGTCGCGCGCCTGGGCCGAATGCGTCTGCACCACCACAAACGCAGAGGGCGACGCAAACGGCAGGCCCTTGACGCGGTCCAGCTCCCGCGCCACCACATCACTGCCCACCATGCGGCTGAGCAGCAGGTGAAACCTTGCATTCAACTCCACATAGCGCGAAAAACCTTCGTCATCCAGCGTGGGCGGTGCCAGGGCACTGTCGATGGCGTCCAGGCAGGCATGGGCCTCGGCCAGCAGGGCGGGGGCCACGCCCCGCTCGGCCGCCAGGCGCGCGGCCAACCCTTCCATGGTGCCGCGCAGTTCAATGGCGTCGGCCACATCGGTTTCAGAGAACGTGCGCACGGCGTAGCCGCCACCGGGCAGGCGGTGCAGCAGGCCCTCCTGCTCCAGCCGCATCAGCGCGGCGCGAATGGGCGTGCGCGACACCCCCAGCTTCTCGACGAGGGTCAGCTCGGCAATGCGGGCGCCGCCGGGCAGCTCGCCCGCCAGGATCATCTCGCGCAGGCGCAATTGCGCCTTGACGGCCTGCGAGGTACCTGCCTCGGCGGCCTCGGCCGGCAGGGCAATGGTCAGGGGTTCGGGAGGGTTCATGGCGATAGGGAGCGATACGACCAGCGAAGGGGAGAGAGTCAGTCAGCGCAATGTATACACAAACCAAAACAACATCCACTCAAAAACACTTCATCACATTACAAAACAACAAGTTAGAAGATATGCCGGAGTGCAATAGCTGCTTTACGCCTTTACTATGTATACATAAACTCGCCTTTTTCGCACAATCGCCCCTCCTAGCCTGCGATCTGCGAGCGGGCTGTATACCAAGCCTGCAACGACACCATCCACCCACGGAGAGAGACAACCATGTATCCCAAGAACGCCTGGTACGTAGCCTGCACGCCCGACGAGATCGCGGACAAGCCCCTGGGCCGCACCATCTGCGGCGAGAAGATCGTGTTCTACCGCCCCGCGCCCGACCAGGTCGCCGCGCTGGACGACTTCTGCCCCCACCGGGGCGCCCCGCTGTCGCTGGGCACGGTGTGCGAAGGCCACCTGCAGTGCGGCTACCACGGCCTGCGGGTGGAATGCACGGGCAAGTCGGTGTCCATGCCCGGCCAGCGCGTGCAGGGGTTTCCCAAGGCGCGCAGCTTTCCGGTGGTGGAGCGCTATGGCTTCATCTGGGTGTGGCCGGGTGACGCCGACAAGGCCGACCCCGCCACCATCCACCACCTGCCCTGGGCCAACAACCCTGAATGGGCTTACGGCGGCGGGCTGTACCACATCGCCTGCGACTACCGCCTGATGATCGACAACCTGATGGACCTGACGCACGAGACCTATGTGCACTCCACCAGCATCGGCCAGAAGGAAATCGACGAGGTGCCCTGCAAGACCCGCGTGGAGGGCGACGAGGTGATCACCAGCCGCTTCATGGAAGGCATTGAAGCCCCCCCGTTCTGGAAGATGGCGCTGCGCATGAACGGCCTGCCCGATGACCAGCTGGTGGACCGCTGGCAGATCTGCCACTTCACGCCCCCCAGCCATGTGCTGATCGAGGTGGGCGTGGCCCTGGCCGGCAACGGCGGCTACAACGCCCCGGCCGACAAGAAGGCATCGAGCATCGTGGTGGACTTCATCACGCCCGAGACCGAAACGTCGATCCACTACTTCTGGGGCATGGCCCGCAACTTCAAGCCGCAAGACCCGTCGCTCACCACCCAGATCCGCGACGGCCAGGGCAAGATCTTTGCGGAGGACCAGCAGATGCTGGAGCTGCAGCAGGAGAACCTGCTGCGTTACCCCGACCGCAAGCTGCTCATGCTCAACATCGATGCGGGTGGCGTGCAGTCGCGCAAGATTCTGGACCGCCTGCTGGCGGCAGAACACGCGCCTGCGACAGCACAGGCGGTGGCCGCATGACCGCGCAGGAGACCCTGCAGGTCCGCGTCGTCAAGAAGCAGGCCGAAGCCGAGGGCATCGCCAGCTATGAACTGGCGCGGCTGGACGGCGCCGCACTGCCGCCGTTCAGCGCGGGCTCGCACATCGATGTGCACCTGCCGGGCGGGCTGACGCGGCAGTACTCGCTGTGCAATGCCTCGCACGAGTCGCACCGCTACCGCATCGCCGTGTTGCGTGACCCGGCATCGCGCGGCGGCTCGGTCGCCATGCACGACAGCGTGCACGAGGGCGACGTGATCACCATCAGCACGCCGCGCAACCACTTTGCGCTGCACCCTGCGCAGCGCACGCTGCTGCTGGCGGGCGGCATTGGTGTGACGCCACTGCTGTGCATGGCCGACCGGCTGGCGCGCACGGGCGCTGACTTTGCGCTGCACTACTGCACCCGCTCTGCCGAACGCACGGCGTTTGCTGCTGAAATTGCTACATCGGCCATTGCGCCCCACGCCCACTTTCACTTCGATGCAGGCGCCCTCGAGCAGAAGCTGGACACCGCCGCCGTGCTGGCGGCCCCCGGCCCCGACAAGCGTCTGTACGTGTGTGGCCCGGCAGGCTTCATCGACCATGTGGTGACCACCGCCAAGGCCCTGGGCTGGGCGCAGGACCATATCCACCTGGAATACTTTGGCGCCCCGGCACAGGACAACTCGGGCGACCAGGGGTTTGAGGTGCGCATTGCCAGCACGGGCAAGGTCTACCCCATTGCGCCCGATGTGTCGGTGGTGGAAGCGCTGCGCAAGGAGGGCATCGACATCCTGACCTCGTGCGAACAAGGCGTGTGTGGCACCTGCCTCACGCGCGTGCTGGAAGGCGAGGTGGACCACCGCGACATGTACCTGACCGACGAGGAAAAGGCGGCCAACGAGCAGTTCATGCCCTGCTGCTCCCGCGCGCGCAGCAAACTGCTGGTGCTCGACCTGTAGGCGACCCCAACAAAAAGGCGCTGCAACCTTCGGGCTGCAGCGCCTTTTTCATTACTCCTGAATTGATAGCTACCAGCACATGAAAATCATGCGCTAGAAGCCCATTTCACTTCGAATTCACTTCAATCCCGTTCGTCGGCGGCCACACGGATGGTGTCGCGGCCATTGCGGTCCTTCACACGGCCCAGGTCAGTGTCGAGGGCGCGGGCCAGTTTGTCGGCCGCGCCGATGAAGGCGTTGGCCATCTTGTCGGCCTCATCAGTCACGGTGATGGGCTGGCGGCCCGTGACGCGCGCTTCGATGCGGCAGCGCTTGTCATTGGCACCGGACTTGCCCGCATCCAGGTCGGTGAGGAACACCTCCAGCCGCGTCACATGGTCCTGAAAGCGGGACAGCCGGCTCTTGCACTCGTCCGTGATCCAGCGCGCCAGCGAATCGCCGCCGTGGATGTGGTCGTCGGTGTTGACTTGTACTTGCATGGGGAGGGTCCTTCCTGATGAAGTTGCGAAGTCCCCATCATGGCACCTGCATCCATATCCCCGGTGAATACATGTCAAAGGATGTAGAGAGCCTGGGGACGATGTCGCGGGGGATGGTCCACAGGCTCTTACAGTTTGTCGAGCGCCACGGCGGCCTGCCAGGGCGCATCGGCAGGCAACGCCCGCGCTTCATTCACACGCGCCAGCAGGCGGGTAGCGGCCGGGTCTCCGGGCAGCCGCTCCAGCACCGTTGCCAGCTGTGCCTCGGCCCCGGGCCAGTCGCGTGCATGGAAGGCGTTCAACGCGGCCAGGCTGGCATCGCGCACCGCAGCATCCTCACATGGCGTGAATACGCGCACGGGCTCGGTCTTGCCCTTGACGATCACATCGTCCAGCGCGCGCAACGCCGCCGTCGGCGGCAGCTGCGCTGCGGTGGCGGCCGACAGCAGGATGCCGGTGCCAAACGCCTTGTTGGCGCCCTCCAGCCGCGCGGCCAGGTTCACCGCGTCGCCAATGGCCGTGTACGAAAAGCGCTGGTCCGAGCCCACATTGCCCACCACCACACGCCCCGTGTGCAGCCCGATCCGCATGTGGATGGGCGGCAGTCCGCGCGCGCGCAGGTCGGCCACCAGCGCCTGCATGGCCTGCTGCATGGCGATGGCGGCGGCCACGGCGTGTTCGGCATGCCGCGGGTCGTCCAGCGGCGCACCCCAGAAGGCCATCACCGCGTCGCCAATGAACTTGTCCACGGTGCCGCCCGTGGCGTGCACGATCGGCGTCATGGCGTTGAAGTAGCCGGTGAGCACCTCCACCGTCTGCTCGGCACTGAGCTGCTCGGACAGCGTGGTGAAGTTGGCCAGGTCGGTGAACATGAGCGTGACCTCGCGCGCCTCGCCACCCAGGCGCATCAGCTCGGGCTGCGCAATGAGGCGCGAGACCACGGCGGGCGGCACGTACTGCGCAAACATCGCCCGCGTCTGGCGCGCGCGCTGGCGCACCACGGCATAGCCCACCAGCGCAGCCGCCCCATAAATGGCGACTGCCGCCGCCGCAGGCAACAGCGGCGGCCACCACAGGCGCGGGCCGGCAAACAGCCCCCACGACACGGCTCCCATGGCCACCACCAGCGCCGCCGTCAGCGCCGCCGCGCCCGCCGGGTGCAGCCGCCGGCTCGCCCCCAAAAGCACCGGCAGCAGCAGCACGGTGATCACCAGGGTCCACGCGTCCGACACGCTGCGCAGCCCGCCGCCGGTGAGGTAGTTGTCCAGCAGCGTGGCCTGCAGCTCCACCCCCGGGAAAAGCCGCTCACCGCCCGCCGTGCCAAACGGCGAGTTGAACAGGTCGGCCTGCGAGTGCGCCAGCTCGGTGGCGGTGCGCGCCGAGCGCCCCACTAGCACGATCTTGCCCTTGAAGAAACCTGCAGGCAGCAGCCCCGGCTCCAGCGCCTGGTAGTACGAGCGCGTGTCAAACGTGCCGCGCGGGCCCCGGTAGCCGATCCAGTCGAAATGGTGCAGCGCCGGGGTCTGGCCGCGCGCCTCTGTCACGCGCTGGGCCAGCCGTAGCGCAAAGCCTTCGCGCGCGACGGGGGCGCGGCGCACCACGAAGTCGTCGTCCGGCTCGACCCCGGCATCGCCCGCATCAGCGCCAGCGTCCAGAAACCGCTGCAGCGGCTGGATGTCCATCCACAGCGCGGCATTGGCGCTGTCGATCTTCTCGCGGGTGGAGGCCAGCACCACGGGCAAGCCCTGCCCCACCTGGGCCATCGTGCGGTCCAGAGCGGCGTCTTCGGCCTCGGTGGTGGGGTCGGCAAAAACAATATCCAGCCCCACGGCCAGGGCGCCGTCTGCGCGCAGCCGCTCCAGCAGGGCCGCATGCACGCTGCGCGGAAACGGCCAGGTCTGCTGCAGCTCCTGAAACGTCGGCTCGTCGATCGCAAGAATCACCACCGGCACGGGCGTGCGGTGGGGGGCCGCCAGCGCCGTCAGCACGTCAAAGGTCTTGAACTCCAGCGCATGCCAGGTGCGGCTGAGCGTGGCGGCCCCCACCAGCAGCAGCGCCAGCACCCCCGCCGCCAGCGAGAGCCACCGCTGGCGCTGCCGGGCGTGCGGCACCGCCGCCCGATCAGAAGCGATAGCGCGCATCCAGGACATAGCGGGTCTTTTGCCGGTCGGACTTGGGCGCCCACAGGTTCATGGCCGCAACGCCCACCACCCAGCGTTTGTCCTGCGTTTCCCAGAAGCCCATCAGGTCCACGCCCCAGCCCGGCGCACGGCGCGTGAGGTTCTCCTTGTCCTCAAACCGCTCCGAGCGGTACACCGCGCGCGCGCTCAGGTACAGGCGCTGCGCGCTGGCCCAGGTGGCACCCAGCGCCACGGTATGGCGCGGGATATAGGGAATGCGCCCCACCACCTCGGCACCTCCGTCGAGCATGCGGCTTTCACTGTGCTGGTACAGGTACTTGGCGTAGCCCGACCAGCGGCGGCTGAACATGTGGTTGACCGTGCCACCCAAGGTCTGCAGCGTGCCGCGCTCAAAACTCGGCGTGTCCTCCAGCAGGTCACTGGTGGACAGGTTGACCAGCTGCGCGTTGCGCATCTCTTCGAGGAACGGCAGGCTGGGCGTGCGCAGGTCCACACCAATCGTGCCGGGGTTGTTCACCCGCAGGTGGTCGGCCCGCAGACCCACGAAGGTGTTGGCGCCCACCTCCATGCCCAGCTGTGCCACTGTGCGTTTGTGGCGCCCTCCAGCCTCCACCAGGCGGTCTTCGACAGGGATGCCCCCGGTCTCCACGCTGGCAAGGGTGGAGACGCTGAGAGGCCGCAGCCAGTCCTGATAGGCCACGCGCAGCGTGGCGCCCGCAGCAGGCTGCCACACCGCGCCCAGGCGCGGCGTGACCACGCGCTCGGTGTCCGCGCGGCGGGCCTGGTCTTCGCTCAGGGCATCCAGCCCCACCAGGTAGCTCTGCGTGAGGCCGTCCACGCGGTGGCGGATTTGCTGCAGCCCCAGGGCTGCGTCCAGGCTCAGCGCCGGGTCCAGGCGTTGCGTGGTGGCTAGGGTGAGGCCGGTGTAACGGCGGTCAATGCGGTTGTAGCCTGCCAGGACGAGGTAGTCGCGGTACAGGCCCACGTTTGGAATGTCAGCCACCACGGCGGCCTCGCCCGCCAGCAGGTTGTTCTGGCGCTCGCGCACATGCTCCAGCGTCACGCTCCAGCGGCTGCCGGGGGTGGTGTCCACGGTGTGGCGCAGCTGAATGTCGCTGAAGTCCTTGCGCGGGGCGCTGCTCACGCCCATGACGGTCAGGAACGGTGGCTCGATGTAGGCCGTGGGGTAGCGCAGCAATTGCAGGTTGTCCACGCTGCGGCCCAGCTTGATCCAGGTTTGCTCCGTCGGCCCCCACCGGTAGGCCATGCCCAGGGCGCCCTGGGTGACGGTGTCGTCCAGCGAAGTCTCCTGCACGTTCTGGCCGCGCAGGCGCATGCTGAACTGGTTGGCGTAGGCAAACAGGTTGATGCGCTCGGTGGGCTGCATGCCCACCCCAGCGGTGATGGCATGGGCACGCAGGTCTCCCTCGCCCGCGCGCATGGCAGGAAGGCGGTTGACCTGCAGGTCGAACGGATAGGCACTCACATCCGCCGTCTGCGCCTTGAAGAACCAGGACACCGGCACATGGCTGTTGTCCAGGCCATTGAGCGTGACCGCTGGCGCACGCATCCGGTAGAACTCGCGGTCCAGCGTCACACCCACCGATCCGTGGCTGCCGGGCTGCTGCAGCAGGGGCGAATAACGCTGGCTGCCCCCAAACGCCATGGGGTCGGTCAGAAAGCCCTGGAACAGCGCCGAGTTCTTGTTGAATTCGCCCGCATAGCGGTCTGCCATGAACAGGTGGCTGCCGCCCCAGTAGGGGTAGAAGCTCTGCTGCGCCATCTCCAGCGCCCAGTCTTCCATGCCAAAGAACGCCAGCGATGACCCCAGGTTCGCACTGCCCTTCTGGTCGTTGGCCACCTGGTTGAGCGACTTGAGATATGGCATGCGCGCTACGGCGGCGCGCGCAGCCTCCACCGCTTCGCCGGGCTGGAACAGATCGGTGTGGATCTGCGCCAGCAGCATGTAGGGCACAGGGTCCTTGTCGTCCAGCACGGTCGCCTGCTGCAAGGTGGTCAGCGCATCCTGATGGCGGCCCAGCTGGTAGTAGGCCACGGCAGTCCAGGTCTTGGCGCGGGCATAGCGCGGCTCCATCACGCCCGCTCGCAAGAACGCATCCAGCGCGGCGTCTGGCTGCCCTTGCTTGAGGTGCAGCAGCCCCTGGCCGGTGAGCGCGACGTAGTCTGCCGGGTTGTCACCCAGCGCGGTGGCAAACGCCTGACCCGCTTCGGTGAACTGGTTCACAAAGGTTTCCAGAGTCCCTAACTCGCCCCAGGCACCGGGCGATTGCGGCGACAGCTGCAACGCGCGACGCAGGTTCTCGCGGGCGGGGCGCGGGTCTTCGCGCTCGGCATGCGCGCTGCCCAGGCCTTGCCAGGCGCGTGCATCGCCTGGCGCCAAAGTCTGGGCCTCGGCATAGGCGGCCAGCGTGCCAGGCGCATCGCCCCGGCGCCGGGCCAGCTCGGCGCGCACCAGCGCCAGGTCGGCGTGGGCCGTGCCTTGCGCGGGGGCCAGGGTGGCAGCCGCTTCGTCCACCCGGTCGCTCAGGATCTGCACGCGCGCCAGTTGCGCCACCAGCGCCGGGTGGGCGGGCCAGCGCTGGAGCGCCGTGCGCAGCGTCCCGGCCGCTGCAGCCCCTTCCCCCTCCATCAGCTGTACGTCGGACTGCATGAGCCACGCGGGCAGCGGCACGGCGTCCACCGCAGCCACTTGCCGCGCCAGCGACCCGCGTGCGGCCAGCAGGTCGCCCGCCTGCAGGGCCACGGCCGCATCAAACACATCCACCCATGCAGGCGCTGCGGCAGTGCGCGCCTGCGCCAGCGCGGCACGGGCTGCCGCGAGGTCGCGCGCCGCCAGGGCATCCCGCACGGGCGCCAGCGCTGCAGGCACAGGCTCGGCCGACAGGTGGGGCACCGGGTCGGCCCGCAGCGCGTTGACCCACTGGATACGGTCTCGCGGCTGGCTCAGCACCAGCTTGACCGGGGCCTTGCCCACTTCGGCCAGCGCCGCTTCGTTGGCGCCCACCGACACCGAGCCCTGCGCGTTGGAAAACTCCACCGTGCCCGACAGCACGGTGATCAGCGTGCGGCCATCGTCCTCCACACTGATGTCCCAATCGGTGCCACGGATCGCAGCGGTCGCGGCCGGTGTCTCCAGGTTCAGGCGGCTGCCGTCGGCGCGTTTGGTCTGCGTCCACGCACGGCCAGCGTTGAGCAGCAAGGTGGTCACGGGCTGTGCCGGGGTGGCCACGCCCTTGACCTGCAGCACCGTGTTCTGGTGCAGTCGCAGCTGGGTGTCGTCCGCGAACAGCAGCGCCATCTTGGCGGCCTGGCGTGTGCGCACAAAGTCGCCCTGGGCCAGCGCCTGGGCCAGTCGGGCAGGGCCCCAGTCGGCTGCGGAGGCGGCACGCTGGTCACCTGTGCCTTGCAGGCTGATGATCTCGGCCGCCGCACCGGCGGGCACGGTGGCCTGTGCCACCAGCGGGCAGGCGGCAGCTGTCGCGGCCACCAACGCAGCCAGGGCGGACCAACGGAATTTTGGATGGGACATTTTTCTGCTTTCGGGGAAGGCGTGCATCGCGCCACCGGGCGCCCCTCCCTGGCACCGGGTGAGCTGAAATTATGGCGATCAGCCCCCCAGATTTCGCCCGCGCCCCGTCGACATGCGGACACATTTCATGAAGAAAGCCACATTTCGTTGCAGGTTGTGACGCTTTAGACCCCCATCGACCCGTGGCCGCAGCGCGCGGCTCCGCACGGCCCTTTCCTACAGACGCCACAGGGGGTGCGGTGCTACAACTGCAGGAATCACACGCACAAGCGCTGCCCGGAGCTTTCCCCCATGCCTGCTGCCCCCCGCCTCAAGATTGGCCTGTCCGCCTGCTTTCAACACGCCGACCCTGCACGCCCGCTGTTCACGGGCAAGACGCTGCAGTACGTCGAACAGTCCATCGCCCACTGGCTCATGTCGGCGGGTGCCATGGTGGTGATGGTGCCCTGCCCCACGGGCGAGACCGCGCGCGGCGACGTCACGCTGGACCACTACGCCGAATGGCTGGACGGCATCGTGATGCACGGCGGCGCCGACGTGTGGCCGGGCAACTATGGCGAGGAGCCCCTGCGCGAGGAGTGGGTGGGCGACCGCGTGCGCGACCTGTACGACCTGGCCGTGGTGAAGGCCTTTGCCAAGGTGGGCAAGCCCATCTTTGGCGTGTGCCGGGGCCTGCAACTGATCAACGTGGCCTTTGGCGGCGCGCTGTACCAGGACATCGAGACCCAGCACCCCGGTGCGCAGCAGCACCGCAACGCCAGCACCTACGACCAGCACTTTCACGACATCCACATCCTGCCCGACTCGCACCTGGCCAAGCTGTACCCCAACATGCCGCGCGCGCGGGTCAATAGCATCCACCACCAGGGCATCAAACGCGTGGCGCCCGAGTTTGTGGTCGAGGCCCTGAGCGAGCCCGACGGCGTGCCCGAGGCGATTCGCCTCAAGCCCGCGCCAGGGCGCGGCTACATCGCCGCCACGCAATGGCACCCGGAGTTCCACAAGCAGGGTTCGGACACGCTGGACGACACGGCCATCCTGAATGACTTTCTGGCGGCCTGCGAACAGGCCAAGGCCCACCCACGGCCGGTGCTGCGCCCCGTGCCTTCGTTGCGGGAACGGGCGGCGCGGCGGCTGCGCAAGGCGCTGTCACGGCAGCGCGACTGACCCTGCGGGTCAGGCTCCTTCCACAGGCAACACAGCAGCCAGTACCTCTTGCAGCTGCGCCCGCAGCCAGCGGTGTGCCGCGTCTTGCTGGTAGCGCACATGCCAGATCAGGTACATGGGCAGACTGGGGCAGGCCACGGGCACCGGCACGCCCGCCAGCGCGGCCAACGCGGTGCGCCCCATCAGCGACGGCGCTGTAGTGAGCAGCGAGGTGCCCCGCACAAACACGGGCAGCGCGGCAAAGCCCGGCACGCGCACCACCAGGCGGCGGCGCACGCCACGTGCTTCCAGTTGCCGGTCCAGTTCCAGCCCCCGGTGCGCCTCGTAAGCCACCGTGGCGTGGTCCGCCGCCAGGTACTCCGCCTCTGAGGCCGGAGCGCTGCGCACGGCCGGGTCATAGAACACGCGGTATTGGTCTTCAAACAGACGCTTCTGCACGATGTCGGTGCCCTCGGGCGGGCGGGGGCTGATGACCAGTTGGCACGCGTCAGACCGCAGCAGCACGGCGCTGGGCGCGCCGCTAGGCACGATGCGCAGCGTGACGCCCGGTGCGGCAGTGCGCAGGCGCGCGGCCAGCGCGGGCAAAAGCAGGTCGCGCTGAAAGTCGTTGGCGGCGATGGTCAGCTCGGTCTGCCAGGCGCTCGGGTCAAACTCGGCCCCTTGGGCAAACAACTGCATCTGGTGCAGCATGTCGCGCGCGGGCTGGGCCAGGGCCTCGGCGCGTGCGGTAGGTACGATGCCGCGCCCGCGCTTCACAAACAACGGGTCGCCGGTGATGGCGCGCAGCTTGTCGAGCAAGTGGCTCACCGCCGACTGGGTGACGCCCAGGCGCTCGGCCGCCGCCGTGATGCTGCCCGTCTCCAGCACCGCCAGCAGCAGCTTCAGCAGGTGCCCGTCCAGCTGTGATCCATCGAATTTGCTCATGCATTCGATGATCTTCGGCCCCTTCATCTTTGGCAATGCCGTCGCGACACTGCGGGCTGACTTACATCAAGCCCCGGAGACTTCCATGCCTTCCAAACTGCCCCCGATTCCCGGCACCACGCCGTTCGATGGCGACCAGGCCCGCAAGGGCTATGCGCTGAACAAGATGTGCTTCTCGTTCAACAACGAGGCCAACCGCAAGGCCTTTGTGGCCGACGAAGAGGCGTACATGAAGCAATACCGCCTGAACGAGCAGCAGGCCGCCGCCATCCGCGCCAAGAACGTGCTGCAGCTGATTGCCGCAGGCGGCAACGCCTACTACCTGGCCAAGTTTGCGGGCATCTTTAAGCTGGACATGCAGGACATCGGCGCGCAGCAGACGGGCATGACCAAAGACGCATTCAAGGCCATGCTCGTGGCCGCAGGAAAAGACTGAGCCCCCACGCTCCCCACTGCGTGTGGTTCGCTGCCCCCCAGGGGGGCCTCAGGCGGCTTGGGGCGGCCCGGCGCCGCCTGAACAACACACGCCACAACAACCTTCATCAGGAAAACGAAATGGCACAACTCATCGGCGGCCTCGGCACTTCGCACATCCCGGCCATTGGCAACGCCATCCACAAGGGCCTGCAAAACGATCCGTACTGGAAGCCCTTCTTCGACGGCTTTCCGCCCATCCGCCAGTGGCTGGGCGAGAAGCAGCCCGACGTGGTGGTGATGTTCTACAACGACCACGGCCTGAACTTCTTTCTCGACAAGATGCCCACCTTTGCCGTGGGCGCAGCGGCGCAATACCACAACGCCGACGAAGGCTGGGGCATCCCCACGTTGCCGCCCTTCCCGGGCGAGGTGGACTTGTCGTGGCACCTCATCAACACGCTGATCGACCAGGAGTTTGACGTGACCACCTGCCAGGAGATGCTGGTGGACCACGCCTGCACGCTGCCGCTCAAGCTCTTCTGGCCCGAGGGCGATTGCCCCGTGACGGTGGTGCCAGTGTGTATCAACACCGTGCAGTTCCCGCTGCCATCGGCCAAGCGCTGCTACGCGCTGGGCAAAGCCGTGGGCCAGGCGATCCAGAGCTGGGACAGCAACAAGAAGGTGGCGGTGATCGCCTCGGGCGGCCTCAGCCACCAGCTCGACGGCGAGCGTGCGGGCTTTATCAACAAGGCGTTTGACCTGCAGTTCATCGAGAGCCTGACCAGCAACCCCGAATGGGCCACGCAGTTCAGCGTGCACGAGTTGGTGGAAAAAACCGGCACCCAGGGCGTGGAACTGCTGATGTGGCTGGCCATGCGCGGGGCGCTGTCCACCGCCAGCGCGGGGGTGCGGCGGGTGCACAGCAACTATCACATCCCCATTTCGAACACGGCCACGGCGGTGATGGCCCTCGAAACGGTGTAGTCCAGCAATTTTTAGATGATTTTGGCTGCAAGCGCATGATTTTCATGCGTTTGCAGCTATCAAATCAGGAGCACATTGCCGCTATCGCTTGACCCCAGGCTGGCGTCAGACAATCAAAATACTGTAAATTCATCCAGTGAATTTACAGTCCAAACTCGCCATCCTGGCCGACGCCGCCAAGTACGACGCCTCGTGTGCATCGAGCGGTGCTGCGCCGCGCGACTCGGTGGGCGGGCGCGGCATGGGGTCCACCGAGGGCATGGGCATCTGCCACAGCTATGCGCCGGACGGGCGCTGCATCTCGCTGCTCAAGATTCTGCTCACCAACTTCTGCCAGTACGACTGCCTGTACTGCGTGAACCGTGTCACCAGCAACGTGTCCCGCGCGCGCTTCACGGTCGATGAGGTGGTGCGGCTCACGCTGGACTTCTACCGCCGCAATTGCATCGAGGGGCTGTTCCTGTCCAGCGGCATCATCCAGAGCCCCGACTACACCATGGAGCAGGTGGTGGAGGTGGCCCGCGTGCTGCGCGAGGAGCACGACTTTCGCGGCTACATCCACTTGAAAACCATTCCCGACGCATCGCCCGAGCTGATGCAGCGCGCTGGCCGCTATGCCGACCGCCTGTCCATCAACATCGAGCTGCCCACGGCCGAGGGCCTGAAGGCGCTGGCCCCTGAGAAAAACAGCGCCGCCATCGACCGGTCCATGGCCCGCATGGCCGTGCACATTGGCGAATCCCGCGCCGCGCGCAAGGAGCAGGCTGCACAGCCCATCGTGTCCATGCCGCAGTCGCGCACCACACGCCGCGCCAGCGTGCCGCACTTCGCGCCCGGCGGGCAGAGTACGCAGATGATCGTGGGGGCCGATACCACCAGCGACCGCACCATCCTCGCCACCAGCGCGCGGCTGTATGGCGCGCACCAGCTGCGGCGCGTGTACTACTCAGCCTTCAGCCCCATCCCCGACGCCGCCCACGCCCTGCCGCTGGCCGCGCCACCCACGGTGCGCGAGCACCGGCTGTACCAGGCCGACTGGCTGATGCGCTTTTATGGCTTCACCCACGACGAGATCGTGCCGACATCTCAGCAGGGCATGCTGGCGCTGGACATGGACCCCAAGCTGGCCTGGGCGCTGGCGCACCGCGAGCGCTTTCCGGTCAACCTCAACACTGCCCCGCGCGAACTGCTGCTGCGCGTGCCCGGGTTTGGTGTGCAGACGGTGGACCGCCTGCTGGCCGCGCGCCGCGTGCGCCGCCTGCGGCATGCGGACCTGGCGCGGCTGCATGTGCCGCTCAGGAAAGTGCTGCCCTTTGTGGAGGCGGCCGACTACCGCCCCGGCCGTGCGCTGGACGCTGCCGACCTCGCCGCGCAGTTGACGCCGCCGCCGGTGCAGCGCAGCCTGTTCTGAGCTGGAGAGGCCCGCATGCAGCGCCACACCATCACGCTGGACCACGCCACCGACTGGCCCGGTTTTCGCCAAGCGGCACGCGCCCTGGTGCAAGCCAACGTGCCTCCTCAGGCTGTGGACTGGCGCTGCCAGGCGGATGCCGCTGAAGACCTGTTCGCACCCGAGCCTGCAGCCAGCGACACCTGGCCCAGCGCAGCCCCCGATGCGCCGCCGCTGCGCGTACCGCCCGACTTTGTGCACCTGTGCGAGCAGCTCATCCTGCACCGCGACCCGGGCCGCTTTGCGCTGATGTACCGCCTGCTGTGGCGCATGGCGCAGGGCGGCCATGAAGCCGACAGCGCGCGGCACGACCCGCTGGACGCCGACCGCATGTTGGCCCACCACATGGTCCGCAGCGTGCGGCGGGACATCCACAAGATGCACGCCTTTGTGCGCTTCCGGCCCGTGGTGGAACCCGACGGACAGACTCTGCACATGGCCTGGTTCGAGCCCGACCACTACATCACCGTGGCCAACGCGGGCTTCTTCATCCGCCGCTTCACACAGATGCGCTGGGCCATCCTCACCCCCGACGCCAGCGTGCGCTGGGACGGCCAGCAGCTGCACACCGGCCCCGGCGCGCAGCGCAGCGACGCGCCACCACCCGACGCAGGCGAGGCGCTTTGGCTCACCTACTACCGCCACATCTTCAACCCCGCGCGGCACAAGCTCAACATGATGAAAAAGGAGATGCCTACGCGCTACTGGCACAACCTGCCCGAGGCCGCGCTCATCACCGAGCTGGCGCAGACAGCACACGAGCGCAGCGCCAAGATGGTGGAGGCCGAGGCCACCGTGCCGCGCAGGCGCATCGCGGGGACAACAACACCCCGTGCGCGGCCCGCTGGTGGTGCGCCACTCAGTCCAGCGCCGCCTCGCGCATCACCCGGAACTGAGGGGCCGACACCGGCGGTGTCCAGCGCCACGGCAGCACCTGCGGCCGCCACAGGGCGCGCAGCACCGTGAGGCGTAGCACACGCTGTGCACCGGGCCAGGCAGCACGCGCTGCGCGGTCCCACAGCACCTCGGCCTGTACGGCAATGTGCAGCAAACCGCCCTCTTCATAGTCCACCACCAGCAGGCCTGCCAGCGGGTGCAGCGCAAGGTTGCCCAGGGTGTTGAAGAACTGGTTGCCAGGGTAGTCCGGCAGGCTCAGCACCACGCCGGCCTCCGTGTGCGCCACCTGCACAAAGCCCGGCTCACCGCCCCGGTGCGATACATCCACGCCTTCGCTGTGCCCGGCACCAGGGCGTGGCGCCGAGGCACTGGCAATGAACAGGGTGTCGGCACGCTGCACGCGCGCGATGGCGTCGGCGTCCAGTCCGGCCCCCAGCCACTGCACCGGGCCCTGAGCGACCAGCGCAGCGCGCAGGCCTGGCTGCCGCGCCTGGATGTATTTGGGGCAGTTGCCAAAGCTCTGCACCACCTGCACGCCCAGGCCGGTATCGCCAAACGTTGCCACCCGCCCGTTCATGCGGTTGCGCCGCCGCGTGTGCGGCTCCAGCCCCAGCACGCCCACGGCCGCACCTGGCGCCAGGTGTGCGAGCACCGGGTCCTTGGAATCCGGCGCGGTCGCGATCTGCATGCGCTGCGCATCGGGGGTGTGCACAAACCCGGGCGGTCCGGCAAGCATCGTGGCCCACGGCTGGCCTTGTTCATCCAACGTCCCCAGCAGCAAGGTGGGCAGCTTTTCAAACAGCTCGCGGTGCTGGTCGGGCATGTGGTCGCGCAACACCATGGCACCCACGGCCGCCATGCGCTCGCGCACGCCCACGCGCGCCTGCAAGGCCTGCTCACCGGGGTGGAATGCCTCGGGCGGCACCGGCACCCCAACCGATGCAGCGGGCACGGTGGCTGTCATGCCGTCACCTGCTCGGCAGCGGGCAGCTGGTCGGCCAGCACCGGATAGCCCGGCAAGGCCTGCATGCGCGCCACCCAGGCCGCAATGCGCGGGTAGGCATCCAGCGGCAGCCCTGCCAGGTGGGCCTGCGAGGTGTAGCTGACCATGGCCACATCGGCCAGGCTGGGCGCTGAGCCCCCGAGCAACCAGGCCCGCCCCTGCAGTTCGTCCTCCATGAAGGCGAGCAGGCGCTTGCCGGTGGCCTGCGCCACCTCGTTCACGGCACGGCCCGTCAACGTCGCAAAGCGCGGCCCCCCAATGCCCGGCGCCAGAAAGCCCGCCGCCAGGCTGAACCAGCGCTGCAGCTGCGCCTGCCCCACGGCGTCTTGTGGCAGCCAGGCACTGCCGGGGGCGTAGCGCTGCACCAGATACACCAGGATGCCATTGCTGTCGCTCAGCACCTGGCCCGCGTCCACCAGCACGGGCACCTGGCCCAGCGGGTTGAGTGCCAGAAACTCCGCGCGCTGGTGTTCGCCGCGCAGCAGATTCACATCAATCAGTTCATAGGGCAAGCCGAGCAGGGACAGCATCAGCTCCACGCGATGGCAATGGCCCGAGATGGGCATGCGGTACAGCTGGAGTGGGGTGGAGGGGAACATGGTGAAGCCTCGTCGGTGGGTGAGTGAAAAGATGCCTCGACGATATCTATTGCAAGCTGCGATGTGAATAGCCAATCGCCGCTTTTCATAATTGCGGCATCCGCAATAATGGGTTGCATGGACTATCTCGACACCCTGCGCTGTTTTTTGGCCGTAGCGGACGCTGGCGGCTTTGCCGTGGCGGGGCGGCGGCTGGGCTGCTCCGCCACGGCCGTCACGCGCGCCATTGCGGCGCTGGAGGCGCGGCTGGGTGTGCTGCTGTTCCAGCGCAGCACGCGCATGGTGCGGCTGACCGAGGCGGGCGAGCGCTTCTTGCACGACTGCCGCCCCCTCCTGAACGACCTGCACGAGGCCGAGCAGGCCGCCAGCGGTGCACAGGCCGAGGCCCAGGGGCTGCTGTCCATCACGGCACCGCAGATGTTCGGCATCCAGCACGTGGCGCCCATCGTGCAGGGCTTTTTGCAGGCCCAGCCGCGCGTGCAGGTGCGCACGCTGTTCGTCAACCGCCTGGTGCACTTGCTCGATGAAGGCATGGACGTGGCCATCCGCATCGCGCACCTGCCTGACTCCGGCCTCACTGCCGTGCAGGTGGGTGCGCTGCGCCGCCTGGTGGTGGCGTCTCCCGCCTACCTGGCGCAACACGGCAAGCCACGCCACCCGGCCGACCTGAGCAGCCACCGGGCCATCGGCTTCGCCTTTGACGCACGCACGCCAGCGCCCTGGAAGTTTCGCGATGGCGCCACCGGCCAGCCGCAATTCACCTGGATCAGCAACAGCAACGAGGTGGACATTGCCGCCGCAGAGGCAGGCATCGGCCTGACCCGCTGCCTCGCCTACCAGGCCGCAGCCAGCCTGCGCGCAGGGCGCTTGCGCATCGTGCTGGCCGACCACGAACTGCCACCCGTGCCCGTGCACATCGTGTACCCCGCAGGCCGGCGGGCCCCGGCGAAAGTGCGCGCCTTTGTGGAATGGGCACGCGAACGCTTGACCAAGGAGCCGGTGCTGAACGGGCGCGGTCTGGGGCGCGGTAACGCCTTGTTGCCAATGACTTCGTAACCTGTCATCGCAACGCCTCCGAGCGCCGTTGCATAGCTAAGTCCGACGCTGTGTCGGGCGGTTATCCGATCTGAAAGGATTTCTCATGAACAAGCTCCTCGCTGCCCTGCTCGCCGGTTTCTTTGTGACCGCATCGTTTGCCCAAGCCCCTGCGGCCCCCGCAACGCCAGCAACCCCCGCGAAGGCCGCGGCGCCTGCGACCCCTGCCACATCGGCCATGCCTGCCACCCCAGCGACTCCAGCCACGCCCGCCACACCAGCGGTCAAAGCCGAAGCCAAGCCCGCAGTAACGCCAACCGCCACCGCGTCTGCCCCTGCAGAAAAGAAGACAGAGAAGAAGGCGAAGGCCAAGAAGACCAAGGCAACGGCAGAGAAAAAAGCCGACGCTGCCAAGCCTGAAGCAGCCAAGTAATTCACAACGCTTCACCGAACAAAAAAGCCCGCAATGCGGGCTTTTTTGTTGGATAGTTTTGTTGATGAAGGATCCGTCGACACGCACCAAGCAGTGCAGGAGTCAAGCCCGGTGCATTGCCATTGCACTTTGCCTGCGCGTCACACAGGGCTGGTGAACCAGATCGCCGCCAATGTGATCGCCAGCACCACGCAGCTCACCAAGGCTGACGCGGTCCGGCCAGGTGCCTCGTCGAATTCAAAGTGCAGGATGGCAGACACCGTGTCGCCCACCGCGTCCGCCGCGCGCTCGCGAAAAACAACGCCCCATGCTGCAAAAGCACCGCCGGAGTACTGCACCCAATGACGCAGCACGGGGTCCATGCCGGGACCTGAGTAGTTCAACGAGTGCGCCACCCCATACAACCACCAGCCCGCGATACCAATGATCGAGCCAAAGAAGGCACCGATCAGCGCATATCCCAAGCGATCAAGAAGCCCGTGCAAGACTCGGCTCCGCCGACCATCAATGGTGATGGCCATGCGCACCATGCACATGGCGGTGCGCAACTTCTTCGGGGCTGGCGGCGCGCACTTCGGTGACCTTGCAGCTGAAGGTCAACGCCCGGCCTGCCAGCGGGTGGTTGCCGTCCAGGTGCACTTCGGGGCCCTTGATCTTGACCACGTTGAACACGGCGGGCTGGCCGTCGTTGCCCACGCCTTGCAGCTGGCCGCCGACCTTCACGCCGGGCGGGAACTCGCTTTTGGGAATGGTGCGCACCAGGCTTTCATCGCGCGCGCCGAAGGCGTCTTCCACCGCCAGCTGCAGTGTGGTGCTGAAGCCCACGGCCTGGCCATCGAGTGCGGCCTCGACCTTGGGGAAGATGTTTTCGTAGCCACCGTGCAGGTACGACAGGTGCCCCGCATCCAGCGGCTTGCCCTGGGGCGTGGTGACCTTGTAGGTGATGGTGACGGCGGAGTCTTTGGTGATGGTGGTGGCCATGGTGGTGCTTGCGCTTTCAGGCGGTGAAGAATCGGCGCGGGGCTGGCAGGGGTATACCACCAGCCGCCACGCGGGTCAGAACGAAACCCCGGATTGTCCACGAGGCGCCGGACGGCTGCCGCAGCGCCCCGTGAAAGCTTGGCAGGGCCTGGAGAACAACCCTATGCGCCCGACAGGGCCTCGGCCGGGCGCTCTTCCTCCGTCTGGCCCGGGTAGCGCGCAAAACGCCGCGCCTCGGTGCCGTGCACCGGGTCCTGGTCGGGCCAGGGCCAGCCGCCGAACTGGGTACGGCGGTAGTCGTTCATGGCCTGCATGATCTCGGCCTGTGTGTTCATCACAAACGGGCCGTACTGCGCCACGGGCTCGGCGATGGGCTGGCCCTGCAGCAGCAGGCATTCCAGCGGCGTGGCGCCGGTGTTGGTCAGCTGCCAGTCCTGCCCGGCCACCAGCTCCAGCGCGGCGTGCTGGCCCACGTCCTGCGGGCCCACGCGCAGGCTGTCGCCCACAAAGAAGTACAGCATGCGGCGCGTGCCCTGGCCGCGCGCGGCGGGCAGCGTCCACTGCGCGCCGGGGTCCATGCGCAGCGTCCAGATAGCCACATCGCCCTCGGGCTGCGAAGCCCAGGACTCGGGTGGCGGCGCCAGCGGCGCGGGCGCGCCGGGCAGGGCGCCCGCCACCACCGTCACCGTGGTGGCACGGCCTGCGTCGTCGTGGTGGACCAGGCGCGGAATGCGCTCGTTCCACAGCATGGTGAAGTGCGGCTCCACCATCTTGTTCTTCGCGGGCAGGTTCAGCCAGATCTGGAACAGCTCCAGCGGGTTGGGCTCGGTGGCGTTGAGCAGCGGGAACATCTCCGAATGCACGATGCCCTTGCCCGCCGTGACCCACTGCACATCGCCCCCGCCAAAGCGCGCGGCAGCGCCCAGCGAGTCGGAATGGTCGATGAGGCCCTTGCGCACGAGGGTGACGGTTTCAAAGCCCCGGTGCGGGTGGCCCGGAAAGCCGGGCACGGTGTCGCCGTGGTACATGCTCCAGCCGTCCTTGCGGCTGAAGTCGCTGCCGATCTGGCGGCCCTCCAGCGACACGGCTGGTGCAAACGCGCCGTTGCCTGCGGGGTAGGCGTCGTCATGGTGGGCGCAGAACAGGAACGGGTCCATCGTGGGCCACAGCGGACCCAGCGCCTGGGCCTGCACGACGGGCAGGCTGGCGGCAGACGAAGACACGGTGGGGGAGGACGACATCAAGGACTCCTTGGGTTTGCGCCACCGGCTATCGGGCAGCACGCCTGCCAAAGATAAGGCCAGCGGCCGCTTTCAGAAGTGCGCTGGGTGGAACAGTGCGGTGCGGCATACAGGACAGTGCCGCACAGCGTGCGCACACAGCTTCGCCACCATTTCAAGCCAAAATGACTGCATGCGCTAGTGGAATATGCCTGAAAAGCTATCAATTAAATAGCGCCTTATCTCTTCACACGGCACCCGCGTGGGAAGGCGCGGTGGCGGACGGCTGCGGTGCTGGGCGCAACACGAAACCACCCAGCACGGCGGCCACCAGCGAGCACAAGGCCGACACCCAGAACGCCAGCTGGTAGCCTGCATTGAGCGCCTGCTGCACACTGGCACCGGCCTGGCGCAGGTGGTCGGTGCGCGCATCGGCCAGGCTGGCCAGAATGGCGAGGCCCAGGGCGCCGCCCATCATGAAGGCCGTGTTCACCACCCCCGAGGCCAGCCCCGAGTCTTCGGGCTTCACATCGCCCATGGCGGCCAGCAGCAGCGGGTTGAGCGCAATGCCGGCGCCCACGCCCAGCAGCAGCATGCCGGGCAGCACGTGGATCACAAAACGCCCCTCGTTGGGCGCGAGTGCAAACAGGGCCAGGCCCACCGCCGCCAGCAGCAGCCCCCAGCCCAGCGTGCGGCAAATGCCAAAACGCATCACCACCCAGGCCGACAGCCCCAGCGAGCAGCCCGCCATGATGAGGTTGGACGGCAGGAACGCCAGGCCCACCTGCATGGCGTCGTAGCCCAGCACCAGCTGCATGTACAGCGCCGACAGAAAGAACCACGCAAACATCGACGCCGCCCACAGCACGCCCACCACGTTGGAGATGGCCAAATTGCGCAGCCGCAACAGCGGCAGGGGCACCAGCGGCGCAGCCACATGCGACTCGATGAACAAAAACGCCGCCAGCAGTGCCACCGCCGCCCCCAGCAGCCCCAGCGACTGCAGCGAGGTCCACCCGGCCGCGTTGCCGTTGACGATGGCGTACACCGCGAGCATCAGCGACGCGGTGATGGTGACGGCGCCCGCCACGTCCAGCCGCTGCCCGTGGGCCTGCCCCTTGCCGCCCGGCAGCAGCGCCAGGCAGGCCAGGTAGATGGCCACGCCCACGGGGATGTTGACCAGAAAGATCCAGTGCCAGCTCAATGCGCTGGTGAGCACCCCGCCCAGCAGCACCCCAATGCTGCCGCCCCCGGCACACACAAAGCCGTAGACACCCATGGCGCGCGCACGCTCGCCGGGCTCGGTGAACAGGTTCATGATGAGCGACAACGCCACGGCCGACACCACCGCGCCGCCCACGCCCTGCACCGCGCGCGCCGCCACCAGCAGCCCCTGTGTATTGGCCAGCCCGCAGGCCAGCGATGCGATGGTGAACAGCGTGATGCCCGCCAGGAACAGCCGCCGGTGGCCATACAGATCGCCCAGCCGCCCACCCAGCAGCAGGCAGCCGCCAAAGGTAAGCATGTAGGCGTTGACCACCCACACCAGCGAGGTTTCGGTAAAGCCCAGGTCGGCCTTGATGCTGGGCAGCGCGACATTCACGATGGTGGTGTCGAGCACGATCATCAGCTCGCCCAGGCACAGCAGGATGAGTGCGGGCCAGCGTGCGCGGCCTTCGATGCGGAGGGTCATGGGACGGTGGAAATCAAAAGAGATTGGCAGCGCAGTGTGTCATGCGCGTTGCGCTGGCGACTGGCGGGGTGGAATACCAGTGCGGCTGTGGATCTGGCTTGGCCAGCCCTCCGGTTACGTCGCCTTTCAGGGGGAAGCCGCGCAGTGGCTCAGGAAGTTCGGGTGTACTTGGCTTGCATGAACTGCTTCCAGCTGCCGTCCGGCTGCTGGCCGAACGAGGTGAGCGTGCGCTCGTTGGCGCTGATGACGGTGATCACGTCCCGGTAGCGCATGGTGGCGCCGTCGGCCTTGAAGCTGGGGCCTTCGGTCTCCAGCGTCAGCACCTTCTGGTCGGCATCCAGCGTGCCACGGTACACCCACATATGCGTCATCATCGAGCCCACCCAGGTGCCGACGAACGCCTGCTGGTCCGGGTCGTAGCCCAGCGTCATCAGCATGCGGGCGTCGCCGCCCCCGCCGGGCATGGCGCCCGCCCCATCGCAGAGCACCCACAGGCTGCCCAGCGCGCGCACTTGCTCGGTGCCCCGGCTTTGCGCGGCGGGTTCGCCCGGGCCCATGTCGGCCAGGGACTCGCAGGTCCAATCGCCCAGCAGCTGCTGCAGCCAGCGGTGCATAGCGTGGGGTTCGGGATTCATCATGGGAGTCTCCTGGTGAAGTGGTGGGGACGCCGCTCAGTCGCGGTCGGGCGCACCGAGCGGAAAGTAGTGGCGGTACGGACGCCCACCCTCCACCGCGCGTGCAAACGAGGGGCGCGCCAGCAGCCGGGCACGGTACGCGCGCAGCTGCGGGTAGGTGGCCGCGATGGGGTGCGTCCAGTCGGCATAGAACAGCGAGGGCGCCGCTGCGCAGTCGGCCAGCGAGAACGGCTCGCCCGCCGCCCAGGTGCGCCCTGCCCACATGCCCTCCAGCCAGGCGTAGGCTTTCTCCAGCTTCTCCGCAGCCCAGGCCACGCCCTCTGCCTTGCGCTCGGCGTTGCCGGTCAGCGCGGCATTCACCGCGTGCTGCACCGGGGCCATCACGTGCAGGTCAAAGAAGCGGTCCATGAAGCGCACGTCCAGTGCTGCCCGGGCATCGGCGGGAATCAGCGGCACAGGCCCCGGGTGCGAGAGCTGCAGGTGCTCGATCACGATGCTGCTTTCGACCACCGTGTGGTCACCGTCCACCAGCACCGGAAACTTCGCCAGCGGCCAGTGGCGCAACCAGTCGGCCGAATGGCTGACGGGCTCTGCGGGATCAAGATTGAGCAGTTCGAATGGTGTCCCGTTCTCGTACAGCGCGATCAGCACCTTCTGGGTGTAGGACGAAAAAGGGTGGCCATAGAGAGCGAGCATGCGGGTTCCTGTGGGGGAGTCGGCGGTGGTGATGGCGGTTGCACTCATTCAGGGGCCACCACCATCCAGGGCACGCCAAAGCGGTCGGCCACCATGCCAAACGCCTGCGAGAAAAAGGTCTTGCTGAGCGGCATCTGCACCTTGCCGCCATCGGCCAGCGCGTCGAAATAGCGTTTGGCATCGGCCGCATTGGCGGGGCTCAGCGCCAGCGAGATGCCCTGGAAGTTCGCGTGGCCCGAGCCCATGCCGTCCGACGCCATGATCTGCGTGTAGCCCACGGTGAACGAGGCGTGCATGACCATCTCGGGCGTGGGGCCCGGGCCGCTGCCATCGGCGCAGCCCTCGCCGGCGGCGGGCTCGGGGTTGTCCTTGTAGCGCATGAGCATGGTGACTTGGGCGCCCAAAGCGTGGCGGTAAAACTCCAGCGCTTCATCGCAGCGGCCTTCGAACATCAGGTAGGGCTCGACTTTCATGGGGGTCTCCTGGGGAACATGGACGGGGCAGGAAGGGTTTCGGCGTGCAATTGTGAACACCGTCCACAAACAATAACAAAGATAATGGACAGTGTCCACATCCCAACGATCCATGACCGTAAGCACCCGCAACAAAGCTGCCCCCTCCAGCGCACCCGCCGCACGCGCCACCTACCGCCACGGGGATCTGCACCGTGCGCTGCTGGACGCGGGCATTGAACTGGCGCGCCAGGGCGGGCCGGATGCGGTGGTGCTGCGCGAGGCCACACGCCGCGCGGGTGTGGCGCCCAATGCGGCCTATCGTCATTTCGCCAACCGCGACGACCTGCTGGGCGCCGTGCGCGCCGCTGCCGTGGCCGCCGCCGCGCGGTCCATGGAGGCCGAGCTGGCCCTTGTGCCCACCACCGGCACGCCCACCGAGCAGGCCCACGCCAAGGTGCGCGCCGTGGGCGCCGGCTACCTGCGGTTTGCGCACACCGAGACAGGGCTCTTTCGCACCGCCTTCGGTGGCCGCTTCACGGTGCAGCAAACCCCCGACCCCGCCATGGGCGGTGCCACGGGGCTGAACCCCTTCCAGCACCTGAGCGCCGCACTGGACGACCTGGTGGCGGCGGGCGCCCTGCCGCCCGGGCGCCGCCCCGGCGCCGAATACCTGGCCTGGTCCACCGTGCATGGCATGGCGCTGCTGGCCATCGACGGGCCGCTGCGCGGCACGCCCCAACAGATGCTGGACCTGCTGGGCCAGCGGTTGCTGGACATGGTGGAACGGGGGCTGTGAGCGCACCGCGCACGCCGGGTCCACTCAAGAACTGCCTTGGAACAGGCTTCGATGACCCTATGGGCCGGTAGCGCCCACAAACAATGACTTTGCCGCTATCTAATTTGCAGCAGATACTTCCCATGCCTCATCCGGCGGCCAGCCCATACAGCCGCGCCGTGGCCTGCACCCGCGCCACCAGCGCGCGGCGCAATGCCACGGGCCGCAGCACTTCCACCTGGGGCGACAGCCGCATCAGCTGCCCGCAGGCATGCTCCACCGACTCGATGGGGATCGTCACGGCCGTGCGGCCGTCCTTGCGGCGGGACGGTGGAGCGGCAGCCACCGCATGCGCCACCGCACTGCTGAGCGCACGCAGCCCCCGCAACCCTTCGGGCGTGGCGAGCAGTGCGGCCTCGCCCGTGTACAGGCCTGACTCAAAACGCCGGATCGACGCGGCCCAGTAACCCGGCAGGTCAAAGCGTGCGGGGCGCCTGGCTGGTTGGTCCAGCGCTGTGGCCGCGAGGATGTTCGACACCCGGTAGGTGCGTGGCCCGCGCGCGTCTGCTCCCGTGGGCAAGGCCACCAGGTACCACACGCCCGCTTTCAGCACCAGGCCCAGCGGGCTCACCGTGCGCTCTGCCGTGCGCGCCCAGCCCTCATAGCGCAGGGTGATCTGGTGGCCGCTCCACACGGCGGCCGCCACCGTGGGCAGGTGCGGCGTGGGGTCGCTCTCGCGGTACCAGTCCAACGGGTCCAGGTGCAGACGGGTGCTGACGCGCTGCGCGCCGTCGCGCCAGGCGGCAGGCAGCGCGGCCAGCAGCTTCAGGCGCGCCCCCGCCACGTCACCGCCCAGGCCCAGGTCTTGCGCAGGGCCGGGCAGGCCGCTCAGGAACACGGCCTGCGCCTCCGACGGCGTGAGGCCGGTGAGCGTGGTCTTCCAGCCCGGCAACAGCGCAAAACCGCCGTGTCGCCCCCGCTCGGCATAGATGGGCACACCGGCGGCGCTCAACTGGTCCACGTCGCGGTAGAGCGTGCGCACCGACACCTCGAGCGCATCGGCCAGCGCCTGCGCGCTCATGCGGCCCCGCGTTTCCAGCAGCATCTGGAGGGACAACAAACGGCTGGCGCGCATGGGTTTTGGCAGGGGTGGTGCAAAAAGACAGAACACCAAAGATAGCGCAAATACCTGCCATTGGTTGGCAGGTATAGGTGCACACACTGCAGGCCTGTCTTGGCCTTGTTGCCCCCCCTACCTTTTCAGGAGCCCCCATGCCCACCACCGATCCCCACGCCATCGTCGAACTGCGCCAGTACACCTTGCACTCCCAACAGCGCGAGGTGCTCATCGACCTGTTCGACCGGGAGTTTGTGGAAACCCAGGAGGCGCTCGGCATGCGCGTGCTGGGCCAGTTCCGCGACCTGGACCGGCCCGCCCAGTTCGTCTGGCTCCGCAGCTTTGCCGACATGCAGGCGCGCCACCGCGCGCTGGAGGGCTTCTATGGCGGCCCCGTGTGGGCGGCACACCGCAACGCCGCCAATGCGACCATGATCGATTCGGACAACGTGCACCTGCTCTGCCCCGCCTGGCCCGGCGCCACGGCGGCCCTGCCGCACCATGCAAGGCCGCAGCCGGGCGCGCAGGGTGCCACCGCTGGCGTCCTGCAGGTCACCGTGGTGCCGTTGCGTGAGCCCGCCACACCACCACTGCTGGACTTCTGCCGCCACCGCATGACGCCCACCCTGCAGCGCGGCGGCGCGCGCGAGATCGCCTGGTTCTGCACCGAGCACAGCCCCAACACGTTTGCCCGCCTGCCGGTGCGCGAAGGCGAACCCGTGCTGGTGGGCCTGGCCCTGTTTGGCGACGAGGCTGCGCTGACATCGTTTACCGACAGCGGGGCCTGGGCGCGTGACGTGGCGCCCGGTCTTGCGCCCTGGCTGGCGGCAGAGCCCGAGGTGCTCCGCCTGCAGCCCACCGCGCGCTCGGCGTTGCATGCGTGACGCACCCGCACACCTCTCCCCCTGATGCATCAACCACCACGGAGCCCCACCATGTCCACCCCAGCCCGCCTCACTCCCATCCCGTCGCCCACCGTGGCGCCCAGCGCTGCGCGCGACTTCGATTTCCTCATGGGCCCCTGGCGCATTCGCAACACGCGGCTGGTGCGCAGGCTCGCGGGCTGCCACGACTGGGAGGTGTTTGACGCCACGGGCACCGCACGTCCATTACCCGGTGGCATCGGCAACTTCGACGACTTCACGCCGCTGGCATGGAAGCCCGGCTACGTGGGCATGGCATTGCGTGTGTTCAACCCCGTGACGCAGCGCTGGAGCATCTACTGGCTGGACAACCTCACGGGCGGCCTGGACCCGGCCAATGGCCTGCTGCTGCCGCCCGTGGTGGGTGGCTTCCAGGGCGGTGTGGGCCTGTTTGAAGGCGAGGAGCTGTTCGAAGGCCGCCCGGTGCGCGTGCGCTTCGAGTGGTCGCAGATGCACACCGGCGCCCCGCGCTGGCAGCAGGCGTTTTCGGACGATGGCGGCGCGACCTGGGAGGTGAACTGGGTGATGGAGTTTGCACGGCCTGTGTGAGCGTGGTCAGCCCCCAGCACCGACCCAAAAATGGGAGGCCCAACAGCCCCTGCCGCCTGACGGCAGGGTGCTGCCAGCTACCCCAAGAGGAGCAGGGACTCACGCCGCCTGAAGCGCGGCTTCCTGCACCGGGAAGTCTGTGGACGCCGCCACCGCACGCCACTGCGCCGTCTCTTTTGCCACAAAGGCATGTTTGTCGGCAATGGTCTGCAGCGTGTCCGTGCCCAGCGGCAGGCGCAGCGGCGGCGTGGGGCTGGCCACCAGCTGCATCACGGCCTGGGCCAGGCGCACCGGGTCGCCGGGCTGATTCAGGTTGATGCGGCGGGCGGCTTCGCGCACGGCACCGGCGCTCTCGGCGTAGTCGTCCAGCACCCGGGGCGACACGGCCAGCGAAGCGCTGTCCAGAAACTCGGTGCGGAAGTACCCCGGCTCCACCACGGTGGCGTGGATGCCCAGCGGCGCCAGCTCGGCATGCAGCGCCTCGGTGATGCCCTCGACCGCGAATTTGGTGGAGCAGTACAGGCCAAACCCGGCGGCCGACTGCACGCCGCCCAGCGACGAGATGTTGACCACATGCCCGGCGCGGCGCGCGCGCATGGCAGGCAGCACAGCGCGGGTCACATGCAGCAGGCCAAACACATTGGTGTCGTACAGGCGCCGCACCTCGTCGGCGGTGGCCTCTTCCACCGCGCCCAGCAGGCCGTAGCCCGCGTTGTTGACCAGCACATCGATGCGGCCGAAGCGGTCGAGTGCCGCGCCCACAGCGTGGCGGGCCTGGGCCTCATCGGTCACGTCCAGCGCCAGGGGCAGCAGGGCATCGTGTGCGCCCAAGCGCTTTTCGACCGATGCGGCATCGCGCGACGTGGCGATGACGGCATCGCCCTGGGCCAGCGCGGCCTCGGCAATGCGCGCGCCGATGCCACGCGAGGCGCCGGTGATCAGCCAGACGCGGGGGTAGGAAGAACGGGTGGTGGGAATGGCTGTGGTGGGGGTGGTGTGTGCGGCGTTCATGGTTGGTCCTTGAGGCGGTGTTGAGCAATGGGCGGTGCCCATGGCGGTGGACTTTAGGCAAGCCATTGCCATGCGACTAGCCCATAATCTATGGATTCATTCGCAAGCAATGCTTGCCAATCCACCACGCAGCCGCCCCGCACATTGCCTGTCCACCATGGCCATCAATGAACTGCGCGCCATCGCCAACTTCGTCAAGGCCGCCGAGCTGGGCAGCCTGCGCCAGGCGGCGGCCGCGCAGGGCATCACGCCGCAGGCGTCCAGCCAGCTGCTGGTGCAGCTCGAATCGCACCTGGGCGTGCGATTGTTCCACCGCACCACGCGCAGCCTGAGCCTGACCGAAGAAGGGCGCCAGTTCCTGGCGTCGGCGCAGCCGGGCCTGGCCACGTTGCAGCACGCGGTGCAGGGCGCGCGGCGCGGGCGTGAGGCAATGGCGGGGCCGCTGCGCATCGTGGCGCCACGCTCCATCCTGCTGGAGGTGATCTGGCCGGTGCTGCACGAGTTCTGCCGCCGCCACCCGCTGGTGGAGCCCGATGTGCAGCTCGACGACCGCATCGGCAACTGGGTGGAAGACCGCGTGGATGTCGGCTTCCGCTCGGGCTACCCGCCCGAGGGTGGCGTGGTGGCGCGGCGGCTGCTCACGCTGCAGCTCATCGTGTGCGCCGCACCCGCCTACATCGCACGCCACGGTGCGCCGGACAGCATCGACGACCTGGCGCAGCACCGCTGCAGCGGCTTTCGCCATGCGTCCACCGGCAAGCCCATGCCCTGGGAGTTCCAGGTGGGCGACGACATCGTGGCGCGCACCATCCACCCCACCTTCTGCACCAACGACATCGAGGTGGAGGCCCGTGCGGTGCTGGGCGGCCACGCGGTGGGCCAGCTGGTGGGCGTGACGGCCGCGCCGCTGGTGCGCAGCGGCCAGCTGGTGCCGCTGCTGCCCCAGCATGTGGCGCAGCACCTGGCGCTCTACGTGTACTACGGCAGCCGCACGGCGCTGCCTGCGCGTGTGCGGGCCTTCATCGACCTGGCGGTGGAGATGGTGGCCAACAACCCCGCCTACCTGCTCACGCCCAAAGAGCTGGCAACCCACGGCCCTGCGGTGCAGAAAAAGCCCCGGGCGCGAAAGCCCACGCAGTGAGCGCCGTGCTGACTTCCCTCAAGCCGCAAACCCGCCGTCGATCAGCAAGCTCGCCCCCGTCACCATGCCCGACTCCGGGCCGGCCAGATAAGCCACCATGCCCGCGATCTCGTCGGGGTGGGCATGGCGGTTCAGGGCCATCAGGCCGTGCATGTCGCCCGCCATGGGGCCGTCGGCGGGGTTCATGTCGGTGTTCACAGGGCCGGGCTGCACGTTGTTCACCGTGATGCCACGCGGGCCCAGGTCGCGCGCCAGGCCCTTGGTCAGGCCGACGATGGCGGCCTTGCTCATGCCGTACACGCTGAAGCCGGGCCATGGCACGCGGTCGGAGTTGGTGCTGCCGATGGTGATCACGCGGCCATAGGCACCGCCCTGGCCCATGTGACGCACGGCGGCCTGCGTGGCCACGAACACGGCGCGCACGTTGACGTTGAGCGTGTGGTCAAAGTCGGCCAGCGCAAAGCTGCCGATTTCACCCGCGATGGCGACGCCCGCGTTGTTGACGAGGATGTCCAGGCGGCCCAGCTCGCGCGCGGCGCGGTCCACCGCCTGCGTGAGGGCGACGGCATCGGCGCTGTCGGCCTGCAGGGCCAGGGCCTTGCCGCCGCTCGCAACAATGTCCGCCACCAGCGCCTGCGCAGGCGCTGCAGAGCTGCTGTAGGTAAAGGCCACGGCCGCCCCGTCGCGCGCCAGGCGCCGCACGATGGCCGCGCCAATGCCGCGTGCGCCGCCGGTGACGAGCGCGACCTTGCCCGCCAGCGGGCGACCAGGCGATGAAGGGGCGGAGACCGGGGATGTTTCAGACACGGAAGACATGATGTTGTTTCTCCAACGAGATGTATTCAGAAAATGGTTCGCAACCGAACCGGGAAGACCTGCAGTGTCAGAAAAACACTCATGCTCCGGTAGCCATGAATGGGCTGTATATCTTTCAACCCTTGGTTGAAAATACACCGCATGCAACCCCTCAGCCACCTCGAATCGTTTGTGCAGTCCGCCCAGTCGGGCAGCTTTTCGGCCGCCGCACGGCTCATGGGCCTGACGCCCGCCGCCGTGAGCAAGAACGTGGCGAGGCTGGAGGCCAGCCTGGGCGTGCGGCTGTTCCAGCGCAGCACGCGCAGCCTCACGCTGACCGAGGGCGGGCAGCGCCTCCTGGCGCAAGTGGGCCCGCCACTCACCGCACTGGCCGATGCGGTGGACCACGCGGCCGAGGCCGAGCAGCAGCCTGCGGGCACGCTCAAGGTCAGCATGGGCCAGGCCTTTGGCCGCGCGTACCTGGTGCCGCTGCTCACCGAGTTCCTGCAGCGCTACCCGGCCATCCAGCCCGACTGGCGCTTTGAGAACCGGCAGGTGGACCTGATCGGCGAGGGCTTTGACGCCGGCATTGGCGGCGGCCTGAACCTGAACCCCGACATGGTGGCGCGCACGCTGGGTCCCATCCACCTGGTGGTTGTGGCCGCACCTGCACTGCTGCAGGGCCGCAAGCGGGCACCACGCCACCCGGCGGACCTGGCGCAGTGGGATGGCATTGCACGGCGCAACATCCGCACCGGGCGCATCAACCTCACCACGCTGCGCAACAAGGCGGGCGATGCCGCCCCCGTGGAGCTGCGCCCGCGCGTCGTGTTCGACGACCCCGAGGCCATGTGCCAGGCCGCGCTGATGGGCCTGGGCCTGGCCGTGCTGCCCATGCCGTTTGCGCAGCCCTGGCTGGCGCGGGGCGACCTGGTGCGGGTGCTGCCCGGCTGGTGGGCCGATGCAGGTCCGACCTCGCTGTACTACCCCAGCAAGAAGCTGCTGCCCGCCCGCACCCGGGTGTTTGTGGACTTTGTGCTGGAGCAGTTCAGCACCCGCGGATTTGCCCAAAGGGTGCGTGGAGACTGACGGACACAGCGCTGGGGCCAGGCCAAGGCAGCGCGGTGGCAATAATGGGCCTTTGCAACCGCTCAGGACCACCGTCATGCCCCAACACATCGGCATCGTGGGCTGCTCCGCCGAAGGGGCCGCCCTGTGTTACCGCACCCTGTGCGCCGAAGGCGCCGCATTGCTGGGCCGCCCGCATGCGCACCCCGAGGTGACACTGCACACGCCGTCGCTGGCCGACTATGTGGACTGCCTGGACCGGCATGACCTGCAAGGCGTGGCCGACCTGATGCTGGCCTCCGCCCACAAGCTGGCGCGTGCAGGCGCAGATTTTCTGATCTGCCCCGACAACACCATCCACCAGGCGATGGACCGGGTGCTGCCCCATTCGCCGCTGCCCTGGCTGCACATTGCCGAGGTGGTGGCGGCCGAGGCGGCAGCGCGCGGCCACCGGCGCCTGGCACTCACCGGCACGCGCTGGCTGGTGGACAGCAGCGTGTACCCCGATGCGCTGCAGGCCCGGGGCCTGCAATGGGTGCGCCCCACCGAGGCCGAGCGCAGCGAGATCAACCGCATCATCATGGACGAGCTGGTGCCCGGCGTCATTCGCCCCGAGGGCGTGGCCCTGTTCCAGCAAGTCACCGCCCGCATGCAGCGCGAGGACGGCTGCGATGCCGTGGTGCTGGGCTGCACCGAGATCCCGCTGATCCTGAGCGACGCCAACTCCCCGCTGCCCACGCTGGACTCCACCCGCCTGCTGGCGCGTGCCGCGCTGCGGCGGGCCGTGCAAGCGGACTGAGCGCAACTACTTGAGCCGCTGCGCCACCACCGCATCCAGCGAGGCCATGAAGGTCTCCACGGCCCGCGTGTAGGCGCTCTCCAGGCCCAGCTGCGCGTTGATCTCGCCGTGGGTCAGCTCCTGCGGCAGCACCTCGGCACGGCCGCCCAGGTCGCGCACGCGGCGGGCCATGCCCTGGGCCTGCAGGCAGGGGTGGTCGGGGCGCTCGGTGGAACAGACCAACTGGAACGGCGGCACCGGCCCCGACAGCGCGTGGTACGGCGACACTGCGGCCCAGAACAACGGGTTGGCACCCATCACCTCGTCATAGAACGGGTAGTGCGGCGCGGTCATCACCACCGGCACATTGAGCGCCGCGCTGTCCAGCGACACCGTGCCCAGCCAGGGCCAGGCCCCCTCGCGCTGGGCCAGGGTGGGCGATGCATTGATGAGCGACACCAGGTGCGCGCCCGCCGAATGCCCCATCAGGATGAACCGCGATGCATCAGCGCCCCAGCTGGCGGCAAGGCTTTGCGCGGCGGCCAGTGCCATGGCCACGTCCCGCGCCTCCTGCAGCACGTTCACGGCGGGGTACAGGCGGTAGTTCACCGAGATGAACACAAAGCCCTTGGGCACCCAGCGCGCCACCTTCTCCTGCACCACGCGGGACATGGCCTTGTCGCCCGTGCGCCAGGCGCCGCCATGCACCATGAAGATCACCGGAGCGCGTGTGCCGCTGGCCTCCGCAGCGCTGCTGGCGGCACCGCCAGCGGCGGGCAGGTAGACATCCATGCGCTGCAGCGGGTCCGCACCATAGGGCACATCGGCCACGCGCTGCACACCGGCGGGCAAGGCCGCAGCGGTGTCGCGCACCTGCGCGAAAGGCCCCAGCCCCCGCAGCTGGGCGTGGGCGGGTGGGGTCAACACGGCGGCCAGCGCGCACAGCGCTACGCCCAGGCCTGTGCGCAGGGGGGCCAATGCAAAGAGTGGGTTTGAAGGACGGGACATGCGGGATCTCCTGGCTCAATGAATGGAAGGTAATGGATCAGGGCCGCGCGGGGCAGGCCATGGGGGCGCCGCTGGCGTCAAAGCAGCTGGCGCTGCGGGTGCGGCCGGTGTCCGCGGTGTACGAGCTGCTGGTCTGCACGCTGTTGCCAGTGGCTGCGCTGGTGGCCGTGGTGGTGCGGCCCTGGGTCAAGCTGCCGTCGGCGCTGCGCGTAGCGGCGCCCGTGCTCTGCAGCGTGCCCCGGTCGCCCTGTGCGGCCAAGGTGCTGCTGTGGCTGGCCGTGCCATCGGCATTCCTTGCGCTCTGGCCCTGGCGCACCGCCATGGCGCCGTTGGGGCCCACCACGGCAGCGCCGCTGCGCACACTGCCGTGGCCCTGGCCGTCGGTGGACACGCTGCGGCCGCGCAGCACGCCCCCACCGCCCGGCGCTGCGCGGACCACGCCGGTGCGGGCGGTGGTGCTGCCGTCGGCGTTGTGCTCCACCGTGTGGCGGCTGCGTGCGTTGGCATCGTTCGCTGTCAGAAGCAGCAGCGCCGCCACGGCCAAGGCGGCCAGCAGCATGGCGCGGTAAGTGGCAACAGAGGCGGTCGGTGTCGGGACGGAAGGGAACATGGCGGTCGGCTCCTTGCAACAGAACAGGGGGTACGAAGCAGCGGGGTGCTGCTCTGGCCTGAACTATGGCCGCCAGGTATGAGCCAGTTGTGGCGCCCGCTGCACGATGTATGACAAAGCATGACAAACCACCGGCGCGTGTCATGCGTTGTCATGCACCGGAGCACCTGCCCGCGCTGGCACCCGGTGTTTTCGGCCCTACCATTGGCACGCAGCCTTGGCTGCACCCACCCGCTGCCACACCCACACACCGCCCCATGACGGAAGCCCTGGCCAAGATCCTGGTCGCCGATGACGAACCCGACCTGCGTGCGCTGCTGCAGCGCTACCTGAGCGACCAGGGCTACAGCGTACGCACGGTCGATGGCGCGGGCCCGCTCGATGTGCTGCTGCAGCGCGAGCGCTTTGATGTGCTGGTGCTCGACGTGATGATGCCGGGCGAGGATGGCCTGTCGATCTGCCGCCGCCTGCGCGCGCAGGGCGAGACCATTCCCATCCTGATGCTCACGGCCAGGGGAGACCCCGTGGACCGCATCGTGGGCCTGGAGATGGGCGCCGACGACTACCTGCCCAAACCCTTCAACCCGCGCGAGCTGCTGGCCCGCATCCAGGCCATGGTGCGCCGCCAGCGCCTGCTGGGTGCGCACACCGGGCCGCGCCAGACGGGCGGGCACATCGCGTTTGGCGCGTTCACGCTGTGGCTGGACGAGCGCCGGCTGGAGCGCAACGGTGGCGAGGGCGGCCAAGGTGCGCAAGACGTGCCCCTGACCACGGGCGAATTCGCGCTGCTGCAGGCGCTGGTACAGCAACCGCACCGGCCTCTGGGCCGCGACCGGCTCATCGCACTGGCCTATGGCCCCGACCACACGGCCACCGACCGCAGCATCGATGTGCAGGTGATGCGCCTGCGCAAACTCATCGAGGCCGACCCTGCCCAGCCGCGCCACATCCGCACCGTGTGGGGCGTGGGCTATGTGTTTGTGCCGGATGGCGCAGCGCCGGGCGGCGGAGGCAAGCCATGACGCCCTCCGCCACACCCCAAGCCACCGGGGGCTGGTGGCCGCGCAGTCTGCTCGGGCGCAACCTGCTGCTGATGGCGGTGCTCATCGTGCTGGGCCAGCTGGTGGCGGCCGTGCTGGTGCGGCAGATGATCTTTCAGCCCCGCGTGGCACAGGTGGCCGATGGCGTGGCGCGCAATGTGGGCGCGCTGCGCGCAGGGCTGCAGGCGCTGCCCCCGGCACAGCGGGCCGCATTTGTCGAAGCCTTCAACCAGCAGGCTGTGCGGTCGGCCCCGCCGGTGGCGGCGGAGAACGCTGCGCGGCGTGCGCTGCTGTCGCCCATGGAGCGGCAGTTTGTGCAGGCGGTGTCGCGCCGCCTGGGGGCGGACGATGCGGCAACGAACACTTCGCAACCCGTATGGCGCCGCGACAGCACGGGCGTGCTGGCCCTGCGTGTGGTGCACCAGGGGCCGGAGGGAGCGGAGACCTATTGGCTGAACCTGCCCAGCGTGTTCCCCACGCGCGAGTTCACCGGCGCCTGGCTGGCCGCCACGCTGGCCAGCATGCTGCTGGCGCTGCTGGGGGCCTGGTGGCTGCAGCGGCACATCAACCGCCCGCTGGCGCAGGTGGTGGCGGCGGCCCGGCAGCTGGCGCAGGGCCAGCCCCCAGCGCCGCTGCCCGAAGACGGACCCGAAGAAATCGCCACCGTGGGCCGCAGCTTCAACCACATGGCGCACAGCCTGGCCGCGGCCGAGCAGGAACGCGCGCTGATGCTGGCCGGGGTGTCGCACGACCTGCGCACCCCGCTGACCAAGCTGCGCCTGGGCGTGGAGATTGCCGGTGCACAGGTGGATGCGCCCCTGGCCGCGAGCATGGCGCGCAGCATCGACGAGATGGACGGGATCGTGGGCCAGTTCCTGCAGTTTGCGCGGGTCGGTTCCAACGCAGGCGAGGCCGAGGTGCCCACCCCGGCATCGCTCAACGACCTGGCCCAGGCCGTGGCCGAGGCGCAGGCCGATCATGGGCGCACCGTGCGGCTGGCGCTGGGCACGCTGCCCGACGTGCCGGTGCGCCCCCAGGCCCTGCGCCGCGCGCTGGACAACCTGGTGGAAAACGCCTGGCGCCACGGCACGCCGCCGGTGCTGCTGCGCACGGGGGCGGATGCCGACGGCGTGTGGCTGGAGGTGCAGGACCAGGGCCCCGGCATCGCACCGGCAGAGCTGGACCGCATCCGCCAGCCCTTTGCGCGCGGCGATGGCGCGGCACGCTCGGGCACGCCGGGCGCGGGGCTGGGCCTGGCCATCGTGGAACGCGTGGTGCGCAGCCACGGCGGGCGGCTGGAGCTGTTCAGCACGCCGGGCGCGGGGCTGCGCGCGCGGCTGGTGCTGCCACGGGGCGGGCAGGCCTGAGAGGTTGATGCCACCCGACGTGCCCTGCGCACGCCCTGGGCATGCTGCGCACTGAAAATTCAGCCAAAAGTGCCACAAGCGCTATTGCGATATGCCGCAACAGCTATCAAATGAATAGCAATTCAGTAAGTCCGGCAGACCCTCAGGCCACCGGCATCTTCAGTTTGCGGTACAGCGTCTGGCGGCTGATGCCCAGCTGGCGAGCGGCCTGCGACATGTTGCCGCGCGCAGCCTGCAGCGCCTGGTCGATGGCGGCCTGGGACAGCTGCTGCAGGCTCAGGCTGGCAGGCAAGCCGTCCACACCAGTGCCCGCTGCAGCATCGCTGCGCGGACCGGCGGGCACCGCCGTGAGGGCCTGCACCAGGTCGTCGGGCATGTGCTCCCAGCCCAGGGTGTCTTCGCCCTCGGCCAGCATGGCGCAGGCGGTGCGCAGCACATTGGCCAGCTGGCGCAGGTTGCCGGGCCAGGGGTAGGCGGCCAGGCGGGCCAGCAGGTCGGGCGCCACCTGCACCTCAAAACCCAGGCCCTGCTCGGTGGCCAGGTCGGCCAGCAGGCGCTGCAGCAGCGCCACAAAGTCGCTGCGCTCGCGCAGTGCGGGCAGCTGCACCGTGAGGCCGTTGATGCGGTAGTACAGGTCTTGCCGAAAGCGCCCCTGTTCCGCCGCCTGCATGAGCTGGTTGTGCGTGGCGCAGACCAGCGCAAAGTCCACCGGCACGGCCTTGCTGGCGCCCACGGGCGTCACGCTGCGCTCTTGCAGCACACGCAGCAGACGGGTCTGCAGGGCCAGCGGCATGTCGCCGATTTCGTCGAGAAACAGCGTGCCGCCATGGGCCTCACGCAGGCGGCCCAGGTGGCCCTCCTTGCGCGCGCCGGTGAAGGCACCGGCCACATGGCCGAAGAGTTCGGATTCGATCAGGTGCTCGGGGATGGCTGCGCAGTTGATGGCCACAAACGGCGCATCGCGGCGCGGGCCGCTGGCGTGCAGCGCGCGCGCAAACACCTCCTTGCCCACGCCCGACTCGCCCTGCACCAGCACCGCAATCGGTTTGCCCACCACGCGGCGGGCCTTGTCGGCGGCGGCGCGCCAGCGCGCGTCGCCGGTGTCCAGCTGGGCCAGGGCGTCTTGCTGGGGCGCAGCAGTCGCCGCAGCGGTGGGCCGTGTGGGGGTGGCGACCCAGGCGGCGTCCATCTGCACCTGGGCAAACAGCAAGGCGCCTTGCAGTGTGCGCAAAGCCTGCGGCTGTTGGGGGCGGCGCTTGTGGTGCGAGAGCAGGTCATCCAGCCGCACGTCCAGCACCCGCTCCAGCAAGGTGGCGCCCACGTCCCCCGCATGCAGGCCCAGCTGCGCCAGGGCCACGCGGTTGGCACCCACGATCCAGCCGTCGGCCGACACGGCCACGATGCCCTCGGCCACGCTGCCAATGCCCTCGGGCGCGCTGTGCAGGTGCAGCCGGATGTTGCGTTTGCAGGTGGCCGCCAGCAGGCGGTTTTCGATCATGCGGGCGGCCGTGCTCACCAGGCCCAGCGTGTGGGCGTGGCCGTGGCGGTAGTCGCCCGAGATGTCGAGGATGCCCAGCAACTCGCCCGCGGCCGACAGGATGGGCGAAGCCGCGCAGGTGAGAAAGTTGTTGCGCTCCAGAAAATGCTCGCCGCCGTGCACCTCCACCGCGCAGGCCTCGGCCAGCGCCGTGCCGATGGCATTGGTGCCCCGGTGGGCCTCGTGCCAGGAGGCACCGCTGGTCAGCGCCACGCGCTCGGCCTTGTCCACAAAGTACGGATCGCCCAGCGTGTGCATGAGCATGCCGCGCCGGTCGGCCAGCACCACCACGCTCTGGCTGTGGCGCACTTGCTCGAACAGGTATTCCATCACCGGCCGCGAATGCGCGAGCAGCTCGGGGTTGCTGGCCAGCACCTGGCGCAGCGTGCCGCTGCTGGGGTGGTCGATGGCCTGCGGCCGCCCGGTGGGCAGCAGGCCGGCCGCCATGCTGCGCGACCAGGAGCGCGCCAGGCGCTCGTCCACCAGGCCACTGGGGCACTGGCCAGAGTCCAGCAGGTGCTGGCGGGCCTGTCGCAGGGCGACGGGGGAAGTGTTGGGGCGCACGCTTTGTCTCCGTGCGGGCTCAGGGCGGCCCGCTTGTGGTGTGTGGGCCAGTATGGCGGGCTCGACGGCGTGGGGCAAGGGTGTGGGCGCAAGCGGTGTGCCAACTGTTCCATTTCGTGACAGGTGTCGCGGCCCGGCACATCACGATGCGGGCGGCTGCAACAGGTGTCCGCCCTGGACGGCCGAAAAAAACCAATGAAATCAACACTTCGCGCGCCGTGGCCTGCTGGCATGTGTTTTGAGTAAGGGGTTGGCATCGGACAGGCTCCACCGAGTCCGCCCGATGCACACAACCATCGCAGGAGACAACACCATGACCGTTTACGCAGCCCCCGGCGCCGCTGGCGCCAAGATCACCTACAAGCCCCGTTACGACAACTTCATCGGCGGCAAATTCGTGCCGCCCGTCAAGGGCCAGTACTTTGATGTCATCACGCCCGTGAGCGGCAAGGTCTACACCCAGGCCGCGCGCTCCACGGCCGAAGACATCGAGCTGGCCCTGGACGCCGCCCACGCTGCGGCCGACGCCTGGGGCAAGACCGATGCCGCCACGCGCGCCAACATCCTGCTCAAGATCGCCAACCGCATCGAAGAAAACCTGGAGCGCCTGGCCTACGCCGAAACCGTGGACAACGGCAAGGCCATCCGCGAGACGCTGAACGCCGACATCCCGCTCACCGTGGACCACTTCCGCTACTTTGCGGGCTGCGTGCGCGCGCAAGAAGGTGCCTTGAGCAACATCGACGAGAACACGGTGGCGTACCACATCCAGGAACCGCTGGGCGTGGTGGGCCAGATCATTCCGTGGAACTTCCCCATCCTGATGGCCGCCTGGAAGCTGGCCCCCGCGCTGGGTGCGGGCAACTGCGTGGTGCTCAAGCCCGCAGAAAGCACCCCCATCTCCATCCTCATCCTGGTCGAGCTGATTGCCGACCTGCTGCCGCCCGGCGTGCTCAACATCGTCAACGGCTACGGCCGCGAGGCGGGCATGCCGCTGGCACAGAGCAAGCGCATCGCCAAGATCGCGTTCACCGGTTCCACCAGCACCGGCCGCGTGATTGCGCAGGCCGCTGCCAACAACCTGATCCCCGCCACGCTGGAGCTGGGCGGCAAGAGCCCCAACATCTTCTTTGCCGATGTGATGGACAAGGACGATGCGTTTCTGGACAAGGCGATTGAAGGCCTGGTGCTGTTCGCGTTCAACCAGGGCGAGGTCTGCACCTGCCCATCGCGCGCCATCATTCAAGAATCGATCTACGACCAATTCATGGAGCGTGTCTTGAAGCGCGTGGCCGCCATCAAGCACCAGAACCCGCTGGACACCGACAGCATGATGGGCGCGCAGGCCTCCAAAGAGCAGCTCACCAAGATCCTGAGTTACCTGGACCTGGGCAAGCAAGAAGGCGCCGAAGTGCTCGCCGGTGGCGGCCAGGCCCACCTGGGCGGCGACCTGGAAGGCGGCTACTACGTGCAGCCCACGCTGTTCAAGGGCCACAACAAGATGCGCATCTTCCAGGAAGAAATCTTCGGCCCCGTGCTGGCCGTGACCACCTTCAAGGACGAGGCCGAAGCGCTGGCGATTGCCAACGACACGCTGTACGGCCTGGGCGCCGGTGTGTGGAGCCGCAACGGCAATGTGGCCTACCGCATGGGCCGCGCCATCAAGGCCGGGCGGGTGTGGACCAACTGCTACCACGCCTACCCGGCGCATGCGGCGTTTGGCGGCTACAAGGAGTCGGGCATTGGGCGTGAGACGCACAAGATGATGCTGGACCACTATCAACAGACCAAGAATCTGCTCGTCAGCTACAGCGAAAACAAGCTCGGCTTCTTCTGATCTGGGGTGGCGGTCCAAAAACCGCCCCTGGCGTCGTTGCTCCTTCTGGCCGTGGCGCTGCCACTGTCTGCGACGGAGGCGCCTAGCCAGAGACGGTTTGTGAACCGCTGGAAACGTTTCTACTGACGCGGCTCGTTGTTCCAACTGGCCGCGTTTTTGCATTGCACGCTGGAGACAACCATGGTCGAAAAAGTCATCGCCACCCCTGCCGCGCTGGAGCTGGTGGCCTTTCTGCAAGCAAAGCATGGCCCTGCGCTCATGTTTCACCAGAGTGGTGGCTGCTGCGACAACAGCGCGGCCAACTGCTATCTGCCGGGTGAGATCACGATGGGCGCAGGCGATGTGTACCTGGGCGACATCGGTGGCTGCCCGTTCTACATCGGGCGCGCGCAGTACGAGACCTGGAAGCACACGCAGCTCATCATCGATGTGATCGAAGGCACGGGCGGCACGTTTTCGCTGGAGGGGCCGGAGGGCAAGGCCTTTCACACGCGCTCGCGGGTGTTCTCCGACGCCGAGCTGACCGAGCTGGGCATTGCGCGCGGGCCTGCGGGCTGAACCCCGGGGGCTGTACGGCCCTCCATGACGCCCCTTCATGCCCGCTCCAGCGGAATTCGGGTCATTCAGACCGGTAGCGCTAGTGCAATATGCCGCTGCAGCTATTGAATTCGTAGCACACCTGCGGCCGTGCGCAGGCCGCCATCGTCGCCCAGGCGGAACACCGACACCACGTGCACCAGGTCTTCGGCCTGGTTCTTGAGGCTGCTGGCGGCGGCGGCCATCTCTTCGACCAGTGCAGCGTTCTGCTGGGTCACCTGGTCCATCTGCGTCACGGCCTCGCCCACCTGGGCCACGCCCAGGGACTGTTCGTGGCTGGCGGCACTGATCTCGCCCACGATGTCGGTCACGCGGCGGATGGCGCCCACCACCTCGCTCATCGTGGCGCCGGCGCGGTCCACCAGGGCGCTGCCCTGGGCCACGCGCTCCACACTGGCGCTGATAAGCGTCTTGATCTCGCGCGCGGCCTCGGCACTGCGCCCGGCCAGGCTGCGCACCTCGCTCGCCACCACCGCAAAGCCCCGGCCTTGCTCGCCCGCGCGGGCCGCCTCCACCGCAGCGTTCAGCGCCAGGATGTTGGTCTGGAACGCGATGGAGTCGATCACGCCGATGATGTCCGAGATCTTCTGCGACGAGGCGTTGATGCCGTGCATGGTGTCCACCACCTGCGCCACCACTTCACCGCCCTGCACGGCCACGGTGCTGGCATTGGCGGCCAGCTGGCTGGCCTGCTGGGCACTGTCGGCGTTCTGGCGCACGGTGGCGTTGAGCTGCTCCATGGACGCGGCGGTTTCTTCCAGCGCGCTGGCCTGGCTTTCGGTGCGGGCCGACAGGTCGGTGTTGCCCTGGGCAATCTGCACGCTGGCGGTGGCCACACTTTCTGACCCGCTGCGCACGTTGCGCACCACCTGTGTGAGTTGTGTGCGCATCTGCTGCAATGCCTCCAGCAACTGACCCACCTCGTTGGTGCCATGGGCAATGGGTGCGCCGCTCAGGTCCCCCTGTGCCACGGCGCGTGACAGCGCCACGGCCTGCGACAGCGGCCCGGTCATGGAGCGCACAAACACCAGCGCCATCGCACTGGTGGCCGACAGCGTGATGACCAGGGCCAGCGCCACCCACAGCAGATTGCGCTGCAGCCCCGCCACGCGCGCCTGCAGCGCCTGGTCCAGGCTGGTCATGGACAGGTTGTTGAGCGCGTTCAGCGCCTCGATGGTGCGGGTGAACGCGTCAAAGTAATCCTTGGACGGCAGCTGCAGCTCCGTGGCGTTGAGGATGTCGCGCTCCACCATCTGCAGCGACTGCTGGATCTGCCCTTGCACGGCCTGCACGCTGCTGCCCAGCGCGCGCTGCAGCTCGGCGTTGCCCTGCAGGGCGCGGTCCAGCCCCCGGAAGGTGTCGCCCTGCAGTTCGGCCACGCGCTGCTGCAGCACCAGCAGCTGGCCCTTGCCCTGGGGCGTCAATTCACGCTTGCCCAAGGCGCTGGCGCCCTGGGCGCGCAGCATGCCCAGCTTTTCTCCCAGCATGGGGGCTTGGGCCAGCGACGCCTGCACCAGCGCGTGGGTGTCGGCCTCGGGGTCGATCTGCAGGCCATAGGCATGCACCAGCGCCTCGTTGAGCTGCAGCAGCGCCGCGATGAGCTGGGTGTGCTGCGCCGTGCTTTGCACCTGTTCGATGCTGCGCGCGGCCACGGCCTGCTCCAGGGTGCGCCAGGTCTGCTGCGCCTGGGTCCAGGCCGCCATCTGCGCCGCAGGCACCTTGGCGGCGGCAAAGCGGGCGCTCACGTCGTCCAGGGCGGTGTTGACCGCATCGCGCGCGGCGGGGCGGCGCGCGGCCAGCGACTCATCGCCGCCCAGCATGCCCACGGACAGGCCCCGGTGCACCTGCATGCGCTGCACCAGGTGCGTGAGTGCCTGGGCAGGGGCCACGCCCTGCGCCTCCAGGCGCGCATGGTCGATGGCGTGGAGGGAGTCGCGCACCACCAGGTAGGTGGGCAAGGCGCTCATCATGAGCCCGATGGTCCCCAGAATGAGGAATTTCTCGAGCAGGTTCAAACGGTGAAGCAATGACATGGCAGTGGGCGCAGGCAACGCGGCGTGCGCAATGGAATAGGCCCCAGGGGCGGGTGTCGGCACCGCCGACTGGATAGCGGCCCTCTCAAGAACGTGTGGACGATCTCGCAGGGGATCACCGACACGCTCTGAAGGCCAAACGGAATGGTTCTCAATGTAGGGACGTGTCCGCAGTAGGGTTTTGACTCAGGTCAAGTCACGCAGAGCTTCCCCGCCCGTGGCGGGACGGCCGGCATCGGGCTGTGTACGGGTGCGCAAAGGGGCTACGGCCGCCGGGGCGCTGGAGAATAATGAACACATCCCCATCCTTTGGAGCCCCTGGCATGCACTCGATCACCCTGCGTTTCCTGGCGTCCCAGACGACCCTGCCCCAGGCGGGCCGCGTACCCGGTGGCACGGTGCTGCGCTGGGTGGATGAGGCTGGATTTGCCTGCGCCAGCGCCTGGGCCCAGGGGGATTGCGTGACCGAGTTTGTGGGCGGAGCCCACTTTGTGCGCCCTATCCGGCCGGGCAATCTGGTCGAGGTGCACGCGCGCCTGGCTTACACCACCGATACCAGCATGTGCCTGGCGGTGGAGGTGCGCAGCGGCGCCGTACACGGCGCGCCGCTGGAGGATGTGGTGCACTGCGTGGCCGTGTACACCGCCGTGGATGCCAGCGACCAGCCGCGCACCGTGGACAAATGGAGCCCCGAGACCCCCGGCGACATTGCACTGGCCCAGCGTGTGAAGGCGCACATTGACGCAGCGCGCGCAGCGCAATGAGCGGCGCTGCACAGGCCGCATCAGCCACCAGCCCGCTGCGTGCGCGCGACCTGCTCGCGGCGCTGGTGGTGGTGATCCTCTGGGGCGTGAACTTTGTGGCGATGAAGTGGGGGCTGCGCAGCTTCAGCCCGTTCCAGCTGGGTGCCGCGCGCTACCTGTGCGCGGCCCTGCCGCTGGTGCTGCTGGTGCGCCCGCCGCGCATGCACTGGCGCTGGGTGCTGCTGTTCGGGTTGTTCCAGGGCGTGGGGCAGTTCGGCTTTTTGTTCATCGGGCTCAAGGTGGGCATGACGGCCGGGCTGGCCAGCGTGCTGCTGCAGACCCAGGTGTTCTTCACGGCGCTGCTGGGCTTTGCGCTGCTGCGCGAGCGCCCGGGGCTGCCGCTGCGCGTGGGCATGGGGCTGGCCGCGCTGGGGCTGGTGTGTTTTGCGATGAACTATGTGGGCCCGGGCTCCGGCATGGGGGTGGCGGCTGCCACCACGCTGGCGGGCCTGCTGCTCACGCTGTGTGGCGCGGCGATGTGGGCGTCGTCCAACATCGTGGCGCGGCTGGCGCAGCAGCACAGCCCGGGGTTTGACCCGTTGGCCTTTGTGATCTGGAGCAGCCTGGTGCCGGTGCTGCCGTTCATGGCGCTGTCCGCCCTGTTCGACCCTGACGCCGCGCGCTGGCTGCAGTGGCAGACGCTGGCCAGCGTGCCGCTGCTGTCATGGGCCGCCGTGGCCTACCTGGGCTGGGCCGCCACCATCGTGGGCTACGCGCTGTGGACCAACCTGCTGCAGCGCTACCCCGCCAACCGCGTGGCGCCGTTCAGCCTGGCGGTGCCGGTGGTGGGCCTCACCGCAGGCTGGCTGCTGCTGGACGAGGGCGTGGTGCCCTGGCAGTGGGCGGGCATTGCGCTGGTGGTGGCCGCGCTGGCCTGTGTGGTGCTGGGGCCCAGACTACAAGCCAAAATGGCCGGTAGCGCTGGTTGAATATGCCACAGCAGCTATCAATTAGATGGCATTCAGCCACCGCACCGGCTACAGCAACCTGCGCCGCGCAAAGCGCACCACGGTCACCCCGGCACGTGCTTGGCGCACCGAGGGCATGACCAGCACGCAGTCGTCGTACGGAGTGACCACCGGCACGCCGTCGTTGTCACCAATCACCGTGCCCGCCTTCTCGAACACTTCAAGGCCCGTGTACGGCGCCACGAAGCGGAAGGCGCTGCTGGTGGCGACCACGGGGCCGGTCACCTCCAGCGCCCACTGGCGCGGTGCGTCGGGCAGGCGCCAGCCGGGCAGCTGCTGCGCCAGCGCGTCGGCGCTCAGGGCACCGGACTGTTCGACAAAGCGCACACACTGGTCCTGCGCCACGGCGCGGCTGGCCGGGTCGCCATGGAAGCCACATTCGATGAGCAGCGAGCGGGTGCCGTTGTCGTCCAGGTCGCCAAACCGGCCGTAGTCACGCATGCGCACGCCGTCCTTGTGGCCGGCGTCCACCACGATGTGCTCGGGCGAGCGCATGGCACGCGCCAGCGCTAGGTTGCGCGGCTGGATGCCAGTGAGCAGCAGCGGCGCCGAGGGCTCGTGCATGGAATGGATGTCGAGCAGCCAGTCGGCCTGTGCCACCCACGGGCGCAGCGCGGCGGCGCGGCGGCGCTCGTTGGTGTCGGCCGCATCGATGCGCTCGTCCAGCCACTGGCGGTTGAGGTCTTCGTCGGTGAAGCGCGAGGCGTCGTGGTTGCCGGGGTCAAACCGGTCGAAGGCGTCGAGGTTGCAGAACGCAAGCGTGAGCGTGCCCTGCTGTGGGCGCACACCGGCGTCGAGCAGGCCTTTGAGCGCCCAGGCGCCGCACAGCTCGTTGCCATGCACCAGAGCGCTGATCATCACGTGGCGGCCGGGCCGGCCCGAGTCGAAGTGCCACACGCCTTCGGTGCCGGTGTTGCCTGCCCGCCAGGCGCTGATGTCGGGGGCGGGTAACGCAAACACCAGGGGTTGCACGGACGTGGAGGGGAGAGTGCTGGTGCTCATTCTTCGATCTTGGCGAATTCAACAATCTTCTTGTACTTGGCCACTTCGGTGGTCAGGAACTGGTCGATGTTCACGGTGGGCGAGGCCACGGTGGACCCGCTGGCTTCCATCTTCTTGCGGAAGTCCGGCGATTGCAGGCTGTCGGCCAGTGCCTTCTTGAGCTTGTCGGTCACCGGCTTGGGCAGGTTGGCCGGTGCCATGAGCGCAAACCACACGCTGATGTCCACGTTCTTGTACTGCGGCGACTCGGCCAGCGCCGGGATGTCGGGTGTGGTGGCGGAGCGCTTGGCCTCGGTGGTGCCCAGTGCAATCACCTTGCCGCTCTTGATGTGCGGCAGGCCGCTGGAGAGCACGAACACGCCGTACTCCAGGTTGTTGCCCATGAGGTCGCTGGTGAGCGGCGCCACGCCCCGGTAGGGGATGTGCGTCATGAACAGCTTGCCTTGCTCCTTCACGGCCTCGCCCGCCAGGTGCAGCGCCGTGCCCACGCCCGAGCTGCCGTAGCTGAACTTGCCGGGGTTCTTGGACACCTTCTGCGTGAACTCCGCCATGTTCTTGACGCCCGCGCCGGTGGAGGCCACCAGCACCAACGGCTGGGAGGCAATGAGACCGATGGCGGTGAAGTCCTTGATGTCGTACTTGACCTTCTTGGTCACGAGCTTGTTGATGGCGATCTCGTTGTTGGCGCCCACCAGCAGGGTGTAGCCGTCAGGTGCGGCGTTGGCCACCTTCTGCGCACCGATCGCGCCACCGGCACCGCCCAGGTTCTCGATCACCACCGGCACGCCAAGCTTGTTGCCCAGCTCGGTGGCCACCGTGCGTGCGGTCAGGTCGGTGCTGCCGCCGGGCGGATAGCCCACCACGATGGTGATGGGCTTGCTGGGGTAGGCGTCTTGGGCGATGGCAGGGGCAGCGAGAACGGCCAGGCCGCACAGCAGTGCAGCACGGCGCAGGGGACGGACGGTGGTCATGGTGAAACTCCTTGGCAAAGGCGTGGGGCTGAATGGGGCGGGTGAGGTATGGATTGGATTGTGAAAAACCGGCCCCTGACTGTTGGTGCCAAAACGGCACCAGGTCGTGCTGATTCGCGATGCCCGCCACGGGGAAACCCGCAGGTCTCTCACCGTGGACACACACTCATCAGCGCTGCGCCAGGGCCTTCCACAGTGCCTCGGCCAGCGGCCCCAGACGGCGCTTGGGGCGATACAGGCGCACGTCAAAACGCACCTCCATGCGGGCGTCACCCGCCAGCGCGAGGCGCTGGGCCTTGCAGTCGGCAAACACCATGGACCAGGGCAGCCACGCAACGCCCAGGCCTTTTTGCACGTATTCGTAGTGGGCGTCGGCCGAGTCGCACTCCACCACGCGCTGCAGCCGGGGCGCATGGGGGTTGTGCGCCAGGTGGTCTTCCACCAGCCGCCCCAAGGCCAGCTGGGGGGCGTAGGCCAGGTACGGCACCAGCGTGGCGTCGGGCCCGAACCGGTGCAACGCCTGCCCCTGCGCCGTGGCGCGCGAGACGGGCACCAGCCGGTCGGAGGCCACCGTCAGGTGCGTGAACTGCCGCGCATCGAGCCGGATGGCCAGGGCCGGGTGGTGGTACACGAGCGAAAAATCAGCCTCGTTGCGCTCCAGCATGCCCACGGTGTCGGCCAGCGCCCGGGTGCGAATGCACAGCTCGCCGCCCTGCAAAATGGGCTGCAGGCGCACCAGCCAGTCGGCCACCACGGTGCGCGCCAAGGTGCGGCCCGTGGCCAGGGTCACGGTGCGGGCCTGCCGTCCGGCCAGGCTTTGCAGCTCCTCGTGCGACTGGGTGAGGTTGCGCACCATTTGCCCGGCGGTGTCCAGAAAACTCTGCCCCGCAGGTGTGAGGGTGACCGGGCCACCGCTGCCGCGCTCCACCAGCGGCGTGCCAGCCCAGGCTTCCAGCGCACGAATGCGGCGGCCAAACGCGGGGTGGGTGACATGCCGCAGCTCCGCCGCGCGGGTGAAGCTGCGCTCCTGCGCCAGCACGATGAAGTCTTCCAGCCATTTCAACTGCATCGTCGGCTCCTAGAGGGGCGGCTGTCCGGTCGGTGGGCTGGTGCCTGGGCTGTGCCGGCCCCGTTAGAGGACCAGACACCGCGGTCGGAGGGAGAGGGCTCAGCCCCGGGCAGCTTCCAGAACGCCTCGGGTGCGCATGGCTTCTGCACGCGCGACCTCAGCAAAGTCCTCGCCTTTGGACGCGTAAAGAATGGCCCGCGACGAGTTCACGATGATCGGCCCGTCACTGCGCAGCCCGGCACGCACGGTGGCGGCGGCATCGCCACCCTGGGCACCCACGCCCGGAATCAGCAGCGGCAGCGTGGGCGCGATGGCACGCACGCGCTCGATCTCCTGCGGGTAGGTGGCGCCCACCACCAGGCCGAGCTGGCCGTTCTTGTTCCAGGGGCCTTGCGCCAGACGCGCCACATGCTCGTACATGAGCGGCTGGCCCTCGACGCTGGCCAGGCGCTGGGTCTGCAGGTCGTCGCCGCCGGGGTTGGAGGTGCGGCAGAGCAAAAACGCGCCCTTGCCGTGGTAGGCCAGATAGGGCTCGATGGAGTCGAAGCCCATGAAAGGCGACAGCGTGACAGCATCGGCACCGTAGCGCTCGAAGGCCTCCTTGGCGTACTGCTCGGCCGTGGAGCCGATGTCGCCGCGCTTGGCGTCCAGGATCACCGGCACCTGCGGTGCGTTGGCCCGCATGTGCTGCATCAGGCGCTCGAGCTGGTCCTCGGCACCATGCGCGGCAAAGTAGGCGATCTGTGGCTTGAAGGCACACACCAGGTCGGCGGTGGCGTCCACGATGGCCGCGCAAAAGTCATAGATCTTGCGGGGGTCGCCCTGCATCGCGGCGGGAAACCGCGTGGGTTCAGGGTCCAGGCCCACGCACAGCAGGGAGTTGTTCTGTGCCGTGGCGTCGCGCAGCATGTCGGTGAAGTTCATGGGGCGTGATTTTAGGTGGGTGGGCACGGGATGCCCCCGCCGGGGATCGTGGTCGTCAAGGAGAGGCCCCGTGAAGCGGAGGTTTCGGGCACCCCGGGGTGTGCCAACGGGCAACAAAAAAAGGCCGTCGAGACGGCCTTTTTGCGGTAGCAGAGGGAGCAACAAGTCCCTGGTGAGAACGAAAGATCAGCGGGGCACAGCCAGCAGGCGTTGCACGTCGCGGTCGTTGGGCAGCGCGTAGTCGTAGCCACGCACGATGCGGCTGTCTTCGGTGCGCACCAGCTTCAGGCTCACGTAGGTGTAGTTGGCGGCCGCAGAGTAGGTACCCACCAGCACCAGCGAGGCGTTGTGGTTGCGGGCAATGTCCTTGATCTCACGCGACAGCAGCAGCTCGCCCTGGCCTTCGCGCACGAACACGTCACCGCGCAGCTTGATTTCCTTCACGTTGAAGCCGCTGGCCGCCATGCTGGTAGCGTACTGCTCGGACAACGTGCGGCCCAGCGGGGCAGCGCGGCTGAGGTCGTTGACGTTGACCACGGTGGCCACGAGCACAGGCCCGCCGCCCAGCGAGTTCATGTCGAAACCGGTGGTCAGCTTGGTCACCGCGTCGCGGCTGCTCTGGATGAACTGGCTGCTAGCGGCTTCCTGGTAGGTGGGCTCGACGCGCACCGGCGCAGCGTTGTTGGCGCAACCGGCCAGCACCACGCCGGCCAGCACCGTCAGAAGAAGTGCGGGGGTTTTCATTGCGAGACAACCTTCATGTTGACGTTCTTGTACGAGGGGCGCGTGAACAATGGGGTGTCAGCGTTTTCCAGGTAGTACACGTCGGTCTTGCGGGCCAGGTACTGGCCGCCGCGCGTGACGGTGGTGGTCAGGATCAGCTCGGTGTTGGTCGGGCCACCAGAGTTGATGCTGTTGGCATAGTCGGCGGCGAGGGTCAGACCCAGGCCAGCGGCCAGCTGGGCGTCGATGTGCTCATGGCGCAGGCCGTAGGCGGCAAAAAGGCCTGCAGCCAGCATGGTGAACTGCCCAGGGATGAAATGCGGGCGGTCGCTGTTGTGACGCACGACCTGGATACCGTAGGAGACTTCCAGGGCCTGGCCCAGGTTCTGCTGCACCACGGCGCCGTTCTGGACCAGTTTGGTGATCAGGAACTCGCGGAAGGCGGTTTCAAACTGCGTGGCATTGGCGGGCAATGACACATGCAGGGGGGTGTTGGGGGCCACGCCGGCCTTGTCCAGGGTGCTCAGCGTCTGATTGACCACATCGCGCGAGACCAGGTCCCAATGTCCGGCGGAGCGAACCTTGGGCTGCGAGGTGTACTCGAAATTTTCCGCGACGGGAATAGGCGCCCTCTGTGCGCACCCCACCAAAGTTGCCACAGCGCCAGCCAGCACGGCCAAGCTGATTGCCTTTGAAAACGACATGATTCCCTCCTACGGACTGAATTTGCGAGGATCCGAACAGATGCGACCCGCACGATTGAAAAATAATTCTGGGCGGTATCCTCAACAAAAACAAGAAAAAATTACGCTAACTACGCTCCGGCGTACACAGTTCGTTGTTTTTGGTCACAGTTGTGTGCCGATGCAAGGCGTGTAAGCAGGCAGGGCCACCTTTGCGATGGCCCGCCTTGCATTTGCTTACACGGAAGCGGCTGCGCGCTGCTCCAGGATGTCGAAAGCGGGCAGCTTTTTGCCTTCCAGCACTTCCAGGAAAGCGCCGCCACCGGTGGAGATGTAACCCACCTGTTTGTCGATGCCGTACTTGGCAATGGCGGCCAGCGTGTCGCCACCGCCCGCGATGCTGAAGGCCGAGGATTCGGCAATCGCCTTGGCGAGTTGCTTGGTACCGTTCTCAAAAGCGGCAAACTCGAACACGCCCACAGGGCCATTCCAGACGATGGTGCCAGCAGACTTGAGCTGGGCCGCGAGGCGGGCAGCCGTCTCGGGGCCGATGTCCAGGATCATGTCGTCGGGCGCCACGTCCGTGGCGGCCTTCACCGTGGCGGGGGCATCCGCAGCAAAGGTCTTGGCCACGACCACGTCGGTGGGGATCGGCACCTCGGCGCCACGCGCCTTCATGGCAGCCATCACGGACTTGGCGGCGTCCAGCAGATCGGGCTCAGCTAGGCTCTTGCCGATGGGCAGGCCTGCCGCCAACATGAAGGTATTGGCAATGCCGCCGCCCACGATGAGCTGGTCCACCTTGTCGGCCAGGCTTTGCAGGATGGTGAGCTTGGTGGACACCTTGGAGCCCGCCACGATGGCCGCCAGCGGGCGCTGGGGATGCGCCAGGGCCTTGGTCAGGGCATCGATCTCGGCCGACAGCAGCGGGCCGGCGCAGGCAATGGGGGCGTACTGCGCGATGCCGTAGGTGGTGCCTTCGGCGCGGTGGGCGGTGCCAAACGCGTCGTTCACGAAGATGTCGCACAGCGCGGCCATCTTGCGTGCCAGCTCCTCTTTGTTTTTCTTCTCGCCCACGTTCAGGCGGCAGTTTTCCAGCAGCACGATCTGGCCGGGTGCCACTTGCACACCGTCCACCCAGTTGGCGACCAGCGGCACTTCACGGCCCAGCAGCTCGGCCATGCGCTGGGCCACGGGGGCCAGGGAGTCCTCGGGTTTGAATTCGCCTTCAGTCGGGCGGCCCAGGTGGCTGGTGACCATGACAGCGGCACCGGCGTCCAGCGCCATGCGGATCGCGGGAATGGAGGCACGGATGCGGGTGTCTTCAGTGATGTTGCCGGCGTCGTCTTGCGGCACGTTCAGGTCGGCGCGGATGAAGACGCGCTGGTTGCGGGCCTTGCCCTGGGCGCACAGATCGGAAAAGCGAAGGATGTTCATGGGGGAAGGTTTCCTGGAGGGGCCGGTGGATCAGGGGCGCCATTTTAGGCGGCCCTGCTGACGCGGCCGGCCGCCGCCAGCACCTACCAGCCCCAGCCGATGTGCAGTGGCAGATACACCGCCATACCCACCAGAATGGTACCCAGGATGCCCCGGCGCCAGAAGTAATACACGCTGGCGAACAGCACGGCCGGCAGGCGTGCGTCCATGAAGGTGTCGATCAGCTCGCCCTGCACCATGAGGATCTCGGGTGCAATGACGGCGGTGAGCGCGGCCAGCGGGGCATATTTGAGGCCCCGCTTGAGCCAGTCGGGCAGGGGCAGCTCACGCTCCGGGATCATGAAGAAGGAGCGCGACACCACCGTGATCACAGCCAGGCCCACAGTGGCCAGCAAAGGATAGATCCAGGACCAGCTCATGGGTGGCGTTCCTCGCGCAGCGGCACCACATCGCCCGCCTCGACATGCTCACGCTCCTCGGGTGGCATGACGCTGTCAGCGGGCACCAGCAGCAACTCGGGTTGGCGACGACGGCGGTCCACGGCCTCCATCAGCAGTCCCGCGGCCACGGCTGCCGCCAGCGCCACCAGGATGTTGAGCTTGAGCGGCAAGGCAAACGCAGCAATCGCTGCAGTGGCCGCAACACCCGTGGCGAGCCAGGTGGCCCGGTCGAACAGCAGGGACAGCAGCACGCCCAGCAAGGCCAGCACCCCCGCAAAACCCAGCCCCCAGGACAAGGGCACCGCGTTGGCCAGCAGGATGCCGGCGATGGACGGCACCTGCCAAGCCAGCCAGTTGGTGGAGGCCGCGCCCCAGAAATACGGCACCTGCTCTGGGGCCGGCCGGGGTTCCGGAAAGCGCTTCATGAACGCCACATAGATCACGTCCCCGCTGAAATACCCCACGGCCAGGCGCTGGCGAAGCGGAAGGTGCGCAAAGTAGCTGCGCCACATGCTGCTGAAAATCACAAACCGCAGGTTGACGCAGGCGGCCGTGAGCCACACCACCCACAGCGGCGCGCCCACGGACAGCAGCGGAATGACGGCGAGCTGGGCGCTGCCGGCATACACCAGCAGCGACATGAACACGGCCATCCCGACCGACATGCCACTTTTGACCATGGCCACCCCGGTGACCAGCCCCCAGGCTGCAATGCCCAGCGAGGTACCCGCCATGTCGATGGCGGCCATTCGGAAGGAGGGGTGGCGCAGTGTCCGGCCCAGCGCAGCAGACACGCTCATGCAGGGTTTGCACCCAGCACCATGCCCGGCTGCAGGTCAAAGCCGCGCAAGAAATCAGCCGCCGCCAGCCGCTTGCCACCCGCCCGCTGCAGCGTGGTCAGGCGCAACGCCGTGCCGCTACCGCATGCGACGGTCACTCCCGCGCCATCCGCAGCCAAAATCTGCCCGGAGCGCTGGTCGGATTTGCCTTGAATGCTATCAATTGCATAGCTCCAGATCTTGATCGTCTCGCCGTTGCACTCGGTGCTGGCCCCCGGGAAGGGATCGAACGCGCGAATGCGCTGGCCAATGACTGCGGCAGGCAGTGTCCAGTCGATCGTGCTCTCGGCCTTTTCGATCTTGTGGGCGTAGGTGATGCCGTCTGCCGGTTGCGGCACGGCAGTGAGGCCCCCACAGGCGGCCAGCTCCAGCGCCTCGACGATCATGCGACCGCCCAGCGCGGCCAGGCGGTCGTGCAGGGTGGCCGTGGTGTCGCTCGGGGCGATGGGCAGGCGCTCGGTGAGCAGCATATCGCCCGTGTCCAGCCCTGCGTCCATCTGCATGATGGTGACGCCCGTTTCCGCATCGCCTGCCTCGATGGCACGGTGGATGGGGGCGGCACCGCGCCAGCGGGGCAGCAGGCTCGCGTGAATGTTCAGGCAGCCCAGACGGGGCAGATCCAGGGTCCACTGCGGCAGGATCAGCCCGTAGGCGGCCACGACCATCACATCGGCCTGCGCGGCCAGCAGGGCTTCGTGCGCAGCGGCGGCATCGTCGGGGTACTTGCCATCCAGGCGCAGGCTGCGGGGCTGGGAGACGGCTATCCCATGCTCCAGCGCGCATTGTTTGACGGGCGACGCCTGCAGCTTCATGCCACGGCCTGCAGGGCGGTCCGGTTGCGTCAGCACCAAGGGAACGGTGAAGCCTGCGGACAGCAGCCGCTCGAGGGCCACACGGGCGAATTCGGGGGTACCGGCAAAAATGACTCTCATGGGAACGGATGTTGGCTCAGGTGGGCGCGTTACGCGGTGGCCCTGCTGGGCGGGCCATCCCATCAATCGCGCGCGTTGTCAAAATTCGGCAGTTCGTCGGTGAACAACACCTGGCGCACCACCCCTTGGCGATCCAGGTGCACATGGGCCTGTCGCAGGTCCGAGTTCTGCCGGAAGCGGTAGGTCCAGATATCACCATCAAAGCGCGCCACCTGCTCGACACGCAAGGGCATTCCGAAGGTGTTTTGCAGGTCGGCACGGGTCCAGGTGCCCACGGGCAGGTTCTCGAATCGCTGCTGCGTGAGCACCTGCTCGTTGCGCACCAGCCGGCCAATGGCATCAAAGTCGAGGTTGTAGGCGGCAAACCCGGCGGGTAATTCCGAGTACAGCAGCCGCTCGCCAGAGGGCAGCGCTATCGTGACGGTTGGCGGGCCCAGGCGAGCGATCACTTCGGCCCGCAACGCGCCGGGCCGTTCACGGGCCGGCAGCACACAGCCCGCCAACTGGCCAACCAGCGCCACCAGCGCCAGCACTCTGACGCCCCAGCGGACGCAGAGCGCTGCGCGCATCACCCGCGCGCCTCCCGCTGCTGCTTGACCATCTTGGTCTTGATGCGGTTGCGCTTGAGGGGGGAGAGGTATTCCACAAACACCTTGCCCATCAGGTGGTCCATCTCGTGCTGGATGCAAACCGCCAGCAGTCCGTCGGCCTCGATGACGCGGGACTGACCCTGAGCGTCCAGCGCGCGCACATGCACCGCGTCAAAACGCTCCACGCCGTCATAAATGCCAGGCACCGACAGGCAGCCTTCTTCGTTCAGGTGCTTTTCGGCGCTGGTCCAGACCAGCTCGGGGTTGATCAGTACCAGGGGCTGGTCGCGCTCCTCCGACACATCGATGACCACCAGCCGCTCATGCACATCCACCTGGGTGGCCGCCAGGCCAATGCCGTGCGCGTCGTACATCGTGGCCAGCATGTCGGCCACCAGCGTGCGAATGCGGTCGTCCACCGCCTGGACGGGGCGGGCGACCTTGTGAAGCCGGGGGTCCGGGTAACAGAGAATGGGAAGGATTGCCATGGCTGCAGGTAAGAGATGTCGCTATTTTCGCCACTTTTGCGGCCTACTGCCGCCTTGCGAGCCAATAATCGTTGCCGAATCAAGGGCTTGAGCAGAGAATCTAAGAAGCTTTGTAACGTATTTGCCCGGCCGCACGCCTGCTTTGTGCGCCGAGGTGCCAGCGAGGGGGCGTTTCCCAATGCATGAGAAAAGGAACAACATGACGGCATTCACCAGCGTGCGGCGGACCGCCCTGGGCGCGCTCACGATCATTGCTGGCGCCCTGCTGGTCATGCCGGCCCAGGCGCAGAATTACCCCATCTCCAGCGGCCAGCGCGCCACAGCGCAGCAGGTGTCCGAGCGGGGTGTACCGCTGGAGGAGCTGGCGCCCAACGCCCCAGACACCTACACCGTCAAGCGGGGCGACACGCTCTGGGGCATTTCGGGCATGTATCTCAAGCGCCCATGGCGCTGGCCCGAGCTCTGGGGCATGAACCTCAAAGCCATTCCCAACCCGCACCTGATCTTCCCGGGCCAAACCCTGTACCTGATCAAGGAAGACGGTTATGCCCGGCTGAGCACCAGCCGCTCCAGCGAACCCGAAACCGTGCGCATCTCGCCCCGCACGCGCAGCGATAGCCTCGCTGATTCGGCGCTGCCCACACTCAAGCAGCACCTCATCGAGCCCTTCCTGGTCGAGCCTCTCGTGGTGGACGAGCAAGTGCTGTTGCGCGCCCCACGCGTGATCGCAACAACCGACGAGCGCGTGTTGATGGCGGCCGGCGACCGCGCCTATGTGCGTGGAGATGCGACGGCGCCCATGCTGGCCGAAGCGGGCGAGCCCCGTTACTACCGCGTGTTTCGCAATGCCGTAGCCCTCAAGGATCCTATCTCAGGCGAGGTGCTGGGCTATGAGGCCCAGTACCTGGGCAAGGCGGAACTGGTGCGCGGCGAGTCGTTTGAGGAGATTCCGAATGGCAAGGGCGGATACACGGCGGAATATATCCCTGCCACCGTGGATCTCTCAGCCACCAAGGAGGACGTGCGCGCGGGAGACCGCCTCCTGCCAGCACCGGCCCGACCCTTCATGAGTTTCACCCCGCGAGCGCCCCAGATCGAGGTCGATGCGCGCGTAGTATCCATCTATGGCAGCTCTGCAGTGGCCTACGCGGGTCAGAATCAGGTGGTAGCCATCAACATGGGTTCGCAGGACGGACTGGAGCCTGGCCATGTGCTCAGCCTGCTGACCAAGGGTGACCGCATCAAGGACATGACGGACGACAAGAAGGCGATGGTCAAGCTGCCCAGTGAAATCAACGGCACGGCCATGGTGTTCCGCACCTTCGAGCGCGTGTCCTATGTGCTGCTGCTGGAAATCCGCAACGGTGTGCGCGTCGGCGACCGCTTGGTCAACCCCAAGTAACGCTCAGGGCCGGTAGTACGTATCGCCGCGCGGGGCTCCTGCGCTGCGGTAGTGACGTTGCCGCGCCGTACTGGTATCCATGGACCACGACGAACTCGGCGCCTGGCTGCGGCTGACCTTGACGCCAGGCATTGGCAACGGGGCCGCGCGGCGTCTGCTGGCACGCTTTGGCTTGCCGCAATCCATCTTTCAGCAGACCGAAGCCGCCCTGCAACTCTGTGTGCCCGCCGCGCAGGCCAAGGCGTTGCGCGAGATTCCGCAGGGGTGGGAAGCCCTGTGGCAGACCACCGCCCAATGGCTTGCCAGTGCTGTGCCGCAAGGCCCCGCGCGCGCCATCGTGAGCCTGGGCGACCTGCGTTATCCGCAGGCCTTGCTGGACACGGAAGACCCACCGCTGCTGCTCTACCTCATGGGCCCGGCATCACTGCTGGAGGACCAGCCTTTTCCCAGTGATCGGTGTCTCGCTGTGGTCGGGAGCCGCAACCCCACCGCCCAGGGCGCCGAGAACGCTCGCCTGTTTGCCCGGGCGCTGCACAGCGCAGGCTTGACCATCGTGTCGGGGCTTGCGCTGGGGGTAGACGCTGCCGCCCACGAAGGCGCGCTGGACTCGGCGACCCCCCCTTGCGCAAGGGCCGCCACAATCGCCGTGGTAGGCACCGGGCTCGACCGCGTGTATCCGCGCAAGAACCTGGACCTGGCCCATCGCATTGCCGCACACGGACTGATCGTCAGCGAGTACCCCCTGGGCACTCCACCGCTGCCAGGCAACTTTCCCAAACGCAACCGCATCATTTCGGGCCTCTCGCAGGGCACGCTGGTGGTGGAAGCCGCACTGGCATCGGGCTCGCTGATCACAGCCCGCATGGCGGCCGAGCAGGGGCGTGAAGTGTTTGCCATTCCAGGTTCCATTCATGCACCGCAGTCACGCGGCTGCCATGCGCTGATCCGTCAAGGCGCCAAGCTGGTGGAGTCTGCCCAGGATGTGCTGGAAGAACTCAAGATCCCCGCCACCACTATGTCCGGCCTGCCCCACGAAGGCGCGAACGCCGCGGGAGTCACTGTATCGGACGGCACCGAAGACCCCGTGCTCGCCGCCTTGGGCTACGACCCCATGGGGCTGGATGCTCTGGTCGCCCGCACGGGCATGGGCGCATCGGCCTTGCAGGTGGCCCTGCTGGAACTGGAACTCGATGGCAGCATTGCGCGGTTGCCGGGGGGGTTGTTTCAGCGGGTCGGCAGGGGCTAGCTGATCGCTGCGTGATCGCCCAGGGCCAGAGGGGCGCAAGGGATGCCAACACGCATCCCGGATAAAAGCGCCTGTTGACGATCTCACAGGAGATCTCACACAGGCTCTGAGCAACGCCTGCGGGGCTCAGTCCAGCAATCGTTCCGGGTTGGCGTCCAGCTTGGCCAGGGCATCGCGCGTGGCGCGCAACGTGAGTCCTTCCTCGTCCTGGGCCACCAGCAAGCCAGCCTGCAGGTACGCCGCCAGGCGGCGCAACTGGATCAGGTAACTGCTGCCATCCACCGCAGCAAACAGGTGCAACTGCTTGCGCTGGCTTTGCCAGGCGTACTGCACCTGGGCCGATGCACCGTTGTGGTCCAGCGTATACCAGGTGCCAGGCTGCAGATCCTGCGCCCAGGCCACCATGGCATCGTCCACCGGAGCACCGTTGTCAGCAATAACGTGGATGGACGAGGCGTCGATGCCCAGCATCATCTCGATGTTGTCCGCATTGAGCGGCATGTCACCCAGTGTGGCATCACTGATGAAGTCTTCGAGGTTGGCCAGGCGTTTGGCCATGGCATCGATGTGCGCCTGGGGAATGGACGCCGTCTTGGACAAAAAGGCGTCGGCCAGGGTATCTGTCAACACTTTGACCTGCGCATCCTGCGCCGCGCCGTTCACACCCAGCAGGGTCAGCCCTTGGCGCAGGCGTTGCAGCAGCGCGGGCAGGTTCTGGATGACCTGGGCCCGGTCGCTGCGATTGGGTTTGGCGCTGGCGGCCCAGACGAGGTCTGCTGCCGTGCGCTTGAAGGCCACCGTGTCGGCATGTTGAGGGCCGTCACGCACGGCCGACAGCGCCAGCACCTCGGCCCAAGTCTTGAACAGGAACTCGCGGATCTCGTCGCGCACCGGCATGTCGCGCAACATGGTGCGCAGCTCGATGGTGTACTGGATCGCCAGCGTTTCCCGCTGCTCGACCTGTTGGGCGACGCTGACCAGGCGCGAGGTGACCTGCTTTTCGGTCAGGAACTTGGCCAGGAATTTTTCGAACTCGTCATAGACCAGCTGGAAGACGCGGCGTCCCGTCTCGGGGTACTGTTCGATCACCTGCACCACGCGGCGAATCTCGGCTTCCAGCGCACTGCCATTGATGCTGGTCGCGTCAAAACCGAGAACACAGGCTCCCATGCGGTCGATCAGCTTGCGCGCAGGGTGGTCGAGGTTGCTGAAGAATTCGGGCTCGGCCAAGGCCACGCGCAGCACGGGCACCTGCAGCCGGGCAAACCACACCCGCACGGCGGGCGGTATCCGGTCTTCGGCGAGGATGCTCTGGAACATCAGGGCCACCACCTCGATGATGGCCTTTTCGCCCGAGGTGGTCGCTTTCTTCTTGAGTTCAGTGGAGCGCTCGCGCACGGCGCCCACCAGCTGGACCACAGCGGCAGGGCTGTAGTCCTCCATCAGGGTAGCGACGCCGCTGTAGTAGGTGTCCGCATGCACGCGGTGCGCGGTGAGTGCATGGGCCAGCGCCGCCGACGCGGGGGGCGCATTCACCATGTCAAAGCCCGTAGCGGGCTGCGTGAGCAGGCGCCGCAGCTGCCCCATCACACCCTGCGCACGCTGGCGTGCCCGGGCGAGCGGCGTCATGCCCGTGGCAAAGGCCGTGGGCATTCCGTGTTGTGGCCGGGGGTAGCCGCCATGTCCGGGGGGCGGCATCTGCGTGCCCGGTGGCCCCATCGGCCGAGCCCCAGCGGGCATGCCGGGAGGCTGCTGCACTCCTCCGCGCGCGGCCATCATGGCCTGGCGGGTCTGCGCCAGGGCCTGCGAAGCCAGGCCCCCGGAACCCGAATCGCCCCCGCCACTGCCCGTGGCGGTGCCACCCTGCGTGCGGCGCACCTTGGATTTGAGATCGACCTGCGGCGTGATGCCCTGCTCTACGTAGAACACGTTGACCGCCTGGTAGTGCTTCTGGAGCAGGTTGGCCAGCTCGCGCTGCAGGGGATCCACCACGGTTTGCAGGTCCGTGCGGGGTAGCCCTGCCTCCACCCATTGTTCCACCAGCAACAGGCATACCGTGTCGGGTCGCAGGATGTCGCTACTGTCCAGCTCCTGCCCCTCCAGCGACTGGGTGCGCTGGCGCAAGGTGTCGAACTGATGGCTGACCTGCTCGTTCACCGTCAACGCCATGCGCGAGGCGAGGATCTTGTTCTCGACCACATCGTCGCTGAGCAGCTCGAACTGACTGAGCCCACCACCACCAGCCGCCAGCTGGCCACGTGTAGAGCTGACGTGGGGAGCCAGCGCCTCCTGCCAGGCCTTGCCGGCGCGCTCCGTCCATGCGGAATGTTTTTGCTGGTACAGAAGCCACGCATCCCGGCGCGACTGCATCTCGCGGGCTGTGCCCGTCTGGTTCATCAACGCGGTGAGGAAGTCCTGGACGGTCTTGTCCAGATCCACCAACCCTCCACAGATCCCCTCTACAAACCGCTGGCGCGCCTGGCGGGCTAGGCGGCGTTGCGGAACAGAAGGGGGCGTGGTGTGCATGAACAGATATTAGCGGGTCAGACGGTAGCTCCGGCATGGGGATCGTTGGGATCCCCCTCCTTTTTGGCGGGCTTGACGAGGTCCTCGCGCTTGACGCCCAGCCACATGGCAATAGCCGCCGCCACGAACACCGAGGAATAGATACCGAACAGGATACCGATGGTCAGCGCCAATGCAAAGTAGTGCAAGCTCGGGCCACCAAAGAAGAACATCGACAGCACCATCGCCTCGGTGGAGGCGTGGGTGATGATGGTTCGACTCATCGTGCTGGTGATGGCGTGGTCGATCACCTCGTGCGTGGTCATCTTGCGGTACTTGCGGAAGGCCTCGCGGATCCGGTCGAAGATCACGACCGATTCGTTCACCGAGTAACCCAGCACGGCGAGTACGCCAGCGAGCACCGACAGCGAGAACTCCCACTGGAAGAACGCAAAGAAGCCCAGGATGATCACCACGTCGTGCAGGTTGGCAATGATTGCGGCGACGCCGAATTTCCACTCAAAGCGGAAGGCCAGGTAGATCACGATGCCCACGACCACCATGGCCAGCGCCATCAGGCCGCCGTGCACCAGTTCCTCGCCCACCTGCGGACCTACAAACTCGGTGCGACGCAAGGTCACTGCGGGGTCTGCAGCCTTCAAGGCGCCCAGCACCTGCTCGCTCTGCTGTGCGGACGTCACGCCCTTTTGCACGGGCAGGCGAATCATCACGTCACGCGAGGTGCCGAAATTCTGCACCTGCACGTCGGGGTAGCCCAGTGCGGCCACGGTGTCGCGGACCTTGGCTAATTCGGCGGGCTGGCTGTAGGCCACTTCCATCACGGTGCCGCCCGTGAACTCCACCGACAGGTGCAGCCCACGCGTAAGCAGGAAGAACACCGCCAGAGCGAAGGTGATGAAGGAGATCGCGTTGAAGACCAACGCGTGCTTCATGAAAGGGATGTCTTTGCGGATACGGAAGAATTCCATGGTCTTCCTCCTTTAGTTCGTCTTGGCCACAGCACTATCGGGCTCAGGCTTCCACACCTGACCGATGGCCACGCTCTTGAGCTTCTTCTTGCGGCCGTACCACAGGTTCACCAGGCCACGCGAGAAGAACACGGCCGAGAACATGCTGGTCAGGATGCCGATGCAGTGCACCACAGCAAAGCCACGCACCGGGCCGGAGCCAAACGCCAGCAGCGCCAAGCCCGCGATCAAGGTGGTCACGTTCGAGTCCAGGATGGTGGCCCAGGCACGCTCATACCCCGCGTGGATGGCCGCCTGGGGCGACACACCCTCGCGCAGCTCTTCGCGGATGCGCTCGTTGATCAGCACGTTGGAGTCAATCGCCACCCCCAGCGCCAGCGCCATGGCAGCAATGCCGGGCAGCGTGAGAGTGGCCTGCAGCATGGACAAGATAGCCAGCAGCAGCAGCACGTTCACCGCCAGCGAGACGGTGGAGAAAATGCCGAACAGTGCGTAGTAGATGCACATGAACACCGCAATGGCCACCATGCCCCACACCACGCTGTGGATACCGCGCTCGATGTTGTCGGCGCCCAGGCTGGGGCCGATGGTGTATTCCTCGATGATTTCCATGGGCGCGGCCAGCGAGCCAGCGCGCAGCAGCAGGGCGGTGTCGTTGGCCTCGGCCGTGGTCATGCGGCCCGAGATCTGCACGCGGCCGCCACCGATTTCGGAACGGATGACAGGGGCCGTGACGACCTCGCCCTTGCCCTTTTCGAACAGCACGATGGCCATGCGCTTGCCCACGTTCTCGCGCGTGATGTCCTTGAAGATGCGGGAGCCCTTGGCGTCCAGCGTGAGGTTGACCGTGGGTTCCTGCGTCTGGCCGTCAAAGCCCGGCTGCGCATCGGTCAGGTTTTCGCCGGTCAGGATGACCTGCTTCTTGACGATGACGGGCTGGCCGTTGCGTTCCAGGTAGCGCTCGGAGCCGAACGGCACGGGGCCACGGCCTGTCTCTGCCGAACGGGCTTCGGTGCCCTCGTCCACCATGCGCACTTCCAGCGTGGCGGTGCGGCCCAGGATGTCCTTGGCCTTGGCGGTGTCCTGCACACCGGGCAGCTGCACCACGATGCGGTCCATGCCCTGCTGCTGGATCACGGGCTCGGCCACGCCCAGCTCGTTGATCCGGTTGTGCAGCGTGACCATGTTCTGCTTGAGCGCCTGCTCCTGCACGCGGCGTGTGGCTTCGGGCTTGATCGAAGCGCGCAGCTTGAACTCAGTGCCTTCTGGCGTGGTGGTGACCTGAAGATCGGCGAACTGGTCGGCGATCAGGTTGCGCGCGGCCGTGGCCGTGGCTTCATCGCGCACCTTGATGTCGATGGACTGGCCGTCGCGGCTGATGCCGCCATGGCGGATGTTCTTGTCGCGCAGTGCCGTGCGGATGTCACCCGCATAGGACTCGGCCTTCTTGGTCAGCGCCGCCTGCATGTCCACCTGCAGCATGAAGTGCACGCCACCGCGCAGGTCCAGCCCCAGGTACATCGGATTGGCGTGCAGGGCCTTGAGCCACAGCGGCGAACGCGACACGAGGTTGAGGGCCACGATGTAGGAAGGGTCGTTGGCGTCAGGCACCAGCGCCTTCTGGATGGCGTCCTTGGCCTTGAGCTGGGTGTCGGGCGTGTCGAAACGCGCGCGCACCGAGTTGCCCTCCAGCGCCACAAAGTCAGGTGTCACACCGGCGGCCTTGAGGGCTTCTTCCACCCGCTGCTGCACGGCGGTATCCACCTTGATGGTGGCCTTGGCCGACGACACCTGCACAGCAGGCGCCTCGCCAAAGAAATTGGGCAGGGTGTACAAGGCCCCCACCAGCAGCACGATCACCAGGATCGCGTACTTCCAGACCGGATAACGGTTCATGATCGCGCTCTCACCTCAGTTGTGCAGGCGCCCTACGCGCCAGCGCCCCCCGACCCCGCGCCCGGACGGGCCGGGGCGCGCAGCGCCTCAGGGGGATGTTCATGGATTACTTGACGGAGCCCTTGGGCAGCACCTGCACCACAGCGCTGCGCTGCATTTGCACTTCCACGCCACTGGCGATCTCGATGTGCAGAAACCCTTCGGACAGGCGCGTCACCTTGCCCACGATGCCACCGGCGGTAGCCACTTCATCGCCCTTGGCGATGGCGTCGATCATGGCGCGGTGTTCTTTCTGGCGCTTCATCTGGGGGCGGATCATGACGAAGTACAGCACCACAAACATGAGCACCAGGGGCAGCATGCCGGTCAGAGAGGACATGATGTCACCGCCGCCAGCGGCTGCGGCAGGTGCGGTTTGGGCGAAAGCGGAAGAAATAAACACGGACTGGACTCCACAACGGATGGTCAAAATTCACACAACCCGCCCACACCACGCGCCAAAGCGCCTGCGGGGGCAGAACAGGGCATTGTATGCGGCGCCTTGAGCGCCGCCCAAGGGGGAAGACCCAAGCGCGCAGCGGGTGTTTGCCACCTGCGGGCCCCACAAGGGCCTGCCAGCGGAAATACAGGCCAAAAACGGGTGATGCGCTAGGGATTCATGCCTCGATAGCTACACTATTAATAGCAAAAGCCCGCACAGAGGCGGGCTTTTGTGGGAGACACTGACGGCAGAAGGACCTATCAGGCGACCTGACGCTGGACCGGGGCGCCCGTGCGCCACTGGGCCATCAGGCCGTCCCACTTGGGACGCGCCGCCTTCAGGTGCCGTTCCTTCACGTGGCCGTAACCACGGATCTCTTCGGGAATGCGGGCAATTTCCACCGCCAAGGCCAGGTTGTCAGCGTTCAGGCGGGCCAGCAGCTCGTCGACGCAGGCGCGGTATTCGACGATCAGTGCACGCTCCATGCGGCGCTCCTCGGTCTTGCCGAAGATGTCCAGTGCCGTGCCGCGCAGGCCTTTCATCTTGGCCAGCACGCCGAAGGCGCTGCGCATCCAAGGGCCAAACGGCTGCTTCACCAGCTCGCCCTTGTCGTTCTTCTTGGCGGTCAGGGGCGGTGCCAGGTGGTGCACCAGCTTGTAATCGCCTTCGAACATGTTCGCGATCTTGTCCGTGAAGGCCTTGTCGGTGTGCAGGCGCGCCACTTCGTACTCGTCCTTGTAGGCCATTAGCTTGAACAGGTAGCGGGCCACCGCCTCAGACAGGCGGGTGCCGCTGCCCAGTTTTGCTTCCGCCGCCTTCACTTTCTCGACGAAGGCCTGGTACTCGGAAGCGTAAGCGGCGTTCTGATAACCCGTCAGGAACTCCACGCGCTTGGCCACCATCTCGGCCAGCGACGGCTTCTTGACGAACTGGATCACTTGCGCGGCCTGGAACAGCGCCTGCACCGCCGCCAGGTCGTGCGCGCAGCGGCGGCCCCATTCAAACGCTGCCTTGTTGTTGTCCACCTGCACGCCGTTCAATTCCATGGCGCGCATCAGCGATGCGTAGGTGAGTGGCACGCGGCCCTTTTGCCAGGCGTAGCCCAGCATCAGCGGGTTGGTGTAGATGCTGTCGCCCAGCAGCTGGGTGGCCACTTGCTCGGCGTCAAAGCTGCCCACACCTGCCGCGCCTACGGCGGTGGCAATGGCGGCGTCGCAGTTGCCACCAGGGAACTGCCAGTCCGGGTTGTTCACAAACGCCGCCGTGGGCGTACTGTGGGTGTTGAGCGCCACAAAGGTGCGGCCGGGCTGCATGACAGCCAGGGTGTACTTGTGCGCGGCCACGATGGAGTCGCAACCGATCACCAAGTCGGCCTTGGCGGTATCGACCTTGGTGGTGTAGATGGCGTCGGGGCGATTGGCGATCTGGATGTGGCTCCAGGTAGCGCCGCCCTTTTGCGCCAGGCCCCCTGCGTCCTGGGTGATCACGCCCTTGCCATCGAGGTGCGCGGCCATGCCCAGCAGCGAGCCGATGGTGATCACGCCCGTGCCGCCCACGCCACCCACCACGATGCCCCAGGCCGTTTCGGCCACGGGCAGCACAGGCTCAGGAATGGAAGGCAGCGCCGACAGGTCGCCCTTCTTCTCCTTCTTGGGCTTCTTGAGCTGGCCACCTTCCACCGTCACAAAGCTCGGGCAGAAACCGTTCACGCAGGAGTAGTCCTTGTTGCACGTGCTCTGGTTGATGCGGCGCTTGCGGCCGAATTCGGTCTCCACGGGCTCCACGCTCAGGCAGTTCGACTTCGTCGAGCAGTCGCCGCAGCCCTCGCACACCAGGTCGTTGATGACCACGGTCTTGTCAGGGGTGGCCAGCTTGCCGCGCTTGCGACGGCGGCGCTTTTCGGTGGCGCAAGTCTGGTCGTAAATGATGGCAGTGCAGCCCTTGATCTCACGGAACTGGCGCTGGATGGTGTCCAGCTCGTCCCGGTGGTGCACCGTCACGCCATCGGCCAGGGCCACACCGTCGTATTTGTGCGGCTCGTCCGTCACGATCACGAGCTTGGCCACACCTTCGGCCTTGAGGCTGTTCATGATCTGCAGCACCGAGTGGCCCTCAGGCCGCTCGCCCACCTGCTGGCCGCCGGTCATGGCCACGGCGTCGTTGTAGAGCACCTTGTAGGTGATGTTCACACCCGCCGCAATGCTCTGGCGAATGGCCAACAGGCCGCTGTGGAAGTAGGTGCCGTCGCCCAGGTTGGCAAAGATGTGCGCGTCCGTGGTGAAGGGCTGCTGGCCCACCCAAGTCACGCCCTCGCCGCCCATTTGCGTGAAGGTGCTGGTGCGGCGGTCGGGCATCCAGTTGACCATGTAGTGGCAGCCAATGCCGGCGACGGCGCGGGAGCCCTCGGGCACACGGGTGCTGGTGTTGTGCGGGCAGCCGCTGCAGAACCACGGAGCGCGTTCGCCCGTGTCCACCTTCAGCTCCGTCATGGCGCGCTCGCTGGCGTCGATGATGGCCAGGCGCGCCTCCATGCGGGCCACGATGTCAGAGGGCACACCCAGCTTCTTGAGGCGCTTGGCAATTGCCTTGGCGATGATGGCGGGCGTGAGGTCGGCCTTGGCTCGCAGCAACCAGTTCTGGCTCGGGTTGGGCATGGACCATTCGCCACCCGTCGCGTCGCCCTCGGGCTCGTCGAACTTGCCCAGCACGTTGGGACGCACATCGGGGCGCCAGTTGTACAGCTCCTCCTTGAGCTGGTACTCGATGACCTGGCGCTTTTCTTCCACCACCAGAATCTCTTGCAGGCCCTGGGCAAAGTCACGCGTGATGGTGGCTTCGAGCGGCCACACCACGTTGACCTTGTGTACGCGGATGCCGAGCTGGCGGCAAGTATCGTCGTCGAGCCCCAGGTCCACCAGTGCCTGGCGCGTGTCGTTGTAGGCCTTGCCGCTGGCGATGATGCCGAAGCGGTCTTGTTTGCCTTCGATGACGTTGTAGTTGAGCTTGTTGGCGCGGATGTACGCCAGGGCCGCGTACCACTTGTAATCCATGAGGCGCGCTTCCTGCTCCAGCGGCGCGTCGGGCCAGCGGATGTGCAGGCCGCCGGGCGGCATCACGAAGTCCTCGGGCAGGATGATCTTCACGCGGTCCGGGTCGATGTTGATGCTGCTGGACGACTCCACCACCTCCTGGATGGTCTTCATGCCCGACCACACACCCGAGAAGCGGCTCATGGCAAACGCATGCAGGCCCATGTCCAGAATCTCTTGCACGCTGCTCGGGAAGAACACCGGCGTGCCGCAGGCCTTGAAGATGTGGTCGCTCTGGTGCGCGGCCGTGCTGCTCTTGCTGATGTGGTCGTCGCCCGCAATCGCGATCACGCCGCCGTGCTTGGCGGTGCCCGCCATGTTGGCGTGCTTGAACACGTCCGAGCAGCGGTCCACGCCCGGGCCCTTGCCGTACCAGATGCCGAAGACGCCATCGAACTTCTTGCTCTGCGGGTACAGGTCGAGCTGCTGCGTGCCCCAGACGGCCGTGGCGCCGAGTTCCTCGTTCACGCCGGGCTGGAAGACGATGTTGTTGGCCGCCAGGTGCTTCTTGGCGGCCCACAGCGCCTGGTCGTACGTGCCCAGGGGCGAGCCCCGGTAGCCACTGATGAAGCCCGCCGTATTGAGCCCCGCCGCCGCATCGCGCTGGCGCTGCAGCATGGGCAGGCGCACGAGGGCCTGCACGCCGCTCATGAAGGCGCGGCCCTCGCCCAAGGTGTATTTGTCATCCAGAGTGACCGTCTCTAGCGCTTTGCGGATGGACTCGGGCAGGGGGGCGTTCATGGCTATGTCTCCAATGGCTTTTGTGGGGTCCGCGCCTTGTGGGCACGCTGGGGCAGCACCTGCGGCCCGTTTAGGGCCACGGCACTAATGTGCAGGTAAGTGTATGTCTGCGCCGCTGATATGTCTTTGCGTTCTGTGCCGTGTTTAGACTATTCTGAGAAAGGATCTTTCTCATTTCGGCCACTTTGTGAACACTCTTGACAAATTCGATATCGCCATCCTCAACGAGCTGCAGGCTGACGCCCGACTGACAAATGCCGAGCTGGCCCAGCGGGTGGGCCTGTCGGCCGCACCCTGCTGGCGCCGCGTGCGGGCGCTGGAGGAACAAGGCTTCATCAAGGGCTACCGCGCAGAGATCGACCGGCACAAGATCGGCCTTGGGGTACTGGCCTTCGTGCGGCTGGATGCGGACCGCAGCACGGGCAACCTCACGCGCAAGATGGAGGAAGCCATCCGACAGATTCCGGAAGTGGTGTCGTGCCACTACATCAGCGGCACCGGCACCTTCGAGCTGCAGGTGGTGGCACGGGATCTGGACAGCTTCTCGCAGTTTGCGCGCGACGTGCTGCTGAACCTGCCCAATGTGAAAGACATGCACACCAGCTTCTCGCTGGGTGAGGTGAAGGCCAGCGGGGCGCTGCCGCTGACACACCTCACACGCACACGGGCTTGAAGGCGCGCCGCCCTGGCTCTGCCAGCTCCAAAAGGCATGGCAGATTGGGGCCACGCCTCATTTCATGAGCGCCTCAGCGCGGCCACAGCGCCCAAAGGCGCAAGTTCTGCTTGAGCCGGCCCGCGATGTCACCCGCCTCTGGCCCCCAACCCGTGAAATAGTCCGCGCGCACTGCACCGAGGATGGCGCTGCCCGTGTCCTGTGCGAGCACCAGGCGGTTGAGCTGAACCTGCGGGCCGGACGAAGCCAGCCACACGGGTGTGCCGTAGGGAATGCTCTGCCGGTCCACTGCAATCGATCGGCCGGGCGTCAGGGGCACGCCCTGCGCACCACGCGGGCCAAACCCGGCGTCCAGCGGGCTCAAAGGCTCTTCGCGGAAGAACACATAGCGAGGGTTGCTCCACAGCAGCTCATTGGTGCGCTGGGGGTTCGCGGCCACCCAGGCGCGGATGCCCGGCCAGGTCGCATCGCGCGTCAGGCCCTGGTCCAGCAGCCAGCGGCCCACGCTCTGGTAGGGCTGGTCATTGGTGCCTGCGTAGGCCACCCGCACCAGCGAGACCGAGCCATCGGGCTCGGTGATGCGCAGACGGCCCGACCCCTGGATGTGCAGCACCATGGACTCGATGGGATCACGCAGCCACGCAATGGCCCGGCCCGCGAGCGCGGCCTGGGCCTCCGGCAGGGTGTCAATCTGCTGGCGGGTGTACCAGGGCTTGCGCGCCCCGAGGCTGGCGGGTACCCGATAGATAGGCACCGTGAAACCATTGCCGGGCTGGCGCGCCGCGTCCATCATGGGTTCGTAGTAGGCCGTCAGCAAACCATCGGCGTTGCCGTCAGTCGCCTCGACGCGGTAGGGCTGCAGGCGTGCGATGAGCCAGGCACGCTGCTCATCGGCCGTGGCAATGCTCAGCTGCCGTACCTCGCTGCACAGCGCAGTGAAGGGAGGCTGGGGCCGCTCGCAGCTCTTGATCCACGCGTTCCAGGCTTCGTGCAGCGCGTCTTCGGTAAAGCCCGGCAGCTCGGCCCAGCGCACGGGAATCCAGCGGCTTTTGGGCTGCGCCATGGGCGATGGCAGCGGGCCGGTGTCGCCCGGCAGCACCACCGCACTGGGCGGCAGCGGCGCAGGAGTGCCCCCAGGGCGTGCGGGGACTGGGGCAGGGGGCGTGGAGCAGGCGGCCAGCGTTCCTACAATCAGCGCGGTTAACGCAACGCGCAGGAGTGTCAATTTCATGGGGCTGATTTTGCTTGAAGCGCTGCTGGCGCTGGTGGTACTGGTGGCTATCGTGTGGTGGACCATGTTCTCAGGCCGCAAGGGAGGGGAACTGAAGTCCCCGCCGCCTGCCGACAGCGACAAGCATCCGCCATCGCCTTGAACGAGCGGTGAGTTGCTCCCCAGGGACGGCCCTGTCCTACAACCGATGGGCCAGCGCGCCGATGGCACAGCTTCATCGCGGGCCCACGATGGTGTGAGCTGGGTGACGCCACTGCACGGGACGCGATAACACTCCGACAGCGCGGCGGGCGCAAGGCCCGCCCACCCAGCGCCACCGCTTTTCAAGGAGCACACACATGCGCACACACATTCAAATTCTCGGCGCTGCCGCCGCCATCGTTCTGGTCACCGGATGCGCCAGCATGGATGACACCCAGCGCCGCACAGCCACCGGAGCTGGCATTGGGGCGCTGGCAGGCGCGGTCATCGGCTCCGCGACCGGCGGCAGCGCCGGGACCGGCGCCGTGGTGGGGGCCGGTGTCGGGGCACTGGGCACCTACATCTGGTCGCAAAACATGGAGCGCCAAAAGCGCGAGATGGAACAGGCCACCCAGGGCACCGGTATCGCCGTGACCCAGACGGCTGACAACCAGCTCAAGCTCAATATCCCCAGCGACATCTCGTTTGCCGTGGGCCGCTCGGACATCCAGCCCAACTTCGCGCCGGTCCTGGACCAGTTTGCCGCAGGCCTGCGCAACAACCCGAACACTGACGTACGCATCGTGGGGCACACCGACAGCACAGGCAGCGATGCCACCAACAACCCCCTGTCGATGGACCGCGCCGCAAGCACCCGCAGCTACCTGACAGCGCGCGGTGTGGATGGCCGCCGCATCGTGATCGAAGGCATGGGCGAGCGTTACCCCATCGCTACCAACGACACCGCCGAGGGCCGTGCGCGCAACCGGCGGGTCGAGATTTTTGTGGGCGAACGACCACGGGGCTGATCGCCCGGACTGCGAACTCCCCGCCAGAAGGTGGGCTCAGTTACCCGTGCGCAGCAGGTTGGCCAACTCCACAGCGGACTTGACCTGCATCTTGTCGAACACCCGTGAGCGGTGAACCTCGACCGTGCGCACGCTGATGTCGAGCTGGTCAGCGATGAGCTTGTTGGGAAGACCGGCCACCACCAGGTCCATCACATCACGCTCCCGCTCGGTCAGTTCGCTCAGCCGCACCTGCAAGTCACTGCGTTCCCGCACCTGGGCCAGCCGCTCGGCCGATTGGGCGAGTGCCTGCTCAATGCGGTCCACCAGCGCGTTGTCGGAAAACGGCTTCTCGCAAAAATCAAAGGCCCCCCGCTTGACGGTGTCCACAGCGGTGGGCACGTCCGCATGGCCAGTGAGAAAGATCACCGGCATGGTGGCCAGGTCGCCCCGCGCGGCCAACACGTCAAACAGTGCCAGCCCGCTCATGCCAGGCATACGCACATCCAGCAGCAGGCAACAGGGCTGGCGTTGGGGGGGCCGCTTTTGCAGCATGGCATCGAAGGCTTCAGCCGAATCAAAGGACTCGCTGGGCAGCCTGCGCGAGCGCAGCAGCCAGGCCAGCGCCTCGCGCACGCTGGCGTCATCGTCCACGATGTACACGGTGGCGTTGGTGATGGGCTCCATAGATCAGTTCAGTTGTCCATTGCAATGTCAGTCCCGCGCAGACGATGAAAGCACCAAATCCCCATCGCTGGCAGCCGTAACGTGCCTCAGGGGGTGGTTCCATTGTTTACGGGCAGCGTGAAGGTGAATACCGTACCACGGGGCTCATTCGGCGCAAATCCGAGAAAACCGCCGTGTTGTTCAATGACGGTGCGGCACATGCTCAACCCCAAGCCCATGCCCTCCGGGCGGGTGGTGAAAAACGGGGTGAACAGTTTTTCTGCGACCTCGGGGGGAATCCCGGTTCCCACATCGGTCACAGCAAATTCAATCCAGCCGTTGTGCGGATTGGAGGCAGCACGCCGCACCCGGATATCCAGCACGCGATTGCGCACGCCGGGATCATCCATCGCCTGCATGGCATTGCGCGCCAGGTTCAGCAACACCTGCTCCACCATCGTACGGTCACACAGCGCGGGCGCCAGGCCCTGCTCCACCGATGTGTTGACGCGCACACCCAGTTTGCGGGCCTGCAGGCTCACCAGCGGCAGGATGGCATCGAGCAATTGCTGCGCATGCACTGCCTCACGGGCTTGGTCGCGGCGCCGGACGAAGTCGTGAACACTTTTGATCACTCGGCCCGCTCGCTCGGCCTGGCGGGCAATCTGGCGCATGGCCATGCGCACATCCTCCAGCGCGCCGGGCTCGGGTACAGACGCACTGGCGGGAGTGGCATGTTCCAGCAGGTTGATGGAACCATTGGCGTAGCTGGAGATGGCGGCCAGCGGCTGGTTGAGTTCATGGCTGAGCAACGAAGCCATCTCGCCCACCGTGGCCAGCCGCGCAGTGGCCTGCAGCCGCTCCTGCGAGGCGCGGGACAGCTCCTCCACCCGGCGCTGTTCGCTGATGTCCAGGAACGCGCTCATCCAGCCGGTGTGCTGGCCTTGGGCATTGATGAGCGGGGCCTCGATGATCAGCACGGGAAACCGCGTGCCGTCCTTGCGCATGAACTCGGACTCAAACCCCTCGCGCGGCGGCATGGTGCCGGCAAAACGGATGGCCTGGCGCTGGCGGTATTCCTCCACACGCTCGGGGGGCCAATAGGGTGCCGACATGCTCAGGCCCAGCAGCTCCTGCGGGCTGAAGCCCACCATCTCGCAGAAGGCCGGGTTGACGTAGGTGATGCGCCCCTCCAGGTCGCGCGCGCGAAGCCCGGTCACCAGCGAGTCCTCCATCGCCTTGCGAAAGGCCAGCGCATCGGCCAGGTCACGCTCGGCGCGCAGGCGGCGGCGGTTGTCGCGCACCAGCACCACCATCACCGTCACCAGCGCAATCGACATGGCCGTGACCAAGGCCGTCAACACATTGGGGAACAGGCTGGGTGCACTGTGCCAGCTGTCCATGCGCAGCACCAATGTACTGCCTGGCAAGTCCAGCAGATGCTGCGCCGAGAACATGCGCGACCCCCGTCGCGCCGCTCCCAGCACCGCCAGCCGGGTGCCGTCGGCCTCTGTGAAGGAGGCTTCCTGGCTGCGCGTGAGGTTGTGCCCCACCAGATTGGCCAGGATGTCCTGCAGCGCATACGTCGCGACCAGATACCCCATGGTACGTCCGCTGGCAGACAACGGAACACACAGCTCCATCATCTCCGAGCCCAGGCCGTCACCATGGGGCTGAAAGTAGCTGCTGGAATACGCAGGCCCCCCCAGGCGACGCGCGTTGGCACAGGCGATAGTGAGGTCCGACTGGCCACTGTCGCGCAGCCGCATGTCCCAGGCCACCGGGCGGTAGGGCGACTGAACGTGGGTGCGCATGCGCAGATTCGCATCGCGCAGCTCAATGCGCACGAGCTCGCGCCGGTTACGCAGCAGGTCAGACGCCTCGACCTCCCAGGCCAGATGGCTCGGGTTGTCGCTGGGGAGTGCCTGCAGGCTTTGCAGGTTGTGCGTCAGCGCGGTGCGGATGTCCGAGACTGCATCGGCGGTGTCCCGCTCCAGGCGGGTCTGCACCTGGCTGGCTTCATAGCGCCCGGCCAGCCACACCATGGTGGCAAGCATGGACACCACGAGCAGCACCAGCGCCGTCCACAACGACCAGCGCCGCCAGGCTCCGCGCCAGCGCTGCAGCAGGGTGCGTTTGACGGGCGTTGGCTTCACAGCACGCGGTGGGTCAATGCGGGCAGCTGAGCGCGCACGGCACTCAGGCGCTGCTCGTCCAGCTCGCCGGCTACCACGCCAGCGCCTTGATCGCGCTGCGCGATGATGCTGCCCCAGGGGTCCACCAGCATGCTGTGGCCCCAGGTGTGGCGGCCGTTGGCGTGCACACCGCCTTGGGCAGGGGCCAGCACATAAGCCAGGTTTTCCACCGCGCGGGCACGCAGCAACACTTCCCAGTGCGCATGACCCGTGGTGTGCGTGAAGGCGCTCGGCACCAGCAGCAGGTCCGCACTCGCGCGGGCATGCGCGCGGTACAACTCCGGAAAGCGCAGGTCGTAACACACGGACAACCCCACCCGCCAGCGCTGACCGCTGCGCGCTTGCAGATCAAACTGCACCGGGGTGTCACCGGCGTCGATGACACGGCCTTCGTCGTACTGTTCAGCGCCGTTGCTGAAGCGAAAGAGATGGATCTTGTCGTAGCGCGCCACACAGGCACCCGTCGGGTCGAAGACCAGCGTCGTGTTGCGCACCCGGTCCGGCGTACCCGTGGCCATCGGGAGCGTGCCGCCCACGATCCACATCTCAAGCGCGCGCGCGGTATCGGCCAGAAACTGCTGGATCACTCCGGAACCAGCGGTCTCGCGCAAGGCGAGCTTGTCAGTGTCCTTGTGCCCCATCAGGCAAAAATACTCCGGCAGCACCGCCAGCTCAGCGCCGCCCTGCGCAGCCTGTTCCAGCAGCTGGCGCGCAACGCGCAGGTTATCGTCCAGCGCGATGCCAGACACCATCTGGATGGCGGCGACTTTCATGAAGGTTCTCCAGTCTTGGGGGGTGGGTTGGCCCGAGGCGTCGCCTCGGTGGCAGGGCTCGATTCGCGCCCGCGGCGGGCCACGCGCACCACCCGCGGGTCGGCCCAGGTGCCATCGATGCGGAATTCCTGCGTGGCAGCCTCGATGAGCGGACCGCGCAAAAACACCTGTGCCAAAAAGCTGCCCAGGCCAATCACCGGGTTGATGGCCGTGGCCACAAGCGACGCCGTCATGGCGTTGATCTCTGGCACCACCACCACACGCAGGTCCTGCGTCTCCTGGTCGATGTTGGCGCTGCCTTCCATCAGTACGGCCGCATTGACGCCCTTCATCTGCAGGTTGTTGGTGGTGGCCACACCGCGCTCGATGCGTACATCACCGCGCACAAAATCAAACGCAAAACCTTCACTGAACACATCGCGAAAATCCAGTGTCAAGCGGCGCGGCAATGATTGCAGGCTGAGCACGCCCAGCAGCTTGGCCAGACCAGGATCAGCCTTCAGAAACTGGCCGGATTCGACATTCAGGTTGATCTGCCCGGTCATGCTGCGGTAATCGGGGCTGAAGGGAGCGCCAATCCAGCCCACCTGCCCTTCCATGCGGCCCTTGCCGCGCCGCACCACGTTGGCCATGCCCAGGCGGGCCAGCAGATCGCCCGAGTCGCGGATATCGAGCTTGAAGCTGAGCACGGTGCGCCGCTCGGCCGAACGGGGGCCTGCAGAGACTGCATTGAGCACCGCCCAGTTGCCGTTGGCAGTGAAAGCTGCTTCGGGCGCAGTGATATTGAACTTGGACAGGCGCCATTCGCGTTGCACCCCCTCGCCGCCCCGGTTCTGGGCCTCCATCTCCACCCGTCCCAGCCGCTTGCCACGCAGCTCGAAATCCTCCACGACGATGTCCAGCGCAGGCAAGTTGCCCGGTTGCTCGTTGAGCAGTTCTTCGACCTGGGTCACGTCGCTTTGCGGCATGTTCACACGCGACAGTCGGGCAAACAAACGGCCGTTGCTGAAGTCGGGCGATCCGGGCTGGCGGTACTCCAGGTAGCCATTGAGTTCGGTGGCATCGAGGTTGGCACGCCAGGTGGAGCCGTCGCGCAGCGCACCTGCCACCACGTTGTGCAGCGTGCGGCCTTGCAACGTGAGCTCGCGCGCGCGCAGCGCCAGGGTGGTGGGCAGATAGTCCTGTGCCACGGCCTGCCCGGCAGGCGTGGTCGCCACTGCGGCACCCCGAGGGGCGGGCTCGGCGGCAGTGGCCCGGGTGAGCACCTCGTCCCAGGCGTCCACGTCCAGCTTGCCCTGGTTGATGTTGGCAGCCACGCCTTGCGCAGGCATCGGGGCAGACTCGCCGTTGCTCAGGCCCACACCGATGGCGCCGCGCAGCACGCGCGGCTGGGGGCCGCTCAGGTCGCGCAGGTAGGTGGCGGAGCCAAGTGATCCCAGGTCCAGCATGATCTGGTCCCGCAACGGGGGGGCACTGCTCCCGTTGCCGTTGCTGCTCGCCAAGCCCACCAGTGATTCGCGCGCCACCTGGTTGTCAAAGCGCAGGGGCAGGCTGCTGTCCGCCGTCTTGCCCAGCGGGGGCGGCAAGGCCAAGGCCAGGCCCTGCAGGCTAGTGTTGACCTGCAGCTCGGGCACCCCGCGGCGAAACGACAGGGCCAGCGCGTAAGGTGCGCTGCCGGTGGCACGCCGCGCCAGTTGCGACAACATGCCCAGCTGCGGGGTTTGCTGCAGGCCTTCGGCCGTGGCGGTGCCCTGCGCACGGATCTGCACCGCCGACTCGGTGGCCGGGGCATTGGCCGCCAGCGCACGCATGCCGCCTTCCAGCCGCACGGGGCCGCCCAGCGCCTGGGCCTGCACATTGGACAGCGAAAACCCGGTCTCGCTGAACTGCACGGCGCCCCGCACGCGGGTGAGCGCCGGGGTGTCGGGGGTGATGCGCAGCTCATTGCCAGCCAACGTGACGCTGCCCTGCACCTTGGATTTGTTGATGTCGCTGATGGGCAGGCTCAGTCGCAACTGGAAGTCGGCATTGCCCGTGCCGCTGGCCTGCTCCAGCGCATTGCCCGTCATACGGCCCAGCGGTGATGTGGTCATGAGCGTGAGCAGCTCTGCCAGCGGGCCGCGTGCATCGGCGCTCACACCCACCACGGTGTGCGCCAGGTCTGGAATGCGGGCATCGACCTTGGACAGCCGCAGGCCCTTGCTGCCTGCAAAGCCGCCGCTGGCGCCGCGCACCTGCATGGACGAACGCTCAAAAATCAGCTCGCCGCCGAGGTCAGTCAACGCAGGCCAGGGCAGGGTGCCCGCAGGCTGCAGCGCAGTAGGAACGTAGGCATAGGTCACGTCCTTGACGCGCGCCGCAATGCGGAACTCGCCCTGCTTGGGATCGTTGAAGGGCAGGTCGTGCAGATCGCCCTTGACGCGGAACTGCACATTGCTGGCGCTGCCGGCGACCACCGCGTCGCGCACATAGTGACGCGAATCGGCAGGAATGGACAGGGGCAGGTAGCGGTGCACCCGGGTGCCGTCGGCACGGTGCAGCGTGCCGGTGAGGTCCAGCACTCCCGGAAAGCGCGACCGGTGGGGCGCCTTGGATGCGTCGCTGGTGTGCCAGGTGGCACGGGCATCGCCCTGCGCATCGGCGTTGGCGAACTGCACATCATTGGCCTGAACGGCAATACGGCTGCCGTCCAGCTGCCAGCGCACGTCAGCACTGAGCCGGTCCAGCGGCAGGACGGGTTCCTCGAACACCCCTGGCAGCACCAGCGCACCTGACGCCATGGTCAGTGCCGCCTTGCCCCCTGCCTGATTCATGTCGATGTCCACATTGGCGCCACGCAGACCCAGGTGGGCGGGGGCCGAGCCATCCGTGGCACCCGCCAGTGCCAGCCCCTGGATACGCCCCTTGACCTCGTACTGCTGCAACGCATCCAGAGGCCCCTTCCAAGTGGCCTGGATCTCGTCCACCAGCCCTTGGGGCGTGTAGGTGCGCAAGGCCTCGTGGGCGGCCGTCCCCAGCGGCAGGCGGCTGGCCACCTGCGCCAGGGCCGCCAGGTCCAGCCGGTCAGCCCGCAACTCGCCTTGCGCCGGGGCCTTGCCGTTGGCATCGGTGTGCACCAGCCGCAAGTTGCCGCCGGGCCAGGTCAGACCGTCATCGGTCTGGAACTGCAGCGCCTGCGTCGAGAACTCAAAGCCGCCGGTGAGCCTCCGTCCCCCCAGCCGGCCCTGGATGGAAGGAAGAACCAGCGGGCGCAGATCGGCGGCCAGCGTGGTGTTCACATCGGCCAGTGCCAGGTCGGCCGTGCCCCCCACCACCTGGCCGCTGCGCACATCTGCCCAGGCCCGCAACGCGCCCCGGCCCTGCGCCACCTCGATGCCCACATCGGCGTGGTGCCGCAGATGCGACACATCGACCCGCGTGAAGTGCGCAAACACCTGACCGTTCCAGTGCTTCCAGTTGCCATCGCGGGCGCGCAGCAGCGGCGCGCGAAACAAACCCACCAGGCTGAAACGGTCCCCCCATTCCGGCGGCGGCGTGGCATCCACCCGGAGGTTGTGGCGCCAGTTGCCGTTGCGCAAAACCAGGTCCACTTTTTCCAGCGCCAGCTCGGGGGCGCCGCGCTGCTCATCGGTCCAGCGCACCGTGCCGTCCTTGATGTAGACCTCGCCCTGCGAGAACAACCAGTCGGCCGCCGCGCTGCTGTCGCCCTGATTCTGGGCAAACTCCAGTCCCGCCACATAGATGCGTCCGTCACTCGCCCGGCGCACATCCAGGTCGGGGCCTTCGATGTAAAGCTGCTCGAACCCCCACTGCAGCAACGAACGGGGTGACAGCGCCACCACCACCCGGGGCAGGCGCAACGCAGTGCGGCCCGAGGCATCCAGCAGCGCGACATCAGACAGCTCGATGGACGGGATCAGCCCCTCGGTGCGGGCCACGATGGCGCCGATCTGCACGGGAACCCCCAATACCCGTGCGGCCTGCGCCTGCAACTGTGGGCGGAAATCACCGATTCGCGGCACAATCCAGCCATGAAGAGCCCCCCATGCGATGGTCAGCAGCAGCCAGAAGGCGAGCAACAGGCCCAGCGACCACCGCGCAAAACCTGCAACTATTTTCAGCAGGCGTGAGGGGTGCGAGGTGGGATCGATCATGGTGGGATGGAAAGTGGCAGGAATTATGACCCGCAGCCCTGGCGTGGGTTCACTCGTGACCCGAGTGCCCAGTGAGCTTTTGTATGCCGTCGGGCCCGCAGACCAGCACCCCGCTTCCCATCCAACATCCGGCTGTGGCTGCCATGCATCCTTCTCTGTCTGACCCCCGTTGCCATCAGCCCCTGCCCAAGGGACCTCTGGCCGAGCATTCCCGCTTCTACCAGCGCCTGCACCGCCGCTACGCCAACGACCTGCCGCTGCTGCCACCCGGTGTTCCGGTGCTTGCGACCATGGAGCAGGCCTACGACGCTCTGTGCGCGCGTGGCTGCGACACCGGGACCGCGCTGCGGGTGCTGCGCCAGCTGGTCATGGAACGACTGATCCAGCTGGACTGCGAAGCGCAGACACCGCTGGCCGACATCACCCGGGCCGTGACCGAACTGGCCGAGCTGGCCCTGGACCGCGCCTGCCAGCAGGCGCGCCGCGAGCTGGACGAACGCCATGGTGCCCCGCGCGGCCCACAGGGCCAGCCCGTGCAGCTGTGGATCATCGGCATGGGCAAACTGGGCGCCCGCGAGCTCAATGTCTCGAGCGACATCGACCTCATCTATGTGTATGAGCACGATGGCGAAACCGCCGGCATGCCCGATGGCCGGGGCCGCATCTCCAACCACGAATACTTTGCGCGCGCCGTCAAGGCCATCTACAGCCTGGTGGGCGACACCACCGAGCATGGCTTTGTCTTCCGGGTGGACCTGGCCCTGCGGCCCAACGGCAACTCGGGCCCCGCATCGGTGTCCCTGGCCGCGCTGGAGGAATACCTACAGGTGCAGGGTCGTGAGTGGGAACGTTTTGCCTGGCTCAAAAGCCGCGTGGTGGCCCCCCGCGACTGCATCGGCCGCCCCGAGGTGCAAGCCCTGCGCGGCGTGGTGCTGCCGTTTGTGTTTCGCCGTTACCTGGACTACAGCGTGTTCGATGCGTTGCGCTCGCTGCACAGCCAGATCCGGGACCATGCGTCCAAACGCAGCGCCGGGCACCCCGAGCGTGCCAACGACGTCAAGCTCTCGCGCGGCGGCATCCGCGAGATCGAATTCACCGTGCAGCTGCTGCAGGTGGTGCGCGGCGGGCAGTTCCCCGAGCTGCGCCGCCGCCCCACGCTCGATGCGCTGCAGCGCCTGGCCCATGCGGGCCTGATGCCGCAGGAAACCGCCGACGCGCTGGCCCGGGCCTATGTGTTCCTGCGACGGGTGGAGCACCGCATCCAGTACCTGGATGACCAGCAGACCCACGTGCTGCCCACACGCGACGATGACCTGGCCTGGATCGCCAGCACCCTGGGCTACAAGGACTGCTGCGCCTTCCTGCACGAGCTGGACGCACACCGCGAGCTGGTGGCCCAGGAGTTCGACACCCTGCTGGGTGGCAACGGCAAAAAACAATGCAGTGGCGGTGGCTGTGGTGGCCCCCGGGCAGCGGCACCGCCGCCTCCAGAGCTGGAAGGCCTGCTGGAGCAACTGCCACCGGGCTTTCGCGAGCGTGTGGCCGAGTGGCGCAACCACCCGCGCGTGGCCGGGCTGCGTGACGAGGCGCGCGCGCGCCTGTTCCGCCTGGTGCAGCGCACGGCCCAGTGGCTCAAGGAAGGACGCGTCACCGAAGAGGCCACCGTGCGCCTGGCCAACTGGCTGGAGCCGCTGCTGCGGCGCGAAAGCTATCTGGCGCTGTTGCTGGAGCGGCCCTCAGTGCACGAGCAGCTGCTGCACCTGCTGGGTGCGGCCAAGTGGCCCGCGCGTTACCTGCTGCAGCACCCGGGCGTGATCGACGAACTGGTGGGCGATGCACTGTTATCCGAACGTTTTGTGGTGGCCGACTTTGAACGCGAGCTGGGCATGCGCCTGGCGTCGCTGCGCTCTACCGGCGAGGATGACGACGAAACCCTGCTCAACCTGTTGCGCCGTGCGCAGCATGCCGAGACCTTCCGCACCCTGGCACGCGATGTGGAGCGCCGCATCACCGTCGAGCAGGTGGCCGACGACCTGAGCGCGCTGGCCGACAGCGTGCTGCGCATCACCAGCCAGTGGTGCTGGAGCCGCCTCAAGAACCGCCACCGCGACGAGCCCCAGTTCGCCATCATTGGCTATGGCAAGCTGGGCGGCAAGGAGCTGGGCTACGGCAGCGACCTGGACATCGTCTTTGTATTTGATGACGACGACGAACGCGCGCCTGAGGTCTACGCGGCCTTTGTGCGCAAGCTCATCAACTGGCTCACCGTCAAGACGGGCGAGGGTGACCTGTACGAGATCGACACAGCCCTGCGGCCCAACGGCAACTCGGGCCTGCTGGTGACGAGCTTCGAGGCCTACGCCAACTACCAGCAGCAACGCGGCAGCAATACAGCCTGGACCTGGGAACACCAGGCCATGACACGTGCGCGGTTCGTGATGGGCAGCGAGGCCTTGCGCGAGCGCTTTGACGCTGTGCGCGAGGCCGTCATCACCTCTGCCCGCGACCCGCTGGCGTTGAAAGACGAGATCGTGACCATGCGCGAGCGGGTGCGCTCAGCCCACCCCACGCCCGCCGGTCGCTTCGACGTGAAGCACAGCCCGGGCGGCATGGTGGACGCCGAATTTGCCGTGCAGTACCTGGTGCTCTCGCAGTCTGCCGCCCACCCCGAATTGCGTGGCAACCTGGGCAACATTGCACTGCTGCAGCGGGCCGAGCAAGTGGGCCTGCTGCCCCCAGGCGTGGGCCACGCAGCCGCCGACGCCTACCGCGAACTGCGCCGGGTACAACACGTGGCGCGGCTGGACGAGGCGCCCACCCAGGTCACGCCACCCGCACTGCAGGCCGAGCGCGATGCCGTGCTGGCGCTGTGGTCGGCGGTCTTCGGCTCCGCAGCCCCATCGGCCTGATCGGCCGGGCGCACTGCGCAAGGGATGGCCGACTTCTGGAGGGGTCGCCTTCCCCCTCCCCGCCATATATTGGGACGGTGCAAAACCTCCATCCCATCTGCCCGTCCCTCGCTGCATTCAACAGGTCATCCCTGGCAGAAACACGGCCGAAACACCCACGATATTTTTTGAAACAAAAATTTAATCAATCGTTTGATTAAATAGTGCTGTAATCCGGCTCCATGCCAGATTCAGCCCCCAAGCCAACCCGGCCTTCCATGCCCCCCCCACCGCCCACGGAAGGCGCACAGGCCCGCGCGCGGCTGCTACACGCCGCCTTGCGCCTCTTTGCCGAAAACGGCTTTGCCAAGGCGTCCATCCGCGACATTGCCCAGGCGGCGGGTGTCAACCCGGCCTCCATCAGCTACTACTTTGGCGACAAGAACGGGCTGTACCGCGCAGCGTTCACCGAGCCCATGGGCAGCCCCATCGCCGTGGATGCCTGGCCGGACACCTTGCCTGCGTTCATCGAGCTGCTGATCCAGAGCTTCATGCAGCCCCTGCACGAAGGTGATCTGGTCGAGCTGTGCATGCGCCTGCACTTTCGCGAAATGCTGGACCCCACCGGGCTGTGGCAGCAGGAGCTGGAGTGCGAGATCAAGCCCGCCCACGCCGCGCTCGTCGGCCTGCTGTGCAAGGAGTTCGGCCTGAAAACTGCCGATGACGATGTGCACCGCCTGGCCATGGCCATCACCGCCCTGGCGCTGCAGTACTACGTGGGCCGCGACGTGGTGCAGGCGGTGCGCCCCGGCCTCACCGCCACGCCGCGAGGGCTGGCCGCCACCACATCCCGGCTGGTGGACTTTGCCCAGTTCATGGTGGACGGGGAACGCCGGCGCCGCGCTACGGCCCGAGCGGCCGCCCCCGCCAAAAAAACCTCCTCTCCCCGTACCCCAGAGTGACTTGCACATGCGACTGATCTCACACAAACCCTTGTGGCTGGCGCTGGTCCTGCCACTGGTGGCCTGCTCCACCTCCGCACCACCTGCGCCGGTATCGGCACCCGCACCTGCGGCCTGGAACGCACCCTTGCCGCACCAGGGCTCCCTCACGGGCATGGCCCGCTGGTGGACCCAGCTGCAAGACCCGCTGCTGGTCGAGCTGATCGACGCCGCCCAGGCCGTGAGCCCGGACATCGCGCAGGCCCAGTCGCGCATTGCGCAGGCCCGCGCCACGCAGGTGGGCAGCCGGGCGGCGTTGCTGCCTTCGCTCGACGCGCAGGCCAGCGCCAGCCGGGGCTTCAATGACCAGCTGGCGCGCGTGGCGACCACCTCGCAGGCGGGGCTGCAGGCAAGCTGGGAGCTGGACCTGTTTGGCGCCAACCGCGCCGCCAAAAGCGCTGCCGATGAGCGGCTGGCCGGCGCGCAGGCCCTGTGGCACGAGGCGCGCGTGAGCGTGGCAGCCGAGGTGGCACAGCAGACCAGCAGCATCCGCACCTGCCTGGCCCAGCAACATGTGGCCGAGCGCGATGCGCAGTCCCGTAGCGAAACGTCCCGCCTGTCCCAGCTCAGCGAACGTGCGGGCTTTACTGCGCCCGCCACGGCCGCACTGGCACGCGCCAGCGCCGCCGAGGCCCAGGCCCGCGCCTCGCAGCAACGCATGCAATGCGATGTGGAGGTCAAGGCCCTGGTGGCGCTCACCGGCTGGGAAGAACCCACGCTGCGCACCCGGCTGGCCCAGCCGGTGGCTGCGGCCCCGGACGCTTTGTTCACCATTGACGCACTGCCCGCCCAGGTGCTGACCCAGCGCCCCGACGTGTACAACGCCGAGCGCGAAGTGGCTGCCGCCAGTGCGGACGTCGCCAGCGCCCAGGCCCAGCGCTACCCACGTCTGACCCTCAGCGGCAGTGTGGGTGCGGCCCAGGTGCGCACAGGGGGCGTGACCACCGACCTGAACACCTGGACCATCGGCCCGCTGGCGCTCAGCGTGCCGATCTTTGACGGGGGCCGCCGCGCCGCGCAGACCGATGCGGCGCAGGCCCGCTACGACGAGGCCGCGTCGCAGTACCGCGCCAAGGTGCGCCAGGCCGTGAGCGAGGTCGAGCAAGCCCTGGTGCGCCTGCAAAGCACGGCCGAGCGCAGCGCCAGCGCGCGCACTGCCGCCGAGGGCTACCGCGCGTCGTTCGACGCGACCGAGGCGCGCTGGCGTGGTGGCCTGGCCAGTCTGGTGGAGCTGGAAGATGCCCGGCGCACAGCGCTGGCCGCCGAGAACGCGCTGGTCGCGCTGCAGCACGAACGCCAGACCGCCTGGATTGCGCTGTACCGCGCCGCCGGTGGTGGATGGAAGCTATGAGACACCCCCCTGAGGCGCTTTGCGCCTCGGTGCGTCCGCCGGAGGCGGCCGCTCTTCACCGCCGTCCAAGCCTGCGCAGGCAGGCTCGGAGCCGCGGCGCTCAGCCCCCGCTCTCGCATTGCTGCGCAATCCGGGCAGGGGGACGCAGCCCTCGCTGCGGGGCGGCCCTTGCTGGGCTGCCCTCGTCTGCGCATCGCCAGTTTCGAGCGCAGTGGGCCACGCCCAACACCATGCACAGCTGATATGAACTCCCCAGGACAGATGCACATGCAACACTCCTCTTTCTCCTTCAAGTTTTCCCCCACCGCCTTCGCCGTGATCGCCGCCTGCGTGCTGGCCACGGGCGGTGCGCTGGTTTTCTCGGGCGCATCGCGTGCCGCCGATGAACCCAAGGCGGGCCAGCCCCGGCCTGCGCTCACCGTCAGCACGGCGCAGCCGCAGCGCATGCCAGTGCCGCTGCGCCTGGCGGCCAACGGGAACATCGCCGCGTGGCAAGAGGCGAGCATTGGGGCCGAGAGCAACGGCCTGCGCCTGACTGACGTGCGTGTGAACGTGGGCGATGTGGTCAAGGCCGGGCAGGTGCTGGCCACCTTCTCGGCCGACACGGTGCTGGCCGATGTGGCGCAGAGCCGCGCCAGCCTGCTCGAAGCCCAGGCCAATGCGGCCGAGGCCGCCGCCAATGCCGACCGCGCCCGCTCGTTGCAAGCCACGGGCGCACTCAGCCAGCAGCAAATCCAGCAGTTCACCACGGCCGAGCAAACCGCCCAGGCCCGCGTGGAAGCGGCCAAGGCCGCGCTGAACGCGCAGCAGCTGCGCCTCAAATACACGCAGGTGGTGGCGCCTGACAGCGGCGTGATCTCGGCCCGCACCGCCACCGTGGGCGCGGTGGTGGGGGCAGGCACGGAGCTGTTCCGCATGGTGCGCAAGGGCCGCCTGGAGTGGCGCGCCGAGGTCACGTCCACCGAGCTGCGGCGCATCCAGCCCGGGGCCAAGGTCAGCGTTACGGCTGCCAGCGGCGCCGCGGCCGAGGGCACCGTGCGCATGGTCGCACCCACGGTGGACCCGCAAACGCGCAATGCGCTGGTCTACGTGGACCTGCCCGCCAACACCGACTTCCGTGCCGGGATGTTTGCGCGGGGCGAGTTTGCACTGGGCAGCAGCGACGCACTCACCGTGCCACAAGAGGCGCTGGTGGTGCGCGACGGGTTCTCGTACGTGTTTGTGGTGGGCGGAGACCAGCGCGTGCAGATGCGCAAGGTCCAGACCGGCCGCCGCGTGGCCGACCGGGTCGAGGTGCTGTCGGGCCTGGATGCAGGAGCCTCCGTCGCCGTGCGCGGTGCGGGCTTTTTGAACGATGGCGACCTGGTGCGCGTGGCGGCCCCTGCGGCGGCGCCAGCGGCTGGCAAGCAGTCCTCCAGCCAGCATTTCATGCAAAAAGTGCCTGTAGCGCTAGTGAATCATGCGCAAGCAGCTATCAATTAAGGAGCATTCCACATGAATGTGTCCACCTGGTCCATCAAGAACCCCATACCGGCGCTGATGCTGTTTGTGCTGCTGACCTTCGGCGGCCTGCTGTCCTTCAACGCCATGAAGGTGCAGAACTTTCCCGACATCGACCTGCCCACGATCTCCGTGACCGTGGCGCTGCCGGGCGCCTCGCCCGCGCAGCTGGAGAACGACGTGGCGCGCAAGATCGAGAACAGCATCGCCACGCTGCAGGGCCTCAAGCACATCTACACCAAGGTGCAGGACGGCGGCGCCACCATCACCGCCGAGTTCCGCCTGGAAAAGCCCACGCAGGAGGCGCTGGACGACGTGCGCTCCGCCGTGGCCCGTGTGCGCGGCGACCTGCCGGGCGACGTGCGCGACCCCATCGTCACCAAGATGGACCTGGCCGCGCAGCCCGTGCTGGCCTTCACCATCGCGTCGGCCCGCATGGACGACGAGGCGCTGTCCTGGTTTGTGGACGATGCCGTGGCCAAGAAGCTGCTCACCGTGCGCGGCGTGGGCGCCGTCAACCGCGTGGGCGGTGTGCAGCGCGAGGTGCATGTGGCGCTCGACCCGGTCAAGCTGCAGTCCCTGGGCGCCACGGCGGCCGATGTGTCACGCCAGCTGCGGCTGGTGCAGACGGAGAGTGCCGGCGGCCGCACCGACCTGGGCGGCAGCGAGCAGCCGGTGCGCACGCTGGCCACGGTGCAGTCGGCGCAGGAGCTGGCGGGCCTCACGCTGGCACTGTCGGACGGCCGCCACGTGCGGCTGGACCAGGTGGCCACGGTGACAGACACCATCGCCGAGCCCCGCGCGCTGGCCCTGCTCAACGGCAAGCCGGTGGTGGGCTTCGAGGTCGCACGCAGCAAGGGCGCGAGCGAAGTGGAAGTGGGCGCTGCCGTGCAGGCGGCCCTGCAAGAGATGCGCGCGCAGCACCCGGACCTGGAAATCACCGAGGCCTTCAACTTCGTGCAGCCCGTGCAGGAGGAATACGACGGCTCCATGCACCTGCTGTACGAAGGCGCGCTGCTGGCCGTGCTGGTGGTGTGGCTCTTCCTGCGCGACTGGCGCGCCACCTTCGTGTCGGCCGTGGCGCTGCCGCTGTCGGTGATCCCGGCGTTCATCGGCATGTACTGGCTGGGCTTCTCGATCAACGTGATCACGCTGCTGGCGCTGTCGCTGGTGGTGGGCATCCTGGTGGACGACGCCATCGTGGAAGTCGAGAACATCGTGCGCCACCTGCGCATGGGCAAGACGCCCTACCAGGCGGCCATGGAGGCGGCCGACGAGATCGGCCTGGCCGTGATTGCCACCACTTTCACGCTGATCGCGGTGTTCCTGCCCACGGCGTTCATGAGCGGCATTGCGGGCAAGTTCTTCAAGCAGTTTGGCTGGACGGCGTCGCTCGCGGTGTTTGCCAGCCTGGTGGTGGCACGCCTGCTCACGCCCATGATGGCGGCCTACATCCTCAAGCCCATCGTGGGCGACCACAAGGACCCGCGCTGGATGACGGTGTACCTGCGCTGGGCCGCGTGGTGCATCAAGCACCGGTGGATGACCTTCATTGCCACGGCGGCCTTTTTCATCGGCTCGCTGGCGCTGATCCCGCTGCTGCCCACGGGCTTCATCCCGCCGGACGACAACTCGCAGACCCAGGTGTACCTGGAGCTGCCACCCGGCGCCACGCTGGCGCAGACGCGTGCCGTGGCCGAAGACGCGCGTCAGCGCATCGCCAAGGTGGAGCATGTGCAAAGTGTGTACACCACCATCGGCGGCGGCTCGGCCGGCACTGACCCCTTCATGGGCGGCGCCAGCACCGAAACGCGCAAGGCCACGCTGACCATCTTGCTGTCCGAGCGCGGCGACCGTCCGCGCAAGCAGGGCATCGAGAACCAGATCCGCGCCGCGCTGGAGACGCTGCCCGGTGTGCGCAGCAAGGTGGGTCTGGGCGGCTCGGGCGAGAAGTACGTGCTGGTGCTCACGGGCGACGACCCGCAGGCGCTGACCACGGCCGCATTGGCGGTCGAGAAAGACCTGCGCACCATCCCCGGCCTGGGCAGCATCTCGTCCACCGCCAGCCTGGTGCGCTCCGAAATTGCCGTGCGCCCCGACTTTGCCCGCGCCGCCGACCTGGGCGTGACCAGCAGCGCGATTGCCGAAACGCTGCGCATTGCCACCGTGGGCGACTACGACGTGTCGCTGCCCAAGCTCAATCTGGCCGCACGCCAGGTGCCCATCGTCGTCAAGCTACAGGACGATGCGCGCAAGGACCTGTCGCTGCTGGAACGCCTGCCGGTGCCCGGCGCCAAGGGCCCGGTGATGCTGGGCCAGGTGGCCACGCTGGAGTTCAGCGGCGGCCCGGCCGTGGTGGACCGCTACGACCGCGCGCGCAACGTGAACTTCGAGATCGAACTCTCGGGCCAGCCGCTGGGCGACGTGACCAAGGCGGTGGAGGCGCTGCCCTCCATCCAGAACCTGCCGGCCGGCGTGCGCCAGATCACCATTGGCGATGCCGAGATGATGGGCGAGCTGTTTGCCAGCTTTGGCCTGGCCATGCTCACCGGCGTGCTGTGCATCTACATCGTGCTGGTGCTGCTGTTCAAGGACTTCCTGCACCCGGTGACCATCCTGGCGGCACTGCCGCTGTCGCTGGGTGGCGCGTTTGTGGGGCTGCTGATTGCGCAGAAGAGCTTCTCGATGCCCTCGCTCATCGGGCTGATCATGCTCATGGGCATTGCCACCAAGAACTCCATCCTGCTGGTGGAGTACGCCATCCTGGCGCGGCGCGAGCATGGCATGACGCGCTTTGAGGCGCTGATCGACGCCTGCCACAAGCGTGCACGCCCCATCATCATGACCACGCTGGCCATGGGCGCGGGCATGCTGCCCATCGCCATCGGCCTGGGTGCTGCGGACGCGAGCTTTCGCTCGCCCATGGCGGTGGCGGTGATTGGCGGGCTCATCACCTCCACGCTGCTGAGCCTCCTGGTGATTCCGGCGGTGTTCACCGGGGTGGACGACCTGGGCCAAGGGTTCGGCCGGCTGGCCCGCCGCCTGCGCGGGGGGCGCCATGCCCCGGGCGCACCGGCGGCCCCCACAGCCACAGCCGCCGCCACGGCGCAACCAGCACCGCCCTCCGCCCCCTGAGGCCAAGTCTTGGCGCGCCCCCCGGCGTGAGCCCAAAAAGCAGGGCAATCACGGGGGTCGCGCGGGCTTTGGCGGGAGGTAGCCGTCGGATAATGCAACGCGCACCATGAACCTCGTCAGCCTCAACATCGAATCCATCCAGCTGGGCCATCCCCTGCCTTTTGTGCTGCGGGGGGCCGACGGCGTGTTGCTGGCGCAAAAGGGCTATGTGATCCGCACCCGCGACGAACTGGCCAAGCTGGTCGAACGCGGGCGCGAGCTGTGTGTGGACACCGACGAATCCGGCGGCAGCCACCGCGCCTACCTGGCGCAGCTGCAGCGCATGCTGATCGCCGATACCAACCTGGGCGAGATCGCCGCCATGAAGATGACGGCGGGCGAGCAGGCCGCCGCAGCGGCCGCTGCGCGTTCGGGCAAAACCCTGCCCGACTGGCCCGAGCTGCAGTTGCGCGCCACGCAGCTGCTGCGCGCCCCGTCGCCCAGCGACTTTGGCGGTCGGTTTCAGGCCCTGCACGACGAGCTGGTGCGCCATTGCGAACAGACGCCCGACGCCACGCTGCTGGCACTGATCTATCTCTCGGCCCAGGAAACGCGCATGTACAGCGCCACGCATTCCATGCTGGTCAGCTGCGTGTGCATGGTGGTGGCCCGCGAGATGCTGCGCTGGCCCAGCGGCCGGGTGCAGCAATTGGGGCACGCAGCGCTGAGCATGAACATCGCCATGACCGAGCTGCAGGACCAGTTGGTGCTGCAGACCCAGCCCCTCACCGCGACCCAGATTGCCGCCGTGGAAGACCACGCGGCGCGGTCCGAGGCGCTGCTGCGCCATCTGGGCGTGGCCGACCCGGTGTGGCTGGAGGCCGTGCGCTGCCACCACCACCGCACGCCCGGGCCCCTGGCCAAAAAGACCGAAGCCCAACAAATGGCCCGCCTGCTGCAGCGCGCCGACATTTTTGGCGCCCGCCTGGCCCCCCGCGCCGCACGGCTGCCCATGCCTGTCACTGCCGCCATGCAGGCCAGCTACTACGACGAAGAGCACCAGGTGGACGAGGCCGGCGCCGCCCTCGTCAAGACCCTGGGCGTATACCCCCCCGGTGCCTTTGTGCGCCTGGCCAGCCGTGAAGTGGGCGTGGTCATCCGCCGGGGCACCACCGCCACCACCCCCCGCGTGGCCGTGGTGACCAACCGCGACGGCATGGCCACGGGCGAGCCCATTCCCCGCGATACGGGCATGCCGCCCTGGAAGGTCACCGGTGTGGTGGCTTTCAAGGATGTGCGGGTCAACCTGTCGCTGGACCGCCTGCTGCAGATGATCTGACGCCTGGGAGGGCGCTGCGAGCCCCCCGGTTCTGCGTGCCGCCGCTGTCTGCGGCGGACAACCCCCCCCTGTTTTCGGCATTGAGCGTCGCCTCATGCCTGGCTCCTGGTGCCTGGCACCGGGTCTGACGCCGCGCTCGCCCCTTTTCCCTGCCTGGTGATCGGCCGGCGCCGTTTGGGCTGCACGGCCGTTTTGGGCCTCTCACCCCGTTGCTTCCGAAATCTGAATCCAAATGCGTTCGCACCACGTAAACCATTCAGTACAAATAAAAACTCATGTGGACAAAAAATGATGAAATGGTTAAATTGGCCGCACTCACTGCCCAAAGTCCTATGAACCGCCTTACAAGACTCCTCTCGACAGCCACCGCGCTGGCGGCCTGGCTGCTGCTGGCGCCCGCCGCCCAAGCGGCCGATGCGCCTGCAGCGTGCCCGGCCACGCTGCAGCACACCTTTCCGCGCCTGCAGGACGAAAAGCCGCAGTCGCTTTGCCAGTACAGCGGAAAAGTGGTTCTGGTGGTCAACACGGCCAGCTTCTGTGGCTTTACCGGCCAGTACAAGGGGCTGGAAGAGCTGTATGCCCGCTACAAGGACAAGGGGCTGGTGGTGCTGGGCTTCCCGTCCAACGACTTTGCCCAGGAAAAAGGCAGCAACAAGGAAATCGCCGACTTCTGCGAAAACACCTTCGGGGTGAAATTTCCCATGTTTGCCAAAAGCAGCGTGAAGGGCCCGGAGGCCTCGCCGCTGTACCAGCAACTGGCGCAGCTGTCGGGCACGGCGCCCCGCTGGAACTTCCACAAATACCTGCTGGGGCGCGACGGCAAGCTGGTGGACAACTACTCCAGCCTGACCGGGCCGGACAACAAGGGCCTGGTGCGTGCCATCGAACAGCAGCTCGCCCTGCCCACACCCCGGTGAGCGCAATGACTTCTTTACATTTCTTGAAAAAAAATACAGGCGCCCTCTGGAACTTCGCCGGAGCGGCCTCACTCTATCCATTGCGCAAGACGATTGCGCAGCGTACAGTTTTAATGTTGCGAAGCCTTTCGGGCCCCCGGGTTCCGACTGACCTCCTGGAGCGCTTCTCCTCCCTCCCTCTCTTATTCGTTTCGGGACGCTTCGCAACCTTTTTATTCCGTGCACCGGCCAGAGGGAGCCGGTCATGAAAATCGCCATCATCGGCTCCGGCATCTCCGGGCTTTCCGTCGCGCACCAGCTGCGCGGCCAGGCGGACATCACGCTGTTCGAGGCGGGCGACTACTTCGGCGGTCACACCCACACTGTCGATGTCACCCTGCCCGATGCGTCAGGCACCCCGGTCACCCACGGCGTGGACACCGGCTTTCTGGTGTTCAACGAGCGCACCTATCCCCACCTGATCCGCCTGTTGGCCGAGCTGGGCGTGGAGACGGCCAAATCCGACATGTCGTTCTCGGTGCAGGTGCCCGCAGCACTGGGCGGCGGCCGCGCGCTGGAATGGAGCGGCACCAACCTCAGCACCGTGTTTGCCCAGCGTTCCAACCTGGTCAACCCGCGCTTTCTGGGCATGCTGCGCGACCTGCTGCGCTTCAACCAACTGTGCACGCGCATTGCCGACAAGCAGGCCGAGGCAGCGCTGATGCAGCCCCTGGGAGACTTCTTGCGCGAGCACCGCTTTGGCGACGCCTTCCGTGACTGGTACTTCCTGCCCATGCTGGGCTGCATCTGGAGCTGCCCCACCGACCAGATGCTGAAGTTCCCCGTGGCTACCATGATCCGGTTCTGCCACAACCATGGGCTCATCCAGGTGAGCAACCGCCCGCAGTGGTGGACGGTGTCTGGCGGTGCGCGCCACTATGTGGACAAGATCGGGGCGGGCATTGCCGACAAGCGCCTGAACACCCCCGTGCGCCGCATCGAGCGCGATGCCGCCGGGGTGCGCGTGGTGACCGCAGGCCACACCGAACACTTTGACCAGGTGGTGCTGGCCACCCATTCGGACCAGTCGCTCGCGCTGCTGGCCCAGCCTTCGACGCAGGAGCGCGCCGTGCTCGGCTCCATCCGCTACCAGGCCAACCGCGCCGTGTTGCACACCGATACGTCCGTGCTGCCGGCGCGCCGCGCCGCCTGGGCTGCGTGGAACTACGAGCGCGCCCAGCAACGCAGCCGGGAGTCGGCCCGCGTGTGCCTGCACTACCTCATCAACCAGCTGCAACCCGTGCCCTTTGCGCAGCCCGTGGTGGTGTCGCTCAACCCGGTGCGCGACATTGCGCCTGAGCATGTGATCGGCAGCTACGAATACGCCCACCCGGTGTTCGACATGGCCGCTATCCGCGCGCAGCAGCAGGTGGGCAAGCTGCAAGGGCAGCAGCACACCTGGTTCTGCGGCGCCTGGACGGGCTACGGCTTCCACGAAGACGGCCTCAAATCGGGCCTGGCCGTGGCCGAGCAATTGCTGGCCGCCCTGCCGGCCCCCCTGGCGGAGGCTGCGTGAGCCACGCGCCGGCCCCCACCGCAGCGCCCCTGATCGGCTTCGGCCAGGTGCGCCACACGCGGCTGCGGCCCCGGCGGCATGCGTTCGCCTACCCCACGTTTTTCCTGATGCTGCCGATGCGCAGCCTGCCCGGCATGCGTGGGGAGCTGGCTGTGAACCGGCGTGGCGCCATCAGCTTCCATGACGTGGACCACGGCGACGGCCGCAGCGCCGCGCAGGGCGGGGCGCTGGCCTGGCTGGACGAGTTGCTGCGCACCGAAGGCATCACCGACGCCACGGGTGAGGTGTGGCTGCACTGCTACCCCCGTGTGCTGGGCTACACCTTCAAACCCGTGAGCTTCTGGTACTGCCACCGTGCCGATGGCCACCTGCGCGCCATCGTGGTGGAGGTCAACAACACCTTTGGCGAGCGCCACTGCTACCTGCTGGATGCGCCGCAGTACGGCGTGGAACAGCAAGCACGCAAGGTGTTCCACGTGTCTCCTTTCTGCGAGGTGAGCGGCGGTTACCGCTTTCGTTTCATGCGCACCGAGGCCGGTGCACAGGACGCAGGCCGCACCGTGGTGCGCATCGACCACGACGACGACACCGGCCCGCTCATCCAGACCAGCGTGAGCGGCTCCCTGCAGGCCATCACTGCACAGACCCTGCGCCAGGCGCTCTGGGGCTACCCCGCCATGACGCTGGCCATCATTGCCCGCATCCACTGGCACGCGCTGCAGCTGTGGCTCAAGCGCGTGCGTTTCCATCGCAAGCCCGAGGCGCCTGCCTCCATCGTGACCCGTTGATCTCCATGTCGTTCCAGCCCCGCGAGACCGCCGCCATGAACTCCACCACCGCCACCCGCTCCGACCGCAACGCGCAGGCCCTGCCCGCAGGCACGCCGGCAGCCGCCCGCACCGCGCTCAGGCTGCTGCAGCGCCTGCAGCACGGCCACCTCACGGTGCAGTTGCCTGACGGCACCCTGCAGCACTTCGGGCACGGCGATGGCCCGTCGGCGGCGATCACGCTCAAGAACTGGAATGTCTGCAGCGCAGCGCTCAAGTCGGGCGACATCGGCTTTGCCGAGAGCTACATCGCGGGCGACTGGACCACCCCGCACCTGACCGATCTGCTGAAGCTCTTCATCGCCAACCGCCAGCAGGTGGAAGGCGTGATCTACGGCACCTGGGCCGGCCGGCTGCTGTACCGCATCAAGCACCTGCTCAACCGCAACACCCGCGCCAACAGCCAGAAGAACATCCACGCCCACTACGACCTGGGCAACGCGTTCTACGAACTCTGGCTGGACGACACGATGAACTACTCGTCCGCCTGGTTCGAAGGCGATGCAGGCGGCGACATGCGCGCGGCCCAGCACGCCAAGGTGCGGCGCGCGTTGCGCATGGCCGGTGTGCAGCCAAATTCCCGAGTGCTGGAGATCGGCTGTGGCTGGGGCGCGCTGGCCGAGATGGCGACCGTCGAATTCGGCGCCCACCTGACGGGCGTGACGCTCTCCACCGAGCAGCTCGCCTTCGCGCAAAAGCGCATGGCGCAGCAAGGGGTGGCCGAGCACGCCGACCTGCGCCTGCAGGACTACCGCGACATCCAGGACGGCCCTTACGACGCCATCTGCTCCATCGAGATGGTCGAGGCCGTGGGCCGCGAATACTGGCCTACCTACTTCCAGTCGGTGAACCGGTTGCTCAAGCCCGGCGGCCGGGCCTGCATCCAGAGCATCGTCATCGACGACAGCCTGTTCGAGCGCTACATCAGCTCCACGGATTTCATCCAGCAGTACATCTTCCCGGGTGGCTGCCTGCCGTGTCCGCGCGAGTTCCGCCGAGAGGCCGAGGCGGCGGGCCTGCGCGTGGTCGACGAGTTTGCGTTTGGCCAGGACTACGCCGAAACCCTCAAGCGGTGGCGCGAGCGCTTCCTCGCGCAGCGCACGCAGATCCTGCAGCTGGGGTTTGACGAGCGCTTCATGCACATCTGGGAGTTCTACCTGGCGTATTGCGAGGCGGCGTTTGCGATGAGCAACATCGACCTGGTGCAGTACACCCTGGCCAAGGACTGATGATTGCTATGAAAAATATAGCTGCTACCGCAATATTCACTAGCGCATTGATGGCTTTTGGCCCTCAAACCGCGCTGGCGCAGGTTGCAGAGGCCAGCGCAGCCGCCGCAGCACCGCTGTCGGGGGCCCACCTGGTGGGCCAGGGCGTGCTGCGGTTTCTGGGGTTTGAGATCTACCGTGCGCGGCTGTGGGTGCAGCCCGGCTTTGATGCCGACAACTACGCCGCCCACCCCCTGGCGCTGGAGCTGACTTACCACCGCGATTTTTCGGCCGAGGCCATTACCAAGCGCTCCATCGAAGAGATGCGCCGCGTGGGCAGCTTCACGCCGCAGCAGGCCACGCGCTGGCAGCAGGCGCTGGCCGCGGCCTTGCCGGATGTGAAGGCGGGCGACCGGCTGCTGGGCCTGTACCAGCCCGGCGCGGGCGCCGTGTTCAAGATGGGCGGGCGTGTGGTGGGCGAGGTGCCCGACGCCGAGTTCTCGCGCCTGTTCTTCGGCATCTGGCTGTCGCCACAGACCTCCGAACCCGGACTGCGGCAAGAGCTGATCGCGGCCACCCGCACTGCGGGACAAGGGCAGCAATGACCTCCGCCACGCCCATTCGCGCCGGCCAAGGCCTGGCCTATGGGCTGCTGGGCCTGCCGCTGGCTTTTGTGGCGCTGCCGCTGTATGTGCTGCTGCCCAACCACTACGCTCGCGAGTTCGGCATGCCGCTGGCCACGCTGGGCTCGGTGCTGCTGGCGGCGCGCTTGTTCGATGCGGTGTCCGACCCGCTGCTGGGGCGTCTGTCCGACTACCTGTTTGGTCGCTCGGTGCGCGCCGTGCTGGCGGTGGGGGCTGTGTCTGCCATGGTGCTGGCACTGGGTCTGACCAGCCTATTCTTTCCGCTGGTGCGCGGGGCCGATGCGCTGATTGCGTGGGCGCTGGTGGCACTGCTCATCACCTACACGGCCTACAGCCAGCTGGGCATTGCGCACCAATCCTGGGGCGCGCGCCTGGGTGGGGACGAGCTGCAGCGCGGACGCATCGTGGCCTGGCGCGAGGGCGCTGCATTGGTGGGCGTGGTGCTGGCCTCGGTGCTGCCCGCGCTGCTGGGCCTGCCGGTGATGCTCAGTGTGTTTGCCATCACCCTGCTGCTGGGCTGGTGGGCCTGGACCAGAGCCCCGCGCCCCGCAGCCTATGCGGGTGGCACAGTAGCAGGGGTGTACCGCCCGCCCCAACGCGCCAGCCTGTGGCGGCCCTGGGGGCGGCCCGCCTTCCGCCGACTGCTGGCCGTGTTCATGCTCAACGGCATTGCCAGTGCCATCCCGGCCACACTGGTGCTGTTCTTCATCCAGGACCGCCTGCAGGCCCCGCCCGCGCAGGAGCCCATGTTCCTCGCGGCCTATTTTGTCTGTGCGGCGCTGTCCATACCGCTGTGGCTGCGTGCTGTGGCGCGCTGGGGCCTGGCGCGCACCTGGCTGGCGGGCATGCTGCTGGCGATTGCCGTGTTTGTGTGGACTGCGTTTTTGGGCGCGGGTGATGTGGTGCCGTTCCTCGTCGTTTGTGCGCTGTCGGGCATCGCACTGGGCACCGACCTGGCCCTGCCCAGCGCCCTGCTGGCGGGCGTGATCGCGGCCGAGGGCGACAGCGGCCGGCACGAGGGCGCGTACTTCGGCTGGTGGAACTTTGCCACCAAGCTCAACCTGGCCCTGGCAGCAGGCCTGGCGCTGCCCCTGCTGGGCTGGCTGGGCTACACGCCGGGCACGCGCAGCGAAGACGGCTTGCAGACACTGGGCCTGGCCTACGCCGTGCTGCCCTGCGCGCTCAAGCTGGCGGCAGCAGCAGCGCTGTACGTCCTTTTTCTGCGGCACCCACGCGGTGCGGCGATGGCTGGAACCTGACACCCATACCCCCAAGGCACAACCCATGATGCAAAGACGCCTCCTCCTCTCCGCCGCTGTGGCTGCGCCCGTGGCGCTGTCCGGCTGCGCCAGCCAGAACCTGGATGGCTACGCCACCGAGAAACCGGTGCTGGACCTGGCCCAGTACTTCAACGGCAAGATCGACGCCTACGGCATCTTTCAGGACCGCAGCGGCCAGATCGTCAAACGCTTCACCGTCGTCATGGACTGCACATGGAAAGGCAACGAGGGCGTGCTCGACGAAGCCTTCACCTACTCCGACGGCACCACGCAGCGCCGCATCTGGCGGCTGACGAAGCATGCCGACGGTCGTTACACCGGCACCGCCGACGATGTGGTGGGCACGGCCAACGGCCAGACGCGCGGCAACGCCTTCCGCTGGAACTACACGCTGGCCCTGCCGGTGGATGGCAAGGTCTACAACGTGGACCTGGACGACTGGATGTACCTCATCGACGACCGGGTGATGCTCAACCGCGCCACCATGACCAAGTTCGGCGTGCGCCTGGGCGAGATCACGCTGTCCTTCACCAAACGCGCACCATGAGCCTCAACCCTCCCTTGCGCGACTGGCAGGGCCGCCGTGCCTGGCTCATCGGGGCCAGCAGTGGCATTGGCCGGGCCACCGCAGCCGCGCTGCATGCGCGCGGTGCGCAGGTCATCGTGTCGGCGCGCAGCGGTGATGCACTGAACGCCTTTGTCGTGCAGCACCCCGGCAGCATGGCGCTGGTTTTCGACACCGCCGAACCGGCACAGGTGCAGGCGGCCGCAGCGCAGGTGCTCGCGGGAGGGGCGCCCGACCTGGTGTGCTACTGCGCGGGCTACTACCGCGACATGCGCGCCACCGACTTCGATCTGGCCGTGATGTTGCGCCATGAGCAGATCAACTACAACGGCGTGCTGCACGTGCTGGCCGCCGTGTTGCCCGCCATGCTGGCCGCAGCGGAGGCCGGGCGCCCAGGCCACGTGAGCCTGATCAGCAGCGTGGCAGGCTTTCGCGGCCTGCCCAAGAGCCTGGCCTATGGGCCCACCAAGGCGGCCCTCATCAACCTGGCCGAGGCGCTGTACCTGGACCTGCACGACCTGGGCATGGGCGTGAGCGTGATCAACCCTGGTTTTGTGGCCACGCCACTCACGGCGGGCAACGACTTCACCATGCCGGCCCTCATCTCACCCGAAGCAGCAGCGGCGGCCATCGTGCAGGGCTGGGAGCGGGGGCATTTCGACATCCACTTCCCCAAGCGTTTCACACGCGTGATGAAGCTGCTGCGGCTGTTGCCGTACCGTTGGTACTTCCCCGCCGTTCGCCGCTTCACAGGACTTTGACTTTTGCGATGCAGCCCCCGAACACACCCCCATCCACCGAAGAAGCCGTCACGCGCGTTGTCGCGTTCTTTGAAAACCTCTCGCCTGCCGACATAGCGGCCATTGGCCAGTTCTACGCACCACAGGCGCGCTTCAAGGACCCCTTCAACGAGGTGCAGGGCGTGCCTGCCATCCAGGCCATTTTTGCCCACATGTTCGAGGCGCTGGAGCAGCCGCGTTTTGTGGTCACCGGCCGGGTGGTGCAGGGCACGCAGTGCTTATTGACCTGGGACTTCCTGTTCGCGTTCAAGGACTTTCACAAGGGCGTGACGCAGACCGTGCGTGGTGCCTCGCACCTGGTGCTGGACGAACAGGGTCGGGTGACGCTGCACCGCGACTACTGGGATGCGGCCGAAGAGCTGTACGAAAAGCTGCCCGTGGTAGGCGCACTGATGCGCTGGCTCAAAAAGCGCGCCAACAGCTAAGGATCCTCCGCACGCATCGAGCGGTAAGTGGGCGCTGCGGATCGGGATGGTCTGCTAGGCGCAAAACGCAGCACTAGCTGTCGCTATTGCGAGGTGTTGCAACACCGCAGGCTGCCCGGGACCGCAGATGCACACGGCGCGGCGATTCGTGCACAGGGTCCCCGGGGGCCTGTTCACCCTCTTCACCCCACTGCCCGGATGCGCGAATGCCCGGGCAAGGGCACTGCGCGTTGCAACACGCCTTCGGCCAGCCACAGCGCACTGTTCCACGCCCGTTGCGCCACATAGGGCAGAGGCAGCTGCTGGTAGTCGTCGTTGAAGACCTCGAAGCTGTAATCGCCCTGGTAGCCCATGCCGTCCAGCGTGCGTACCAGTTCGGCCAGCGCCTTGCTGTGCACGCCTTCGCCAGGGAACACGCGAAAGTGCCGTGCGGTCTCGATGCGCTCTTGCACTGTGCGCGTTTCCTGCCACATGAAGTCGGACAGCTGCACGAGGTAGATCTTGGCGGGGTCCACGTCCTCCAGCGCCGCGAGCGGCGTGCTGGTGGCGAACTGGTGGTACGAATCAATGGCCAGCCCGAGGTTGGGGCAATCGGCCTGTTCCACGGCGGCCCAGGCCTGGTGCACCTCGTTGATGTGGCGGCCCCAGGAGAGGCCCTCAAACGCCACGCGGATGCCATGGGGCAGCGCCAGCAGGGCCAGCTTGCGCAGGTCGCGCGCAATCGCATCGGCGTCAGACGTGGCGTGCGAAGACGTGGAGCTGCAGGCCAGCAGCACGGGCGCGCCCAGGTCGCGCGCCATCAGGATCATCTGCTTGGCGATGTCCACCTTGTAGCTGTGCAGGTGGCCGGACAGACCCTCGAAGTCGCGCAGCACCTGGAAGCCCGTCACCCGCAGGCCGCTGCTGCGCACGGCATGCACGGCGGCCTCGATGCCCTCGGGGTGGCCCACGATGTCGCGTGCGGCCAGCATGATCTGGCCAAATCCGGCGGCCTTGACGGCGGCGAGCTTGGCCTCCAGCGGGCCGGCCAGGCTGATGGTGTCCATGCCAAAGTCGGCGACGTTGCGTTGCATGGTGGATGTGCGCATGGGGCAGTCTCCAGGCTCAGCGTGCGTCCAGCACCAGTTCGAAGCTGGGAGCTCCGGCATCTGCGCGGGTGAGGGCGCCGCGCGTGCCCGTGTGCACGCCGGTGGGGGACTCGACGAAGTCCACACCGCGCTCGCGCAGCGCTTGCACCGTGGCCAGCACGTCGGGCGCGCCAAAGGCCACGCGTTGCAGCAACTCTTCGGGGTCGGCTTCCAGCGCATCGACCAGCGGTTCGATGAGCTGCCAGTGCAGCGTGCCACAGGGACTGGCCAGGATGCGGCCGTGGGTGAGCACGCCAAACGACTGGTCCGGTGCCAGCTCGGCGAAGCCAAACAGTTCCCTGTAGAAGTGGATCCAGTCCTCCGCACGGCCCAGGCCGATGTACTGCACCACGCCAAACAGGTGCAGGCCCTGCAGCGCAGGCGGGCGCTGGTTGACGGTGGGGATGGGCACAAAGTCCACGTCGTAGATGGAGAACTCCTTCCAGCGGTCGACAAAGTAGATGCGGCTGGCACCCACCCCGTGGATGGCGGGGATGTTCAGCTCCATCACCTCGACCTCGGTGTGCACGGCCCAGGCGCCCAGTTCCAGCACCCGGCGGTAGGCCGCGGCCGCATTGCCCACGCGAAAAGCAATGGCGGCGAGTACCGGCGCTTCGGTGAGCGCGGGCGGGGCGTGCACGCCGGTGAGCTCGTTGTCCTGGTGGGCGTTGACAATGATGTTCATGTCGCCCTGGCGGTACAGCAGCACCTCGCGCGAGCGGTGGCGCGCCACGGGCTGAAAGCCCATGCGCTCCAGCGCCTGGCCCAGCGCCTGCGGACGGCTGGTGGCGTATTCGATGAACTCCACGCCCTGCAGGCCCAGGGGGTTGGGCAGTTCGCCCAGCGTTTCGCGGGCGGCCATCATCGGGGTGCTCATGGTGTCGGCTCCTTGAGGGTTGCGGCGGGCAGTGGCATCAGCGCGTGCTGACCAGGCGGCGGAAATGCGCATCCATGCGCGCCGCATCGGGCGCCTCGCCGGTGAACAGTTCGAACGCGCCCACGGCCTGGCCCACAGCCATGCCACCGCCGTCGGATACCCGGCAGCCCAGCGCGCGTGCGGCCTGTACCAGGGCGGTGTCGAGCGGGAAATACACCACTTCGGACACCCACATCGGGGGCCGCAGCAGGGCCACATCGAGTGGCAGGCCGGGCAGTTTGTCCATGCCCGTGGGCGTGGCGTGGATCAGGCCTGTGGCCTGCGCCATGGCCGATTGGATGTCGGAGGCTTCGGCCCGGACGCCGTACAGAGCATTCACGTCGGCTGCCAGTTGAGCCGCACGCTCGGGCTGCGCATCGACGATGCTCAGGTGCTCGGCGCCCAGCCGCAGCACGGCGTGTGCAATCGCAGCGCCGGCACCGCCCGCGCCGAGCAGCACCACGCGGCTCAGGTCGGCGCCAGGCAGTGCGCGGGTAAAGCCCCAGGCCCAGCCCGATCCGTCGGTGTTGTGGCCCACGAGTTTTCCGCCCTGGATGACCACGGTGTTCACGGCGCCCATGGCGCGCGCTTCTTCAGACAGGCTGTCGAGGTGCGGAATCACCGCCTGCTTGCAGGGGTAGGTCACGTTGCAGCCCGCGTAGCCCATGATGCGCGCCGCCGATAACAGCGTGGGCAGATGCTCCGCCGAGGAAGCAGAGCGGTCCAGGTCGATGAGCTGGTAGTGCAGGCGCATGCCGTGATGGCGCGCTTCTTCTTCGTGCAGCGCGGGCGACAGCGATTTCTGGATGCCGGCACCGATCAGTCCGATCAGCACCTTGCGGGGGCTTGTGGATGGCATGGCGGACGTGGGTGTGGTGACCGGGGGATCAAGCAGCTGGATGCTCATGGGGCGGGCGGGATACGGGGTGAATGCACGGCCGGGCGTGGCGGGGCCACTGGCAGCCGTGCAGGGAGGGCAGCGTGGGGCTTACTTGCCGCCGCGCAGCTTGGCCAGCGTGGCGTAGACCTCTTTCACCGTCTCTGCGCCCACTTTTTCGCTGTGCTTTTCGACCACGGGTTTCACCTTGGCGCGCAGCTTGTCCAGCTCGGCAGGCGAGAACTCGGACACCTGCATGCCGGCCTTCTTGAGGTCTTCCAGCGCCACATTGGCCTGCACGCGCGACACACCGCGCTGGAAGGTGGTGGCCTCGGCCATGGCATCGGTCAGCGCCTTCTGGTCAGCAGGGTTCAGGCTGTCCCAGAACTTCTTGCTCACGATCACGGCCTGGGGGTTGTACATGTGGCGCGTCACGGTCAGGTACTTCTGCACCTCCGCAAACTTGGACGACAGGATGGTGGAGAACGGGTTCTCCTGGCCGTCCACGGCCTTTTGCTCCATGGCCGTATACAGCTCGGGGAAGGGCATGGGCACGGCATTGGCGCCCAGCGCGTTGAACATGTCGATGTAGATGGGCGACTGGATCACGCGGATCTTGAGGCCTGCAATGTCTTCAGCCTTGGTGATGGGGCGCTTGCTGTTGGTGAGGTTGCGAAAGCCCAGCTCCCAATAACCCAGGCCCACCAGGTTCTTGGCCTGCAGCTTGTCGAGCAGCTTCTTGCCGAAGGGACCATCCGTCACGGCATCGGCCTCTTGGGGCGTAGCGAACAGGAAGGGGAAGTCGTAGATGCCGAATTCCTTGGCCTGGGCCGACAGAATGCCCGCGTTGAGCACCGTCATCTCCACCGTGCCACCTTGCAGCGCCGACACGGTCTGCAGGTCGCCGCCCAGCGTGCCGCCGGGGAAGAGCTTGACGGCAATGCGGCCGTTGGTCTTGGCCGCCACCAGGTCGGCAAACTTTTGCGCGCCCTGGGCTTGCGGGTGGTCCTTCTGGTTCTGGAAGGCGAACTTGATGGTGCGCTCCTGCGCGTGCGCAGCGGGCAGCAGCGATGCGGCGACGAGGGCCGTGGCAAGCAGGGTCTTGAGCAGATTCATGGGATGGTCTCCTTGGGTTTTGGGCAGGCAGAAACGGTACGTGCTGGAGGGCTGGTCAGCCACCCAACAGGCGCAGGGGCACGGTGACGATGGACGGGAAGAGCACCAGCAGGAACATGACGATGAACTGCGCCACCATGAACGGCATGACGCCCCGGGTGACCTGCGACATGGAAATGCGGCCCACCCCGGCCACCACGTTGAGCACGGTGCCCACGGGCGGCGTGATGAGGCCAATGGCGTTGTTGATGATGAACAGCACGCCGAAGTACACCGGGTCAATGCCCGCCGCCTTGACCACCGGCATCAGCACGGGTGTGAGGATGAGGATGGTCGGCGTCATGTCCATCGCTGTACCCACCACCATGACCAGCACCATGATCGCAATCAGCAACAGCGTCTGGTTGCCCATGAAGGGCTCCAGCATGCCGATGACCGCAGAGGGAAGATCGGCCACGGTGATGAGCCAGGCCGACACCATGGCAGCTGCCACCAGGAACATGACCACGGCACTGGTGCGTGCGGAAGTCTGGAAGATCTCCACCAGCTGGCGCAGGGTCAGCTCGCGGTACACGACCATCGCGACAAACAACGAGTACACGGCGGCCACCACAGCAGCCTCGGTGGGTGTGAACACGCCCATCCGCAGACCCACCAGGATGATGATGGGCAGGCCCAGGGCCCACACGGCTTCGCGCAGCGCCAGCAGCAGCTCGGCGCGCGTTGCGCGCTTTGGCGGCGCCACGTTCTCGCGCCGCACCAGCCACCACCACGTCACAGCCAGCGAGAGCCCCAGCAGCACGCCAGGAACAATGCCCGCCAGGAACAGCTTGCTGATGGACACGTTGGCGGCCACGCCAAAGATCACAAAGCCGATCGAGGGCGGTATCACTGGCGCGATGATCCCGGCGGAGGCAATCAAGCCCGCCGAACGCTCCTTGTTGTGGCCCGCAGCCACCATCATGGGCAGCAGCAGCGACGCGAGTGCCGCCGCATCCGCCACGGCCGAGCCCGACACTGCCGCCAGGATCACGGCCGCCATGATGGCCACGTAGCCCAGCCCGCCGGGGACATGGCCCACCACGGTGAGCGCCAGCTTCACGATGCGCTTGGACAACCCCCCCACATTCATGATCTCGCCCGCCAACATGAAGAAGGGCACGGCCAGCAGCGGGAAGCTGTCCGCGCCGTTGATCACGTTCTGCGCGAGGATTTGCGCATCGAACAGGTCGAGATGCCACATCAGCGCCACACCGCAGAGGAGCAGCGCGAAAGCGATGGGGACGCCGATCGCCATGGCGAGCAGCAGGGAACCCAGGAAGATGGTGACGGTCATGGTGCGCGTTCCAGTGCAAATGAGGGGTCAGCGACGGGGGCCTGCAGGGGGAGTGCTGGCACTGGCGTCTTCCGTGCGGTGTTGCAGTGCCGCGAGTTCTTCGCTTTCCTGCACCATGACCAGCTCATGCTCGCCCATTGGCACAAAGAGCGTGCGCAGCAGATCGCGGACCAGAATGGCAATGGCTGATGCGCCCATGAGCACGCCGCTGGCATAGAAGATGCCTACGGACGCCCCGGTCACCGGCGCTTCGGTGTCGGCATTGATCAGCATCTGGGCCCAGCTGCCTTTGAGCAGCAGCCAGGAGACATACAGCATCGAGATCTGTGCGAGAACCAGGCAGACCTTCTTGCCCACAGCGGGCAGGCGGGACACCAGGACATCGGTGCCCAGGTGCCCATGCTCTCGCAAAGCCACCACGGCCCCCATGAAGGTCAGCCACACAAACAGCCATCGCGACAGCTCTTCGGACACCGTGATGCCCGAGTTCACCGTGTAGCGCAGCACCACGTTGCCAAACACCAGCACCACCATGATGGCCAGACACAGGCCGGAAAGCATGTCGAGTGCGCGGGTGTATCGCCCGAGCCAGCGGTCGGCCAGTGCAAGCATGGTGTCTCCAGTCGTTATCAGTTAGTGGATTTAATTTTGTACGAACTGGTTAGTATTTGATCTAGGTGCAAACCCTGCTCGCGAACAGCGATAGGGCAGTGCTGGGTGGCGCGGCGTGGAGCCGCGATGGATGGGTCAACCACGCCCGGCGAAGAGCGTCCTCCGGCTCATGGCCCTGAAGAACAGCGGGGTGCCAGGCGCGCAGCGCGCCGGGGGGATTCGATTCAGGGCCGCAGAAAGCGCACGATCATTTCAATGATCGATTCACGGCGTTGCGCCGTGGCGGCAGGCGTATCCAGCGAGCGCTTGAAGATCGCGCCAAAGGTGTGGCGGTTGGCCACGTTGAAAAAGCACAGCGCCGAGATCGACATGTGCAGATCGACAGGGTCCACATCCGGACGAAAAACCCCCGCTGCCACGCCGCGCTGGTACACATCGCGCACGGCATGGATGACTGGGATGTTCAGTTCCTGGATGGTGGTGGACTGGGTGATGTACTCGCCCCGGTGCATGTTCTCGTTCATCACCAGGCGGATGAAGTCGGGATTGGCGAGCTGGTAGTCCACCGTGAAACCGACCAGGGTGCGCAGGGCCTGCTCGGGCGCCAGGTCTTCGAGGTGCAGCTCGGACTCAATGCGCCGGATGCGGCGGTAGGCGTCTTCCAGCACCGCCACATACAGACCTTCCTTGCTACCAAAGTAGTAGTAGATCATGCGCTTGCTGGTGCTGGTCAGTGCCGCGATCTCGTCGATGCGGGCCCCGGCCAGGCCCTTGTCGGCAAACTCTGCCGTGGCCACCTGCAGGATGTTGGCCATGGTGCGGTCTGGGTCGTTCACGCGCACCCGGTCGGCGCCCGGCGTGGCAGCGGCCTCGCGCGCGGCGCGCTGGCGGGTCGCCCTGGTACCAGCGGTGGGGGGTGGGTTTTGAACCATTTCGTTCATACGCCCGGGAGCATACGGCAAGCAGGGGACCGGAACTGCACAAAGACCCGCGGCACTCTGCGGGAGGACGGGCTTGCCGGAGCCTTTCAGCAGCCGAGTGACGGGGTCAGGCGGGCTTGGTGTCCGCGAAACTCGGGCGCTGCATCAGCTTGTCGAGCAGCTTGCCCAGGTTGGGGTACTCGCTGCGCCAGGCGATCTCGGGAAAGCGGAACTCCAGCCAACCCAGAGCGCAACCCACGGCGATGTCCGACAGGCTCAGGTGGATGCCACTGCAATAGGGCTTGTCGCCCAGGCCCTGGCTCATGGACTTGAGGCCATCGTTCACCTTGAGCAGTTGGCGGTCGATCCAGGCCTGGCTGCGTTCGCTGTCCTTGCGGTGAACCCAGGTGGCTTCCAGGCGGGCCAGGATGCCGGCATCCATCACGCCGTCGGCCAGGGCCTCCCAGGTTTTGACTTCAGCGCGCTCGCGGCCCTGGGAAGGGATGAGCTTGCCCACGGGCGACAGGGTGTCGAGATATTCGACGATGACGCGCGAATCAAACACGGCCTCGCCGCCTTCCATCACCAGACAGGGCACCTTGCCCAGGGGGTTAGATGCGGAGATATGGGTGTCGTCTGCCCAGACGTTTTCTTGCACGAACTGGTAGTCGAGCTTTTTCTCAGCCATCACGATACGTACCTTGCGCACGTAGGGGCTGGCGGTGGCTCCGATCAATTTCATGGTGTGTCTTCCAGTGCGCGGGGAATGCTGAACAATTCGGGTTTGATTCTATCGACAGCGACCCGGCATGAGGCCGACTGATGCGCCGCCCCCACAAACCCCGCCGACCCGCCCCGCCTACAATCGTGCGCCATGAGCCTGTCCACCATCACCGCCCTGTCGCCGCTTGACGGCCGTTACGCCCCCAAACTTGCCGCCCTTCGCCCGATCATGAGCGAGCACGGCTACATGCACCGCCGCGTGCAAGTGGAAGTGGCGTGGTTCATTGCCTTGTCGGATGCAGGGTTTGCAGAGTTCAAGCCCCTCACCACCGGAGCGCGCGCTTACTTGCTGGGCCTGGTCAAGAACTTCTCCGAGGCCGATGCTGCAGCCATCAAGGAGATCGAGAAGACCACCAACCACGACGTGAAGGCGGTCGAATACTGGATCAAGAGCAAGTTCGAGGCACGCCCCGAGCTGGAAAAAGCCTCCGAGTTCGTGCACTTTGCCTGCACCAGCGAAGACATCAACAACACCAGCCACGCCCTGCAGCTGCGCTCGGGTCGCGACCAGGTGGTGCTGCCAGGGCTGGACCGCATCGTGCTCAAGCTGCGCGAAATGGCACACGCCTTTGCCGAAGTGCCCATGCTCAGCCGCACCCACGGCCAGACGGCAAGCCCCACCACCGTGGGCAAGGAAATGGCCAACGTGGTGATGCGCCTGCAAACCGCCTGCGACCGCATCGCCAGCGTCAAGATCATGGGCAAGATGAACGGTGCAGTGGGCAACTACAACGCCCACCTGTCTGCCTGGCCCGACTTTGACTGGGAAGCCTTTAGCAAGAAGGTCATCGAGACACCCGAGCCTCTGGGCCTGGGCCTGACTTTCCAGCCGTACAGCATCCAGATCGAGCCCCATGACTACATGGCCGAGCTGTTCGATGCCGTCGCCCGTGCCAACACCATCCTGATCGACCTCTCGCGCGACATTTGGGGTTACGTGAGCCTGGGCTACTTCAAGCAGCGCCTCAAGGCGGGCGAAATCGGCTCGTCCACCATGCCGCACAAAGTCAACCCCATCGACTTCGAGAACGCCGAAGGCAACCTGGGCCTGGCCAACGCGCTGCTCAAGCACCTGTCCGAAAAGCTGCCCATCAGCCGCTGGCAGCGTGACCTGACCGACAGCACCGTGCTGCGCAACATGGGCGTGGCCCTGGGCTACGCCACGCTGGCCTATGCCTCGTTGCTCACGGGCCTGAACAAACTCGAAATCAACGAAGAAGCCCTGGCCGAAGACCTGGACGCGTCCTGGGAAGTGCTAGCTGAACCCATCCAGACGGTGATGCGCCGCTTTGGAGTGCAGGGCGCCTACGAAAAGCTCAAGGAAGTGACCCGGGGCAAGACCGTGACGGCCGAGGCCCTGCATGGCTTGATCGCCTCGCTGGAGATCCCGCAGGCAGAAAAAGACCGCTTGCTGACGATGACGCCCGGCAGCTATGTGGGCAAGGCGGCCGAGTTGGCGCGTCGGGTGTAGCGCTACCTCCATGCGGCAGAGCGGTACACCCAAGAGAGCACCTGGATGACAGCGCCTTTCATTCGAGGGCGCTGGTCAAAGGAATCATTGTTTGCTCTGCTTGTTTTTGTCGTAGTTTCGGCAGTCGCGGCGGCGCTGTACGGCCCATACCTGGAAAATCCGTTTGTTTTTGACGACGGAAATCTCTTCTTCACCTCCCGTCTGACGACCGCGGCGGTTGAGCCCTGGGAGCTGCTTACTCGGTCGTTGCCGTACTTCACCCTGGGTTGGGTCCAAACACAATGGGGCACCATGGAAGCGCATCGGCTTATCAGCCTGGTGCTGCACGTTTTGGTCGCCTGGCAACTTTATCAATTGCTCAAGCAGATGCTCATTCTGGAGGGGCGCCGAAGCGAGCCGGCTGCCATAGCCCGTGAGCAGGCCTGCGCCATTGCAGCATTGCTGGCCGTTGTGTTTGTGGTGCATCCAGTGGCTGTCTATGCGGCGGGCTACCTGATACAGCGCACTACCGTCATGGCCGCGCTGTTCTCGCTGATCAGCTTGCGCTATTTGCTGATGGCCCTGCAGGAAGGTAGCCATGTCAGGGCGCTGCGTGCGGCGCTGATGTCATCTTTGGCCATGCTGTGTAAGGAACATTCAGTGACTGTGCCATTTGCAGCCTTGTCACTCGTTTTGCTGCTGGATCGGGTGGATCGACGAACGGTACAGGTCTGCTCCACGTTCATTTGCGCGAATTTGCCAGCCGTTGCCTTGGTGTTCAGCGTGGGGATGGGATTCGTTGGCCAGCCTTACGAACCCAGACTGAGCGATCTGAGAGGTGAAATCTACGGCCTGCCTGCATTCCAGGGCCGTGGTGATCGGTGGCTATTTTCGGCCTACACGCAGGCCCAGCTGTACTACCAATACTGGCTGCAGTGGCTGCTCCCCTCCACCACCAGAATGTCTGCAGACTTGAGGGTCGATTTTCTTCAACCCTGGACTTCCGTTCACGCTTTGCTGCAACTTGGTCTGTTTGTGGCGGTACCTTCTGTGGTGGCAGGCCTTTCGCTGCGGACAGGCAAGCACCGTTTGTTCGCTTTTGGTCTCGCATTCAGCGCTTTGCTGTTTCTGGTTGAGTTCAGCCTTGTGCGCTTTCAGGAGCCGTACGTGCTCTACCGCAGTTATATCTGGGCCATTGGGTATGCTGCGACGGTCGCCGCTTTGGCACGACACCTTCCGTGGCGTATGACACTTGCACTGGGCGTGCTGGTGATCCCTCTGTTGTTTGTACAGTCGCAAGACCGGCTGGAGAGCTTTTCTTCACGGGCCGCTCTTTGGGAAGACGCCGCAGCCAAACTCCCGAAACCTGAAGTAGCAGGAGCGAGCCGGATCTTCTTCAACCGGGGCAACGAGCGCTTCCAGAAGGGCAACGTTGAGGGAGCACTGTCAGATATCAGCAAGGCCATCGAACTGAGCCCCGAGAACTCCAGTTTCTACCTCGCTCGCGCAACGACGCTTACCCGCACAGGCCGCCCCCAAGAAGCACTTTCCGATCTGGAAACCGCCGAGCGGATAACGCCCCACGACGAACCGCGAATTTGGTTTGAAAGATTTCGCGCGCTTTATGCCTTGCAACGCCCTGACGCGGAGGATGCGCTGCAAACTGCCGCACGCCTGGGCAGTTTTTCGGCCCGATATGTCATTGAAAAACGTCGAAGCAATGGGGCTGACGTAGAAGTACAAATTGAAGGAACCCGCTGAGAATGGCGATCAAATCCACAATATTCAAAGCGAACCTTGCGATCGCCGACATCGACCACGGCTACTACGCCGACCATGCGCTCACCCTGGCACGCCACCCCAGCGAAACCGACGAGCGCATGATGGTGCGGCTGGCAGCCCTGGCCATTCAGGCGCACCAGCTCAATGACCTGTGCAATGGCGACGCCACACTCGCGTTCGGCGCAGGGCTGTCGGACCCGGATGACCCAGATGCATCGCTGACGGACTTTACCGGCCGCAAACGCGTGTGGATCGAAGTAGGGCAGCCGGAAGACAAGCCGCTGACGAAAGCCTGCAGCAAGGCTGACTCGGTAATCGTGTACTGCTTCAACCACGCGGCCGAGATCTGGTGGAAGGGCATTGAAACCAAGCTTTCGCGGCTGGACAAGCTGCAGGTCTGGCGCATTCCGACCGAGGCGTCGCAAGCGCTGGCACAGCTGGCCGAGCGCAGCATGCAGCTGCAGGCCACAGTGCAGGAAGGATCCATCACCCTCAGCAGCACACAAGGCAGCGTGCATGTGGAGCCTGTGCGCTGGAAGTGAGGCATTTCGGACCGAAATGCCTGATGGCGCCGGTTCTATTTGCCTAAGCAGCTATTAAATACATAGCAATTAGCCGCGCGAATCTCAATCGCGCGGCATGAGCGTTCCGCAATGCCAGCACTGCTCGAACCCGCCTTCCACGATCTCGCCGCAGCGGCAGGCCCAGTGGCGCTGCGGCAGGTCTTGTAGTTGTTGCAGCAAGGCCTGGGCACGCGTGGCGTGCTCGTCGTGGTCCAGCCAGATTTCGGGCAGGCACTGGTCGGGCGGCAAGTGCCCAGCGGCGGCGGCCAGGTACTGGCGCTGCACTGAGGCTGCCATGCCCGCCTCACACAGCAGGTCTGCCCACAGGGTGGCGATCGCAATGTTCGGGGCTTGGGTCAGGCGCAGCATGGCAACACCATAGCGGTTTGCCGGGCCTGCGTACAGCCCATCGCCCATCAACCCGCCCCGCCGTTGGCAGCCCCCGGCAAGGTCACGCCCTCTGCTGCACGCTCTGCGTACCGGTTGAAACGCCAGGCCGAGTGCTCCAGCGTGATGCGGCGCCACACCCCCCGCTTTTCCGCCGGAGTGAACGATGGCCAGAACTGCACCTCGTCGAACGTGCGCCCACAGCCCTTGCACAGGTCGTCGCCCTGACTGGTGGAGCAAATCGCGATGCAGGGCGTGTCGGGCGTCGTGTCATACCAGGTCTGCCATGCGGCCATCGCTGCCGACGGCAGCTTGTCTTCATCGATCTCTGTGGCGCGCCCATAGACCATCAGCGCATAGACCTCTCCCAGGGCCTGCACCTCAGGCGCCAGGCCCAGACCGTCGGGTGATGCGGGGGCACGGTGGCGCCAGTGATTGATGGCAGCTTCGATGTCGGTGATGTGGATGGCAGCCATGAAAACGGGGCAAGAGGCGCGCGAGCGCAGGGGCACAAGAGGGGCTGGATGATAGCGGCCCGCCACGAGGGATGCTGACAGTGGTGGTATCCGCCGTCTTCCCCCAGGCGAGACCTTTCACCCTGCCCGCACCCTGGGGTGTACGCAGTAACCACAACACCCCGGCCCTTGCGCTGCCTCGCCGGGAATGTTCCAATCGCTGTCTCGAAGGGGAGTAGCTCCCGTCTTGCCAGCCCACCCACCATCATCCGGGTGTGAGCAGCGCAAGGCATCGGATTTGTCGTCAATACGAAGCCATGCTTCCGGCAGTCCGGGTTCGCACACAGCCAGCCTGTGTGGAACTGAGCAAGACCTTTGATGGGCCCACCGTGGGCTGATCAAGGCCGTCTCTTCGCTTGCCATGTCTCCCCTGTCTGGGGCAAGCCTTCCTTGACCAGGTCACCGTAAGCCCCCTATCCCTGCGGGGGACTCGGCGCTACAGTGGCGCCAGGATCCTCGTTTCGCGCCACTGACATTGAGGAATTTATGGACTTTTTGGCTTCGCCCGAATTCTGGCTCGCACTCGGCCAGATCATCATCATCGACATCCTGCTGGGTGGTGACAACGCCGTGGTCATTGCCCTGGCCTGCCGCAAACTGCCCCCCGCACAACGCACCAAGGGCATCATCTGGGGCACTGCGGGCGCCATCGTGCTGCGCGTGATCCTGATCGCCTTTGCGATGACCCTGCTGGCGCTGCCCTTCCTCAAGTTTGTGGGCGCGCTGCTGCTGGTGTGGATCGGTGTGAAGCTGCTGGCTCCCGATGAAGAGGGCCATGGCGACGTGCAAGGCAGCGACAAGCTACTGGCTGCCATCAAGACCATCATCGTGGCCGACCTGGTCATGAGCGTGGACAACGTGATCGCTATCGCCGGCGCAGCCCAGAACGCAGGTGACCATTCGTTCCTGCTGGTGGTGCTGGGTTTGCTGATCTCTATCCCGATCATCGTCTGGGGGAGTCAGCTGGTCATCAAGCTCATGGAGCGGTTTCCCCTCATCATCACGCTGGGTGGCATGCTGCTGGGCTGGATTGCCGGCGGCATGCTGGTCACCGACCCAGCCCTCGCCAACCCTGACAAGTGGCAGTGGATGCTCAAGATGCCCGTCGATAGCGTGAGCGGCGAAGTCACCGATGTCGTGAAGTACGGGGCCAGTGTGGCCGGTGCGCTGCTGGTTTTGCTGGCTGGGAAGATCATCCTGGCTCGCCGTGCCAGTGCCGGCTCGGCACCGGCCGGGCACTGACCGCTTCACGCGGATTGCATTGCATCTGAGGCGGCGCAGGGGGCCATACCGCTCCCCTGTGGCCAGCCTCACACCTGGAGGTGGGTATGGACAGAGTCATCGTGTATGTGGACGACGCAGCGTACGCACAACAAGTGCTGGCACCCCTGTGTGGGCGCCCAGCCAGCGCACACACCCATTGGGTGCTGGTAGCGTGTGCGCCACGCATGACCCACCGCGTCAGCAAATGGGTGAGCCACAGCACCCGCGAGAACTGGCGTACCAAGTGGGCGGACAAGCTGTTCGCACAAATTGTTCCGACACTGCATACCCCCTCGGGGGCTGTAACCACCGTGGTGGCCAAGGGCCCGTTGGCCGAGCTCACGGCTCAGCTTCAAGCAGATGCCGGCGGCATGGTGACAGCACCCGTGGTGGACGCGCGTCGGCCCAAGTCCGAGCCTGTGCAGCCCGCTGGCCGCGTGGACGGGCGCTGGTCGTCACTGTCGGGCACGCTAGGCAGCGTGCTCACCGGCTTTGGTGTGTTGTGGGTGCTGGCGCTCGAATAGGCCGGTAGGTGTGTGGGCCGGCAAGCCACATCCAGCGATTGCAGTACAGCAGGCCAGTGCTATTCTCCGGCCATGCGACTTCTTCTGAAATGGCTGCTCAGCGCTGCATCGCTGCTGTTTGTGGCTTACATCTACAGCGGTGTGGAAGTGAAAAGCTTCACCTCGGCGCTGATCGCGGCCTTCGTGATCGGCCTGTTCAATGTGGTGCTGCGACCGGTGCTGGTCGTACTCACTTTACCCGTCACCATCGTTACGGTCGGGCTGTTTCTCTTCGTCATCAACGCACTCATGTTCTGGGCAGCGGCAAGCGTGCTGGACGGCTTCCACGTCGCCGGTTTTGGCGCTGCGCTGCTGGGTTCGCTGATCTACTCGGTGCTGGGCCTGGTCATCGAATCAGCGCTCGGCGGCCTGTTCGCGAAGAAGTGACTCCATCGCACGCAGACGCGTGTCGATGATGGAGGCCTCGATATGGTCCACCGCCGCACCGCCTCGGCGAGCCATATCCTGGCCGGCCTTGAACCGGTCTACAGCGGCGGCATAGTCATAGCGCGCAGCATGCGCTTCTGCCTCGGCACGAATCGCCCTGAGCGCCTGGCCTTGTGCTTGCCAGGTGGACGCCAGTAGTTGCCATACAGTCGCATCCTTGGGGTGGGTTGCCACCCAGGTTTGCAAGGCTTGCGTGGCGTCAGCAGGTCGGTTGGCGCGCAACAGGGCTTGGGTACGCAGCAAAAGTTCTGGCCTGCGTGCGTTGTTGCCATCTGGAATGGACGGCAGGGCCGCAGATGCATCGCCAGCTGCCAATTCGGTCTCTGCCACCAACAGGCGCGCTAGGCGATGCGCAGCGGCGTCCTGCCGCACCAAGTCGTCCAGTTGGCGCGCGATCAGACGCGCATTTGCCGCATCACGCAACTGGCTGCTTGCCAACGCCGCCGCATACAGCGCGGCGGCCCGTCGTGGCAGCGGCTGCGACTGAAACGCGGAGCCCTTGGGCTCCGCGATCCACTGGCGCAAGGTATCCACTCCGGGGTTAGACAGCACACGCGCCCGCGCAGCCACCATGGCGTGTTCGCTGGAAGCCTGCATTGCTGCGCCCGGCGCAGATGCTGCACCCGGAGGGATGCGCGACTGCATGTCTGCCATGCGCTCCGTGGTCAGCGGGTGGCTGCGCAAATAGGGCCACGACCCATTGTCATTGAGTCGATTAGCTTGCTGCAGTTTTTCAAACATGCTCACAAACCCTTGGGGCGCAAAACCCGCGGGGGCCATCAGCCCGTAGCCAATGCGGTCCGCCTCACGCTCCATGTCCCGCGAGAAATTGAGCTGATTCTGAATGGCCAAGGCTTGGCCTCCCACGACCAGGGCCTGCGTGGCGCCCGGGTTCTTGCTGGCCGCAAGTGCACCCAGCACCATGGCCCCCAGCAGCAAGGGCGTCTGCTTGCTCTGCTGCGTGATCAGTCGCGAGATGTGACGCTGGGTCACATGGCTCAGCTCGTGCGCCAGTACCGAGGCCAGTTCATCGCGCGTGGCCACCACACCGATCAACCCCAGATGCACCCCGAGGTACCCACCGGGCAAAGCGAAAGCATTCACCGTGTGATCGCGTCCCAGCAGGATTTCCCAGGCAAAGCGTTCGTCCAGCTCGATGCTAAGTTCACCGCGTGTCTTGGCCGCTGAAAGGAGAGGCTGCCAGATTCCCTGCACATAGTCGGCCACGACCGGGTCATCAACGTAGTCTGGGTCGCGGTACAACTCGCGGATGATGCGGTCGCCCAAGCGGCGCTCGGCGCTGGTAGTGAGGTCGCTGGTGTCGCCGAGGGTAGGGAGGTAGGATTGGGCATCAACATGCACAAATCCCGTCACCAAATACACCCCTAGCATGAAGGTGGCAGCGCCCAGTTTCCTTGAGAGATTGGTCCGAACGTTGTCAAACATGCGGCTGAGATTCAGAAGGAGTCGATTGGCATGAACGCCAGTGGTTGCGCTGTGGTGGCGTCTAGAAGCACTGTCCAAACCTTATCCCGGCTGACCAGCGGCAGGTAGCGAAGCTGGTGGATCGGCCGGCCTGCATCTTGAAGGGCCATGTTGATCGAAGCTGCTTGGCTGGCAAATCTCACCAGTAATTCAGACGCCGGTCTCGCCTCACGCAGAATGTTTGCCCGGCTGTCTTCGTAAGCTTGCCAAAGATCACTCCTAGCCGCCAACGGTACACCGCCAATGGCCGACATCGTTGCATCAAACTGTTCAGATGCGTCCTTGAATGGGCGCAGCGCAATCGGTGTCGGCCCCCTCAAAGGCAGCGACCGAAGCGCGACAGGAGCTTGATCCAGTAGACTGGCATCTACATCAACCGCGTGAACCACAGTCATTCGGGTGTACTCGAACACCATATGTACAGGCCTGGCTGCGAAAACAGTCCACAGGCCATAGCCCAGGGCTACTAGCTGCAGCAACGCCACAACCGTAAAGTCCATAACCAGCTCTTTGCGCGGCTTAGCACGATTGAAGATGACGAGGGTGAGAAGCGGTCCCATCACAACGTCCACCCCCACCATCAGCACAAAAAGCGTACGGCCACCAGATATCTCTCGATAAGGATACGGATACCACAAGCCAAGTACCAGCAGTGCTGCCAGCAAAGCAACGCTCAAACTGATACCCAAATGAATTCCACCAGCGCGCAGGCGCCCCTTCCAATGGTGCATGGTCGTATGATGCTTTCGCTTATTCAATGTTCCACGGTTACTGCTTGTCATCTCATTTTTACCGCATGTCTGCCCTAACCCACTTTGATGCTCAAGGCCAGGCCCATATGGTCGACGTGGCCACCAAGCCCGCTACCCATCGCATTGCAATTGCATTTGGTCGTATTGCCATGCAGCCAGAGACCCTCGCACTGGTGCAGGCGGGCACAGCCAAGAAAGGTGATGTCTTGGGAATAGCTCGGATCGCTGGCATTCAGGGCGCCAAGAAAACCAGCGATCTGATTCCGCTGTGCCATCCGTTGGCGTTGACACGCATCACTATTGAGTTTGAAGCATCAGATATTTCCAAGATTGGCGCTCATGGCATTTTTTGCACCGCAACGGTGGAGACAGTGGGCCCTACTGGCGTCGAAATGGAAGCCCTCACAGCCGTACAGATTGCGCTGCTGACCATCTACGATATGTGCAAGGCGGTGGACCGTGGCATGTCGATCCATGACGTGCGCGTGCTTGAAAAGCATGGTGGCAAGTCAGGAAGCTTTGTAGCCAGCTGACATGCCGCAATTTGCGCCATAGGGAACAGTCTAGAGACACATACCAATATGTAGCGTGCTTCCACGCGGGGGCAGATCTCGCTACCCGCGTAGCAGCAGTCAGCACACTTCACTGTATTGCGCCAGCGTCAGGGAAAGCAATCTGCAGTAGTTGGGGGTAGCGGTTTTTTGCTAGGTCGTTCCACTCTTTTTGGGCACTTATGCATACACTGCGCGGCTGCATCGAGCATAGTTTTTGCAGTGTAGTGACTGCCCCCTCTGAGCGGTGATTGAGTGCTTGAGCGAGAGCATATTTAAACATCGGCGCGGCATAAGCAAATCGCTCCGAGCTACGGCGCATGGCTTCCAATGCCTGGTCGGTCATGTCAGACCGAGCCTCACTGCGAGAAAATCGCAGGAATTCTTGAATGCTGGTCAGGACTAGAGCGGCGGGAGGCTCTGTCATCTCCCGGCTTCCAATCCTCGCCTCTTGGTAGCGCATCAGACTCCAATCTGACTCAAGTGGGAAGTATTCAATGGCAACAGAGACTGCCAACCCAGCAGTAAAAGTGCCCGTAACGATCAATGCCCATCTTGCGAAGCGCCTCTTTGGACCTGCCGAGTTAAAGCGCGACGGAACTCCTTGTGCAATAGACAGTGCCCCCATAAAGAAACCAACAGGTAGCAAAAAATACGCATAGCTCAAGGGGTATTCGACCATGGCATGACTAAACACAAACCCAACACCCACAAGCGTCACCCACCTCATGGGATCGTTACAAGCTCTTGCTTGATGCACCAACCAGCATGCGAGCCCAGCAATCACCAGAACAGCAATCGGCAACCCGTTCCACAGTGCAAGATCAAGAAACAAGTTGTGGGAGCTTTCAAGCACAAGGTGGGTCGGCGCATGATTCAGAGTACCCGCGATTTGGGCGAGACTTATTTGCCCCCATCCGTAACCAAACCAGGGGGCTCGGCTGACAGCATCCAACATGGACCACCATATGACCCGGCGGATGCCCGGAGTGCCCATACGTTCCACGGCCGTATTGATGCCCGCTGTATTCAGCAGCAATATCTCATCCAACATTGGCCACAACCAAGTTATCACGAAGTAGAAAGCCACGCCAAAGATCACGGCCACCGGCTTAGTCCGTAAGTGGCACCGCTTGCGCATCAACGCATATGCGGGCAGAAACCAGAGAAGCGCTAACAGCACAGAGCGTGAGCCGGTCATGACCAATGCCCACAACAGTAGAAAAAGCGCAGCCATCGCGTAAAGCCTGCGCAATCGGCCAGCCTCCCAAAGATAGACAAGACCTGCGATCCCCAGAAGCAGAAGTGTCGCCAATTGATTCGGCTGGGCAAGATTACCAAATGGACGGCTTTCTGGTGGAATTTCTGCAATGTAAATACCCCGATAAGTCGGGATAAGCCATTGGTGGAATGCAAGGCCTGCAGAAAGAAGCGCGGCGAATAGCATTGCTATCCATATCACTTCGACCGGTGATTGGAACGAACGTCGACCCGGCAGTGGAGTGAATGCCCCTTGCGCACCTGCGTGGGCAGACAATGCAAAACCCATGAGATAGAGGCAGGACATCCAGCCATCGGTGGCGAAGTACAGTTGCCCACTGGCAACTTGCAGCAGAGGAACCAAGGCCAACAGGACGGCGCCATAGGTAATCGCTGGAACCTCCGAGGCCCGGGTACTCGCCCACGCCAACAAGGGAGCGAATGCAATGGCTGCCACCAACTCCTGATGAAAGCTCAACCACGGGGAATAGTGGTTCGGTAGCAGGTACGCAAGACACAGTGCCACCCCGGTCCATAGGAGCAATTTTTCTTTCACCAGAGTCATCATCCCAGAAATGAATGCCGCAATAAGAAAAGCGGTGCGCCCATAGGCACACCGCTTTGTCAGAAGGACGTCTGCCCTATGGGACGACTTTTACAACCCAACCATTAACCGCGGCAAGAGCCCGGCAAGTACTTGGCAGGCATGGGCGCACCACCAGCAGGTCCACAAACCCACTTGTAAACCACCTTGTTCGTATCACCGTTAGCAATAGCCGTCGTTTCAGTCAAATACGGAGTCATAACAATCGTCTTGCTGGCTGCTTCTTTGAGACTCACATCATCAGACGATGTAATTGTCACAGCGCCCGCATTATTTGTTTTGATAGACTGGACGTACTTCGTCACCTTGCTTGCTGCAGTATTTGCAGTATTTTGCTCGCAACCCCAAGTGTCGGCAGCAGGAAGTACATTACTAGAAATAGTCTGAATAGTTTCGGTAATGCTAGTGCGGCAGGCAGAGCCTGCCAGAATGACTTCAGACACCTTGGCGCGGATGGTGTAGTCCTGGTACGCAGGCAGAGCCACGGCGGCCAAGATACCGATGATTGCCACAACGATCATCAATTCGATCAGGGTAAAACCCTTTTGCAGAGTGCGCTTCATGAAAAACTCCTAGGAAAGTTGCAAATGCGCTGTTGCTATGCAATCGCCGTGCCTACACGCTGGAACAAGTCACAATCACTTCAAGCAGCTACTTAGAACATCCAAGCGGCAGAAAACGCCCGCCTCGGCCAATCACCAAACCATAAGTCAAGCGTCTTTTCGCGCACTCACCTAAAAAAAGACCCCATTCATAGCAACCTCGGCGACTCCAGCTAGCGATATCGAGCACCGGGGTAAGTTCCTCCAAAGCCACCGACCTCCGCAGTCCTTAGAAATTACATTTTTGTCGATCAGTATTGTCACAATCGTCTAAGCAATATTCAAACCTCGATCATCTGGCCTGCAACCAACCAACGAACGTCATGCGGGCGGTGCGGAATGCCAATAGTGCAGTCGAGTTGCGTTATCTCGTCCATGATGAGCGATGTCTCCGAAGGCTTCGTGTGCGTGATGTAAACGGGATAGCGCTCCGTGCCCGGGATGAGCGCCAGTTCCTGCGCCAGAGTCTCGGGCGAGAGATGCATGCTGCGGCGAGCCAGATCACGTTCGCGGTTGCTGAAGGCGGTTTCGATTACCAGGCAAGCTACCGGCAGCGCATTGATGCGGTTCCAGAACGCAGGATTGCGCTCTGTATCACCACTGAACACCCACCAACCGGTGTCGCCCTGCACTGCAAAGCCTACGGCGGGTACGGCGTGGTGGGCGGATAGCACCTCAATTTGGGTGCCAGCTATGCTCAGCACATCGCCGGTGACTAAGGTTCGATACTGCAAAAACGGGGATGCGGTAGAAGGTATGGCGCTGAAATCTGGCCAGATAACGTTGTTGAACACATGCGTCTGCAACGCCGCGATGGTGGCAGCCAGGGCGTGTACCCGAACCGGGTGACGGCGCTGTGACGACACCGCGTCGAGCATCAGGGGCAGCGCGGCGATGTGGTCCAGGTGGGAGTGGGTCAGCAACACATGGTCAATCTTGGCCATCTCTTCCAGCGTGAGGTCGCCCACGCCAGTGCCAGCATCGAGCAAGATGCTGTCACCAATCAAGAACGATGTCGTGCGACAGTCCTTGGCGATAGCGCCGGAGCACCCCAGCACGCGAACCTTCATGTCAAGCCTTCTACTTGGTGTCGAAATTGGTGGCGCTATCCCAATCCGGGTTGAAAGGCAAATTACGCAGGCCTTCGACCCGTGCCGCATACAACTCGTACAGGATGCAGTGAGATTTAAGGCCTCGCAACTGCCCCATCAGTTTGTCGCATTGTGCCCATTCTTGTGCTGCGTAGGCACGCAGAAAACCCTCCCACACAGCCAGTTCTTCAGCGAGATCGGTGGGTAGCTGCCCCCGGTGTGCGAGGGGCTGGTAAATCGGCACTGCCTGGGCCTTGCCTTTGACACGCACGCGGTCCATGGCCTGCCATACAAACTGAGGGGCGAGCTGCATGGCAGATTCGCTCACCACGATCGAAGTACCGTAGTGCTTGGACAGCCCCTCCAGGCGGGAGCCAAGGTTGACGGCATCGCCGATGACCGTATAGCTGCGCCGGATGTCAGAGCCCATGTCACCCACGCACATAACCCCGGTGTTGAGCCCAATGCCCACCCCGATCTCGGGCAAACCGCGCTGGCGATGATTGGCGTTGATTTGGCCAATAGCCTGTGACATTTCCAGGGCCGCAGCCACTGCCAGTTGGGCATGATCCGGCGTGACCACTGGAGCCCCCCAAAAAGCCATGACGCAGTCGCCCATGTATTTGTCGATGGTGCCGCGGTGGCTGCGGATGATATGGGTGAGCTTGCTAAATACTTCATTCAACAACCCTTGCAGCTGCAAAGGCTCCATCCGCTCGGACATGGCGGTAAAGCCGCGCATGTCGCAGAACATCACCGTCAGCTCCCGGTTGGTGGCCTGCATGCTGTAGTGCTCCGGCTGCTTGACCATTTCGGCCACCAGCTCTGGAGGCACATAGGCGCTGAACAGCGCTGCGAGTTCGCGCTTGGACCGGCTTTCCACAAAATAACCGTAGGCCATGTTGAGCGCAAAGGCCAGCATGGACATCACCACCGCCGTAGCCAGCGGCAACGCCAACCCCTGCGCGATGTACATCCAAAGGTTCAGCCCCACGAGCGCAGAAACCACGCCAGCGCTCAGCAAGACCGCTGACGATGCAGACAAGAGCGGCAATGCCACCGCCAAAAGTAGCCCTGCGCAGAGGAGCTGCAGCACATCGAACCCAGCGGCGTAGTCGGGCCGGACGATGCTTTTGCCATCCAGAAATGCCGACAACACGTTGGCATGGGTTTCTACGCCAGGGTAAGTTCTGCCCACTGGCGTCACACGCAAATCGAGCAAGCCAGGCGCGGTGGACCCGACCAGCACCAATTGATCCTTGAGCTGGCCCGGTGGGAGCACGCCATCCAGAACGTCCGACGCTGAGATGTACCGAAAGGAGCCCCCTTTGGCATCTCCCGGTCCCCGATAAGGAATGAGGGTGGCCAGTTGCTGGTCTACAGGGAGTGCCAGCGTGCGACCGTCCTGGAGCAACACGATGCTTTGCAGCAAATCATGCGTCCCAACGGGTGTGGGGTTCACAAAGCCCGGATGGATTTCTGGCAACCCGATGGCTGTGCGGAACATGGCCAGCGCCAGCGACTCGTAATACTGCCCTTGGTACTCGGCCAACAATGGCAAGGAGCGAACGACCCCGTCCTCGTCCGTGATGGAGTTGAAGAACCCCGCAGCAGGCGCTGCGCGGGTCAATGCCTCGATATTGCTGCTATAGCCGCGCCAAGTGGTTGCTCCCAGCGGCAGGCCCCGTAAGCGCTCCAACGGGAGAGCAGGGTCCGGCAGCATGCCTTTCATGATGCCATCGCGGTCTTCGCCCGACAGGTAATAACCCAGCACCACGGGCTGCCCACGCAAGGACTGCGCAAAAAGCGCGTCATAGTCCAGCGACGGTGCCAGTCTTTTCAGTTGCTCCTGGAAGGCCGGCTGACTGCGCAAAGGGCCTTGGGCCAGCTCTTGCAACGTAGAGAGACCTGAACTCTCGTCGGCCTCGGCAAACAGAACGTCAAACCCGATGACCGACACTTGCTGGCGCTCAAACAGTTCACGCACCAGCGCGGCCATTTTGTCCCTGCGCCAGGGCCATTGGCCCACACGCCCCAGACTTTTCTCGTCGATGTCGACAATGACGATGCGCTCGTCCAGCGTTCGAGGCATGGTCACCCGCAGGCGGGTGTCGTAGATGATGTTGTCCAGTCTCTCCAACACCTGCAAGTGGAGCACGTCGGCCACATGCAGCAACGCAAAAACCAGCGGTATCAGCGTGACTGCGATGCGTTGCCAGCGTCGGAGGAACAGCTGCGACAAGGACTGCAACATAGGTCCACGCGCAGGAATTAGAGTGTCCAGTCAGCAAGGGCCCGCAGCGAAGATGCGAGCCTTTTGCAGAGTTTCAGCTTTGCTCGAACTGCATCTCGGTGCCAGCCAGTTCCAGGCGATCACCGTGCTTCAGAGGAACCGGCGATGCACCAATGGCAGCGCCGTTGAGCAGCGGCATGTCCGGTCCTTCGACATGGGCCAAGACAAAACCCTGGTGCCGCTTGGTGATGGAAGCCACAGCCACACCCGGCTTTCCAATCGTGGTGACCACCTTCTGCAGCGACACTTCACGCCCCGCAGCAGCACCGGACATGACCCGAATCACGGCCGAAATCGGGGCTGGCGCGGGCGCGGCCGGAGCGGGCCTGGCAGCGGCGACCGCAGGCGGCACCATTCCGGGCTTGAAGATCATGGTCTTCTCAAAGTTCTGCCCTTCGGCGTCCTGGAGGAACCGAATCTTGTACTTGCCCACTTCCACTGTATCGCCATTGCGCAACTCCTGGCGCTTGACGGCCTTGGCGTTCACATAAGTGCCGTTGGTGCTGCCCAGGTCTTCAATCTCCACATCCTGTCCCACCATATGGAGCACGGCATGCTCACCGCTCACCGCAAGGTTGTCGATCACGATGTCGTTGTAGGGGCGCCGGCCCAGCGTGGTCCGCTCCTTGGTCAGCTGCACTTCCTTGATGACAACGCCGTCGATTGAAACGATCATTCTCGGCATGATCCACTCCTGATGTGATGAATTGTTGTAGTTCGGGCCGTTCAAGAGGCCCCTAGCAATCGGGACATGAGGCCACGCTTCTTGCCCCCAGCGGCAGCCTGCACCAGCAGCACGCTCACGTTATCACGACCGCCGTTGGCGTTGGCGGTGTCTATGAGCAGTGTCGCTTTTTCCTCCAAAGGCATGGGCGCCCGCACAAGCTCCGCCAGATCCGAATCGGACACCATGTCGGTGAGCCCATCGGAACAGAGCAGAAACAGATCATTCGGCGCCACCTGAAACTCGTTGACTTCCATCAGCACATTGGGCTCCACACCCAAGGCCCGAGTCACCAGATTGCGATTGGAAGACATGGCCGCCTGCTGCGCCGTCAGCAGCCCCGCATCGACCTGTTCCTGCAACCAGGAATGGTCGCGCGTGATTTGCTGCAAAGCACCATCACGCAGACGGTAACAGCGCGAATCGCCAATATGTCCCAGGATCAGGCGGCTGCCGTGGAACACGGCAACCACCAGCGTCGTACCCATGCCCGCGTACTGCGGATTGGAGAGAGATGCACCCAGAATGGCGTGATTGGCGTTTTCCACGCAGATTTCCAGCGCCCGGCGCACGTCCGTGGACTGGGGACTCGCGCCGGCTTGGGCCAACCAGCGGGCCATTTCGGTACGGATGAAGGTGGTGGCCATGCCACTGGCCACTTCGCCCGCGTTGTAGCCGCCCATGCCATCGGCCAATATCGCGACCTGCGCATCGCGGTCAACGGCTACCGCGTCTTCGTTGTTGGAACGCACGCGGCCCTTGTCGGTCCGCGCAGTGAATTCGTAGGTCATGGATGTGGGGGCGTGCGTCATGGGGCGCCCGAAATCGGCGGGGCTGCCGCACCCCGCACAGCGGGGGGCTCCATCACGGTTTCCTGAAAATCCGCCATTTCTTGCCCTGTTGCATCGCGGTCCGCATCATAGACGACTGGTTCAGGGCTGAATCGGGCATCGCCGGCCATGGCCTGCCGCAGATCCGCCGCGAACTGCCGCCCGGTCTGATAACGCGTCTCTGGCCGCTTTTGCAACGACAGCGCCACCACCCTGGCCACTGCGGCTGAGAGTTCGGGGCGCAGCTGGCGCACATCGGGCGCCTCCACGCTCGCGATCTTGTGCATCAGCTCGGTCATGGACGCGCCCCGCAGCGGCAGCGTGCCCGTCAACAACTGGAAGAGGGTGATGCCCAGCGAATAAAGGTCGGAGCGCCCATCTACTTTCTTTCCCGCCAGTTGCTCCGGAGACATGAAACTGGGTGTTCCCAGAACCAGCCCCGTACGGGTCTTGCTCGAATCCGTGATGCGGGCAATACCGAAGTCCGTCACTTTGACCGCGTCTGTCCCGCTGTCAAACATGATGTTGGCGGGCTTGATATCGCGGTGCACCACATTGTGGGCATGGGCATAGTCCAGTGCATCAGCCACCCTGGCTGCAATGGAGAGCACGGTGGGGACCGGCAGCAGCCGGTCCTGGCCACAGACATGGGTCAGGTCCTGACCCTTCAGGAACTCCATGGCGATATAGGCCAAGTCATGCTCCTCACCGGCATCAAAAATGGTGACGATGTTCGGATGCTGTAATCGGCCTGCAGTTTCGGCCTCTCGGAAAAACCGTGCGCGCGCATCGATCAGGGCGTCACCTTCGAACTCCTGCCCCAAGGCCAGAGTCTTGATGGCTACGACGCGGCCGATCTTCGGGTCGCGTCCCAGATACACCACTCCCATGGCGCCTTTGCCAATTTCGCGATCAATCTGGTAGCGCCCCAACATGGGCACGCCGACACTCGCATCGCCTGGCAGGCGGGGCGCTGCAGCGCCGGCACCCGGCAAAGAGTCTGTGGCGCCCTGCGGAGTTTGCGCGCCACCTTGTGCCTGAGCCTTGGCACGCTTGTAGCGGATGCGGGCGTCCTTGTAGTGCCGGTCATGGCGCAGGATATGTTCGTAGACCGTCTGCGCCCTGCCGAAGTGGCGCTTGCGCTCGAAATCCTCCGCCAGATGGTAGAGATTGTCCAGAAGCGCGTCGCTGGCAGGTACCTTGCGCAGGCGCTCAAAGGCCATATCCAGTTGTCCCTGGCCCTGCAGGGCCAAGCCCATCATGCGGTCCGCCTCGGCGGCTTCTGCGGAACGTCCGGAGGCGTCACTCAGCCGGCCACGGTGCAAAAGCACCACCACGGTAGTACCAGCCAATACAGCCAGCACTGGCAGCAACAACGGAACCCACAACCCCCCATAGCGCAAAAGGGTCCATTGGGCGATGACAACAGTGAGCACGAGCGCCGCACCGACCCCCATCCCGACGGGGCGCGCCAAACGCGGCGCCAACAGCACCAGATACCCCCCCCCCAGCGCCAACACCAGCCAAGCGACCGGACTAGCCCAGGCTGGCTCTGTCACGCCCAGCCCGAGGCGAACGGATGACAAGGTTTGCGCCAAAACCTCCACCGGATAGGCAGCATGCTCCCCCAGCTGCGCCCCTGGGGCGCCCAGCTTCTCCGCCATTTCGCCCACCAACACGATCTTGCCCCGCAAGCTACCGGCGGCGACGGTTCCATCGAGCACGCTGGCAGCCGACAGAATACGGAAGGTGCCCGCTCCATCGCCAGCCACTTGCCAGCGGGGACGCAGCACGGCGCCTGCATTGGTGGCAACGTTCAGCCCTCCGAGCCGCAGCCCCGCAGGCGCATCGACCACGCGGATATCACCCAACCCCAGATGCAGGCTGTGTTGCGCCGCCAGCAACGCCAAGGACGGCACCCCCACGCTGTCGTAGCGAAGAAGCAGTGGAACCTGGCGCACACGCCCATCCAGGTCAGCCTCTGCATACAAGTGCCCCACCCCAGCCGCCACCGCGCCCAACGACGGGATGGGGTGCTGCGCCGACTGCATCGGGGTTGCAGCAGCACCCGGGTCGGGCAACGTGCTGCGACGCACGTACGACGGCAGGGGCGCAGCAGCCCCGCCACTTTCATAACGCGAAGCCAGGAGCACGTTGCCCGCCCGCTGTATGGAGGCTGCCAGACGCGCATCGCTGTCGAGTACAGCTTCTGCCTCACCCACCACACGGCCGAGCTCGGCCGTCAGTGCGGTTCCCTCAGGCGCAGCGGCAAGGGTTTCGCGGATTTTTCTCAGGTAACCCAAGCCCCTGTCGTTCTGGGGCTGTGTGAGTGGGGGGGTGTAAACAACGGTTTGGGCACCAGCCGCTGACAGGCCATCAACCAGGCGCGCGTGGATGTCACGCGACCAGGGCCACGGCCCCAGAGCGGCCAAGCTGGCATCGTCGATGCCCACAATCACCACGTCGGCCAACGGGGCGGGGGACGAGGTGCGGATGGCGGCGTCGTAGAGCTTGTGTTCGAGTGACAACGATGCGCCCGTGACCGCACACAGGCCCGCTACGGCCAGTGCCACCAATCCGCCCCAAAAGCCATCGGTACGCCATCCATCCATCCGCCGCGCCGAGGTTTTTCGTCCCACTTGCTGTTATTCCACTCAGTATTGGGTGGATTTGAAGCAATAACTGCGCCCATGCAGTCCAAGGGCCTCAGGACCATTGAAAAGAGGAGATTCGGAGCGAATGGGCAGCGGGGGTGGCGTTCCGTGTCGTTCTTGTCACGCAACCCCGGGATGGGACGCCAGCGCCATGCCATTTTTGTCAGTCGCTGGCCTTAAAGAGGGGTTGCACCTCCGTGCAAGCCCCTTGGGCTGCAACCCTCAGGTCGCGGATGCGCTGTTGGATCCCTTGCGCCAGAACTTGCCCACGCCCACCACCAGCGCGGCGCCCAGTGCGGCTGCTACATAGTGCAGCGCAGGGTGCGCCACTGCGTAGTCATGCAAGATGGCATCGCTGGCGATGGTTTCTCCACCCACCCAGCCGATCAGCGCGGCGCCGAGCACCACGATGACAGGGAAACGCTCCATGAGCTTGATCATGAGGGTGCTGCCGAAAATCACCAGCGGGATACTGATGGCCAAGCCCAACACCAGCAGCACCACGTTGCCCTGGGCCGCAGCCGCCACAGCGATCACGTTGTCCAGGCTCATCACCAAGTCGGCGATGAGGATGGTGCGGACGGCGGCCATCAGGCTGCCATAGGTTTTGGACTCGCCCTCGTCCTCCTCGTCGTCGCTGAGCAGCTGAAAGCCGATCCACAGCAGCAGACAACCGCCCACGATCTGCAGGAACGACAGCTCTAGCAGCTTGGCAGCCACAACGGTCAGCAGAATCCGCAAGACCACGGCAGCGCCAGAGCCCCAGAACACGGCTTTCTTTTGCTGATGGGGGGGAAGGGACCGGGCTGCCAGCGCGATGACCACCGCGTTATCGCCCGAAAGAATGATGTTGATCCAGACGATCTTCACCAGGCCGATCCAGAAATCGGCGCTTTGCAGAAACTCCATGACTGACTCCACTGTTATGAATGCAAGAAGCGCCCGGAACCGGGGTTCCGAGCGCTTCTCTTTTTGTTGGAGCCGCCAGTCTAGCGGTCTGTGCCGAGCGCCGCGTCCGTAATTGTGCTTACGGACGGGACGGCGACAGCCCGCTTACTTCAGCTGGGCCTTGAGCAGCTTGCCCAGTTCCGAAGGGTTGCGGGTGATGACGAAGCCCGACTCTTCCATGATGGCGAGCTTGGCATCGGCCGTGTCAGCGCCGCCGGAGATCAGCGCGCCGGCATGGCCCATGCGCTTGCCGGGAGGGGCGGTCACGCCAGCGATGAAGCCCACGATAGGCTTCTTCATGTTGGCCTTGCACCACTGGGCGGCTTCGGCTTCGTCCGGACCGCCGATTTCGCCAATCATGATCACGGCGTCGGTGTCTGGATCGTCGTTGAAAGCCTTCATCACGTCGATGTGCTTGAGGCCGTTGATGGGGTCGCCACCAATGCCCACGGCGCTCGATTGACCCAGACCGACTTCGGTCAACATGGCCACGGCTTCGTACGTCAGCGTGCCCGAGCGGGACACCACACCGATACGGCCCTTACGGTGGATGTGACCGGGCATGATGCCGATCTTGATTTCGTCAGGCGTGATCAGGCCAGGGCAGTTGGGGCCCAGCAGCAGCGTCTTCTTGCCGCCAGCGGCTTCCTTGGCCTTCATCTTGTTGCGCACCATCAGCATATCCTTGACCGGAATGCCTTCGGTGATGCAGATGGCCATGTCCAGGTCGGCTTCGACAGCTTCCCAGATCGCGTCCGCAGCGCCTGCGGGCGGCACATAGATCACCGACACGGTGGCACCGGTCTGCTGGGCGGCTTCCTTGACGGAGGCGTAGATCGGGATGTTGAAGATCGACTCGCCCGCCTTCTTGGGGTTCACGCCCGCCACGAAGCAGTTCTTGCCGTTCGCGTATTCCTGGCACTTTTCGGTGTGGAACTGGCCAGTCTTGCCCGTGATGCCCTGGGTGATGACCTTGGTGTCTTTGTTGATGTAGATCGACATGTGTGTTCTCCGGGCTTACTTGACGGCAGCAACGATCTTGGTCGCAGCTTCGGCCATGGTGTCTGCGGCAATGATGGGCAGGCCAGACTCGGCCAGCATCTTCTTGCCGAGCTCTTCGTTCGTGCCCTTCATGCGCACGACCAGCGGCACGTTCAGGTTCACGGCCTTGCAAGCTGTGATCACGCCGGTGGCGATGGTGTCGCACTTCATGATGCCGCCGAAGATGTTGACCAGAATGCCTTCGACCTTGGGGTTCTTCAGCATGATCTTGAAGGCTTCAGTCACCTTCTCGGGGGTGGCACCGCCGCCCACGTCCAGGAAGTTGGCCGGCTCGCCGCCGAACAGCTTGATGGTGTCCATGGTGGCCATGGCCAGGCCGGCGCCGTTCACCAGGCAGCCGATGTTGCCGTCGAGGCTGATGTAGGCCAGGTCGAACTTGGAGGCTTCCACTTCGGCTGGATCCTCTTCGTCCAGATCACGGAAGGCCACGATTTCGGGGTGGCGGAACAGCGCGTTGGCGTCAAAGTTGAACTTTGCGTCCAGGGCCATCAGGTTGCCCTTGGAGTCGCAGTTCAGGGGGTTGATTTCCACCAGCGACGCGTCGGTGTCCATGTAGCACATGTAGATCTTGGCGAAGATGTCTACTGCTTGGTCGATGGAAGCGCCGGTCAGGCCGATGGCTGCTGCCACCTTGCGGCTCTGCGCTTCGGTGATGCCGGTCAGCGGGTCGATCATCTCGGTGATGATCTTCTCGGGCGTGGAGTGGGCCACTTCCTCGATGTCCATACCGCCTTCGCTCGAAGCGATCAGGGCGACCTTCTGCGTGGCGCGGTCAGTGACCAGCGACACATACAGTTCGTTCTTGATGTCGGCGCCGTCTTCGATGTACAGGCGGCGGACCTTCTGGCCCTCAGCGCCAGTCTGGTGCGTGACCAGCTGCATGCCCAGGATTTCGCTGGCGCGTGCTTTCACGTCGTCAATGGTCTTGGCAACCTTCACGCCGCCGCCCTTGCCACGGCCACCGGCGTGGATCTGGGCCTTGACCACCCACACGGGGCCGCCGAGCTTCTGGGCTGCTTCCACGGCTTCTTGCACCGTGAATGCGGGAATGCCACGCGGAACGGGCACACCAAAATTGCGCAAGATTTCCTTGCCTTGGTATTCGTGAATCTTCATGAGGTCTCTCTCAGGGAAGGGTGGTAGTTACCCGTTTACCATGAACAGATGTCTGGCCGCGGGCTTGGGACATGGCAACCCGCGACTGTATCATGCTGCAACGCACCATCCTTGTGCCTAACTTACACCCTGGGCTGGCCTGATAGCCTTCCCATCCCCCCTTTTCTATCCGGCAGACGCTGCCACCTTTTTGCAGGAGCACCTCCATGTCCAAAGTCTTTATTGATGGCGAAGCCGGTACCACAGGCCTGCAGATCCGCGAGCGCCTGCAGGCCATGCCGCAGATCGAGCTGGTCAGCATTGCGCCTGAGCTGCGCAAAGACCCGGCCGCCAAGCGCGACCTGATCGCGGGGGTGGATCTGGTGGTGCTGTGCCTGCACGACGACGCTGCGCGCGACACCGTGGCGATGGTGGACGAGATCGAGCGCAGCTCGGGCCGCAAGGTCAAGGTGATCGATGCCAGCACGGCGCACCGCACGGCCGATGGTTGGGTGTACGGGTTTCCGGAACTCGCACCAGCGCAGACACAAGCGGTGCGCGACGCCACCCGCGTCTCCAATCCCGGCTGCTACGCCACTGGAGCGATTGCCATGCTGCGCCCGCTGGTCGATGCGAGCCTGATTCCTGCGGACTACCCATTGAGCCTGCCCTCGGTCTCGGGCTACTCCGGCGGCGGCCGCACCATGATCGAAGCCTACGAGGCAGGCACTGCAGCGCCGTATGAAGCCTATGCCCTGGGCCTGACGCACAAGCACATCCCCGAAATCTTGCGCTACACCGGGCTCACACGCCGCCCGGTGTTCATCCCTGCGGTGGGCAACTTCCGCCAGGGCATGCTGGTGCAGATGCCGCTGCACCTGGACCTGTTGCCCGGAGCCCCCAAGGCCAGCGACCTGCACGACGTGCTGGCCAGCCACTACAGCCGCACCAACACGCCAGAACAATGGGTCAGCGTGCCGCCCCCCACCGACGATTTGAAGCTGGCCGCCGACACGCTGACCGACACCAACAAGCTGGAGCTGCGCGTGTTTGCCAACGAGCAGTACCGGCAGGCCGTGGTCATCGCGCGCCTGGACAACCTGGGCAAGGGCGCCAGTGGCGCTGCAGTGCAGAACCTGCAATTGATGCTGGGCGTGTAAACACGTCCGAGCGCATCAGGAAGCGGGACCGATGCCCCGCTTGTTGGCGTGGCGGTCAGCCCTCGTCAGACGCATCGGCACCCAGCACCGCGCGCCGCGCCACATCGCCCGAGAACCCCCGCACCAGCAAAAACCGCATCTGCTTGGCGCGGGTTTGCGGATCAGCGGCGGGTTCACCAAACTTGCGGCGCCACACCTCGCGGGCACGCTCCAGTTCGCTGCCCTGCAGCTGGGCCACTGCTTGCTGCACAGCCCCTGCGCCCAGCCCCTTGGACTGCAGCTCCTGCCGGATGCGCGAAGCACCGAGGCGGCCGGCGCGCCGGTTCAGCACCGACTCCACCACCCTGGCCTCGCTGATGAAGTCCTTGGCCTGCAGGTCGTCCAGCACAGCCTCCAGGTCTTCGCCCTCCTGCACATGCGGCGCGAGCTTGCGCTGCAGCTCGGCGCGCGAATGCTCCCGCTGGCTCAGCAGCCGCAGCGCACGGCCCTTGAGCGAGAGCGCAGTGAATCCCATGACTGACCAAATGCTATATTTTCAATAGCTACAGACGCATATGATATGAGCGCCTGCAGGCTATTTGCCTTCAAAAACCGAAATCACTCGTCCGCAGCCGCTGCTGGGGCCTGCAGTGCGCCAGGCAGCAGCGCAATGCCCAGGCCTTCGCGCACCTTGTTCTCGATCTCGCGGGCCAGGTCGGGGTTTTCGCGCAAGAACTCACGCGCGTTGTCACGGCCCTGGCCGATCTTTTCGCCGTTGTAGGCGTACCAGGCACCGCTCTTTTCCACGATCTTGGCCGTCACGCCCATGTCGATGATCTCGCCCTCGCGGCTGATGCCCTCGCCGAACAGGATGTCGAACTCGGCCGTCTTGAAGGGCGGGCTCACCTTGTTCTTGACCACCTTAACCTTGGTCTCGTTGCCGATGGCTTCGTCGCCCTTCTTGATCGTGCCGGTGCGACGGATGTCGAGGCGCACCGAGGCGTAGAACTTGAGCGCATTGCCGCCGGTCGTCGTTTCGGGCGAGCCGAACATCACGCCGATCTTCATGCGGATCTGGTTGATGAAGATGACCATGCAGTTGGTCTTCTTGATCGTGGCGGTGAGCTTGCGCAGCGCCTGGCTCATCAGGCGGGCTTGCAGGCCGGGCAGGGCGTCGCCCATCTCGCCTTCGATTTCGGCCTTGGGCGTGAGCGCAGCCACCGAGTCCACCACGATCAGGTCCACGGCGCCGGAGCGCACCAGGCTGTCCACGATTTCCAGCGCCTGCTCGCCGGTGTCGGGCTGGCTGATCAGCAGGTCGGACAGCTGCACACCCAGCTTCTGGGCGTACTGCACATCCAGGGCGTGCTCTGCGTCGACAAACGCGCAGGTGCCGCCTTGCTTTTGCATTTCGGCAATCACCTGCAGCGTGAGCGTGGTCTTGCCCGACGATTCCGGGCCATAGATTTCGACCACACGGCCACGGGGCAGGCCACCCACGCCCAGCGCGATATCGAGGCCCAGCGAGCCGGTGGAGACGACCTGGATGTCCTCGATCACCTCGCCTTCACCCAGGCGCATGATCGTGCCCTTGCCGAATTGCTTCTCGATCTGGGCGAGCGCGGCGGCCAGGGCCTTGGCCTTTTCCGTGTTCACGGGCAATGCGGGGTTGGTGCCTTTGACTGCGACGTCCATGAGAAACTCCTTGAAAAACAACAGGTTGGATGCTTGCATCGCTCTGCGGTTAATCACAGGCTGGATGCTTGAACAGTAGTTTATGCGAGCAATGAAATCCAGATAAAGCGATTTTTAGTCAGTTTGCCTGACAATATCGCATGGCCGATTTTTCTCCAGCCGCCCCCCTTGCCACGCCCGCCCCGGGACCTGACGACCGCTGGCGCCAGACCCACCTGGGCCGCCTGATGGGCAGCGCCCTGCGCCGCTTCGACGCGCGGGTGCTGCAGCTCATGGCGCGCAATGTGGAGGTGCCGCTGGCGCTGTCCAACCTGGCGGCACGCGACCAGGTGACGGCTGCGCACGTGCACATCACCCGGCACCTGGCCTTGCAGGGCGACCGGTTGACCGATCTGGCCCAGCGCGCGGGCATGACCAAGCAGGCCATGGCCAACCTGGTGGACCAGTGCGAGGCATGGGGGCTGGTCACGCGCGAGGCCGACCCGCTGGATGCGCGGGCGCGCCGCGTGTGCTTCACGCCCACCGGCCTGGCGTGGCTGCAAGCGTTCCGGGATGCCGTGGCGCAGGCCGAGGCGGAGTTCCGCGCCGAGGTGGGCCATGACGTGGCCACCGTGGTGGCCATTGGGCTGGAGGCCTATGCGGGCGGCGATACGGGTGCCTGAGCCCCCATCGGCTCGGCGCATGCCAGCAGCCATTCCCTGAAGCACTGCAGCGCGTGCAGCTGCGTGCGGCCTTCGGGGTAGCAGAACCAGTAGCCCACATCACTCCGGTAACCGCCGCGCAGGTCGGCGTCGGGCAGGGGCTCGCGCACCAGGCCTGCCGTGATTTCATCCTGCACCAGGCAGCGCGGCACCAGCGCCAGGCCCATGCCCGCCATCACGGCGCGGATCATGGTCTGGAACTGGTCGAACTGCGGCCCGGCCAGCGGGTCGATGAGGCCCTCCACCCCGTGCGTCTCGCTCCAGCGCAACCACGCCTCGGGCACGGTCACGTGGCGCAGCAGCGTGTAGCGGGCCACATCGCGCGGGGTGCGGATGGGCCAGTCGGCCACCTTGGTGCGGGGAGCGATCAGCGCCACCTCGTTGCCCGTGATGTGGTGGGCGTGCGCGCCGGGCCAGTGGCCGTCGCCGAACAGGATGGCGCAGTCCAGTTCGGGGCGGGTGAAGTCGTAGCTGTGCACATAGGGCACAAAGTGCAGCGTGATTTGCGGGTGCTGCTGCTGGAACTGCGGCAGGCGTGGGATGAGCCATTTGGCCGCAAACGTGGGCAGGCTGGACAGGTGCAGCGCCCCCCCACCGTCATCGCTGGTGATCAGCTCCAGCGTGGCGGCCTCCAGCTGCGCCAGCACGCCACGCACCGCCTTTTCGTAGCGCTCGCCGGCGGGGGTGAGCGCCAGGCGCTTGCGGCTGCGTTCGAACAGTGGCACGCCCACCCAGGTCTCCAGTTCCTTGACCTGTTTGCTGACCGCGCTTTGGGTGAGGTGCAGGGCCTCGGCCGCGCGGGACACCCCGCCGAACCGCGTCACCGTGGAAAAAGCCCGCAGCAGGTGAACGGGTGGCGAGAGGCGGCGAAGGGATGACATAGTAAGTAATCAAATCATTCCAAATGGGAATGTTATCAGGCATATCCATTGCTTGGTAGAGCGCATTGAATCCTTTAACCTCAATGCAACCCATAGGAGAAACGCCCATGCAACGCCGTCACCTGCTCTCAGCACTGGCCGCCGTATCTTTCGCTCCCGGAATGTCTTTGGCGCAAGAGGGCAAGCCCCTGCGCATCATCGTTCCGTTCCCGCCCGGGGGCGCCACGGACATCACGGCCCGCAGCCTGCAAGAGTCGCTGGCGCGCATCCTCAAGCAGCCCGTGGTGCTGGAAAACCGGGGCGGCGCAGGCGGCTCCATCGGCATGGCCGAAGTCGCCCGCGCGCCGGCAGACGGCCTCACCCTGGGCGTGGCCACGCTGTCCACCCATGGCGTGAATCCCGCCGTGTACACCAAGCTGCCCTACCACCCGACCAAGGACTTCATCGGCGTGACCGAGATCGTCAAGGCCCCGGGCGTCATCGTGATCAACCCGGCCGTGGTGCCCGTCAAGGACTTTGCGGAGCTGGTGAAGTACCTCAAGGCCAACCCCGGCAAGGTGTCCTACGCCACCCCCGGCAACGGCACCATCGGCCACATGTGGGGCGAGCTGTTCAAGAGCAGCACCGGCACCTCCATGGTGCACATCCCCTACCGTGGTGCAGGCCCGGCCATCAACGACGTGCTGGCGGGCCAGGTGGCGGTGTACTTTGACCAGGTGGCTTCGTCGCTCCCGCACGTCAAATCGGGCAAGCTCAAGGCGCTGGCGGTGTCGTGGCCCGAGCGGCTGGATGTGTTGCCCGATGTGCCCACCTACGCCGAGCTGGGCTACAAGCAGGCCAACGAGCCTTCATGGTTTGGTCTGGTGGCCCCTGCGGGCACGCCCCCGGCGGCGGCAGAGCGCATCCAGCAAGCCGTCGCCCAGGCCCTGAAGGAGCCCGCTGTGCGCGAGCGCCTGGCAGGCCAGGGCCTCTACCCCTCGGGCACCACACCCAAGGAATTCACGGCCCAGATCGCCAGCGAGATCGACAAGATGAAGCGCGTGGCGGCCTACGCCAAGGTGGTGCTCGATTGACCTGATTCCCCCGGGCCCTGGGCCCGGGGACGGCCACAGCTGGGATGGTGAGACAACGCAGGCACGCCTGCTTCCCGGGCCTGCTCAAGGTCTCAGGGATAACCATAGTCACATCCCGGTCTGGGCGGCTAGGCCAGCCGCCCTCCTTTGCGCACACTCTGCCTATGCATGCAGCCTTGAAACTGATCCACCACCGCTTCCAGCAGGCCCAGCCCGGCGTCACCGGCTCGCCGGGGCTTGCCACACAACCCGCCACCGTCACTGCGGTGCCCGGCAGCACACCGCTGGTGCTCGACTCCCCCCACAGCGGCACCCGGTACCCCGACGACTTTGGTTCCGCCCTCGACCTGGCCACGCTGCGCCGGGCCGAAGACACGCACGTCGAAAAGATCTACGCCTTTGCCCCCGCGCTCGGCGTGGCCTGGGTCGAAGCCCACTTCCCCCGCATCTACCTGGACGCCAATCGCGATACGACCGAGCTGGACACCAGCCTGCTCGACGGCGACTGGCCCGACCCCATCTCCACCGATCCCAAGGTGCTCAGCAAGGTGCGCCTGGGCAAGGGGCTGATCTGGAAGTTCACCGACCAGGGCGAACCCATCTACCAGCGCCAGCTCACTGTGGCCGAGGTGCGTGCGCGCATCGACCGCTGCTGGCGCCCGTACCACGCCGCCGTGGCCCAGGCCATCGATGCCGCCCATGCGCGCCACGGCTACAGCATCCACCTCAACTGCCACTCCATGCCCGCCGTGGCTGGGCGCTTTGCCACCGAGTTTCCGGGGCTGGAACATGCCGACTTTGTGGTGGGCGACCGCGATGGCACCACGGCCAGCCCGGCGTTGTCGGCACTGATCTGCGAGCACCTGCGCGCATGCGGCTATAGCGTCGAATACAACCACCCCTACAAGGGCGTGGAGCTGGTGCGCCGCTACGGCAACCCCGCGCAGCACCGCCACAGCATCCAGGTCGAGATCAACCGCAAGCTCTACATGGACGAGCAGACGCTCGCGCAGATGCCCGAGGGCATGGCGCGGCTGCAGGCGGATCTCAAGACCCTGGTGCAGAGGCTGCGGGCACACGACCCGCGCTGAGAACCCGGCGCGGGTCCAGCGGGCTCAAGACACCAGCGTGGAGACACCCTCGTAGAGCAGGCTCATGCTGTCCGCCGTGGCGATGTTGCTGTGGGCCAGGCCCGCGCGCGAACCATCGAGTGCGACTACCGACATGGCCTGAAAGCCCGCGTCCTGGCCGTTGTGCAGCAACCAGCCCGTGCCGTGCGCCGCATGCACCAGCCAACCCAGGCCATAGCGGCCTGCGGGGGCGTGCCCCAGGTCCTGAAGACCCTTCACGTAGCTGCGCGGCAAGGGGGTGGCTTCGCCGCGCAATGCCCGCAGATGCCACTGCAGCCACCGTGCGTCCTCCTCCACCGTCAGGCTCACGGCGCCTGCCGGGTCCAAGACCTCCAGCCACACACGTTCCGGCGCCTCGGCCAGCAGCAGGGGCTGCAGCCGCCCGTCCAGGATTTCATGCCCGGCGGGCTGCTGGCTGCCCGCACGCATCGGCTCTCCCACAAAGAGCGAAAGGCCCAGTGGCTGGGCCACGCGCTGGCGCAGCAGATCCGCCCACCCCAAGCCCGTGGCCGCACGCAGCATGCGGGCCGCCAGCGCATAGCCTGCATTGGAGTAGGCAAAGCCCGGGTCCGCGCCCGTGCCGCGAACGGGCGGCTGGCGCAGCAGCCATTGCAGGAAGAACGCCTCCGCCTCCGCAGGTTGCTGCAAGCGCGCCAGCACCTCGGGGCCCACTGCATTCACGAACAGGTCCACGTCTTCGATGGCTGAAAAACCCATCACCCCGGCGCGATGGTCCAGCAGGTCGCGCAGCGTGATCTGCTGGTAGGCGGGCAGGGCGCTCCGCGCCAGCTCGGGCAAGGTCTGGGCCAGCGTGCTGTCCCAGCGCAGCAGGCCCTGGTCCACCACACTCGCGGCCGCGCAGGCCGTCATGGCCTTGGTGTTGGAGCCGATGGCCATCAGGTCGCCGGAGGCCAGGGGCGCATTGCCACCCAGGCGGCGTAGCCCCGCGACGGCCGTGCGGACCTGGCGCGGGTCCGCCCACCCGGCTGCGGCTCCCACCACGCCCTGCTTCACAAGCCCTTGGGCCAGGGTCTGCACCCGCTTGTGGGCTTCGCGGGGACCGTCGTCGTCGCCACCGCCGCAGGCGGTGAGCACGCCGCCTAGCGTGGACAGGCCTGCGGCGGCCAGCCAGTGGCGCCGCGAGAGAAGGGGGGCGCTGCGCGCCGTGGAAGGGGTAACAAGGCGGGTAGGGTTCATGGCATCTCGTGAAGTGAAGAAGATGCCGGGATTGTTGAAACGCGAACCTTGGGCGAACCCAAAGATCTGCGCTGGGCGTGGAGCTGCCGGGTGCGGATTGTCAGCCCGCCACCGGCCAGCGCAGCGTGAAGCCCACGCCCCGCCCGTGAAGCCCCGGCCCCAGGCGGACCTGCCCGCCCAGGTGGCCGATGGCCTGCTGTGCAATGGTGAGTCCCAGGCCCGATCCGCTGCTGCGCGCGCGCGGCGAGCGCCAGAAGCGCTCGAACACCCGGTCTTGCTCGCCGGCCGCTATGCCCGGGCCGTCGTCGGCAATCCAGACCACCACGTCGCCGCCCTCCTGCCACACCCGCAACTGCACCTCGCGCCCCGCACCGGGGCCGCAGCCGTGCTTGAGCGCGTTGTCCAGCACATTGCCCAGGGCGGACCAGAGCAGCTGGCGGTCCAACGGCAGCTCCAGGGTGTCCGGGCCGTCCAGCGACAGCTCCGCGCCCAGGCCCTCGGCCCAGCCCACGCGCTCTGCCAGGCAGTCCTGCAGCAGCGCCATCAGGTCCTGGGGCGCGGCGGAGTCCAGCGCGGGGGCTTCTTCCAGGGCTGCCAGCATGAGCAGCTGTTCGCTCAGGTGCGCGGCGCGCTGCACGGCGCGCGCCAGCGCCTCGCTGGCCTGCGCGCGTGCGGGGCCTTCGGGGGCTTGCGCCAGCACATGGGCCTGGGTGGCGATGACGGCCATGGGCGTGCGCAGTTCGTGGGCCGCGTCGTGCACCAGGGCCTTTTCGCGCGCCAGGTGGGCCCGCAGGCGGGCCAGCAGCTGGTCGAACGACTGGGCCAGGCCGTGCAGCTCGCGCTGGGGCGGAAGGTGCTGCAGCGGCCGCAGGTCGTTGGCCGAGCGCGCGGCGATCTGGGCATCCAGCCGCGCCAGCGGGCGCAGCCCGGTGCGCACGGCCAGCCACAGCGGCAGGCCCACCAGCGGCAGCGCCAGCAGCACCGAGGCCGCCAGGTCTTCGCCCATGAAGCCCAGCAGCCGCGCATCGGCCAGGCGGGGCTCGGCCACCACCACGCGCCAGGGGCCCGTGCTTTCCCAGGCCACCCAATGGGGTGTGCCGGCCACGTCCATCGCGGCATGGCCCGCGTCGCCTGCCAGCACCACGGCGCGCACACCGGCCGTGCTGCTATGCAGAAGCTGGCCTGTGCGGTCCTGCAGCTGCAGCAGCACCGAGGTGCCCTGCAGCAGGTCCACATCGGCGCGCATGGCGTTGAGGGTGTGGGCCATGCCGTGCACCAGCGCGCGGGCCTCGGCGGGTTGCTCCAGCGTGGCCAGCGCCCCTGCCAGCCCCTGCGCCAGCTGGCGCACGCCGGGGTTGGTGTCCATGGCGCGGTAGTGGGTGATGGCCGCCTGGCCCAGCAGCACCAGCCACACCAGCGCCATGGCCGCGAGCAGTGCCAGCAGGGTGCGGCGCATGAGGCTCGGGCCCCACCAGCCGCGTGGGGGCGCGGGGGTTTCGGTAGGTGGTGTCATGGCTGCAGCCGGTAGCCCACGCCACGCACCGTGACCACGCGCTCTGCGCCGATCTTCTTGCGCAGGTTGGAGACATGCACCTCCAGTGTGGCGGCGTCCAGCGCGTCGCCCAGGGGTTCGAGCCGCTGGGCAAGCACGTTCTTGGCCACCACCTTGCCGGGTTCGCGCGCCAGCTCCACCAGCAGCCGGAACTCGCGCGGTGACAGCGCCAGGGGCTCGTCGCCCACCCATGCCTCGTGCCGCCCGGGCACCACGCGCAGTGCGCCCAGCGTCCACTCCTCGCTGGCCTGGCGCGCACTGCGCCGCAACACGGCGTGCAAGCGCGACAGCAGCTCGGGCACATCGAAGGGCTTGAGCACGTAGTCGTCGGCACCGCCGTCCAGGCCGTCAAGCCGGTCCTGCAAGGCGGTGCGGGCTGTGATCACGATCACCGGCAGGCTGAGGCCCGCGCGGCGCCAGCGACGCAGCAACGCCATGCCCTGACCGTCGGGCAGGGTCAGGTCCAGCAGCACGGCGGCGACCTCGTTGGCGTCGGGCAGGGGCGGCGTGGCGGCCACACTGCGCAGCCATTGCACAGTGAAGCCGCCCTGCTGCAGGGCTTGCAGCAGGGCCTGGCCCAGGTCCAGGTCGTCTTCGATGAGCAGGATGTGCATGGCCGCCATTTTCCGTGTCCCAAGCTTGCAGCCAGCCAAAGGCGCCGGACAGGGAGCTGGCGCCTAAAATCCTCGCACAGGCAGACAATGACGACACAGGCCCGCCCACGGGCCGCACCACCCAAGGAGACAGTCCGCATGCGCATCCTCATTGCCGAAGACGACCAGGTGCTGGCCGATGGCCTGCTGCGCACGCTGCGTGCCTCGGGCGCCGTGGTGGACCATGTCGCCAGCGGCAGCGAGGCCGACGCGGCGCTCATGACCAACAACGAGTTCGACCTGCTCATCCTGGACCTGGGCCTGCCCAAGATGCATGGGCTGGAGGTGCTGAAAAAGCTGCGCGGCCGAGGCTCGGCCTTGCCGGTGCTCATCCTCACTGCGGCCGACAGCGTGGAAGAACGCGTGAAGGGCCTGGACTTTGGCGCCGACGACTACATGGCCAAGCCCTTCAGCCTGCAAGAGCTCGAAGCCCGCGTGCGTGCCCTCACGCGCCGGGGCATGGGCGGCACCAGCAGCGCCATCAAGCACGGCCCGCTGGTGTACGACCAGGCCGGCCGCGTGGCCACCATCGACGGCAAGATGATCGAGCTGTCCGCCCGCGAGCTGGGCCTGCTGGAAGTGCTGCTGCAGCGCGCCGGCCGGCTGGTGAGCAAGGAGCAGCTGGTGGAGCGCCTGTGCGAGTGGGGCGAGGAGGTGAGCAACAACGCCATCGAGGTCTACATCCACCGCCTGCGCAAGAAGATCGAAGGCGGGCCCATCCGCATCGCCACCGTGCGCGGCCTGGGCTACTGCCTTGAGAAGATCCCCAATTAACTATCAAAACGATAGCAGCTTGTGCATATGAATCTAGCGCTATCGGGTGTTTTGGCTTCAAAAATGCCACGGCGGCCGCTGTGAAGATCTTCCAGCGCGAGCAGCGCTCCCTGTTCGGCGAAATCCTGGACTGGATGCTCACGCCGCTGCTGCTGCTGTGGCCCGTGAGCCTGGCGCTGACCTGGCTCGTGGCGCAGGGCCTGGCCAACAAGCCGTTTGACCGGGCGCTCGAGTACAACGCCCACGCACTCGCCCAACTGGTGAGCGTGGTGGGCGACAAGGCCCAGTTCAACCTGCCCCAGCCCGCCAGCGAGATCCTGCGGGCTGACGACTCCGACATCGTGTACTACCAGGTCATCGGCCCGGGCGGCGAGTTCCTCTCGGGCGAGCGCGAACTGCCCGAGCCCCCGAGCGACGAGGCGCCCCTGTCGGGCGAGGTGCGGTTGCGCGATGCCGAGATGCGCGGCATCGACATCCGCGTGGCCTACATCTGGGTGCGCCTGCCGCTGAAAGACACGCCGGTGGCGCTGGTCCAGGTGGCCGAGACGCGCGAAAAACGCAGCGTGCTGGCCACCGAAATCATCAAGGGCGTGATGCTGCCGCAGTTCGTCATCCTGCCGCTGGCGGTGCTGCTGGTGTGGCTGGCGCTGGCGCGGGGCATCCAGCCGCTCAACCAGCTGGAGCAGCGCATCCGCGCGCGCAACCCCGACGACCTCTCGCCGCTGGACGACCGCACCGTGCCGCTCGAAGTGGCGCCGCTGGTGTCGTCCGTCAACGACCTGCTCACGCGGCTGAACGATTCGCTGGCCACGCAAAAGCGCTTTCTGGCCGATGCCGCGCACCAGCTCAAGACCCCGCTGGCGGGCCTGCGCATGCAGGCCGACCTGGCCCAGCGCGAAGGCACCAGCACCGAAGAGCTCAAGCGCTCGCTGCAGCAGATCGGGCGCTCCAGCATCCGCGCCACGCACACCGTCAACCAGCTGCTGGCGCTGGCGCGGGCCGAGGGCAGCGGCGTGGGCATTACCCGCCAGCCCTGCGACCTGGCGCGCCTGGTGATCGAGGTGGTGCGTGACTCGGTGCCCCGTGCGCTCGACAAGCACATCGACCTGGGCTACGACGGCGCCGAGCCAGGATCGCCGGGCGTGCTGATCGACGGCAACCCCACGCTGCTCAAGGAGCTGGTGCGCAACCTGGTGGACAACGCCATCAACTACACGCCCTCCACGCCCGACAAGCCCGGCGTGGTCACCGCCCGCGTGCTGGCCGACACCTTCGGCCATGTGCTGCTGCTGCAGGTCGAGGACTCCGGCCCCGGCGTGCCCGAGGCCGAGCGCGAGCTGGTGTTCCAGCCGTTCTACCGCGCCCTGGGCAGCGAGGCCGACGGCTCCGGCCTGGGCCTGCCCATCGTGCTGGAGATCGCCAGCAAGCACGATGCCGAGGTCACGCTCGAAGACGCACGGCCTGGCCAGACCCCGCCCGGCGCGCGCTTCAGCGTGCGGTTTGCGGCGCGGGACGTGGTGGCGGGCAGCTGACCCTATGGCAGAAGACAAGGCCGTCGCGCTGCAGGGTTGATGCGCCGGCAACCCGCCACAGCACCGGGCATCCGGCATCATGCGGCCTCGTAGCCTGGCCCGATCTTTTTGCACGGACGCAGCCCCCGCCATGACATCACCGCCCCGCCGCTTTGCCAACACGCACCCTGCCGTGGTGATCGGCAACTTCCCCTGGTACGAAATGGTCTGGCGCTCGCTGCGCGGCGATTTCAAGCCGCGCAGCGAGCCTGCGGGCGGCTACGGGGCCTTTGCCCGGCAGTGGACGCAGCCCGTGGACCCCGCGCGCCTGGCTCAGCGCCAGCAGGCCCCCGTGATCACCTGGCTGGGCCATGTCTCCATGCTGCTGCAGGTGGCGGGCCTCAACGTGCTGATCGACCCCACGCTGTGCGATTTTGCGGGCCCCCTGGGCCGCTTCGGTGCCCCGCGCCGTGTGCCTGCGCCCCTGGCGCCCGAGGACCTGCCGCCCATCGATGTGGTGCTGATCTCGCACAACCACTACGACCACCTTTGCTACGGCACCTTGCGCCGCCTGCGCGACGTGGGCCAGTCGCCCCGCTTTGTGGTACCGCTGGGGCTGGCCGACTGGTTCACGCAGCGGGGCATGGGCCCGGTCACCGCGCTGAACTGGTGGGAGCACGCCGACATCGCCCCCGGCGTGCGCGTGGTGTTCACGCCGTCGCAGCATTGGAGCCGCCGCACCCCGTGGGATACGAATGCCTCGCTGTGGGGTGGGTACCTGCTGGAATGGTCGCGCCCGCAGGCGGCTGCGCCCTGGCGCTTTCTGTTCCCGGGCGACACGGGCTACAGCGACGACTTCAAGGTTATCCGCCAGCGCCTGGGGCCGGTGGACTTTCTCGCATTGCCCATCGGCGCCTATCTGCCCCGCGACTTCATGAAGCCCATGCACGTGAACCCCGAGGACGCCGTGCAGCTCATGCTGGACGTGGAAGCCAGGCAGGCCATGGGTGTGCACTGGGGCACGTTCATGCTGACGCAGGAGGCCTTCGACCACCCGCCGCGCGACCTGGCCGCCGCGCTCGCGCAGCGTGGCCTGCCGCTGGACCGCGTCTGGCTCATGCGGCAGGGCGAGACGCGCGCCATACCGCTGCCATAGCGCTGCACCGGGGTTGGCGCAGCAACCGTGCTCACGCCACGCGCTGCACCGACATCAGGGCCATGTACAAAAAGCCCCGGCCCGTGGGCACGCGGTACACGCCCTGGGCGCCCAGCACCTGCGCGGCCACGCCCGACAGCTCCCAGCCATCGGTGGCATCGCCCTTCCACAGCGGCACCGTGAGGTGCAGGAAGCCTTGGGTTTCACCCCACTCCCGCACCGCAGCGATGCGCGACACCACCGGGGCCTCGTTGTGGAAATTGGCCCAGGCCCACAGCCAGGTGCCGCTGGCCTCCGACACGGAGCCGATGAACTCGATGTCGGCCACCAGACGGGGCACACCGCCGTCTGAAAAGGTCAAGGTGCCTGCCGCCTGGTCGTAGTCCCAGCGTTCAAAGTGCGAGATGCCGTGGTCCTGCTCCAGCGCGCGCTGCTTGTCCCGCAGCGCATGGTGGCCCTGCGTCACCGCATCGATCCAGGCGGCTTCGGCATCACCGTCCAGGGCCTCCACGCTGCGTGCCATGGCGTCCTGGTAGCAGTGGTGGCACAGGATCTGGAGGTCCAGGCAGTCCGCGTTGTGTTCGTTCCACTCGCCGCCAGTCTTGAGCAGCTCGGTATGGCAGCTGGCACACCAGGCGTCCGGGTAAGGGGTGTCTGGCGACGGCGCATCGCAAAACCAGCGCTGCACCGGGTGGCGGCACAGGTGGCCGCACACGTAGGTGGGCGCGGCCTCTCCGTGCTCGCCGCACTGGATGGATGTCTGCTCTTCGTTCATGGTGAAGGTGCTCAGCCGCAGGTGCGCAGCGTCTTGCCCGCCATGGCCGTGCGCAGCACATCCAGCTGTGCCCGCAGCGCGTCGTTCACGGCGGACAGGCGCAGCGTGAAGCCGGGGGACTCGGCGCGCTCCTGGATCACGCGCGCCGTGCGCACGCCTTTGTTGCCAAGGTTGGCCAGCTCGCGCTCGGCCGCCTCTTTCGATGCAAAGCGGCCCAGCGACAAGCCCAGTTCGAGCGTGCCCCCGGCGCGGTCGTGGTCCACCTTGCGGGCGCGCAGCTCGGCACGTTTGCGGTCCAGTGTTTCCACATCGTCAAAGCGCCCCATGTAGACCATCCAGCGGCCCGGCACGGGCGTGGGCTCCAGCATCCAGCTGCCTGAGGGCAAGCCAGCAGCCGCCGTGCGCAGCACTTCGGCCTGGCGCTCGTCGAAGACGCCGGCCTGCAGGCACTCGGCAGATTCTGCGGGGGCCGGGGCAGCCGGTGTGGAGGCGGGAGTGGGGGAATAGTTGGCGGCGGTGGCCTGGGAGGGGGAAGTAGGGGTGGGGGGCGCAGCGGAGGAGGTCTTGCTGGGGTTGACCTTCAGGATCTGCAGCGTCTCGGGCCGGATCTGCTGGTTCATGCGCTGGGGCTCGGACTGCTCTTGCGGCGCATAGCCAAACTGGCGCAGAAGCCCCTGCGACCACGCGTAGTAGCCCGCGTTGGCCAGCAGCAGCACGATCACGGCAAGACGGAGCATGGGGCGCGGCCTTTCAAGAACACTCGCATCGGAAGAGGAAGCTGTCTCACACCGGTGGCACCGCCGCCGGCCGGACGCTGATTTCAGAACTGGTGATGGCCTGCATGCCACCGGCTGTGTGCACCAGCAGCGCGCCATCATCGCCCACGCCATGCGCGGTGCCGGTGTGGCCGTCGCTCAGCGTCACCGCGCGGCCCTGCAGCACATCACGTGCCGCAAAGCGGGGCTGCATGGGCGCAAACCCATAGCCCGCAAACGACTGCAGCATGGCCACCAGCGGCGGCACGATGCGCAGCAGGGCGGTGGGTGCGTCCAGGCCCGGCTCCACCTCCTGCAGGCTGCCGGGGGGCATGCTCATGCCCTCGGGGCTGCGCGGCAGCACGTTGATGCCAATGCCCACCACCACATAGCGCGCGGTGCTGATGCTGGCCTGCGAAGCCACAGCCTGGGGTGCCACAAAACTGGCCGTCTCCACCAGGATGCCACCCAGCTTGCGGTCGCCCGCAGCGCCGCCCAGCCACAAGTCGTTGGGCCACTTGAGCCCCACCCGCGCAGGCTGCCCCGCCCCCAGCGCGGGCAGCACGGGCTGCAGGCTTTCGGCCACGCTCACCCCCACGGCGAGCGACAGACCGGACCAGTCCTGGGGGGCCAGCGGCAGTCCCAAGGACATCATGAGAGAAGCCCCCACATCGCTTTGCCACACCCGCCCCAGCCGCCCGCGCCCGGCAGTCTGCTGCTCGGCCACCAGCAAGGTGGGCTCGCACTGGCCGTTGCGCGCACGGCGCATCAATTCGGTGTTGGTGGAGTCGATGGTGGGCAGCACCTCGACGGTAAAGCCCGGTAACAGCGGTGACACCGCTTCCCAGACGGCCTCGGCAGGCCAGCGGATGGGTGCATTCATCGCCGGGCCTTTTTGGCGGCCTTGGCGGAAGGTTTGGACGGCGGCAGCGGCACGGGAGGTGCCCAGCCGCGCTTGGGCGCCAGCAGCGTGCCCCGGCAGTTGGGGCTGCCACACCAGCAGGGGTATTCGGCCTTGAGCTTCGGGGTGTAGCGCTCTTCAATGATCAGGCCGTAGTCGTAGTTCAGCTCTTCGCCCGCCTTGATGTTGCGCAGCGCGGTGATGAAAATGCGGCCGTCCCGCTCGTCGGCGTAGCAGTTGGGGTTGCAGCTGTGGTTGATCCAGCGCGACGAATTGCCACCGAACTTTGCATCGATCACGTGGTCTTCATCCACATGGAAGTAGAACGTGTGGTTGGGCTGCAAGGGGTCGTGCGGGTGCCGGTCCTGCGCCTCCTGCCAGCCGATCACTTCACCCGTGTATTCGACAAGGACTTCGCCCTCTGCAATATCCTGCACGGCAAAAACGCCCTTGCCGTGCACGCCCGAACGCCGGGTCTGGATGCGACGGCCCTGCGCGGGGGTCTGGGTTGCAGGCGGTGCGGTGCGGGGCATGGCAAAAACTCTGTTAACTTGAATATGCACACATGCGCGTGCGCGTGTACGCGTGAGGCAACGAATTGTAGAAGCGACCGGCCGGATGCCGGACAGCCAGACTGGCGAGAAACCAAAAAATGACCAAGACCCTGGTAATTGCAGAAAAACCCTCGGTGGCGCAAGACATCGTGCGCGCGCTGACCCCCGTGGCGGGCAAGTTCGATAAGCACGAAGACCACTTCGAGAACGACCGCTATGTAGTCACCAGCGCCGTGGGCCACCTGGTGGAGATCCAGGCCCCCGAGCAGTTTGACGTGAAGCGCGGCAAGTGGAGCTTTGCGCACCTGCCTGTGATCCCGCCGTACTTTGACCTGAAGCCCGTGGACAAGACCAAGAGCCGCCTGAACGCGGTGGTCAAGCAGGCCAAGCGCAAGGACGTGACACAGCTCATCAACGCCTGCGACGCGGGCCGCGAGGGAGAGCTGATCTTCCGCCTGATCGAGCAGTACGCCGGTGGCGCCAAGCCCCTGGGCAAACCGGTCAAGCGCCTGTGGCTGCAGTCCATGACGCCCCAGGCCATCCGCGACGGCTTTGATGCGCTGCGCACCGAGCAGCAGATGGCGGGCCTGGCCAGCGCGGCCCGCAGCCGCTCCGAGGCCGACTGGCTGGTGGGCATCAATGGCACGCGGGCCATGACGGCGTTCAACTCGCGCGATGGTGGGTTCTTCCTGACCACCGTGGGCCGGGTGCAGACGCCCACGCTGTCGCTGGTGGTGGAGCGCGAGGAAAAAATCCGCAAGTTCATCAGCCGCGACTATTGGGAAATCCACGCCACCTTTGGCGCGGAAGCCGGCGAGTACCCCGCCAAGTGGTTCGACCCCAAGTGGAAGAAGGGCGAGGATGTGGAAATGCGCGCGGACCGCGTGTGGTCCGCCGCCGAGGCACAGTCAATAGCCAACGCTGTGCGCGGCAAGCAGGCCACGGTCACCGAAGAGAGCAAGCCCACCACCCAGGCGTCGCCCCTGCTGTTCGACCTGACCAGCCTGCAGCGCGAGGCCAACGGCAAGTTCGGCTTCTCGGCCAAGACCACGCTGGCCCTGGCGCAAAGCCTGTACGAGCGCCACAAGGCCTTGACCTACCCACGTACCGATTCGCGCGCGCTGCCGGAAGACTATTTGCCGGTGGCCAAGCAGACCTTTGAAATGCTGGCCGACAGCGGCATGCGGCACCTGGCGCCGCACGCGCTCACCGCGCTGAACAACAACTACGTGCGCCCGTCCAAGCGCATCTTCGACAACAGCAAGGTCAGCGATCACTTTGCCATCATCCCCACGCTGCAGGCACCGAGCGGCCTGAGCGAAGCCGAGCAAAAGCTGTACGACCTGGTCGTGCGCCGCTTCATGGCGGTGTTCTTCCCCAGCGCTGAATACACGGTGACCACGCGCATCAGCACCGTGGCCCCGCACAGCTTCAAGACCGAAGGCAAGGTGCTGGTCAAGCCGGGCTGGCTGGCCATCTACGGCAAGGAAGCGGCCGACGAAGTGGAAGGTGGCAAGGACGGCGACAAGGGCCAGAACCTGGTGCCGGTGAAACCCGGCGAGAGCGTCAACACCCTGGCCGCCGACCCCAAGGGCCTCAAGACCAAGCCCCCCGCCCGCTACTCCGAAGCCACGCTGCTGGGCGCCATGGAAAGCGCGGGCAAGCAGATCGACGACGACGAACTGCGCGAAGCCATGCAGGAAAAAGGCCTGGGCACCCCAGCCACGCGCGCGGCGATCATCGAAGGCCTGCTGACCGAAAAGTACATGCTGCGCGAAGGCCGCGAAATCATCCCCACGGCCAAGGCCTTCCAGCTCATGACGCTGCTGCGCGGTCTGGAGGTGGAAGAACTCTGCCGTGCCGATCTGACCGGCGAGTGGGAGTACAAGCTCTCGCAAATGGAAAAGGGCCAACTGAGCCGCGAAGCCTTCATGGCCGAGATCGCCGCCATGACCGAGCGCATGGTCAAGAAGGCCAAGGAATACGACCGCGACACCATCCCCGGCGACTACGCCACGCTTGAATCGCCCTGCCCCAACTGCGGCGGCGTGGTGAAGGAAAACTACCGCCGCTTTGCCTGCGTGGGCAAGGCCGGCTCGGAAGGCTGCGGTTTCAGCTTTGGCAAATCGCCTGCAGGCCGCACCTTTGAAACTGCTGAGGCCAACGCCCTGCTGCGGGACAAGAAGATCGGCCCGCTGGAGGGCTTCCGCTCCAAGGCGGGCTGGCCCTTCACGTCCGAGATCGTCATCAAGTACGACGACGAGGCGCACAACTACAAGCTCGAATTCGACTTTGGCGACGACAAGAAGGGCGAAGAGTCCGGCGAGATCGTGGAGTTTGAAGACGCCGCGCTCGGCCCTTGCCCCATCTGCGGATCGGAAGTGCACGAACACGGCAGCAACTATGTGTGCAGCAAGGCCGTGCCCACCGCGGCGCAGCCCACGCCCAGCTGCACCTTCAAGAGCGGCAAGATCATCCTGCAGCAGCCCGTGGAGCGCGAGCAGATGCACAAGCTGCTGGAGACCGGCAAGACCGACCTGCTCGACAAGTTCGTGAGCATGCGCACGCGCCGCAACTTCAAGGCCCACCTGGCGTGGGACAAGGAGGCGGGCAAGGTCAACTTTGAATTCGCGCCCAGCAAGTTCCCACCCCGTCCGGGCGCCGCTTCAAAAACAATAGCAACCAAAACAAAAGCCACTAGCGCTGCCGCCAAAAAAGCCCCTGCAAAGAAGGCCGCAGCCAAAACAACGGCTGCCAAAGCCCCGCGCAAGGCCGCCGCAGGCAAGGCCCCCAGCGCAGCCCTGGCCGCCGTGATTGGCAACGAGCCGGTGGCGCGCCCCGAGGCCGTGAAGAAGATGTGGGAATACATCAAGGCCCACAACCTGCAAGACCCCAAGGACAAGCGCACCATCGTCGCTGACGACAAGCTGCGCGCCGTGTTCGGCAAGGACAGCGCGGGCATGTTTGAGCTGGCGGGCATTCTGGGCAACCACCTGGGCGGCGAATGATGCAAGCGCCGAACATGGAACCTACCGCGTCGATGGCGGGCAGCGTCTGCCGCACCGCGCTGGTGGCACTCGCGGTTGCCGCTGCGCTGGGGGGTTGCACCACCACAGGCTCCGCGCGCTCCAGCGACCCCGCCAGCCAGCAGCAGCCCCAGGGCGCGAGCGGCGTGACCGTGTTTGGCGATATCGACGTGAACGTGACGCGGGAGCGCACCCGCTGACTGCAAGCTGCCACCGCGCGCAGCCCGTCTTCAACCAGCACGGGGCCGGGCGGATGATGGAACGTGAGCCGCAAGGGAGAGATTGATGGTCGAACCCGCACTGTCGTTGCAGATTGCCACCACGGTGCACCACCGCATCCACACTGTCACGGTGCGCATGGATTCGGTGGGCTGGGTGGTCTCTGGCACCAAGCACCTGGTCACACCGGGCGGGGCGCACCGCTATCCCAGCGGGCGGGTGTTTGTGCTGCCGCGTGGCGCGCAGTGGGAGGTGATCAACGACCCCGCCCCGCAAGGCCGCTATGTGGCGCGACTGCTGTGTTTTGCGCCCGAACTGGTGGAGCAGTTTCACCGCCAGTTCGGCCAGTTTGCGGCCGTGCCTGCGGTGCAGGGCTGTGCGGGCCTGGCGGCCGATGCGGCATTTGAAGACAGTTACCGGCGTGCCCTGGCCGCGCTGGAGAGCGATGCCAGCTCGCAGGCGCTGCGCGAACACCGCGCGCTCGAAGTGCTGCTGATGCTGGCCGAGGCAGGCATCGTCTTCGCCCCGCCCGGCGAGCTGGGCTGGGCCGAGCGGGTGCGCCGCCTGGTGGGCCCCAGCCCGCAGGCTGACTGGACGGTGGAGCGTATCGCCGCTGCCTTTGCCACCAGCGCCAGCACCCTGCAGCGCCGCCTGGCACAAGAGGGCGAAACCGTAAGCCAGTGCCTGCGCGATGTGCGGCTGGAGACGGGGCTGGTTCTGCTGCAAAGCTCCACGCTGCAAGTGTCCGAAATCGCAGCGCGCTGCGGCTACGAGTCGCACAGCCGCTTCAGCGCGGCCTTCCGCGAACGTTTTGGCTTTCCGCCCTCGCAACTGAGGCCCTGATTACTGCGGCTGACGCACAGCGCACAGCCTTTGATGCCGCCGGGCCAGTGCGAAGGCGTGGCACACCGCACCATCAAGTCCTTGTTTCACACCGCTACTGCAAGGAGCTTTTTGGATGAGCCACCCACTTTCACGCCCCCGCCGCGCTTTCACCTCCATCGCGGCGCTTGCCACCATCGGCCTGGCATTGGCTGCCCATGCCCAGGCGTTCACGCTCAGCAGCCCCGACTTTGCGGCGGATGGCACCTTGCCCCAGCGTTTCGAGTTCAAGGGATTCGGCTGCGCAGGTGAGAACCAGTCGCCCGCGCTGCGCTGGAACGGTGCGCCTGCAGGCACGCAGAGCTTTGCCGTCACCGCGTATGACCCTGACGCACCCACAGGCTCGGGCTGGTGGCACTGGTCGGTGGTGAACATCCCCGCCAGCGTCACCGAGCTGCGGCCCGACGCCGGTGCTGCTGGCGGCGCCAAGCTGCCCGCAGGCGCCAGCCATGTGCGCATCGACTACGGCGTGGCCGCCTGGGGCGGGGCGTGCCCGCCCGAGGGGGATGCGCCGCACCGCTACATCTTCACCGTACACGCACTCAAGGTGCCACGCCTGGACCTGCCTGCCGACGCCACCGCTGCGCTGGCGGGCTACATGATCAACGCCAACAGCCTGGGCAAGGCCACACTCACGGCGCGCTACGGGCGCCCTGCGGCCCAAGGCAGGCAGCAGTGACCGTGTGGGGTGGGGCACTGTGATGTTTTAAGCTTGGTGGTCATCCACCCCACTGCAGGCCCACCCCATGCGCAGCCCCCGCGAACGAGCCCTCTGGTCCCTTCTGGCCGCACTGCTGCTGGCCGCCGCAGCAGCGGCGTGGTGGACCGCCGACCAGTGGCTGCCCCAGGCCGGACCCTGGACCGAACAGGCCTGGAAAAAGATCACCCGCCCCGGGCCCGAGTCCCTGCCACCCGACAAGCGCCCCACTGCTACGCAGGCCCGCCCCGCGCAGGCGGGCGCATCCCAGCCCGTGGCGCCGCAGCCGCGCAAATGTGTGCGGGACGGCCGCACCACCTACACCGACCAGCCCTGCCCCCAGGGCAGCCAGGAGCTACCGGTGGATGGCGCAGTCACGTCGCTGCCGCCTGCGCAGTAAGCGGCTGGCGGCCAGCTGTGGTTGGCGTGCAGGCCTGTGGTGGGCATGTCGTTTTTTTCCTAGCCGGCGAGGGGGCTGCACAGATTCAATCGGCGCATTGATTCACTACCCCAGGCCTCTCTCTTTCTTTGGGGGCCGCATGCACCGATGCACCACCACCAACCCCTGCGCGTTTTTCTTGTTCTGCTGGCCGCCCTCGGTCTGGCCATCCCCTGGTACTTCAACACCTTGTACTTTCTGGGCGGCGGCAGCGTGATGCCCGATGTTTTCTGGCGCGATGCCTTTGCCAACGCGCTCACCACCGGCATCACCTGCGATGTGTACCTGGCCGCCGTGGCGTTCTCAGCCTGGGTGGCGGCCGACCGCCGCCTGGGCGCGTGGCGCTGGGCCTGCATCGCGGCCTGCTTTGGTATCGGGCTCGCGTTTGTGATGCCGCTGTACCTGGCTCAACGCCTGCGCAGGGACGCTGATCCCTCCGGCGGCTGACCCGGCTGCGCCTGTGCGCCCACCTGCAGGGGCCAGTGTTCGCTGACCGGGCTGCGGCTGCCCTGCACCAGGGCCTGCAGCGGCTGGCCCGCCAGCCTGCGCACATCACGCGCCATGTGCGACTGGTCGTAGTAGCCCTGGTCCACGGCCAGTTCCACCACCGGGTCGTCGGGCGCGGCCAGGGCGTTGCCCAGCGTGCTGTTCAGCCGTGCAATCACCTGAAACTGCTTGGGCGCCATGCCCCAATGCGCCACAAAGCGCCGCTCAAACTGCCGCTGGCTCAGACCCAGACGCTGTACCGTATCCGTGGCGTTTTCAGTGGCTGCATGCAGCAAGGCCAGCGCCTGTTGCCGCCGCGCCTCGCAGGGCGACGGCGGCGCAACCCACTGGCGGACGAAGTCGCACAGCACCTGCAGCCGCGCACCATCGTCCGCGGCTGCCCGCACCGCGTGTTCCACCTCCGCCCACCCAGGGCCCACCAGGTCTGCCAGCGGCCGCAGCGTGTTCACCACTCCACGCGCACTGGCGAACAGCGCCGCCGCTGCCGAAGGCTGCAGCACCAGCCCCACGGCCTGCACCGGCCCGCTGTGTTCGTACACCGTGGCCGTGGTGCTGGCGCTCATCCAGGCCGATGGCGGCACGGGCGCGCCCCGGCACACCACCTGCCCGGCCAGCCGCACCACCAGCATGCTCGACACCATGGCCGGGAAATGCGATTGCGCCAGCGCCGCCGGGGCATTGACCACCACGGCGGCCATCAGCCAAGGCTGCAAATCGGAGGGGACGGGCACCAAGCGCTGCATACCCGCATTCTGCATATCGACGTGGCACAGGTGGCGGCTTTCGGGGGTGGGTGGTCAGCAAGTCAGCCGTCGTACTCGACGTTCTCCAGCCACCCGTGCGACATGCAGCTGCCGCAGTGCCCGACTATCCTTGTTGCTTTCGTATCCCCACCAACCACTCAACCGTGCCAAGCACCATGCAGCAAGAGCAAGCCCCCACCCGGTCCGTCCCCCTCGCAGGCGCCACCAACTTCCGCGACCTCGGCGGCTACACCGGCCACGGCGGCCGCCCGGTGAAATGGCGCCGCATCTTCCGCTCTGACCACCTGGCGGGCCTGACGCCCGAGGACCAGGCCCTGCTGGCAGACCTGGGCGTGGCCCGCGCGGTGGACTTTCGCGGCCAGGCCGAAAGCGCCGCGTATGCCTACGCACTGCCCGGCGTGGCCTACCACCCACTGCACATCGAACCCACCGTGGTGCAGCGCGCGCTGGAGCTGCAACGCACCGGCCGCCAGCTCACGGCGCAAGACGCCGTGGGCCTGATGCGGGACACCTACCGGGGTTTTGTGAACGACAACGCCCCGCGTTTTGCCGAGCTGTTCCGCCTGCTGCTCGCCAGCGACGCGCCCACCGTGTTCCATTGCACCGCTGGCAAAGACCGCACCGGCTTTGCCGCCGCCCTCATCCTGCTGACCCTGGGCGTGCCGCGCGATGTAGTCATGCACGACTACCTGCTCACCAACACGCTCTACCAGCGCCCACCGGGCATGGGCAGCCACGCGCCGGAAGAAGTGCTGCGCGTGCTGTGGCGTGTGCAAGAGGAGTTTCTGGACGCCGCCCTGCACATGGTGGACAACGACTTTGGCGGGCTGCAGCCCTATCTGGTGGACGTGCTGGGCGTGGACGCCGCAGCGCAGACAGAGCTGGTGGGGCGGTATCTGCAGCCGACCCGCTGACGCATCACGCGCGTTCCTGTCGCGCCCTGGAGCGGGATAGGCCACCCAGTCCCAGGCCTGCCAGGACCAGTGCCGTGCACGCGATGCCCCATTCCGAGAGGGTGGGAATCGCCGTGCCGCTTACCAGCGGTGTCACTTGCAGGGAGAACGGGGCGCTGGTGCTGGCCGTATATCCCGTGGCGCTGTCGTACACCGCCGTAAGCGACCGGGCGCCGAGGGGCAGGTCGCTGGTGGTGCATTGCGCGGCACCGGCAACCACGGGCACGGCGCTGCAACCGGCGATGGGCGTTCCTCCATCCAGGAAGGTCACGGTGCCTGCGGCCGACGGAGTGCTGACGGTCGCCGTCAAGGTGACGCTGGCGCCCACTCCGACCGAGTTGCTGGAGCTGGTCAGCGAGAGGGTGGTCGCGACGTTGCCCAGCGCGTAGACCGGCGCCGGGCTGACCTGCTTGGTGGTACGAAACTGGAAGTCAGGGAAGCCGTAGTGGATAGCGTTGAGGTAGTTGGTGGGAAACGTGTCTTGCGTGCAGCCATTGCAATAGCGCATGTCCAAATACGTCAGCACAGGATTGATCTGCGTGCTGGAGCCGAAGTAGTAGCCATCACTCGCTCCCTGGTAGATCTCCATGATGTATTCGGTGTCCTTGGTAAGCATCAGAGGCTGCGCAAGCTGCGCATAGGTATACGTATTCGCGGGGCCTGAGACCTGCTGCTGGGCCAGCTTGGCCTGCGTGGCGACATCGAACAGCGTCAGATACCGGGTGGTTCCCGAAGGCTCGTATTTCCCGAAGTCGGTCACCAGAATGTCCTGGTTGGGTTTGAACCTGAAGCCGCGCTGGGAATTTGTGACGCCGCCAGGCTGTCCTACGACCACCTGCTGTGTGGCCGAATTGGCAACGGCGTCGGTGTAGTCGAACGTATTGACGGTGCTCGCGCTGGTGGCGGCAGGATTGCCGCTAAAAATGAAGAACGCCGTCGTGGCCAATGCGGGGATCGTGGGAACTTTGACCCACACCACCGTGGAGGCGGTGTTGACCCCGCGTTCGATGTAGTAGTCCATCAGCGTGCCGCCCGATGCGGCAGTCCCAAAGCGCAGATCGGCAGCGTCTGCCTGCAATTGGCCCGCCGTCACCATGCTGGCCGTGTCGAGCACCAGGCGTATTTGGTAATCCGTCAGGGTTGCGCCGCTGCTTTCCGTGATATTGAACGGACTCGCTTGTGTCCAGCCTGCAGGCTGCGCTTGTGCTGTGTGTGTTGCCATTGCGGCGAGGACGCCGCAGGTCCACACCGCAGCGTGGCGTAGCGCGCCAAGGACGGGGCGGACATCCGTTTTCGTTGAAAGGGAAAGTGTGTATGACATGGAGAATGAAGCGGAAGCGATTACGGAGGATGCAGTCGGTACGACCGTATGAAGGACGGACTCACCGCGCGCGCCGGGCAGCGGCCACCGAAACGGTGCGAGCAACGGGGCAACGGGGCCGTGTATCGGCCCAGGCCGAGCTAGAACCTATCGCTCATCGTGATTTGCTCAAAGAAAAATTTGCGCATTGAAGCGCTACCTGGAGGTCGAGGAGCACACCATTGCGGAGATAGTCGAGCTGGCCGCACTCACCCCGCACCAGGCTGCACCTGCCCCACCACTGCCCCTCAGCCCCGCACGCGCCAGAACAGCCAGCCCACGATCGACAGATTCAGCAGGTTCCACGCCATACCGTTCAAAAACGCCGCGCGGTAGCTGCCCGTCAGGTCAAAGATCCAGCCCGACATCCAGCCCCCCAGCGCCATGCCGATCAGCGTGGCCATGATCACCGCACCCACCCGCGCACCGGCCTCCTGCGGGGCGAAATACTCGCGGATGATGATGGCGTAGGCGGGCACGATGCCGCCCTGGAACAGCCCGAACATCGCCGAGATGACATACAGCGGCACCAGCCCGTCAAACGGCAAAAACAGCGCCAGCCCCACGCCCTGCAGCGCCGAGCCCAGCAGCAGCGTGCGCACGCCGCCAATGCGGTCGCAGATCACGCCCGACACCAGGCGGCTGACGATGCCGCAGGCCAGCATCAGCGACAGCATCTCGGCCCCGCGCGCCGCGCCAAAACCCAGGTCGGTGCAATAGGCCACGATGTGCACCTGCGGCATCGCCATAGCCACGCAGCACGCGACGCCCGCCACACACAGCAATAGCTGTGCATGCAGCGGGCGCAGACCGAACGGGCGGCTGCGATCGAGCGGCAACGGCGAGGGCGCTGCACCCGACGCGGCCGGTGCCACCGCTGCCGATGCTGCATCCATCTGCGCCACCGGCGCGCGCTGGCGCATGCGCAGTGCCAGCAGCAGCATGCCCACCCCACACACAATGCCCAGCAGCACATAGGTGTGGCGCCAGCCGATCAGCTCAATGCCGTGCTGCACGATGGGCGGCCACAGCGCGCCCGCAATGTAGTTGCCACTGGCGCAGATCGCCACCGCGATGCCCCGCCGCTTGTTCCACCACAGCGCGGTGTCGGCCATCAGCGGCGCAAACGTGGCCGAGCTGCCAATCAGCCCCATCAGCCCGTGCGCCAGCCCAAACCCCCAGATGCTGCCCGACAGCCCCGCCCACACGAACCCGCCACACACGGCCACAGCCCCCACGCACAGCACCGGCATCAGCCCATGCCGGTCGGCCATGCGGCCCGTCCAGATTCCGCCCAGCCCCAGGCACACCATCATCAGCGTGTAGGGCAGGGATGCATCGGCACGGCCCACGCCGAACTCGGCCTGTACGGCGGGCAGCACCACCGACACCACGTACATGCTGCTGTTGCCCAGCACCACGAGGCCCAGCGTGGTCAGCAGGCGCCACGCGGCCTGGCGGGAGTCGATGAGAGATGCGGGGGCGGCGGCAGAGGGGGGCGAAGAGGTGTACGGCATGCGGGGCAATTTACCCCACAGCGCTGCAGGGACTTGCAGGGCGGCGTCATGGCTCGCTGAGTGCAAGGATGCGGCACATCGATTGGTGTGATTTTTTAGCTGTTCGCACGGGCTGACCGCACACCCCGGTGGTGCCGCGGGTGGTGGGGCAGGGTCACTGCCACAGACCCCAGGCAACATGTTTTGATCGAGCTACCCTGGGGTCTGAAAGTGCCAGGGCAGATACCCCTTCTCAAATCTTGATGAACTGCGTGCTCGACAACGCACCAAACGGCAGCTCCGACAAACGCCCGCCCACCGCCAGCGTGCCCAGGTCCACCGGGAAGTAGCCAATGGCGTCCAGCACCTTGCGCACTGCGGCCTTGGCTGCGGCGTCGTCGCCTGCGTAGAACATGGCGCGCTGGCCGCCGGAGACTTGGGGCTGGGCCAGCAGGTTCACGTCCAGGTGGTTGAACGCCTTGACCACGCGGGCGCCGGGCACTAATTCGCTGAACACTTCGCTGGACGAGCGCCCGCCCAGGTCGATGGCCTTGATGCCGTAGGCCGCCAGCGGGTTGCTGGGGTCTTGGGCATCTGGCGAGTTGAGGTCCAGAAACGCCACGGGGTTGGTGCCGTCGATGACGATGCGGCCGTTCCACGCAGGCAGGCCACCCAGGGCCTGGCCCAGGTCTTCCCAGCGCACGGCGATGAGCACGATGTCTGCGGAGGCAGCTTCTGCCACGGTGCCCGCCTTGATGGTGGGGCCCAGTTCGGCCACCAGCGCGGCCAGTGATTCCGGACCGCGCCGGGTGGAGAGGGTGGCCGACAGGCCTTTGCTGGCCAATGCGCGTGCCACGTTAGAGCCGAGTGCGCCAGAGCCGATGATGCCGATGTTCATGGTGTTTTCCTTGGTCAATGAGTGAAGTGGGTGGTGGGAAAGGGAACAGTGAAAAGTCGAATGTGGAGGGGGATGTGAAAGGGATTAACCCAGCCGCCCGGCTTGGCGCAGTTGCCCTGCAATGCGCCGGATTTCTGTGGTGCCCTGCCGCAGTGCTGCCTGACTGGTATGCACGGAGTAAGTCCCCATGACCAGCTCATGCGGGTGCGGCACGGCAGAGCCCAGCACGAAGCGGGTGGCTTCGGTGGCCACAAAGTCGATGCTTTGGTGGGTGGGCTCAAACGCCACCAGCTCGCCTGCCGCAATGGGTTCGCCCGCCGTCAGCGCGCCAGTGGCCACTGCCGCCCATGCCACGGTGTGGCCGGGGGGCGGGGTGTAGGTCCAGCGTTCGCCCAGGGCCAACTGCACGGCCAGATAGGTCATGCCCTCGGGCGCCGCCACGGGGCTGTGCACTGCACCGTACTCGCCCAGCAGCACCCGCACCGGGCCCACCTGAGGCACCAGTTCGGGGGCGAGGTACTGGCTGTGGGCGGGGGCGTTCTCCAGCGCGGCGGGCAGGGCCACCCACAGCTGAAAGCCCCGGCCCGGTGTGTCGCCCACGGGGGCGCCGGTGTGCCACACGCCGTTGCCAGCGCGCATCCATTCGATGCCACCCGCAGGCAGCAGGCCGGCTTGGCCGGTGCTGTCTTCGTAGCGCACATCGCCTTGCGACAAGAACGTGACGGTGGCGATGCCCGAGTGGGGGTGCATGCCAAAGCCCTGTTGCGCTGCACCGGGCTGAAAGTGCACCCGATCCAAAAAGATAAAGGGCTTGAGCACCTGGCCCAGGTCCCCGGGGCTCATGAGGCGGATGATGGGGCCGTGCGTGGTGCCGCGGGTGCGGTGGGCGATGGCGCGTGGGGCGGTGGCGGGTGCAGACATACAGAGAACCTTGGAGGTGTTGAACTGATGCCTGTAGCTTAAAAATTCATCGATTGATTGACTAGATAGCGCAATATGATTGCACTCGTCCATTAATCGAATGAATGAGCGTGACCATGCTGGATCTGAACGACGTGGCCATCTTTGTGCAGGTGGTGCGCTGCGGCAGCTTTGCCGAGGCATCGCGCCGCCTGGGCGTGCCGCCCAACACCCTGAGCCGCCGGGTGCAGCAGCTGGAAGCGCAGCTGGGCACCCGGCTGATGCAGCGCTCGACCCGCCACCTCACGCTCACCAGCGCGGGCCAGGTGTTTCTGGAGCGCTGCAGCGGCGCGGTGGAAGGGCTGATGGATGCGGGCGAGGAACTGCTGGCGGTGAACCAGGAGCCCAGCGGCCTGGTGCGGGTGGCGGCCCCGGCTGATTTTTTTGATTTCTTTGCGATGGAGTGGCTGACCGAGTTCCTGGTCGCGCACCCCAAGGTGCGGGTGGACTTTGTGCTGAGCGACGGCCGCGCGGACCTGATTGCAGACCGGATCGATGTGGCGTTTCGCGGCGGCATTCTGGAGGACTCGGGCCTGTTTGCCCGCAAGGTGCTGGACGCGGGCAGCGACGGCCTGGTGGCCAGCCCGGCCTACATTGCCCGCCGGGGTGTTCCGGTCACGCTGCAAGACCTGGTGGACCACGACTGCCTGGCGTTCAGCCACCCCAGCGGCAAGGCCACCTGGCGCGTGACGGGGCCAGATGGCGCACCGGCCGAGGTGCAGGTGACTGGCCGCTTCAGTGGCAACACGGCACAGGCCTTGCGCAAGGCCGCGCTGGCGGGCCTGGGCATTGCGCTGCTGCCCTCCACGCTGACGCAACGCGATCTGCGCGCTGGCCTGCTGGTGCCCATGCTTCCTGGATACCACCGGCTGGGGCATGGCGTGCACATGGTCTACCCCAGCAGGCGCTACCTGCCCTTGGCGGTGTCGGCTTTCATTGAGCTGGTCATCAGCAAGATGGGTGCGATGCAGGAGCTGCCGCCCCAGGGCGATGGCTGATGACAGATGACAGATGACAGATGACTGACGCGGTATGAATCCACGGGTGCCGTTCACGCTGGGTCTGTCAGCGCGCTGCACGAGGCTTCGCAAGGCTCCGTCTGCTCACACTGCTGACCGCTATGCTCCCCACCCAACGAAACACAAACAACCCACACGGTGACCGCCATGCACGACATCATCTGCCCCCACTGCAACAAGGCGTTCAAGATTGACGAAGCCGGGTATGCCGACATCCTCAAGCAGGTGCGGGACGCGGATTTCGCCGCGCAATTGCACGAGCGGCTGGAGCTGGCCGAGCAGGACAAGCGCAATGCGGTGGCGCTGGCGCAGGCCCAGGTGGCCAATGAGCTGCAGAAGTCGGCGGCGGCCAAAGATGCCGAGATTCAGGCCCTGAAGGCGCAGCTGGGCGCGGGCGCGGTGGAGCGCGACCTGGCGGTGGCGCAGGCCCTGGGCGCGGTGGAGAAGCAGCGCGACGCGCTGGAAAACAAGCTGGTGAGTGAGCTGGAGCGTGCGCGGCAGGCGCAGCAGGCAGCGGACCAGTTGGCACAAGCACGGCTGGCGCAGCAGCTGCAGGGCGTGGCCGCCCAAAAGGACGCCGAGATTCAGCAGCTCAAATCACAACTGGACGCTGCCGAGGTGGCGCGCAGGCTGGCGGTGACCGAGGCAGTCACAGTGGTGGCGCGGGAGCGCGACGAGCTCCAAAACAACCTGAACCTGGTGGTAGTGAAAAAGCAGCTGGAGGAGGCCGCTATCAAGGAACAGTACGCCTTGCAGCTGCGCGACCGCGACGGCGAGATTGCGCGGCTGCGGGACATGAAGGCGCGCCTGTCCACCAAGATGGTGGGCGAGACGCTGGAGCAGCACTGCGAGACGGAGTTCAACCGCATCCGCGCCACGGCGTTTCCCCGCGCCTACTTTGAAAAGGACAACGACGCGCGCAGCGGCAGCAAGGGCGACTACATCTTTCGCGACCTGGACGAGGCGGGCAACGAGATCGTCTCGATCATGTTCGAGATGAAGAACGAGAGCGACGAGACGGCCACGAAGAAGCGCAACGAAGACTTCTTGAAAGAGCTGGACAAGGACCGCAACGAAAAGGGCTGCGAGTACGCGGTGCTGGTGTCACTGCTGGAGCCCGAGAGCGAGCTGTACAACACCGGCATCGTGGACATGTTCTACCGCTATCCCAAGATGTATGTGGTGCGGCCGCAGTTCTTCATCCCCATCATCACGCTGCTGCGCAACGCTGCGATGAAGTCGCTGCAGTACAAGTCGGAGCTGGCGCTGGTGAAGGCGCAGAACCTGGACATCACCAAGTTCGAATCGCAGCTGGAAGAGTTCAAGGGCGCGTTTGGGCGCAACTGGCGGCTGGCATCGGACGGGTTCGAGGAAGCCATCAAGCGCATTGACGAGGCCATCAAGGACCTGGAGAAGACCAAGGAGGCGCTGCACAAGTCGGCCAACAACCTGCGCCTGGCCAACGACAAGGCCGAAGACCTCACGATCAAGAAGCTCACACGCGGCAACCCGACGATGGCGGCCAAATTTGCGGAACTCAAGCAGTTGGGGATTTCGGACGGGGAGTGATGCGGGGCGGGGTGAGGCGGCTGGCGGACGGGGCCTTGCAAACAGGGCGGGCACAACCGGTCTGCCGCTGCTCCGTCCCCATGGGTTGCATGGACGTTGAGCGGCACTAGCCGCGCACCGACGCCCCCGTCGCATAAAACTGCCCGCCCGCCACGTAGTGCAGCGTGCGCAGCTCATCCGGCGCGGTGTCGAACTCCCAGTGCCCGTTGCGGAACACGCGGTCGTCAGCCCAGGCGGCCACCACTTCGCCGATGAAAAGGTCATAGGCCTGCTGGTTGTGCGGCTCAGGGATCACGCGGCACAGCAGCCAGGCAGCGCAACCTTGCACCAGCGGGGGCGTGGCCTGCGCCGGGTGGCCGGGCGCTTCAAACAACGGCACGCCATGGCGCTGCAGCTTGTCGGGCGTGGTCTTGGCGCTGTCGGTGCCCAGCGCCACAGTCAGCGCGGCCAGGGGCACGGTGGGCAGCTGCAGAGCAAAGAAGCCGCTGGCCTCCACCAGTTCGCGCGTGCGCGTGGCCTTGTCGAGCACCACCGTGACCTTGGGCGGTGCAAAGTCCAGTGCGCAGGCCCACGATGCCGCCATGACGTTGTGCTGGCCCGCGTGGGCGGCCGACACCAGCACGACGGGGCCGTGGTTGAGCAGGCGGTAGGCCTTGTCGAGGGGCACCGGGGTGAAGTGGCGGTGGGAGGCAGTGGGCAGCATGGGGGGTGAGGGTCTGTTCAAAGGGCAATACCAGGGGATGGGGCAGTGCGTGGAGCCTGTGGGCGTTGCTGAAATTTGCTATCAATTAGATAGCTATTCAGGCATATTGCACTAGCGCCATGGCGCATTTTTGCCTCAAAACGGCTTCCATGAAGCCTGTGGGGGCGCTCTGGGGCCAGCGGCACGGCCCGCCCAATGCCCCCGCCCCTGAGTGCCGCACAGGGGCTTGTGGCCCGCGCCGGTGATGGCGATAGCCACCCGCTAACATGCCAACGCCAACCGTTGGCCACAACCCGCCCCCTGAGGGGCCTACAGGAGACGATGAATGTTCAGTCATGTGATGGTCGGTGTGAACGACCTGGAGCGGTCCAAGAAGTTTTATGACGCGCTGCTGGGGGCGCTGGGCGTACCGCCCGGTGTGGCCAACAAGAACCGCTACTTCTATCGCGGCCCCACTGGTACCTTTGGCATCACCACCCCCATCAACGGCGAGCCCGCCACCTTTGCCAATGGCGGCACCATCGGTTTTGCCATGCAGTCGCCCGAGCAGGCCGATGCCTTCCACGCCGCCGGTGTAGCGAACGGTGGCATCACCTGCGAAGACCCACCCGGCTGGCGCGAAGGCCCCGGCGGCAAGCTGTACCTGGCGTACCTGCGCGACCCGGACGGCAACAAGATCTGCGCCCTGCACCGCCCGGCCAAGGCCTGATCAACGGGCAGGCCCCCCGCTGCAACCCCGGTAGCGTTGCAGCCAGCGCTGGGCGCCCTGCACACCGTGGCAGGCCGCAGCGGCCATGGCCCCGGTGACGGCCAGCATGGCCAGTGTGTGAACCCCCAGCGCGGCCAGCGCGAACAGCAAGGGGGTGGAGAGCCGGTCGCCCCCAGAGGCCACCCCACCTGCAGCGACATCGCCCCCGCACAGCGGCGCCAGCGCAGGCACCAGCGCCAGCCCGGCACCGTGCACCGTGGCCACCCCAAAGGACCAGATTGCCATGCCCACGGGCCCGGCCGGCTTGCGCAGGCGATGCCACGCCGCCCCCGTCAGACGCACGCGAGCGACTATCACCACCCCGCCCAGGCCGCCCGCCACCGCCAGCAGGGCAGGTGGCGACAACGACAGCCCCCACCCCACCGCAGCCGCCGTCAGTGCCACGGCGGCCAGGTGCCCGACGGCCATGGGCAGCAGTGCGCGCAGCGGCATGCTGTGGTCACGCGCACAGAGGCTCCAGATGGTGGCCAGCCCCCAGCCCGTGAGGGGGTTGAGCCCGTGCAGTGCCCCCATGGCCGCAGCGGCCAGCCAGGGCCAGAGGGTGGCGTCCATGGTCGCGGTCTCAACCGTGTGTGGTTCAGCCCCGTGTGGAGCAGCACCCGCCCGGCGCCGTGTGGGCCGGTGAAGGCTGTGGCGCCTGTGCAGCTGGTGCCGCCGCAGACCCAGCCGCTGGCAGGGAAGGTGCATACCGGTCGTGGTGGCGCACCCAGTCCATGGGGTAGGCTGGGTTGGTCTCGTGGCGGCCTTGGGGCGCGAGGTCCAGCAGCTGGTAGGTGCCCATCATGGCCTCCACGCCGCGCCCGAAGGTGGAGTAGGCGTGGAACACCTCGCCCGCGTCACTGCGCACAAACACGCTGATGCCCGGCGCCTCATCGGCGGGGAACGGCTGCATGCCGTAGTTGTAGAACACCTCGCCGTGGCCGCGTGCGCGCTGCTCGGGCGTGAAGCTCACGGCAAAGTCGTGGTTGAAGTCGCTGCCGTGCGACGACGCCCAGCGAAACTGCCAGCCCATGCGCTGGCGAAAGCGCTCGATCTCGGCCAGCGGCGCGCGCGAGACGGCGAGCACCGACACGTCGCGGTGCTGCAGGTGCAGCTCCATGCCGCCCATGTGGTCGGCCATGAAGGAGCAGCTGGGGCAGCCCTGCTCCCACCCCGGGCCAAACATGAAGTGCTGCACCAGCAGCTGGCTGCGGCCATCGAACAGGTCGGCCAAGGCGCGCGGACCCTGCAGCGTGTCCAGCATGTAGCGCTTGTCCACGCGGGTCCAGGGCAGTGCGCGGCGCTGCGCGGCGACCTCGTCATGCAGGCGGGTCAGGGCCTTTTCGCGGGCCAGCAGCGCGTGGCGCTGGGCCAGCCATTCGTCGGCAGAAACCACGGGGTGGGAAGTGGGTGCGTTCATGGGGGTGCTCCTGGTGGGTGGTGGATGACGTTGCGGGACGGAGAATTGCGTGGGGAGGGAGGCGCTGGCAGCCGCACCTGTCCCCGGCCCGCGACATCGCGTGATGCGCGCAGGGCCTGTGGTGGCAAGGGGTGGTGGGTGCGGCGGGGCGCCGCGTCGCTCAAGGGCTTAAGGTGTCAGGGGCTCAGGGGCGGGCCGCCTTGGGTCGGCGCACAGCGCGGACTTTGCCGCTGCCGCCGCCCCCGCAGTAGAAGAGGTCGGCACCGTCCGATTCGAGGCCGCTCACGCCCACGCCTGGAGGCATGTCGAGCTGCTGCAGCACGGCGCCGGTGGCGGGGTCGATGTGGCGCAGCGTGCTCTCGTCACCCTCCCAGGTGCCGTGCCACATCTCGCCGTCCACCCAGGTCACGCCGGTCACAAAGCGGTCGGACTCGATGGTGCGCCGGATGGCGCCGGTGGCGGGGTCGATCTGGTGGATCTTGCGGTCGCGGTACTGGCCCACCCACAGGCTGCCCTCGGCCCAGGTGAGGCCCGAGTCGTTGCCGTTGCCGGGTGCAGGAATGGAGGCCACCACCCGGCCGGTGGCGGGGTCGATCTTGTCGATGCGCGCCTCGGTGATCTGGTACAGGTGCCTGCCGTCAAACGCAGTGCCTGCATCGCTGGCCACCACCAGCGTGCGCTGGGTCTCGCCCGTGGCGGCATCGAAGGCCACCAGGTGCGCCCCCGTGGCCGCCCAGACATACTGGCCGTCATGGGTGACGCCGTGCACGCTGTCCGCGCCCGCAAAGGGGCCGTATTCGCGCACGATCTCGGCGGGTTGGGAAGGGTGGTGGCGGAGGGTGGCGGGTGTCGGGTCGCTGTGGGTGCATGCGGTCATGGTTGGCTCCTGTGGGGTAGCCCGGTGGGGGCTTGGCGTCCACTTTATGCAATCGGCAGCGCAGCAGGGAGTAACAATATCGTCGTGAATCCGGACAGCGGCGGCGCCAGCCAGCGCTGCGCACGCGCGCGGCCGATGGAGCGCACACGGCCTTGTGCTTCCAGCTCGGCCAACGCGCGCTGCACGGTGCGCTGGCTGGCATCCGTGGCCAACGCGAGCGCCGAGGTAGACCAGGCCGCACCGTCCGACAGCAGAGCCAGCAGCGCCGCCTGCTCGCCATCGATGGGCGGCGCCAGCACCACCACGGGCCGTGCGTCCAAGGGCTGCAGCGCAAAGCCGCGCGCTGTGGCCTCGATACGCGCCAGTGGCCGCAGAAGCGCGCGCAGGCGCCCCACCTCCACCCGCAGCCGCGCACGGTGGGTGTCGTCCGGGTGGCGGGTGCGAAAGACCTGCGCAATCAACGCCTCGCGCTCGGCATCGCCGGGCCAGGCTTGCGCCAGCGCACACACCAGCGTGAACAGGATGGGCCGGCGTGCCAGCAGTTGCCACACGCCGGCGCCTGTGATGGGGGGGCCACCGCCCACCCCCACGCAGCGCCGACATGCATCCACCACCAGCGCGCCCGATGCCAGCAGGTCTGCCACATCGGAAAGGCGCAGCGGCTGGTCCACCCCCGCCCCCACGCGCCGCGCTGCGGGTTGATCCAGCACGGCGCGCGCCTGCGCCACCTCAGCCAGCAGGGCCGGTACATGGGCTTGCTCAGCGGCCCCCTGCGCAAGGTCCAGCGCCGCGCTGGCGGAGGCGATGTGCAGCGAGCGCAGCGCCAGCTCGGCCAGGGTCAGGTCGGCCATGGCCCGCAGGGCGGGGGGCAGGTCGCCCGCTGTGGGGGCGGTCGCCATAGCGTCCATGGCCGCTGCGGCTTCGTCCAGGCGGCCCATGCGCAGCAGCCGCCGCGCCGCAATCAGCCGCGCCTGTGTGGCGTTGGCGGTGTCGCCGTGGGCTTGCAGCGTGTCGGCTGCCTCCAGCAGCGGACGGGGTGACCCGCCCAGGTCGCGCATGGCCAACGCCACCTCGGCCTCGGCCACCACGCAGCGGGCGCGCGCCTGGGCTTCGTGGGTGCCAAAGGCGCGCGCAGCCTGCCGCAGCAGGTCGCGCGCACGGGAGTGTTCGCCCAGCTGCGCCATGGCAATGCCGCGCAAGGCCAGGGCGGGTGGGTCGTCGCGCAGGGCCACGCGCTTGAGGGCGCCCAGCGGGTCCCCGGCGGCCAGTGCGCGGGCGGATGCGGAGATCAGCGAATCCATGGCCGCAGACTACACCGCCAAGGGCCCACACTCCCGTGGGCGATACTCGCCGCCTCGAACAGCCACCTCGAATCGCCATCGTGCGGCTGCCCCGCAGGCGGTTCGGGGCAAAAGGAAGCAGCAGTGAAACCAGTGACCGGCAGCGCAGACGCGGCCATTTTTGACGAGGCGTACTACCAGCGCTTTTACTTCGACAAGAAGACCAGCGTGGTGGACCCGGCGCACACCGAGCGCCTGGGCGCGTTTGTGTGCAGCTACCTGCAGTACCTGCGCGTGCCCGTGCGGCGGGTGCTGGATGTGGGCTGCGGCATTGGCCTGTGGCGCGATGTGATCGCACGGCATTTTCCGCAGGCGCAGTTCCACGGCGTGGAGTTCAGCGAATACCTGTGCCAGCGGTTTGGTTGGGAGCGCGGCTCGGTGGTGGACTACAAGGCCCGCACGCCGTATGACCTGGTGATCTGCCAGGGCGTGCTGCCCTACCTGAGCGAGGCGGACGTGCAAAAGGCCATGCGCAACCTGGCGCGCCTGAGCCGGGGCGCCCTGTATGTGGAGGCCGTCGCGCGCGAGGACTGGGAGCAGGATGTGGTGGACGAGCAAGTGACCGACCCGCGCATGTTCCGTCACCCCGCACAGCTGTACCGCCGCACGCTGGGCGAGGGCTTTACCGAGCTGGGTGGTGGCGTGTGGCTGAGCCCGCTGGCAGAGCTGCCGCTGTTTGCGCTGGAACGTGCGGGCGGCCGGTGACACAGCCCGCAGCCCCCTCGGCGACCGACGTGGCCACCACCGATACGCCGTCCGTCACACCACCTGTCCCACCGCATGCGGTGGCACGCCTGCGCGCCGAGCGCCTGGCCCGCAGTGCCAAGCCCTTTCTGGCCCGGGGCGGCCCCAAGGGCGAACGCTGTGCGGGCTGCCGCCTGGTACCCAGCCACTGCATCTGCGCGCTGCGGCCCGTGCTGCCCACGCGCGCAGGCATGTGCCTGCTGATGGCGGACATCGAGCCCCTCAAGCCCAGCAACACCGGCTGGCTGATCGCCGATGTGGTGGCCGACACCTATGCGTTTGGCTGGGCGCGCACCGAGGTAAACCCCGACCTGCTGGCGCTGCTGGCCGACCCGCAGTGGCAGCCGTATGTGGTGTTCCCTGGCGAGTTCGTGGCGCCCGAGCGCGTTGTCACGCAGGTGGCCACGGCCGAGGGCAAACGCCCGCTGTTCGTGCTGCTCGACGCCACCTGGCCCGAGGCGCGCAAGATGTTCCGCAAGAGCCCCTACCTCAACCACCTGCCCGTGCTGAGCCTGCAGCCCGAGCAGCTCTCGCGCTACCACCTGCGCCGATCCACCCGCATGGACCACTTCTGCACCTCCGAGGTCGGCGCGCTGTGCCTGGAGCTGGCGGGCGAGCTGCAGGTCGCACAGGCGCTGGAGGCATACCTGGACGTGTTCACCCACCACTACCTGCAGGCCAAGCACCAGTTGCCGGTGGCTGCGGACGATGCCACGCACCTGCGGCTGCGCGGTGTGTGCAGCACGGGCTGAGCAAAACGCACTTTGGCACAAGGTCCGCCGGGGGATTGCGCGACACGGGCAAAATGCACCGATGAAAGCTCCCCCCCGCCTGCAGTCCCTCATCGAGGAAGGCCTGATCGACACCGTGGTCCGGCAGCTCATGAGCGGCAAGGAGGCCATGGTCTACGTGGTGCGCTGCGGTGACGAAACCCGCTGCGCCAAGATCTACAAAGAAGCGAACAACCGCAGCTTTCGCCAAGCCGTGGATTACACCGAGAACCGCAAGGTCAAGAACTCGCGCTCGGCCCGTGCCATGGCCAAGGGCAGCAAATTTGGCCGGCAAGAGCAAGAGGCCGCCTGGCAAAGCGCCGAGGTCGATGCGCTCTATCGCCTGGCCGCCGCCGGCGTGCGTGTGCCGCAGCCCTACAACTTTCACGACGGCGTGTTGCTGATGGAGCTGGTGACCGACGCCCACGGCGATGCGGCCCCGCGCCTGAACGATGTGAGCTTCACTCCCGAAGACGCGCGCACCCACCACGCCACGCTGGTGGCCGAGGTGGTGCGCATGCTGTGTGCGGGCGTGGTGCATGGGGACTTGTCGGAGTTCAACATCCTGCTGGCCCACCTGCCTGGCACAGAAGGTGAAGAGGCGGGCCACGACGGCCCCGTCATCATCGACCTGCCCCAGGCCGTGGACGCTGCGGGCAACAACCACGCCCAGCGCATGCTGCTGCGCGACGTGGCCAACCTGCGCGACTTCTTCGGCCAGTTTGCCCCCGAGCTGCGCACCACCCAATACGGCCCCGAAATCTGGAGCCTGTACCAGAGCGGGCTGCTGAGCAATGAGACGCCGCTCACCGGCATCTATGCGCCGACGCATGCCGATGTGGACATGCAGGCCGTGCTGCGCGAGATTGACGACGCGCGCGACGAAGATGCAGCGCGCAGGCTGCGCATGGCGGCGGGCTGACGCCGTCTCCACCACGCAGGGCTGTGGCACCATCGCGGCCTTTTTCAGTGTCGCTTGCCCGCCATGCCGTTCATCCCCATCCGCAACTTCTGCCCCGGCGACGAACCTGCATTGCGCGCCGTTTTCCATGCCTCGGTGCATGGGTTGGCTTGCAAGAACTACACCGCCGAACAACTCGCCGCCTGGGCTCCACTGCACCATGACGCCCCACAGTGGGCAGAGCGCATGCGTGCCAACCAGCCCTTCATCGCGCAAGCGCAGAGCAGTGGCGCCATCGCCGGGTTTGCCGACCTGCAGGCCAACGGCTATATCGACATGTTCTTCGTGGCCCCGGCGTTCGCACGACAGGGTGTGGCCCGGGCGCTGATGGCGCACATTCACGCGCAAGCGGCGCAGCGCGGCATCACCCAGTTGCACGCGCATGTCAGCCTGACCGCTGAGCCCTTTTTTGCCGCCCAGGGCTTCGTGGTGGAAGCGCGCCAGCAGGTGGAGCGTGCGGGCGTGGTGCTGCACAACGCGCGCATGGCCAAGGCCTTGGCAGCCCGCCTGAGGGATCAGTCCTGATTTGATAGCTGGTTGCGCTTATCAATCAAACGCCAGAGGCCAATTTGGCTTGAAATGAAACCACAGTGCTGTGCCCCTGCACCTGCAGGTGCCTTACAGTAGCCGCCCCGCACACACAAACCCACCCACATACCAGCCCACGACGGCTGCCACCCCATGACCAAAGACCTGGCCCGACAGAACGAACTCAAACCCATGGCCCTGTGCGAGCCCTGCCAGGGCATCCAGCGCAACTGGCGCAAGGCGCCGGGCCATGCCGAGCTGGTGCAGCGCGGCAACCGCAAGGAAGACCGTGAGGACGGCACCGTCACCATCACCCGCTATGTGTGCGACCGCTGCGGCACCGCGTGGGAGTACGAGAATGACAAGAACAACCAGCGGGCGGGCTGGTCGGTCGTGGGGCGCTGAGCGCGGCGCTGGTCGCACCGGTGGCGGCCGAGCCCCGCTACCGCCATCCCGCAGCCCACGCGTAAATGCACCTATTTTGATAGCGCCCAAGGCATATAGCACTAGCGCTATCGCCCCAAAATCCACAAACTTCTGGTAACAACGCCTGCAGCAAGCCTTGGGCACCTTTTTGCTACCGCGGTGTCACAACGGTTTTGACGGAAAGCACCCATGCTGCATCGCCGACGATTCCTGACCCACGCCACCCGGGGCCTCGCTCTGGGCGGCGCGGTGCTGCTGGTGGCGCGGGGCGCGCTGGCACAGCCCAGCTACACCGTGCCCCTGGCCCAACTGCAGGCCATGGTGGACCCCAAGTTTCCGCGCAACGTGCCGGTACAAGGCCTGTTCAACCTGAGCGTGCAGGCGCCCCACCTGCGCCTGCTGCCCGAAGTGAACCGGCTGGGCGCAGCCATGGCGCTGGATGTGGCCGGCGCGGCGCTGCGGCGCAGCCACCAGGGCAGCCTGGAGGTGGAGTTTGCGCTGCGCTACGAGGCCAGCGACCGCACGCTGCGCGCCCACCAGATCCAGCTGGGGCGCATGGAGTTTCCCAGCCTGCGCCCGGCGGTGACCGAGCTGCTCAATGCCTACGGCCCGCTGCTGGCCGAACAGTCGCTGCGCGAAGTCACACTGCACCAACTGCGCCCGCAAGACACGGCGGTGTTTGACGGCCTGGGCCTGCAGCCAGGGCCCATCACCGTGACGGCCAAGGGGCTGACGGTGGCGTTTGTGAGCAAGACGCCCTGAGGGGCAACAGGGCTCAGGCGGGCGATTTTTTCAAGTAAGGCGCCAGATACCGCCCCGTATGGCTGGCCGGGTTGGCCGCCAGCTCCTCGGGCGTGCCCACGCCCACCACGGTGCCACCGCCCGCACCGCCCTCGGGGCCCATGTCGATGAGCCAGTCGGCGGTTTTGATCACGTCGAGGTTGTGCTCGATGATGACGATGGTGTTGCCCGCGTCGCGCAGTTGGTGCAGCACCTTGAGCAGCAGGTCAATGTCGGCAAAGTGCAGGCCGGTGGTGGGCTCGTCCAGGATGTAGAGCGTGCGGCCGGTATCGCGCTTGCTCAGCTCCTGCGCCAGCTTCACGCGCTGCGCCTCGCCGCCCGACAGCGTGGTCGCCGCCTGGCCCAGGCGGATATAGGAGAGGCCCACATCCAGCAGCGTATGCAGCTTGCGTGCGATGGTGGGCACGTCCTTGAAGTAGGCCGCAGCGTCCTCCACCGTCAGCTCCAGGATCTGCGCGATGTTCTTGCCCTTCCACAGCACCTCCAGCGTCTCGCGGTTGTAGCGCTGGCCATGGCAGATGTCGCAGGGCACGTACACGTCGGGCAAGAAGTGCATCTCCACCTTCACCACGCCATCGCCCTGGCAGGCCTCGCAGCGGCCGCCACCCGATGACTGCGACACGTTGAAGCTGAAGCGCCCCGGGCCGTAGCCGCGTTCCTTGGCGGTGTTGGTCTCGGCCATCAGCTCGCGGATGGGCGTGAACAGGCCCGTGTAAGTCGCAGGGTTGCTGCGCGGCGTGCGGCCAATGGGGCTCTGGTCCACATTGATGACCTTGTCGAAATACTCGATGCCCACGATCTCTTCGTGCTCGGCCGGCTCTTCGTGCGCACGGTGCACCTGCCGCGCCACGGCGGCATAGAGCGTGTCGTTGACCAAGGTGCTTTTGCCCGAGCCCGACACGCCCGTCACGCAGGTGAGCAGCCCCACCGGGAAGTCCACCGTCACCCCCTTGAGGTTGTTGCCCGTGGCACCCACCACGCGCAGCGCCTGCACGGCGCCCTGGCGCGCATGGTGCTCGGCCATGCGCTCGGCGCGGCGCTTGCTGGCTTCGGTCTGCGGAAAGCGCGACTTGGTCTTGGCCTCCACCACGGGCGCGGGCTGGTCCAGCACCGGCAACCAGGGCGTGCGGCGCTGGGGCACGGCAATGGTGCGCGTGCCCGACAGGTACTGGCCCGTGAGCGACTGGGCATTGGCGCGCACTTCGTCGTACGTGCCCTGCGCCATCACCCGCCCGCCATGCACGCCCGCACCGGGGCCCATGTCGATCACATGGTCGGCGGCGCGCATCATGTCTTCGTCGTGCTCGACCACGATCACGCTATTGCCGATGTCGCGCAGGTGCTGCAGCGTGGCGATCAGCCGGTCGTTGTCGCGCTGGTGCAGGCCAATGCTGGGCTCGTCGAGCACATACATCACACCCGTCAGGCCCGATCCAATTTGGGAGGCCAGGCGAATGCGCTGCGCCTCTCCACCGCTGAGCGTTTCAGCGCTGCGGTCCAGGCTCAAATAGCTCAGGCCCACGTCGTTCAAAAACTGCAGGCGCGTGGCGATCTCGCGCACCACCTTGTCAGCAATCTCGGCCTTGGCACCGGTAAGCTGCAGGGCCTTGAACCAGGCATGGGCGTCGCTCAGCGTGGCGTGGCTCACTTCGTAGATGGCACGGGCCTGTGTGCCTTCGCCCACCTTCACATGGCAGGCCTCGCGGCGCAGGCGCACGCCGTGGCATTCGGGGCAGGGCTGGGTGCTGCGAAAGCGTGCCAGGTCTTCGCGCACCACCACCGAATCCGTCTCGCGGTAGCGGCGCGCCATGTTGGGGATGATGCCTTCAAACGGGTGCTTTTTGGTGTGCACCTTGCCCTTGGAGGCCCCGCTGTCCATGATGTAGCTGAAGGCGATTTCTTCATCGCCCGAGCCGTGCAGGATGGCGTGCTGCACCGGCGCGGGCAGTGACTCAAACGGCGCCTCGATATCGAAGGTGTAGTGCCGCGCCAGGCTCTCCAGCATCGCAAAGTAGTAGCCATTGCGCCGGTCCCAGCCCTTGATGGCCCCGCTGGCCAGGCTGAGGGACGGGAAGGCCACCACACGCGCCGGGTCGAACACCTCGCGCTGGCCAATGCCGTCGCACGCCGGGCAGGCGCCCATCGGCGAGTTGAACGAGAACAGGCGCGGCTCCAGCTCGGCCAGCGAGTAGCTGCACACCGGACACGCAAACTTGCTGCTGAACAGGTGCTCCTGGCCCGTGTCCATCTCCAGCGCCAGCACGCGGCCATTGCCCTCGTTGCCGCCCACGCGCAGGGCCGCCTCAATGCTCTCGGCCAGGCGCTGCTGCAGGTCAGCGCGCACCTTCACCCGGTCGATCACCACGTCAATGTCGTGCTTCTCGGTCTTCTTGAGCGGCGGCAGGTTCTCGTGCTCGTAGATCTGCCCATCGACCCGAAAGCGGATGTAGCCCAGCGCCTGCATCTGCGCAAACAGCTCGGTGAACTCGCCCTTTTTCTCGCGTGCCACGGGGGCCATCACCATGAGTTTGGTGTCCTCGGGCAAGGCCAGCACGGCGTCCACCATCTGGCTCACCGTCTGCGCGGCCAGCGGCAGACCGTGGTCAGGGCAGAACGGCGTGCCTGCACGGGCATACAGCAGGCGCAGGTAGTCGTGGATCTCGGTCACCGTGCCCACAGTGGAGCGCGGGTTGTGGCTGGTCGCCTTCTGCTCAATGCTGATGGCGGGCGACAGGCCTTCGATCAGGTCGACATCGGGCTTGTCCAGCCGCCCCAGAAACTGCCGCGCATAGGCCGACAGGCTCTCCACATACCGCCGCTGCCCTTCGGCATACAGCGTGTCGAACGCCAGGCTCGACTTGCCCGAGCCCGACAGCCCCGTGATCACCACCAGCTGGTTGCGCGGAATGTCCAGGTCAATGTTCTTGAGGTTGTGCGTGCGCGCCCCCCGGATGCTGATGCGCTGCTCGCGCAGGGCGCGGGCGAGGTAGAGGCCGCTGTCGGCGGCTTGGGCATCAATGGGGGAGTGAGAGTCTGTCACGGAATGAAGTAAACAGCAGGGAAACCGACCATGATAGGTCAACCCCTGCAGCTTCGCTCACCAAAGCCTGCGTGAAACCGTCTGTGCCGCCACCCCATTACCATTACATGCCCAGTATCTTCGCCAGCGCCAAAATGCCCCATCAGACCAGCCCCCACACCCCTCATCTCCATTCACAGGTGCTCACAGTGAGTCGCGCGGAACGGGAGCAACTAGGCGGTCATGCAGGCCGGGTCGTGTGGCTCACCGGACTATCGGGTGCCGGAAAATCGACCATCGCGAATGCGCTGGAGCTAGAACTCCATCACCAGGGCAAGCGCACCTACATCCTTGACGGAGACAATATCCGTCAAGGGTTGAATCAGGATCTGGGGTTCTCCGACGCCGACCGGGCAGAGAATATCCGGCGCATTGCTCATGTAGCCCGCCTGTTTGTCGAAGCTGGCGTGATTGTGGTGGTGGCGTTTATTTCACCCTTCCGCGCTGAGCGCGAGACCGCCCGGGCTTTGTTTTCGCCAGGGGACTTTCTTGAGATATTCGTGGACGTACCCTTGGCTGTTGCCGAGGAGCGCGATCCAAAGGGCCTGTACCGCAAAGCGCGGGCGGGGCAACTTCGCCAGTTCACGGGTATTGATTCGCCCTATGAGCCTCCGCTGGCGCCAGAGCTTGTGCTGGCAACAGCGCAGATCACGCCGCAGGAATGTGTGCAAAAAATCTGCCGTCTGCTGTGACTATTTGAGTTGACAACGCCTGTCCGCCCAGCCTTGGCGAGATGGCTTGGTGCCCAGGCCGCATCCAGGTTTCTGCGCCATGGGCGAAAATCCCTGCTTTATCCGCCCTACAGGGCACCACCGTGCCGGAATCTCCTTCTTCATTACGGGGCGCTGCCCTGCCCCCCTTGTCGTCACCTTCATTTGGCACCGCAATGACCGCGCTGGAGCGTCGCTCCAGCGTAAGCCTGGCCCTCATTTTTGCGCTACGCATGCTGGGCCTGTTCCTGGTGCTGCCCGTGTTTGCCCTGGAGGCACGCAAGTACCCCGGTGGCGACGACCCTGCACTGGTGGGTCTGGCCATGGGTATCTACGGCCTGACGCAGGCAGTCCTGCAGCTGCCGCTGGGCATCGCGTCTGACCGCTTCGGGCGCAAGCGGGTGATCGTGCTCGGTCTGCTCGTCTTCGCAGGCGGCAGTCTGATGGCTGCGCTGGCGGATTCTCTGACCGGACTGCTGCTGGGCCGGGCGCTGCAGGGTGCAGGGGCTGTGTCGGCAGCCGTGACCGCGCTGCTGGCCGACCAAACACGCGACAGCGTGCGCACCAAGGCGATGGCGCTGGTGGGCGGCAGCATCGGGCTGATGTTTGCCGTGGCGCTGGTGGCGGCACCGATGTTGGCTGCCCATATCGGCCTGGCGGGGCTGTTTGGCCTGACCTGTGCGCTGGCCCTGGCCGGTGTGGCCGTGGTGGTGTGGTGGGTGCCGCCCGAGCCTGCGCTGCATCGGAACGCCCCCCGGGGCCGCCTGGCCGATGTGTGGGGACACCCTGACCTGCTGCGCCTGAACCTCGGCGTGTTTGTGCTGCACACCGTACAGCTGTCCATGTGGGTGGCCGTGCCCGCGATGCTGGTACAGGCAGGACTCACCAAAGACCACCACTGGCAGGTGTACCTGCCCGCCGTGGTGCTGTCGTTTGCCGCCATGGGCGGGCTGTTTGCGCTGGAGCGTGCGGGCCGACTGCGCGCAGCCCTGCTCGGAGCCATTGCCCTGGTGCTGGTGGTGCAGGCGGGGCTGGGCCTGCTGGCGGCCAGCGGTGTGCCTGCCACGCTGTGGGTGCTGGGGCCTTTGCTGTTCGTCTTTTTCTGCGGATTCAATGCGCTGGAGGCCAGCCAGCCCAGTCTGGTGTCGCGCATGGCGCCAGCCCAGCTGCGCGGCGCCGCGCTGGGCAGCTACAACACCCTGCAGTCTCTGGGCCTGTTTGCGGGCGGTGCGATGGGTGGCGCGCTGGTGAAATGGGCTGGGGCTCCAGGTCTGTTCGCCGTGACCACGGCGCTCACGGCTCTGTGGCTGGTGCTGACCTGGCCGCTGCGGCCCGTGGGGCGTGGCGGGCACTGAACCGCCAAGCCGTGCCACGCCGTCAGGGCTTCCATTGCCCCCCGGTTGCGGCACAATGGAGCGTTTGGCGCCTGGAATCTCTCTCCAAATCCGGCGCTTTTATCCCTTAAAGGCAAAGACAGCACCATGGCATCCGTAAACAAAGTCATCATCGTCGGCAACCTGGGCCGCGACCCTGAAATGCGCACCTTCCCCAGTGGCGATCAGGTGGCCAACGTGACGATTGCCACCACCGACAAGTGGAAAGACAAGCAGTCTGGCGAAATGAAGGAAGCCACCGAGTGGCACCGCGTGGTCTTCAACGGCCGCCTGGCCGAAATCGCCGGCCAGTACCTGCGCAAAGGCTCGCAGGTGTATGTAGAAGGCAGCCTGCGTACCCGCAAGTGGACCGACCAGAGCGGCGTTGAAAAGTACAGCACCGAAATCCGCGCCGACCAGATGCAGATGCTGGGCAGCCGCCAGGGCATGGGCGGTGGCGGACAGGGCGGCGGACAGCAAGGCGGTGGATACGACGACGGTTACGGTGGCGACCAGGGTGGCTACGACCAGGCCCCGCGCCGTGCAGCGCCAGCGCCGCGCCCCATGGCCGCCCCCGCTCAGCGCCCTGCACCCGCTCCCGTGGCACAGGCACCGCGCGCGGCCTCCGGATTTGACGACATGGACGACGACATTCCGTTCTGACAGCTTCTGGCACCGGACTTAGTCCCCAGCCCGCACCCGCAAGGTGCGGGCTTTTTTTCGTCTGTGCGCAAGGCATGCCCAACCCCACGGAAAACGTCGCCTGTGGGCGTCAAAACGTAGCAACTCGCAACAGGAGGTGCTGGAGCCCGCCCGACTCACAAGCGCCAGCGCGGCCATGGAGCGATGGCTTTTACAACGGCGCTCACGGGCGCCGCTTCTCAGTTTTGTCCAGTTCGGCACCACCGCAACAAACCAACAATTCCTTACATTCGATACGGAAATATCAAAGATCATCGCGGTCTGGCTCGCCAAAGAGGTGCAAAACCCGGCGGCCAGCAGTTACCAAAATCAATATTCCAAACTGAAAAGAGAGAGGGTTGTGATGCCGGGGTTCGTCCGAAAGATTTTGATATTTGTCACTGGCTACGCGTGGCTCCTGCTGCTGGCGGGCCCGGGGCTCATCGGGCTGTCGGTGTACAGCGGCTGGAAGGCGGAAGATGGCCACGCCTACGTGGCGCGCGAAAGCCTGCAGACCGTGTCCGGTACCGTGACGCAGGCCTCTGAAGTCACCGTCAAGCGCAAGCGTCGTACGACCAAGAAGTATTACGAAATCACGGTCCAGCCCGACACCGCTGGTGCCGAGGCGCGCAAGCTGCGCATCGACCACAGCACGCCGCAGCAGCTGGTGAGCAATCTGATCGACGAAAAAGTCACCGCCTTGGTCGATGGCAGCGACAGCGACCTGGTCTATGAAGTATCGGCAGACGGCGCGACCGTCATCAGCTACGACACCACCAAACAGCGGCTGCAGGCCGAAGCCGCCTCTTCCGCGCAGTCCTTCAGCGGCGCAGGCACCTGGATCTTTGCCATTTTGCTCACGCTGGTGGGAGCGGCAGGCGTGTGGTCCAACCGCAAGCTGCGCGCCGCCGACGAAGCACACCAGCTGGCCGCCGCCTGACGGCCATACCCCATAAAAAGCGAGAGGGAGGGAGGGGCAGCGCCCGGGGCGCGCTCCTCCCATCGTTTGCGCCAACCTGCGCGCTCACTACGGAGGACCACACCATGAACCCCAACGCACTTTCGCCACAAACCCCTGCGGGCGCTCCGATGGAGCGGCGCGATTTCATCGTCTCTACCTACAAGCACCTGGGCGTGGCCATTCTGGCCTTTGTCGTGCTGTCGGCGGTACTGATGGTGAGCGGACTTTCCACCGCCGCGGCCAAGATGCTCATGGCCAGCGGTAGCAAATTCCTGTGGCTGGGGGTCATGGGCGCTTTCATGCTCGTGGGCTGGCTGGCATCGCACCTGGCCGACAACTCGGACAACCCTCAGACACAGCTGATGGGCCTGGGCCTCTACGTGCTGGCGGAAGGGCTCATCTTTGCCCCGATGTTCGGCATTGCCCAGCTTTTGGTGCCCGGCGCCATCGGCGCTGCCGCCTTCATCACGCTGCTGCTGGTGGCGGCGCTCACCTGGACGGCGTTCAGCAGCAAGACCGACTTTTCGTTCCTGGGCGGCATCCTGAAGGTGGCGGGCCTGGTGGCACTGGGCACCATCATCGCGGGCGCCATCTTCGGCTTCAAGCTGGGCATCTGGTTCTCAGGGCTCATGGTGCTGTTTGCGGGCGCCTGCGTGCTGTACGACACCTCGCGCATCATCCACGACTACCCTGCAGACCGCCCCGCCGGCGCAGCGCTGCACCTGTTCGCATCGATTGCGCTCATGCTCTGGTACGTGCTGCGCATCCTGATCAGCCTGGCCACGAACGACGACTGACACGCCGGGGCACCGCCCCACAAAAAAGCCGGAGCGGTCACCGCCTCGGCTTTTTTGCTTTTGGAGAATGGATTTCGAGAGAAATCAGGCGCAAGCGCTAGTTCTTATTGCGCTGACAGCTATCAATTTTGAAGTATCAGCGGGCCATGGCCGGCTGCACCGCTGGCGCATTGCCGGTGGATTGCGGCAGCCCTTCCACGGCAGCAATCACGCCACCGCCCAGGCAGACATCACCGTCGTACAGCACCGCGCTCTGCCCGGGCGTCACGGCCCACTGGGCGTCCGGGAACTGCAGCGCAAAGCCATCGGGCACGGTCTCCAGCGCGCACGCTGCGTCCTGCTGGCGGTAGCGCGTCTTGGCGGCATAGGCGCCGGGCGCCGGGGCCTGGCCAGCGCACCAGCTCACGTCCTGCACCACCAGGCGGTGCGACAACAGCCAGGGGTGGTCGTGACCTTGCACCACCCGCAGCGTGTTTTTCTCCAGGTCCTTGCGGGCCACGAACCAGGGCTCGTGCGCGCCGCCACCGCGCTGGGCGCCTTTTTCCTTCACGCCCCCAATGCCCAGGCCCTGGCGCTGGCCCAGCGTGTAGAAACTCAGGCCCACATGCTGGCCCAGCTTGCGTCCCCGGTCGTCCAGAATGGGCCCGGGCGCATGGCTGATGTAGCGGTTCAGAAACTCGCGGAAGGGCCGCTCACCAATGAAGCAGATACCGGTGGAATCCTTCTTCTTGGCGTTCGGCAGGCCGATCTCCTCGGCAATGCGGCGCACTTCGGTCTTGTGCAGCTCACCCACGGGGAACAATGTCTTGGACAGCTGCGCCTGGTTCAGGCGGTGCAGAAAGTAGCTCTGGTCCTTGCTCGGGTCCAGGCCCTTGAGCAATTCATGCAGGCCCGTGGCCAGGTTGTGCCGCACGCGGGCATAGTGGCCGGTGGCGATCTTCTCCGCACCCAGGCGCATCGCGTGGTCCAGGAAGGCCTTGAACTTGATCTCGGCGTTGCACAGCACATCGGGGTTGGGTGTGCGGCCGGCCTGGTACTCGCGCAGGAACTCGGCAAACACCCGGTCCTTGTAGTCGGCCGCGAAGTTCACATGCTCGATCTCGATGCCGATCACATCGGCCACAGCGGCGGCGTCCACGAAGTCGATGTTGGACGAGCAGTACTCGCTGTCGTCATCGTCTTCCCAGTTTTTCATGAAGATGCCGACCACCTCATGGCCCTGCTTTTTGAGCAGGTAGGCGGTCACGGCCGAGTCCACGCCGCCGGAAAGGCCGACGACAACGCGCTGTTTGGTAGGGGAAGTCATTGCCCCCATTGTATTTTTGATGCCGCCGGAGCACTGCGCGGGCGCGCAGAACGCGTAGCCACGAGCAGGTCATACAGCTGCTGCGCGGCAGGCGACAGGGTTTTGCCCCGGCGCTTGATCAGCCCCATCTGCCGCGTGACGATGGGCTCCACCAGCGGAATACTGACCAGCGTAGGGTGGTCCTTGCCCGGCATGGCCAGGCTGGGCACGGCCGCCACGCCCAGGCCCGCCTCCACCAGGCCGAGCAGCGTGGTCACGTGCTTGGCCTCGTACAGGCACTGGGGCCGGTCAGGCACGTTGGCCAGCGCCAGGTCCATCAGCAGGCGGTTGCCCGACGTCTTGCCCACCGACATGAAGTCGTGTTGCCCGAGCTCGGCCCAGCTCACCTTCTTGCGCCGCGCCAGCACATGGTCGCGCCGGCAGGCGGCCACAAAACGCTCAGCCAGCACGGGCTTGAACTCGATCTCGGCTTCCTGGCTGCCGATGAAGTTCAGGCCGAAGTCCGCATCGCCCTGCGCCACGGCCACCAGCACCTCGTTGGCGCTGGCGTCGTGCACCTTGACGCGGATCTTCGGAAACCGCTCGTGGTAGCGCTTGACCACCTGCGGCAGGAAGTAATACACGGCCGATGGCACGCAGGCAATCGTGACCTCGCCCATGCGCCGCGCGGCCACATCGCCCAGGCCCATGAGCATGCCGTCCAGGTCGTCCAGCCACACGCGGGTCTTGCGCGCAAAGTCGCGCCCCACGGCTGTGAGCGTGACACGGCGCGTGGTGCGGTCGAGCAGACGCACACCCAGGGCTTCTTCGAGCTTGTCGATGCGACGGCTGAACGCAGGCTGCGACAGGTGGATGGCCTCGGCGGCCGCACGAAAGCTCTGCAGCTCGGCCACGGCCGCAAAGGCCTGGATGTCGGCAAGGTCGAATTTGTTGTTCATCGCGGCGTCCTTCCAGTGCGCTTCGGGGTGTTTTCAGCGTTGCAAGCCGTGCATCAAACGATCGGAACATTGCAATTCACGGCCGTGATTGGAGCATGTACAAGCCGCGTTAGCCTATTGCACAGCATGCATCAATCGTTGCCAACAATGCAATTCACAGATCATCGAAGGCGTCGCACCATGCCGACCCATGAGCACCAACATTCCTTGCGTTCTGATGCGTGGCGGCACTTCCCGGGGGCCGTTCTTCCTGGCCGACTGGCTGCCGCGCGACCCCGAAGCCCGCGACCGCACGCTGATTGCGGCCCTGGGATCGCCCCATGAGCTGCAGATCGACGGCCTGGGCGGCGGCAACTCGCTGACCAGCAAGGTCGCCATCGTCTCGCGCTCCACGCAGCCCGACTGCGATGTGGACTACCTGTTTGCCCAGGTCAGCGTGCAGGAGGCCCGCGTGGACACACGCCCCAACTGCGGCAACATGCTGGCCGGTGTGGGGCCCTTTGCCATCGAGCAGGGGCTGGTCCCAGCAGACCGCGAAGGCCAGACCACCACCGTGCGGGTCTACAACGTCAACACCCGCTCCCGCATCGACGTGCAGGTGTGCACGGCGGGCGGCCAGGTGCACTACGACGGCGATGTGCGCATCGACGGCGTGCAGGGCACGGCAGCCCCCGTGCTGATGAACTTCCTGGACGCCTGGGGCGCCGTCACCGGGCAGATCTTTCCCACCGGCCAGCGCATCGACACCATCCAGGGCCTGCAGGTCACCTGCATCGACGCGGCGCAGGTAATGGTGCTATTGCGCGCCGCCGACCTGGGCCTGCGCGGCGACGAGACACCTTCCGAGCTGGACGCCAACACCGCCTTGCTCACCCGCATCGAGGCCCTGCGCCTCGAAGCAGGCCAGCGCATGGGCATGGGCGATGTGACACACAGCGTGCTGCCCAAGCCGGTGATCGTGTCACCGGGCGCGCAACCGGGCAGCGTGGTGTCGCGCTACTTCACCCCCCACCAGTGCCACCGCTCGCATGCGGTGACGGGCGCAATTGGCGTGGCGGCGGCCTCGGTACTGCCGGGCACCGTGGCCACCGACGAACGGCATGCACCCGCCGCCGGGCTGCGCCGCGTGGAAGTGCAACACCCGGCAGGCCGCATCCAGGTGGAGGTGGAGCTCAGCGCGGTGGATGGCCAGTTCAAGCTGGTGCAGGCCGCGCTGGTACGCACCGCCCGAAAGATTCTGGAAGGCACGCTGTTTGTGCCCGAAAGCGCCCCCGCGCACTGAGCGCTCTTCAGGGCACCGCTTGCGCAGCGCCCTCCCAACGATTTCGACGATTCCAACCATTACGACAGGAGACAAACCATGCCCCGTTCCATTCACTCCAACACGCGCCGCACGGCGCTGGCCACGGCTGCGCTGGCGCTTGCGTCCAGCGCCTTCTGGGCCGCAGGCACCGCCCATGCGGCCTATCCCGACAAGCCCATCACGCTGGTCGTGCCCACCGCCGCCGGGGGCGGCAACGACGGCATGGCGCGCGTGGTGGCCATCAAGCTCTCCACCCTGCTGGGCCAGCAGGTCATCGTGGAGAACAAGGCGGGGGCCAATGGCGCCATTGCGGCCGAATACGTGGCCCGTGCGGCACCCGATGGGCACACCATCTTGTTTGGCTACATCGGCACCCACGGCATGAGCCCCGCGCTGCAAAAGCTGCGCTACGACCCCATCACGCAGTTCGAGCCCATCGGCATGGTGAGCTACTCGCCCACGCTGATGGTGGTGAATCCCAAGGTGCCGGCCAAGACGGTGAGCGAACTGGTGGCGCTGAGCAAGGCCAAGCCCCACGACTTCAACTACGCATCGGCCGGCAACGGCACAGCCCCACATTTCTCGGCGGAAATCTTCAAGCTCGAAAGTGGCGCCCAGATGGCCCATGTGCCCTACCGGGGCGCAGCCCCCGCCATGAACGACACCATGGCCGGGCAGACGCAGGTGATGTTTCCCAGCCTGTTCTCGGCCTACCCGCACGTGAAGGGCGGCAAGCTGCGCGCCCTGGCGCTGGCCGGGCCCAAGCGCTCGTCGCTGCTGCCCGATGTGCCCACGCTGGAGGAGGCTGGCATCAAGGGTGTGGAGATCACCCAGTGGTACGCCTTGTTCGCACCCGGCAAGACGCCCCGCCCGGTGATCGACCTGCTCAACAAGACCTTGAACACCGCACTGGCCGACAAGGACGTGGTGCGCCGCATCGAGGAGCAAGGCGCGGTGGTGGACACCAGCACGCCCGAGCAACTGGCCCTGACGGTGAAGCAGGAACTCGCCAAGTGGAAGGGTGTGGTGGTCAAGGCCCAGCTCACACCCGATTGAGCCCCTGCGAAGAAGGCTCTGGGAAATAGAGGGAGAGGGGCGCCACCACCCCTCAGCGGCACACATGCCCGCATTTCAACAAGAGGAGACAACCATGAAAACGAAGATGGCAGCGGCCTGCGCTGCATTGGTCGGCCACTGCGCGATGGCACAAGGCACTGATGTGACGCTATACGGCGTGGTGGACCTGGGCCTGCGCAACGGCAGCGGCCTCACCGCATCCAACGCGCCCACGGCCGGCTCCAGTCGCAGCCTGGGCAGTGGCATCCACACCACCAGCCGATGGGGCCTGAGGGGCAGTGAAGACCTGGGCGGCGGCGCCAAGGCGCTGTTCAACCTGGAGAGCGGCCTCAACGCCGACTCGGGTGCCCCGGCCAACGCCACCAAATACTTCGACCGCGCATCCTGGGTGGGCCTGCAGGGCGGCTGGGGCACGCTGGCCCTGGGCCGCCAGACCACGACGCTGGCCGACGCCATCTCGCCCGTGGACCCGCTGGCCATGCGCTTTGCCAGCTTCAACCCCAACATCGGCGTGACGGCGCTGAGCCAGCATGGCCTGGGCATCGAGTACGGCAGCGCAGGCGCCAACTCGGGCTCGTACCGGCTGGACAATTCACTGAAGTACACGGGCCGCTTCGGCGGCTTCACGGCGCGTGCCATGTGGGGCGTTGGCGAGGTCGCATCGCAGGCCTCGGCCCTGTCGTCACGCGGCGTGGGCCTGGCCTGGGCTGCGGATGGCTTCGTGGTATCCGGCGCCTACCAGAGCTTCAACGACACCAACAAACGCGCACTGGACGCCACCACGCTGGGCGCCGCGTACCAGTGGGGCAACGTGCGCTTGGCCGCCAATGCCGGCCGCAACAAGGCCGAAACGGCGGCAGGCCGCTTCACTGTGCAGCGCGTGTTGTCCGCCGGTGGCACCTGGGCGGCCACCCCGTGGGTGGACCTCACAGCGGCCTACTACAAGGTGGACCGCTCGCGCACCGGCGCCGCCGACGACGGCTACGGCCGCCTGGTGGCGTTTGCCGAATACAAGCTCTCGCGCCGCACCAAGGTGTATGCCGAGCTGGACAACACCCGCTGGCGCAACGGCTTCCAGGGTGTGGCGAACAAGGCCACGGCCACCGGCATCTCGGCCGGTGTGGTGCACACGTTCTGAGCCCTGTAGGCCGATACGGCGGGCGCTGGGCACAGGTCTCTTGGAGGCTTATGCCCCAAAGCCCCCGGTGGCGCGGCGCACACCCGCCGCAGGGGGCCGGAAGGGAGACTCTGTCGACCCGCTATCGCACCACCATGGACGTGAAGGGCCACACATAAGCCTGCAGGCTCACCAACAGCCCCACCAGGCAGGCCAGCGCGATCGAGTGGAAGAAGACGAAGCGCAGGATGTCCCCTTCATGGTTGAACCAGCGGGTGGCGGTAGAGGCCACAACAATCGACTGCGCATCGATCATCTTGCCCATCACGCCGCCCGAGCTGTTGGCGGCGCCCATGAGGTTGGGCGAAAGGCCCAGCTGTTCGGCCGCCACCTTCTGCATGCCCCCGAACAGCACGTTGGAGGCCGTGTCCGAGCCGGTCAGCGCCACACCCAGCCACCCCATGAGGGTGCCAAAGAAGGGGTACAGCACACCGGTGTTGGCAAACGCCAGACCCAGGGTGGTGTCCGTGCCCGAGTAGCGGGTGAGCGTGCCCAGTGCCAGCATGAGCACGATGGTCAGCAGCGAATAGCGCACCAGCCAGACGGTGCGGAAGAACGTACCAACGATAGCGACGGGGCTGTAGCGCATGAGCAGCGCGCTGACCAGCGCAGACAGCAAGATGCCCGTGCCGGTGGCCGACAGCAGGTTCAGCGTGTAGACCGCGCCTTCCTTGGTGGGCTTGGGCACCACAGGCGGCATCTTCTCGATGAGGTTGTGCAGCCCGTCCATCGGGAAGGCTGGCGAGAAAATGCCATTGAGCCATGCCTTGACCGATGGCAGCCCCCAGACAAACACACACACCGACAGGATCACCCAGGGCATCCAGGCATTGATCAGCTGGGCGCGTGAATAGCGCACCGGGGCCTGGGCGGGCTTGGTTTCGCCGGCACTGGGGTCGTGGCCGCGCATCGAGGGCGAGGTCCAGATCTTCTTGGGCTGCCACACGCGCAGGAACGCGATCAGGCTCGCCATGGAGACGATGGCCGCAATGATGTCTACCAGCTCAGGGCCGATGTAGTTGGAGACCAGGAACTGCGGAATGGCAAACGACACACCGGCGACCAGAATGGCGGGCCAGATTTCCCACATCGCCTTGCGCCCTGCAAACGCCCAGATCAGCCAGAACGGCACCAGCACCGAGAAGAAGGGCAGCTGGCGGCCGATCATGGCCGTCACCTCCATCAGGTCGTAGCCGTGCACCTTGGCCAGCGTGATCACTGGCGTGCCCAGTGCACCAAACGCCACGGGGGCGGTATTGGCGATCAACGACAGCCCCGAGGCTGCGAGTGGCGAGAAGCCCAGCCCGATCAGGATCGCGGCAGTGACTGCCACGGGCGTGCCAAAACCGGCGGCCCCTTCAAAGAATGCGCCAAAGCAAAATGCGATCAGCAGCAGCTGGATGCGGCGGTCTTCCGTGATGTTGGACAGCGAGTCCTGCAGCACCTTGAAGCTACCGTTCTGCTCGGTCAGCTGGTGCAGAAAAATGATGTTCAGCACGATCCAGCCGATCGGCAGCAGCCCCACAAAACCGCCATACAAGGCAGCGCGACCCGCCATCTCGGCGGGCATGCCATAAGCGAATATGGCCACCACCAGCGCTGCGATGAGCCCCATGCCGGCAGCAATGTGGGCCTTGATGTGAAAGAACCCCAGGGCGGCCAGCATGATGATCACCGGGATCGCGGCCAGTGCGGTGGACACAACCATATTGCCCGCCGGGTTGTAGATTTGTTGCCAGATCATGGCCTGTCTCCGTTCGGAAAGGGTTGAAGTGAAAAGATGCGGGCGCAGCATTCGCCTGTGCCAGCTCGCCGGCGGATTCTTTGGGAAAGCGCCTGTGTCTCTCTTGAAATGCGGTCCACCGGCGGTGCAATTAATTTCAAGTCCCCAGCCTCCATAGGGAATTGACGGGTCACAGGGGCTCGGACTGCGCGTTTACCCGGAGCAACGGCGTCAGCCTGCTGCAAGTGGCGCGTTGCGCGCTCAGCACGCAGTCGCCAACGAGTCAGGGCGGCGTGGCGGCACCGGTGTATTCGCGCCCCCGGGAGGGGCAACAGACGCTCCGGGGTACAGTGCCGCATGGCAAAAAGGGCGCTATGGAACTGAGACAACTGCGCTATTTCGTACGTGTGGTGGAGCAAGGCTCTATGAGCCGCGCCGCGCTGGACCTGGACGTGGTGCAGTCCGCACTCAGCCAGCAGATCACGCGGCTGGAGAGCGAGCTGTCCACGCGCCTGCTGCAGCGCACGCCGCGCGGCGTGACCCCCACCGAGGCAGGGCTGGCGTTCTTTCGCGAGGCGCGGCGCAGCAGGCGCGGCTGTCGGGCACCGTCACCGTGGGGCTGGCGCCCACCACCTCGGGAGTGCTGGGCCTGCCGCTGATGCAGGCCATGCGCACACGCTACCCCGACGTGCGGCTGCACATGGTGGAGAGCATGTCGGGCCACCTCACGGCCATGCTGCATGCGCGCGAGCTGGACCTGGCCGTGCTGTTCGACACCCGCCTGCACCAGGCGCAACAGGCCACGGGCGCGCGCCGCTGGGACATGGCGCCGCTGCTGGAGGAGGACCTGTTCCTCATCTGCGCCCGTGACCGAGGGGAGGGCACCGGCAACCCCCATGGCCGGCAGCTGCCGGAAACCATCACCGTCGCCGAGCTGGTGCAAGAGCCGCTGATCCTGCCCACCGGCCCACACGGCCTGCGCAGCACGCTGGACACGGCCTTTGCCCGCGACCGCGTGGCACCGCATGTGGTGCTGGAGGTGGACTCGCTTGCCATGGTGATGGCCGCCGTGGACGCAGGCCTGGGCTCCACCGTGCAGCCCTGGGCCGCCATGGGCCGCTACCCGGATGCGGCCGAGCGTTTTCAGTGCGCGCGCCTCACCGACGCGCCCGCGCGCCGCGTCAACCTGCTGTGCAGCCTGCCCGACGAAGAACTCTCGCCCGCCGCGCTGGCCGCACGCGTGGTGCTGACGGACTGCGTGCGCGAACTGGTGATCACCGGCCAGTGGTTTGGCACGACATGGATCGGCGGGCAAGACACCAGCGCCTGAGCCGCCACCCCGCAGCCATCACGATCCGTGATACCCCCATGACCTGAACCCGCTGCACGGCGGGCCCGTGTCTCCCTACAGTCGCCATCACCCCGATGAACGACACGGCGACCGCGCCAGGAGACACCCCATGGGCCCCACACCCCCTTCTTCATTCCCCCGCGCGCGGCGCACCACCGGGAGCCACCAGCCATGAGCGGCGATGCTGTGGTCGATGTGCTGGTCATCGGTGGCGGCAATGCCGCCCTGTGCGCCGCCCTGATGGCACGCGAGGCGGGCGCCAGCGTGCTGTTGCTCGAATCCGCCCCGCGCGCCTGGCGCGGCGGCAACTCGGCCCACACGCGCAACCTGCGCTGCATGCACGATGCGCCGCAGGATGTGCTGGTCGATGCCTACCCCGAGGAAGAGTTCTGGCAAGACCTGCTCAAGGTGACAGGCGGGCTGACCAACGAACACCTGGCGCGCCTGGTGATCCGCGAGTCGAGCACCTGCCGGCCCTGGATGCGCCGCCACGGCGTGCACTTTCAGCCCGCGCTGGCGGGCACGCTGCATGTGGCGCGCACCAATGCGTTCTTCATGGGCGGCGGCAAGGCGCTGGTCAATGCGTATTACCGCAGCGCGGAGCAGCTGGGCGTGCAGATCCGCTACGAGGCGCCCGTGGAGCGCATCGAGATGGACGGCCGCCGCTTCATCGCTGCCCACCTGGCGAATGGCGAGCGCATTGCCGCCAAGAGCTGCGTGCTGGCCGCGGGCGGCTTTGAATCGAACCGCGAATGGCTGCGTGAGGCCTGGGGCCAGAACGAGCGTGGCGAGTGGCCGGCCGACAACTTCCTGATCCGCGGCACGGCCTACAACAAGGGGGTGCTGCTCAAGCACCTGCTCGAAGACCACGGCGCCGACCGCATCGGCGACCCCACGCAGGCGCACATGGTGGCCATCGACGCGCGCGCGCCGCTGTACGACGGCGGCATCTGCACCCGCATCGACTGCGTGTCGCTGGGCGTGGTGGTCAACCGCAACGGCGAGCGTTTTTACGACGAGGGCGAGGACTTCTGGCCCAAGCGCTATGCCATCTGGGGCCGCCTGGTCGCGCAGCAGCCGGGGCAGGTGGGCTACTCCATCATCGACAGCAAGGCCATTGGCCGCTTCATGCCGCCCGTGTTTCCGGGCGTGCAGGCCGACACCCTGCCCGAGCTGGCCCAAAAGCTCGGCCTGCCCGTGGACACCTTCACGCGCACGCTGACCGGCTACAACGCCGCCTGCCGCGTGGGCCAGTTCGACCACACCACGCTGGACGACTGCCACACCGAAGGCGTGGCGCCCGCCAAAACGCACTGGGCGCGGCCCATCGACACCGGCCCGTTCTACGGCTATGCGCTCAAGCCCGGCGTCACCTTCACGTACCTCGGTCTGCACACCGACGACACGGCTGCGGTGCGCTTTAACAACCAGCCCAGCCCCAACCTGTTTGTGGCGGGCGAAATGATGGCCGGCAACGTGCTGGGCAAGGGCTACACCGCCGGCGTGGGCATGAGCATTGGCACCGCGTTTGGCCGCATTGCGGGCACACAGGCAGCTTTGGCCTCCAAACGCCCGATAGCGCTAGTCGAACCTGCTTCAAACGCTACAAAACAAGGAGCAAACCATGCAAACGCTTGAGGCCCTGACGCGCGACGCCCGGGCGCTGGCAAATGGCGACATCGTGCTGTCTGCGCCCGAAACCGAGGTGGCGCGCCAGCTGCAGATCTGCAACGCCTGCCGCTATTGCGAAGGTTTTTGCGGCGTGTTCCCGGCCATGACGCGGCGGCTGGAGTTTGGCAAGGCCGACATCCACTTCATCGCCAACCTGTGCCACAACTGCGGTGCCTGCCTGCACGCCTGCCAGTACGCGCCGCCACACGAATTTGCGGTGAACATTCCGCAGGCCATGTCCCAGGTGCGCGGCCAGACCTACGCCGACTACGCCTGGCCGCCCGCGCTGGGCCAGCTGTACCAGCGCAACGGCCTGACCCTGGCCCTGGCGCTGGTGGCGGGGCTCACGCTGTTCCTGCTGCTGGCCGTGGCACTGCATGGGCAGGGCATCGCCGCGCTGTGGCAGGCCCCTGTGGGCGGCTTCTACGGCATCTTCCCACACAACCTGCTGGTGGGCCTGTTCGCGCCGGTGTTCCTGTTCGCCGTGCTCGCGCTGGGCCTGGGCGTGCGCCGTTTCTGGCGCGATATCACACCTGCCACCAGCGGCGCGCCGCTGAGCGCGCCCGCCACGGCCGAGGCCACCGATGCCGTGCTGCGCCTCAAGTACCTGGACGGTGGCCATGGCGACGGCTGCCACAACGAGGACGACGCTTACACCTTGTCGCGCAGGCGTTTCCACCACCTCACCTTCTACGGCTTCACGCTGTGTTTTGCAGCCACCAGCGTGGCGACGCTGTACCACTACCTGCTGGCCTTGCCTGCACCGTATGACCTGCCCAGCCTGCCCAAGGTGCTGGGCGGCGTGGGCGGCATCAGCCTGGCGATTGGCACGGCTGGCCTGTGGCGGCTGAACCTGCGCCGCCACCCGCAACACGGCGACGCCGCGCAAAAGCCCATGGACCGCGCCTTCATCGCCCTGCTGTTCCTCACCGCCACCAGCGGCCTGGCGCTGTGGGCGGTGCGTGGCACCGCAGGCCTGCCGCTGCTGCTGTGCCTGCACCTGGGCGCGGTGATGGCGCTGTTCGCCACCATGCCCTACGGCAAGTTTGCGCACGGCATCTTCCGCACCGCGTCGCTGCTGCGCCATGCCGTGGAGAAGCGACAGCCCAACCCCATCGGCCTGGGCGCCGACTGATCCCCAGCCCCCCCAACAACCCACAATGAAGGAGACCCCCATGAACCCCAAAAGAACCCTGCTGCGTTGCGCCTTGGCGCTGGCCACCCTGCCTCTCGCCTTGGGCGCTGCGGCGCAAGACTTTCCGCCCAAGAAGCCCGTCACGCTGGTCGTGGGCTTTGCCGCAGGCGGCGCAGCCGATGCGGCGGCACGGCTCATCGCCAAGAAGCTGGGCGAGAACATCGGCCAGTCGGTGGTGGTGGACAACAAGGGCGGCGCAGGCGGCAACATCGCGCACCAGTTTGTGGCCAATGCGCCCGCCGATGGCTCGGTGCTGCTGCTCGGGTCGGTGGGACCGCTCACCATTGCGCCCCACCTGATGAAGGTGGCCTACGACCCCTTCAAGGACCTGGCCGCCGTGTCGGGCGGGGTGAACTTTCCGAACGTGCTGGTGGTGCACAAGGGCGCGGGCGTGAAGACGCTGGCCGAGTTTGTGCAGCTGTCCAAGAAGAAGCCCGGCAGCGTGGACTTTGCCTCCACCGGCGCGGGCTCGGCATCGCACCTGGCGGGTGAACTGTTCAACCAGCGAGCCGGCATCGACATGACCCATGTGCCCTACAAGGGCGGCGCCCCCGCGCTGCAGGACCTGCTGGGCGAGCGCGTGACCTCGTACTTTGCCGCGCCCCCCACTGCGCTGCCGCATGTGGAGACGGGCAAGCTCATACCGCTGGCCACCACCGGCCTCACGCGTCCGGCCTACCTGCCCAACATCCCTACCGTGGCGGAGTCGGGCTATCCGGGCTTTGAGGCGCTCAACTGGTACGCCTTTGTGGCGCCGGGCAAAACGCCCGCGCCGCTGCTGGACCGCTGGAACCAGGAGATCGTGAAGGTGCTGAACGACCCGGGCGTGAAAGAGGCGCTGAATAAGCACGGCCTCACGCCGCAGCCCACCACACGCGCCGAGCTGACGGCCTTCATGAAGAAGGAATCGACCCAGTGGGCCACCATCATCAAGGAACGCAAGCTGACGGCGGACTGATGGAAGCGGGCGCAGGAGCTGCGGCAGCGGGGGCAGTGGCGCCCGCCCGCCATCCTCGTTTTCCCGGAGGCCGTCACACAGCCGACACCCGCCGCCGCGCCGGGTGCGCAACACTGTGGCAAACCTCCCAGGAGTCCTGTCGATGCATGCCCGCATTTCCTCCCTTTTGACCGTTTTGCTCGGTGCCTTTGCGGTCGCCCCCGCGCTGGCCCAGCCCGCTGCCGCCGCCAACTACGACGCGCCGGATACCTGGCTGTGCCGCCCCGGCCGCGCCGACCTGTGCAGCACCGACCAGACGGTCACCACGCTGGCCGCCGAAGGCCAACGCACGGTGCAGGTGATCAAGCCGCAGGCCGATGCGCCCATCGACTGCTTTTACGTGTACCCCACGATCTCGCAGGACCCCAACCCGCACAGCACGCTGCAACCTGGCGCGGGTGAGCAGCGGGCGGTGGCGCAGCAGTTTGCCCCCTTTGCCTCGGTGTGCCGTCCGTTTGCACCCATGTACCGGCAGATCACGCTGGCGGGGCTGCGCGCGGCCATGTCGGGCAACCCGGCCGGGGTGAACCCGGAGATGGCCATCGAGGACGTGCGCGCCGCGTGGCGGCACTATCTGGCCAATGACAACAAGGGCCGGGGCGTGGTGCTGGTGGGGCATTCCCAGGGCAGCCGCATGCTGCTGGAGTTGCTCAAGCGCGATGTGGACGGCCAGCCGGTGCAGCAGCGCCTGGTGTCGGCCCTGCTGATCGGCTTCAACGTGATGGTCCCTGCGGGTGCGGACACCGGAGGGTCGCTGCCCACGCTGCCCCTGTGCCGTACCGGCGCGCAAACCGGGTGTGTGGTGACATACGCCACGTTCCGCGAGACATCACCGCCGCCCGCGAACTCCCGCTTTGGCCGCAGCAATGCGGCGGGCGCCGAGGTGGCCTGCACGGACCCGGTGCGCCTGAGCGGCCAGCCGCTGCGCAGCATGCTGGCCCGCGAGGCCAACCTGCTGGGGCAGCCCGTGTTGCGTGCGCAATGGGCGCAGGGCCTGGAGGGCGTGAGCACCCCGTTTGTGAGCCTGCCGGGCCTGATGCGTGCAAGCTGTGTGAAGGACGGCCCCGCACACTACCTGGCGCTGGGCCTGGACAGCAATGGGCGTGGCAGCCTGCCCAGCGATGTGCCGGGCGATATCGTGGTCAATGACCGCACTCTGGACGACTGGGGCCTGCACCTGATCGACATGAACGTGGTGATGGGCAACCTGCTGGACCTGGTGCGCCAGCAGGGCGCTGCCTGGAAGGCCAAGGCGAACTAGCGCCTGTTCACACCGGGGGCGGTGCGCAGCCCCGTGCGGCACCAAGGCTTATCGCGCGGTCACGCCGTCCGGCTCGGTCACCGAGATGTCGGTGTGCACCAGCGTCAGCGGAAAGCGCTGGCCCGCCAGGTAGTCCTCCAGGCCGCGCAGCAGCAGCGGGCTGCGGTGGCGCTCGGGGCAGGCGCGGATCTCGTCGGCCGTGAGCCACAGCGTGCGCACGATGCCGGTGTCGAGCGTGCGCCAGTCATGGTGCGTGCCCAGCGTGCCCGCAAACGCAAAACGCATGTAGGTGATGTCGTCCCCCGTGCGCGTCTTGGTGAAGCGGTTGAGGTACACGCCGATCAGCGCCGTGGGCTCGAAGTCGTGGGCGGTTTCTTCCAGCACCTCGCGCGCGCAGGCCTGGATGGGCGACTCGCCCGGGTCCAGGTGGCCGGCAGGGTTGTTGAGCTTGAGGCCGTCGGTGGTTTCTTCCTCGACCAGCAGAAAGCGGCCGTCGCGCTCGATGAGGGCGGCCACGGTGACGTTGGGTTTCCAGCGGTGGGGCATGGCGGGCATTATGACGAGGGCGGGTGACACTGTGCCTACAAGGTCTAAGAACGTGTTTACGATCTCGCAGGGGATCGCGTTGGAGCGCAATCGGGATGAGTGGATGCTTCGGATGCGCCGCATGGGCTCATGCCCATGCAAGCAGCTGGGGCGTCCAATCACCCGATTTCGCTCCAACCCTTCGGGCAGTGGTCTTTGCGGGCGGTCTGCAGCGTTGCGGCGCTTGTGGATAGCCAAGCTATCCACTACGCACAGCGCCTTGCATCCCATCCCGCAAAGACCGCTGCGCGACCTCTGGGAGATCGTAAACACGTTCTAAAGCGCTCGCGCCATGTACACCGCGCCTTCGCCATAGCTGGCCAGGCGGGCCTGCTGGGTGGCGTCCTGCAAGGGGTGCAGCGCATAGCCCTGCCGCTGCCAGTAGGCCTGCGAGCCCTGCACCGAGACCAGCGCGCTGTGCCGCAGCCCCTCGGCGCGGGCCTGCGTCCACAGGGGCTGCAGCAACGCATGGGCCAGGCCTTGCCCCGCATGGGCAGGCAGCACGGCCATGTCGTGCAGGTACAGCGTGTCGGGCGCAGTAGCGGTTTCAAAGTCGCCGTGCAGCGGGGTGACCTTGCCACGCACGCTGCGGTAGGCCGCCAGATAGGCACACACCGTGCCGCCCTGCTCCAGCACCAGCGAACAATTGGCGGGGCTGGCGAGGCGGCGGGCAAACACCTCGCCGCTCTCCACAAACCCCTCGCCATAGCAGGCCAGTTGCACGGCCAGCAGATCGGCCAGGTCGCTCAGCGCCAGCGGGCGCACCACCAGGGACATGAGTGAGCTTGGTTCGATCAGTGCGGCAGCACGGGCGCCTGCACGAAGTCGTCCAGCGACAGGCCCTTTTCCTTCAACAGCGCCTCCAGCACGGGCTGCAGGCGGCCCAGGCTCTCCTGCACGGCCTCGCGGACGGTGTCCACCACCACCTGGGTGCTGCGCTCGATCTCGATGTTCAGGCGGTCACCCACCTGCTTGGCTTCAAACACCGTGGCACGGCGCGTTTCGGGAATCATCCAGATCTCGAACCAGCCCTCTTGCCGGTTCACCTCGGCCACCGTGAGGCTGGCGCCGTGGATGGCGATGTAGCCCTTGGCAAAGATGTAGCGGCGAAACGCCTCGGGCACGGCCACGCGCCACACCAGGTTGTTGTAAAACTCGCGCCGCTCGATGAGCGTGCCGGTGAAGTCCACATGGCCCGACAGCGGGTGGCCGCCGATCTCGGCACCGTCCTTGGCCGCGCGCTCCACGTTCACGCGGTCGCCCTGGCCGTAGCTGCCCAGCGTGGTGATGTTCAGGCTCTGCAGCATCACGTCAAAGTTGGCCTGCGTGGGCGACAGGATCTCGGTGACCGTGAGGCACACGCCATCGGTGGCCACGCTGGCGCCAATGGCCAGGTCCTGGCAGAAGCCCTCAGGGAAATCAAGCGTGAAGGTGCGCAGCCCTGCGCGGTCGTGGATGGCGGCAATGCCTGCCGTGGCTTGGACGATGCCTGTGAACATGGTGGCGCGGCTTCCGGGTACGTTGGAACGGGAACCGGGAATTTTGCCACCCGCAGCATTCAAAGGTGTCCCGAGGGTTGGAGCCCCCAAACACCGGTCTTAACGGGGCCTCGCACCTGCCCGCAGCGCCCAAAACCGGCGCGACCCAGCCCGGGGCAGCCGAGCAAGGGCCGCCCCGCAGCGACGGCTGCGTCCCCCTGCCCGCGCGCAGCGCGAGAGCGGGGGGAAGACGCGAAGCGTCTCAGGGGGGTACCCCTTACCTTGCGCGCAGCAACTCGCCGACTTCCAGCAGCACCAACTCGTTGTCATCCGCCTTGTTCGGCTCGCGGCTGCTGCTGAAGGGCAAGTTGTTGTCGTTGCCCACCACGATGTGCGTGCTGTCCACAATGTCCACGTTCTCGATGGTGAAGAACGGGAAGGTGAGCACGCCGTTGTTCAGCGGCTTGCGCGCCAGGCGCTGCGGGTCCTGGATGTTCATGAGATCGATGTAGCCCACCTTGCGGATCTCGCCGCCCACGTTGGCGTCGCTCATCTCCACCTTGTAGACGCGCTTGAACTTGGCCAGGTCGTGGAAGCAGTCCGTGCGCTTGGTGCCCTCGGGGCAGGCTTTGTCGGCCGTGCCTTCGCCGTTGTCGCGCTCGATGATGAGGCCCGTGGTGCCGTCGATCATGTTGAAGTCGCCAATCGCGTGGTGGTTGGCCTCCAGCACGTACTTCCAGTGGCGGCCGGTCCATTGCTCGGTCTTCACGTCAAATTCGAGCACACGCAGGTACTGCTTGCCGCCCACGTTTTCGTACGCCTTCGCGCTGTCGTTCCACAGCGCGCCTTCGAGCAGTGCATAGAGCTTGCTGCCGTCCTTGCTGGAGGCCATGCCTTCGTAGCCCTTGGAGCGCTTGACTTCAAACGGCGTGGGCTTGGCGTCGGGGGCACCGGGCATCAGCACACCGGGCGCATCGGGCGAGCGCACGACCTTGCCGTCCACCTGCGTCTCGAACACGGCCAGCACCTTGCCGTTCAGGTCGGCCTTGATGAGGAAGGGGCCAAACTCTTCGCCGATCCACAGCGCGCCACCGGCGAACTGGAAACTCTCGGGGTCGAAGTCAGCGCCCGTCAGGTAGCGCTTGTCGGTGCCTTCGTGGGTGATGCGAAACGGCACCTTCTTGTCGGGGTCGTGCAGGAAGACAGTCTTGAGGCGGTTGAACTGGCCGCTTTGGAAGTCCACGGTGTAGTGGCTCAGGTGCAGCATGAAGTCGGGCGAGTTGGCCTTGGAGCCAGCGCCGTTGTCGGTCAGGATCCAGAACGAACCGTCGGCCATGCGCTTGATGCCCGAGTGGCCCTGGAGGGGCTGGCCCTGAAACGGCAACGACACACCCGTGTCGCGGCCGCCCGACTGGCCCATCACGCTGCCCACGGCGTCCACACGGCGGGGGGTGGTGAACTTGCCGGCCACCTGCAGGTCTTGCGGCGCGTCCTTGGGCGCGGCAACCACGGTGAGGGCGGGCAGCACGGCGTGGCCGGCCAGGGTGGCGGGGTAGGCCTGCTGGGCGATGGCGGGGATGGCGGCAGCGCACAGCAGCGCTGCGCAGGCGGCAATTTGGGACAGTCGGGACATGGTGGTCAAGGAGAAGAGAGCCAAAACCGTGAACGATGCCGCCGCCCTGTGACACCGCCATGAAAAGCGGTTCTCCAACGCCCCCCACCAGGCAACGCCGAATCGGGCACATGCACGGACCTTTTGCCGCTGGCCGGGATCACACCTGCCTCACCCCACCCGCACGGCCTGCGCACCCGCCATGGAAACCCTCTCTGCACTGCAATCCCTCGGCCTGGAGCTGCCCAGCCCGGCCTACATCGTGGGCGCCATCCTGTTTGGTCTGATCGGCATGGCGGCGTACTGGCACGGCAAGCGTGCGCAGCAGCCGCGCACCCGCTGGTGGGGCGTGGCGTTGATGTTTTATCCCTACGTGGTCTCGGCCACCTGGCTGCTGTACGCCGTGGGCGTCGCGCTGTGCCTGGGGCTGTGGTGGGACGGGCAGCGCGGCTAGGGATCCTCTGCACCAAGGAATCAACTGGCGGCGGCCACCAGCCCCGCGCCGTGCCCGCGCGTGAAGGCCTCTTCAAACACCGAATACCCCGACCAGTCGGCATGCGCAAACGCCAGCCGTGCGGTGGTGGGCGTGGGCAGCCAGGCGGCACGCTCACCATTTGATAGCACCTTGGGCATGAAAGTCTTGCGCTCCAGGCCGATTTGGCTCAAAAACTGCTGCAAACCCGGTGTGGGGATGGACATGGCGTGCCCGTAGCGGGTGATGTCCACGCGCGTGGCGCGCTGGCGCAGGTCGGGGTGGGGCACGGCGAGAGCGGCCAGGGCGGCTTCGGCCCAGTGCTGCCAGGGCTGGGTGGCCAGTTGCTGGCGGCCGTCCGCCCGGTCGCCCAGCGCCTGGTAGTAGGTAAGCACGGTGGGGCCGGCCAGCGTGGCGCGGGTGTCCAGGCGCTGGTGGCCGGCGTTCACATAGCCCAGGCCCCCCGCCGTGGGGTCGGCATACAGGACGTTGTCCCAGGCCGGCGCAGCGCCGGGGCGGTCGGTGAGCGGACTTTGGATGTGGATGTTGGCCACCAGCCAGGGCGCCCACGACAGACGCTGGGCCGCCCCGGTGAGGAAGGCGGGCGGGTTCTGCACCACGCGCGCCGCCATGAAGACGGGCAGCGCCACGATGCAGCGTGGCGCCTGCCAGCGCTCCACGCTATCGGTGGCGTGGTTGAACGCATCCACCTCCACGCCGTGGCGGCCTTCGGTGATGCGCAGCACGCTGGTGCCGGCGCGCAGCTGGCCGCCGCCGTGGGACGTGTTGGCCAGCGGCTCGGCCAGGCGCCGGGTGATCCAGCCATTGCCCTCGGGCCAGGTCAAAACGCTTTCGCGGGCTTCGTCCACGGCCTCGCCGGGCGCATGAAAACCGTGGCGGCTGGCAAAGTAGTGGATGCCCGCCCAGGCCGAGACACGGTCGGCCCCGGCGCCGTAGTCGTCGCGGCAGCAGTAGTCCAGGTACCAACGCAGATGGGCATCGTCCAGCCCTTCCTGCGCCAGCCAGGCGGCAAACGTCATCGCGTCCAGCGCCTGCTGGCTGGGCGCCAGTGGGCGCTTGGCGGTCCACAGCTTGAGTGCGGGCATGGCAAACCGGGCGGCGTGGGCCTGCGCGTCCACGGCCTGGGCAAAGCGGCGGTACTGCGCCAGCGTGGCCTCGCCCACGCCCTGCACGGGCAGCAGGCCATCCTGCCACTCGCCATCGAAGTACAGGCGCTCCTGCGGGCTGTGGCACAGGTGGCGTTCGTCGTACTGCCAGCGCCCGGCCACACGCTGGCGCAGGCCCAGCTCCTCCAGCAGGTCCTGCACCTCGCGCGCGTCGTCGCCAGGCACGGGCAGGTAGTGCGCGCCCTGCGGGCAGGTGATGCCGTTGACGGCGGTGCCCCGGCTGTTGCCGCCTGCGGTGTCTTCCAGCTCCAGCAGCGCAAAGTCCTGCACGCCTGCCAGGCGCAGCGCACGCGCTGCGGCCAGCCCCGCCACGCCACCACCGGCAATGATGACCTGCGCGCGGCGCACCACGGCGGGCTCGGGCCAGGTGCCGCGCGCCAGCCACTCACGCAGCTGGTGGCCGCGTGCCATGTTGATGCCGGTGAAGCCGCCTTCCAGCGGCGGCACGGCGCGGTCGCACCCGCCCAGCGCAGCCGTGGCCAGGGCGGCGGCGCCCGCCACGAACTGGCGGCGCTGCAGGGTCCAGGGGGTCATGCGGTCACGCCTCAATCGGCCCAGCGGGCGCGGATCTCAAGCAGCTGCGGCACCAGCGGGGCGAACAGCGCCACCAAAGCGGGGTCGAAGTGTTTGCCGGCCTGCGCTGCAATGTGGTCGAGCGCATCCTGCACGGGCCAGGGTTCCTTGTAGGGGCGGCGGGTGGTAAGCGCATCGAACACATCGGCCACCGCCACGATGCGCGCCGACACCGGAATGGCCTCGCCCGCCAGGCCGCGCGGGTAGCCGCTGCCGTCCCACTTTTCGTGGTGGGCCAGCGCAATCTCACGGGCCAGCTGCAGCACGCCGGACGGGTGCTCGCCAATGATCTCGGCGCCGATCTCGGGGTGGCGGCGCATGGTGTCCCACTCATCGGCGTTCAGCGGGCCGGGCTTGCGCAGCACGGCGTCGGGGATGCCGATCTTGCCCACGTCGTGCATGGGCGCGGCGTTGAGCAGGTCTTCGGCCCAGGCCGGGCTGTGGCCGGCAGCCAGGGCCAGCAGCTGGGCAAAGTGGCTCATGCGGATCACATGCATGCCGGTTTCGTTGTCCTTGTACTCGGCCGCGCGGCCCAGGCGCTGCACGATCTGCAGGCGGGTTTCACGCAGCTCGTCCATGCGCACTAGCGACAGGTGGGTGCGCACCCGCGCGCGCACCACGGGCGGGCTGACGGGCTTGGTGATGTAGTCCACCGCGCCCGCGTCAAACCCGGCAGTTTCGTCCTGGCTGTCGGTGAGGGCGGTGATGAAGATCACCGGGATGGAGGCGGTGGCGGCATCGGCCTTGAGCGCGCGGCACACGGCATAGCCGTCCAGGTTCGGCATCATGATGTCGAGCAGCACCAGGTCGGGCCGCTGCTCGCGCGCCACCTGCAGCGCACGTTCACCGTCGGTGGCAAACAGCAGGCGGTAGTCGGACTGCAGGATGTGGCGCAGCACCTGCAGGTTGGTGGGCTCGTCGTCCACCAGCAACAGGCGGGGCCGCTGGTCAGGGGCCGGTGTCATGCGGGGTTCTCCAGGGGTTCGTCCAGCCAGTGCGTGCGCAGCTGCTGCAACTGCACCCCGGCCTGGTCAAAGTCAAAGCGGTCGATGGCCTCTTGCAGGCGCTCGGTGGCATCTGCAGGCAGCAGCTGCACCAGCAGGTCCAACGGCGGCTGGGCCAGTTCGGACTGTGCCAGGGCCTGCTGCAGCGCCTGCGCGGCGTCCCGGGCCTGCTGGCGTTGGTCGGCGGTCAGCGGTGCGTGCTGGCCCACGCCGGGGGCGGGCGCTGCGGCGGCCTCGGCCTCGTGGGCCAGGGCCTGCTCCACGGCCTGCAACGCGGCGGGCAGGGCGGCCACCAGCGGCTGCAGAGCCGTGCGGTCCAGGCTGTGGGCGGCTTCCTCGATGCGCTGCGCCAGCGTTTGCAGCGGGCCCAGCGCCAGGTTGCCTGCCGCACCACGCAGGCGGTGGGCTAGCGCACGGGCAGCGTCCATGTCGGGCTGCGCCACCAGGGCCTGCAAGGTGGCAGGGGTGGCGGCATGGTCGGTCAGCAGGCGCGCCACGGCATCGCGCAGCAGCGCACGCTGGCCCCAGAGGCGGGTGCCACGCTCCCAGTCCACCGCGGCGATGGTGGCGTGGGGGACCGGTGGCAAGTCGGTGGCGCGCGTCAAGGTCTGCAGGCTGCTCCACCCCGATGTGGCGGTGTCGGGCTGCAGATGCAGCACGCGGGCGATCTCGCGGAACAGGCGGGCGGGCTCCAGCGGCTTGCTTGCAAAACCGTCCATGCCCGCAGCGCGTGCGTTGCGCCGGTCCTGCTCCAGCACGCTGGCCGACAGGGCGATCACCGGCACCGGCTTGCGCCGTTGCGCCTGCTCGAACGCGCGGATGCGGCGCGTGGCCTCCAGGCCGTCCATGCCGGGCATCTGCAGATCCATCAGCACCACGTCAAAGCGCCCGGCCTCGTAGGCGGCGACAGCGCTCTCGCCATCCCGCGCCACGGTCACCTGGTGGCGCCCCCGGTCCAGGTGGATCTGCAGCAGCTCGATGTTGGCCGGCACATCGTCCACCACCAGCATGCGCAGCGGCGGCAACTGCACCGCATGGCTCACGGTGGCCACTGCCGCCGTCGCCTGGCCCACCGGCAAAGGTACACACACGGTGAACGTGGTGCCAACACCCAGGGTGCTGCGCACGCTGATGCTGCCACCCATCAGCTCCACCAGCTGGCGCGAGATGGTGGTGCCCAGGCCGGTGCCGCCGAACTGCCGGGTGGTGGATGCGTCGGCCTGCGCAAAGGGGTCGAAGATGCGCTCCAGGTGCTGCGCCGCGATGCCGATGCCCGTGTCCTCCACCTCCATCACCAGCGTGCCGTCGTGGTAGTCCAGCCGCAGCAGCACATGGCCGCGCTCGGTGAACTTGAGCGCGTTGCCCAGCAGGTTGAGCAGCACCTGCTGCAGGCGCAGCGCATCGCCCCGCAGGTAGGGCGGCACCCGGTCGTCCGTCAGGCACTGCAGCGCGAGCCCCTTCTTGCCCGCATGGATGCGCAGCGAGGCAAGGATCTGGTCGCACACCTCTTGCAGCGAGAAGTCCGCAATCTCCAGTTCCACCGCGCCTTTTTCCAGCTTGGCAGTGTCCAGGATGTCATTGAGCAGGCGCAGCATGGAGCGCGCCGCATGCTGCACCGTGCCCAGGTGGCGGCGCTGCTGCGCGTCCATGGGGGTGTCGAGCAGGGCCTCGGTGAAGCCGATGATGGCGTTCATGGGCGTGCGGATCTCGTGGCTCATGTTGGCCAGGAAGGTGCTGCGCGCGGCTGCGGCCTGCTCCGCACGCTCCTTGGCGGCGCGCAGCTCTTGCTCCATGGCACGGCGCTGGGTGAGGTCGGTCGCAAACTTGACGACCTTGAACGGCTGACCCTGGGCGTCGAAGATGGGGTTGTAGGTGGCCTGGATCCAGATGCGCCGCCCGTCCTTGCCCAGTCGCTGATATTCACCGCCATCAAGCTGGCCAGCTCGCAGTTGCTCCCAGAACTGCGCGTACGCCTCGGTCTGCGCGTAGGCGGGCTCGCAGAACATGCGGTGGTGCTGGCCCACGATCTCTTCCAGCCGGTAGCCCATGAGTTCTCGAAAGTTAGCGTTGGCGTTGAGCACATGGCCCTGCATGTCGAACTCCACCACCGAGAGCGCACGGTTGATGGCACGCACCGTGCTCTCGAACTCGGCGTTGCGCTCGCGAAAGACGGTCATGTCCATGATGACGCCGTCGATCCACAACACCTGGCCATCATCGCCGGCCACGGGGCGGCCGCTTTCCGACACCCAGCGCAGGCGCCCGTCACGGTCCCGCAGGCCAAACTCCACGTGGTAGGGCCGGTGCTCCTGGATGGCCATGGAGACTTCCGCCCACAGGCGGTCCACCTCTTCGGGCAGCGTGAGCTGGGTGAAGTTGATACGGCCGTCCAGAAAGTCCTGCGGCAACCAGCCCGTGAGTGCGGTCACCGCATCGCTGATGAACAGCATGGTCCAGTCGGCATCGTGCCGGCATCGGAAAGTGACGCCCGGAATGTTAGCCATGAGCGAGCGCAGGCGCTGCTCGCTGGCCTGCAGCTCCTGCTCCATGGCGCGGCGCTGTGTCAGGTCGCTGATGAAGCCTACGAACACCGGCGCGCCATCCAGCGGCACGCGGCCTATGGAAATGCGAATGGGCACGGTGCTGCCATCGGGCCGCAAAGCCAGCACCTCGCGGCTGTTGGCGCCGACCACGCCACCGCCCTGGCCTTGCAGGTAGCGCTGCAGGTAGGTGTCGTGGCGCGAGCGGTCGGGCTCGGGCATGAGCATGGACACGTTCTGGCCCACCACTTCGTCGGGACGCCAGCCCAGGATGCGCTCGGCCGCTGCGTTGAAGGACTGCACACGGCCCTGCGCATCGATCATCACCATGCCGTCCACGGCGGTGTCGGCAATGGCGCGCAAGCGGGACTCGCTCTGGCGCATCTGCAGGAACATCTGCCGGTAACGCAAGCCCGCGTTGATGGCGATCACCAGCAGCCCGATACCCGACGCCACTGCAGCAACGGCCAGTGCCAGGGGCGCGCCATCGGCCGCAGTCAGCAGTTCCAGCTCGTTGGGGGCGTCAATGAAACGCAAGGCCGCCATGCCGGTGTAGTGCATGCCCGCAATCGCCAGCCCCATGACCACACCGGCCACCGCATTGAGCCACCGGGCGCGCCAACGCACCACGCGCTCCAGCCCAAACCGCACCCACAGGGCCACGATGGCCAGCAACACGGCCACCAGCACCGAGGCGGCAAACCCCCAAGGGTCGTACCGCATGACAGGCGCCCACTGCGATGCTGCCATGCCGATGTAGTGCATGGCGCCAATGCCAGCGCCCACCAGCACCCCACCCACCACCAGGGCGGAGCGGCTGATCTCGCGGCGCATCAGCAAGCCCAGCGCCACCCACGACGCGCCCACGCTGGGCAGCAGGGACAGCACGGTGGTCCACGCATCAAACTGGCCCCGCGCGCACACCGTGAAAGCCAGCATGCCGATGAAGTGCATGGACCAGATGCCGCCGCCCAGCGCCATCGCCCCGGACCCCCGCGCCATCTGGCGCATGAACCGGGTGTCGGCGCGGCGGGCCAGACCCGCCATCTGCAGCGCCAGCACGGAGGCCAGCACCGCCATGCCCACCGACAGCGTCACCAGCCAGGGATCGTGCTGCGCCCAAAGCAGCGGATAGGGCTGTGCGTCAGAAAGGAAAAAAAGGTCCAGCATCGGGGGCGCCCACGGCGATCAGGTCTTGACAGCTTTGTAGCCGATTGTGCTGCCCATGCCAGCGGGCAGAACCCCTGCAAATTGCTCGGCGAATGCCTGTTGGGGCCCTGGCAAACGGCGACTCAATGCGCCACCACCTTGCCCCATTCGCGCTCGTAGCTGTGCACCAGCGCCTGGTTGGACAGGCGGTTCACGTCGGCCGGCACCCGCGCCATGTCGAGCGGAAAGTCGAACAGCAGGGGCAGCGACGGGGCGCTCAGGAACCGGAGCCCGGGTGGCAGGGCGTCGGGCAGGCGCCACGGCCTGCGGCTGGCGATGACATAGCCCCATTCGCCAAAGCTGGGCACATGGGCGTGGTACGGCGCTGTCGAGAGGCCCACGGATTCGATGGTCTGCACCACCGTCCAGAAGCTCTGGCGCGCCACCAGCGGCGAGGTGGTCTGCACCACGGCGTAGCCACTGGCCGCCAGCCGCTTGTCCAGCAACGCATAAAAGCTGTTGGTGTATAGCTTGCCGATGGAGAAGTTGGTGGGATCGGGGAAGTCCACCACGATCACGTCAAAAAGGTCCGTCCCCTGCTGCAGCCACCCAAAGGCATCGGTGTTGACGATGGTCACCTTGGGGTTTTGCAGCGCGTGGCCGTTGAGCTTTGCCAGCGTGGGGTTCTCGCTGAAGATGCGCGTCATGGCCGGGTCCAGCTCGACCAGGGTGACGGACTCGACCGAGGGGTACTTGAGGATCTCGCGCACCGCCATGCCGTCGCCGCCGCCCAGCACCGCCACCCGCTTGGGCGCCCCATGCGCGGCCATGGCGGGGTGCACCAGAGCCTCGTGGTAGCGGTATTCGTCGGACTCGGAGAACTGCAGGTTGCCGTTGAGGTACAGCCGGTGGCCATAGCGGCCCTGCGTGACCACAATGCGCTGGTAGGGCGTGGCCGTGGTGAAGATGATGCGGTCCTGGTAGAACTTGTCTTCGGCAAAGCTCGTGATCTGCTCAGACCCCGCCAGTCCCGCCAGCAGCAGGCCCACCACCATCAGGCAGGCGAACAAATGGGCTTGGAGGCGCCGCAGCTCATGCCGGAACAGCCACACCGCCCACAGCGCCACTGCGGCATTCATCAGCCCGAACAACAACCCCGTGCGGATGAGCCCCAGGTGCGGCACCAGCAGCAGCGGAAACGCCAGCGACACCGCCAGCGCGCCCAGGTAGTCGAACGTGAGCACCTGCGAGACAAGGTCCTTGAGCACCACGTTGCGTTTGAGGATGCGCATGACCAGCGGAATCTCCAACCCCACCAGCGTGCCCACCATCAGCACCATGCCGTACAGCAGGAACCGGAACGCACCCGGCGCATACGCATTGGCGAGGAACAGCGTGGCTGGCAGCGCGCCGCCGATCAGCGCCACCAGCAGCTCGATGCGCAGGAAGTGCGCGGGCAGCTGCCGCTCGAAGTAACGCGACAGCCACGACCCCAGGCCCATGGCAAACAGGTAGGTGCCGATGATGGTGCTGAACTGCAGCACCGAGTCGCCCAGCACATAGGAGGCCAGCGCCCCGGCGGCCAGCTCGTACAGCAGGCCGCAGGCTGCCACCACAAACACGCTGATGAGCAGCGCGATGTCGATGGGGCGGGGGCCAGAGGATGGGGGCGGCACCGCAGGCGCGGGCGCGACGGGAGACGGGGTGGGAGACGACAAGGCAGCGGTCAGCGCACCCTGCCGGGTGCGCCGCTTCGTTCATTCAGGCGGTAGGGGCTCGAAAACGCGTCAATGCGTCAATGGATGGCAGCCGCCACGATGATGCTGATGCCCAGGCACATCGCGGCCACCACCAGGCCCAGGGCCTGGTTCTGCTTTTCGACGATCTCGCGCCACAGGTCATAGGGCGTGATCTTGTCCACGATGACAAAGGCCAGCCAGAAGATGATGACGCCAATGATGGCGTAGAGGATGGACCCGAGAAATGCCGCGGGTTTGAGCCATTCGAATCCCATCATGGTGTGATCTCCTTGAAACGTGGTGTCGGTGAGTGTGGCTGGCGGATGAACAGAAGCAAGCGCCGCACTACTTGTGGCTGCCGCCCGACGAATATCCGCCGTACGAGCCCCCCGAGCTTCGGTAGCTGGAGGACGAGGAACAGTTTTCGACCCGGGGATCGCAGCTGGAGCAACGGCTGAGCAAGATGAGCAGGATCAGGATCACCACGGCGATGATGATGATGGTGCCGCAGCCCAGGCCGGATTTGGCCACGAACGGGCCAGGGTCGTCGCGCTGGAGCACATCTTTCTTGTCGTCCAGCTTGAACGCCTTGGCCACCGTGTCGCTGGACAGCTTGTCCCCCGCAGACCAGGTGATCTCGTTCGGGCTCTGCTCCATCGACAGCAGGCCCTTGGCGCTCGCAAAGTCGCGGTTGGTGGTCTTCTGGCCGCGCGTGACCTGCCAGTAGAACTCGCCCAGCACATAGGTGGTCTCGGCCTCGTAGGTGTACTTGAGGTCGTACTTGGTGCCCATGTACGTGGCGGAGCGACCCGTGGCTGCCATCTGCGGCGCGCCGGTGGTGGGGCGCACCATGCTCCAGCCTTCTTCGGAATCGACCAGGAACGCGAAGCCACGCTTCTGGTTGTAGAGAAGGTATTCGCTCCAGCCAAAGTGCTCGTCATCGCCGGGCTCCACGCCCATCCGGTGCTGAAAGCCCACCACCTGCCAGTGCACGCCCTGCAGCTGCCCCTTGCTGCCCAGCGGGATCAGGGGCTGGACGGGTTCGTCCTGCTCCGCCGAGCGCAACTCTCCGCCCACGCCACTGTCCAGGCTGATGATGCTGGCGCACGAGCCGCAGGTGATGCTCTTGGAGGTGGACAGCTGTACCTGCACCGGCGCACCGCAGTGCGGGCAGTTGAACTGGCGGCCTTTTTCGTCCTTGGCCGATTCGTCCTTCAGACCCTGCAGCTGCAGGTCTTCCAGGAGCACTGCCTTGCCACGCTCCACATTGGGCGGGGTGTGGCCGTAGTCGATGCTGACCACTTCGCCGTCGGCACTGCGCAACTCGACCATGCCGAAGGGCTGGCCCAGCGGCGGTAGTTTGGGCAGCTCGCCCTGGGCCGAGATCAGCTGTGCCTGGCCGGTGTAGGCCACGCTGTAGGGTTTGCCGTTGATGGCCGTGGTGGTGCCGATGCGAAAGCGCTCGGGCGCAGGCATCTCGCGGCCGGGGTCGATGGGCCGGGTGAAGACATAGGCACCGTTGTCTTCGCCCAGCGTGGCCAGCGTGCCGTCATTCAGGAAGGCCGCCCATTCGGTCCACACGCCCGCGTCGCCCTTGTATTGCAGGCGGCCGATGAGGGTAAAGGGAACGTCCTTGCCGTCGAGCTGGATGCGCCCGCTGGCCATGAGCTGCAGCGGGCTGTGGTCGTCGAACAGCTCGGCCATCTTGCCCAGGCGCGTGAGCACATCGCCACTGCGCACGACGGTGCTCTGGCAGTAGCCGCAGACGGCATGGGTGGACTGCGCGCTCTTGAACTCCACCGGCGCGCCACAGCCGGGGCAGGGCGCGCGGTAATAGCGCTGGGTGGGGTCGGTGGCCATCGTGTGGAGTGTTCTGCCCGCGCCGCGCTAAACGGCTTTGAAGCCCTATTGGCCTCTAGCGCTTATCCCTCCAGCGCAAGCAGCTATTTTTATGATAGCAATCGATCCGATCGATCAGACGAGCTTCTTGAGCAGTTCGGCCTTCTTGGCGTCGAACTCTTCCTGCGTGAGGATGCCCTTGGACTTGAGCTCGCCCAGCTTCTCCAGCGTGGCCATCACGTCTTCGGGCTTGACGCCCACTGCAGCGGCCGCCGCTGCGGGCGCTGCCTGGGCTGCTGCGCCGCCGCCTTGCAGGCCCTGCTGCAGGTTCTGCGCGAGCACCTGGCCCAGCGCCACACCCGCGCCCAGACCCATGGCGTCACCCGCCACACCGCCACCGTTGCCCGCGCCCTCGGCAAATTTGGGGATGGCCTGCGCCGTCTGGTACTGCATGAATTTGGCCATGTCGTTGCCAACCATGCCCATGCCGATCTTCTGGTCGAGGATCTTCTGCAGCTCTTCGGGCAGCGAGACGTTCTGCACCGTGAGGGACTCGATCAAGATGCCCAGTTTGGCGAAGATGGGCGCCAGCTCCTTGGTCAGCGCATCGGCAAACATGACCTGGTTGGCCGCCAGGTCCAGGAACGGCAGGCCGCTACCGGCAATGGCGTTGCTGATGTTCTGCAACACCAGGCCACGCAGCTGGCCTTCCAGGTCGGCCACGGGGTAGGACTCGCGCGTGCCCGAGATTTCGGTGTGGAACAGCTTGGGGTCGGCGATACGGAAGGCGTAGTTGCCGAACGCGCGCAGGCGCACGGCGCCAAAGTCCTTGTCGCGGATCGTGATGGGCTGGGGCGTGCCCCACTTCTGGTCGATCTGCTGGCGTGTGCTGAAGAAGTACACATCGCTCTTGAAGGGGGACTCAAAGAGCTTGTCCCAGTTCTTCAGGTATGTGAGCACCGGCAGCGTCTGCGTGGTGAGCTTGTAGGTGCCGGGGCCAAACACGTCGGCCACTTGGCCTTCGTTCACGAAGATGGCCATCTGCGACTCGCGCACCACCAGCGTGCCGCCGTTCTGGATTTCCATGTCGCGCATGGGGAAGCGCCAGGCCAGCGTGCCGTCCCCCTCTTCGGTCCACTGAATGATGTCAATGAACTGTTTCTTGATGAAGTCCATGAGGGCCATGTGTGCTCCCAAAGCAAAAGAGGGGTTGAAAAGAGCGGCCATCATAGCAACGGGGGCTTTGGTGGCAGCGGCTTTTTTCAGTGGCGGAACGTGAACTAGTTCACGCGCAGAACCAGTCTGTTTGGGATAGGCGCTGCGGCGCTTCGTAAGGCGTCATTGGATAGCGGCTATCTGCGCCTTAGCGATGATCAATTGGCTTTCGATATTGCGAATCACTACCATTCAACCATCCCTGCTGCACCGCCGCAGGCTCTGTTGAACCAAGGAGTCCGCCATGTCCCTCATCCGCCGCGTTGCCCGCCAGAACCAAACCATGCTGATGAAGACGGGCAGCTACTACCTCATCCACATCTGCGTGGCCGCTCTGGTGGCCTATGCCGTCACCGGCAACCTGTGGGCCTCGCTCACCCTGAGCCTGCTGGAGCCCACGGTGCAGGCGGTGGCCTTCTTCTTCCATGAAAAGGCGTGGGACCGGGCTGGTCGGCGCGCTGCACGCCAAAGCGCTACCCCATCGCCCCACAGCAATCCCGCCATCCAGGGCGCCTGAACAAACTCACGACAAGGAGTACCGCCATGTACGCCATTCCACTGCGCAGCCGCACCGCCACGGGCTTGGCCTTTCAACGCTGGCTGGTCCAGCGCCTGGCGGGGCTGGCCGATACCAACTGATAGCGGGCAGTCCTCTCTGCCTGCGCCAGAAACGAACATGCCCCGACTAGCGGGGCATGGGGGTGGGAACACAAACAGGCGGTGAATGGGCAGCGCTCAGGCTTTCACATCCAGCAAGGAGCCCATCATTTCGTCCTGCGTCTTGATGGTCTGCAGATTCGCCTTGAACGCGTAAGTGGCCGACATCTGCTCCACCGCCTCTTGCTCCAGCGCCACGCCCTTGGCGTCCTGTTCGCGCTGCACGGTGGCTCGCACGCCGGCGCTTTCGGCCACTTCTTCTTGTGCAACCACCTCGCGGCGGTAGCCGGGGGTGTTCATGTTGGCCACGTTGTTGGCCGACGCGTCCAGCCGCAACTGGGCGGCCTGGAGGCCTGAACTGCCGATGGAGGAAATGCTGGCCATGGGCGCTGCTCCCGATGTCACACAATGTTGCAAAGAAGGCGAATTGTCCGCCGCGCCGCGGCGGCTGGCAAGCCGCAGCCCCGCAATACCCCTGTCAGCGACCGGGCCGGTGCGCATCCTCCAGGCATTGCGCAAACGCCTGCGCCGCGCGGGCGGGGGCGGGGGAGCGGCGCATCAGGCTCACAAACTGGCAGTGGTAGTGGAACAGCGACGGGTTCACCGCCTGCATGCGGCCCTGGCGCTCGAAGGCCTCGGCGTAGTGGTCGGGCAAGAACCCGAGAAAGCGGCCCGACAGGATCAGCGTGGCGATGGACTCCTGGTCAAACCCCGTGGCCGCACGCTGCAGCCGGGCCTGATGGCTCAACTCCATATTGGGCGAGTGGTAGCCCAGCCCCGCAAACTGGTAGCCGCGCACGGCATGCCAGTCGGCCGGAGGCGATGACGCCCCAAACAGCGGGTGGCCCGCGCCGCAATACAGCAGCATGGTCTCGCCAAACAGGTCGGCGTAGGCCAGGCTTTGCGAGCTGCGGTGCGCGGGGATGATGCCCACCTGGTAGCTGCCGTCGATCACACCGCGCTCGATGGCGTTGATGGAGCCCACATGCAGTTGCAGTTGCACATCGGGGGCCTGGGCGGTGAAGGCGGCAATCGCCTCGCCAATGCGGGCGGCCGGGTTGCTGGCGGTTTTGTCGAACACCGCCACGGCCAGCTGCCCGCCCATGCGCGAGTGGATGTCGTCCACGCTGTCGCGAAAGCTGCGCACCGAGGCCAGCAGGCGCAGGGTTTCGTCATACACCCGCTGCCCCTCGGCAGTCAGCGCAAACCCCGCCCGCCCCCGGCGGCACAGCGTGAGGCCCAGGCGGGCTTCCAGGTCCTTGATGTGGCGGCTGACGGTGCTGGTGCCGATGTTCAGCTCCAGCTCGGCGGCCGACATGCCGCCGCACTCCACCACGCTCTTGAACACCTGCAGCAGGCGCAGGTCCATGTCGCTGAGCTGGCCCAGCACAGCGCGGTGTTTGCCCGGTACTGCGGGCACTGAAGCTTGGGGGGATGGAATCGGGTCTTTTACTTGCATAAATCGTCAAGTAAACATTGATATTGGATTATTTGAGAGATTAACAGGCGGCGCAACAATGCCCTACGTCAAGCCCCAGGCCGCTGGGGCTGTCCGCTTTTTTGTCGCCGCCTTTGCACTGGAGAACCCCATGAGCTTCGTCAACATCGAAAAACCCGCCGCTGGCGCCGAAGGCCCCCGCATGGACGCCGAGTGGCTGGACGCGCACTGGATGCCCTATACGGCCAACCGCCAGTTCAAGGCCAACCCGCGCATGATCGTGGAGGCCAGCGGCGCCTATTTCACCGACAGCGAAGGCCGCAAGATTTTTGACGGCCTGTCGGGCCTGTGGTGCTCCGGGTTGGGCCATGGCCGCCGCGAGATCGCCGAAGCCATCGGCAAGCAGGCGATGAAGCTGGACTACGCACCCGCTTTCCAGTTTGGCCACCCGCTGTCGTTCGAGCTGGCCAACCGCGTGAAGGAACTGACGCCTGCTGGGCTGGACTATGTGTTCTTCACCGGTTCGGGCTCCGAGTCGGCCGACACGTCTCTGAAGATGGCCCGCGCCTACTGGCGCGCCAAGGGCCAGGGCACCAAGACGCGCCTCATCGGCCGCGAAAAGGGCTACCACGGCGTGAACTTTGGCGGCATCTCGGTGGGCGGCATCGTGGCCAACCGCAAGCTGTTTGGCCAAGGCGTGGAAGCCGACCACCTGCCCCACACCCAGCCGCCCGCAGGCTCGTTCCACAAGGGCATGCCGCCCACGGGCAAGGAACTGGCCGACCGCCTGCTGGAAGTGATTGCACTGCACGATGCGAGCAACATCGCCGCCGTGATCGTCGAGCCCTTCTCGGGCTCCGCCGGTGTGGTGATCCCGCCGGTGGGCTACCTGCAGCGCCTGCGCGAGATCTGCACCCAAAACAACATCTTGCTGATTTTTGACGAAGTGATCAGCGGTTTTGGCCGCAGCGGCGCCTGGACGGGTGCCGAAGCCTTCGGCGTGACGCCCGACATCCTGAATTTTGCCAAGCAGGTCACCAACGGCGCGCAGCCGCTGGGCGGCGTGGTGGCTACCAAGGAAATCTACGACACCTTCATGGCCGCGGGCGGGCCGGAGTACATGCTCGAATTCCCGCACGGCTACACCTACTCGGCCCACCCCGTGGCCTGCGCGGCGGGCATTGCGGCGCTCGACATCCTGCAAAACGAAGACATGGTCGGCCGCGTGAAGGCGCTGGCCCCGTACTTCGAGCAGGCTGTGCACAGCCTCAAGGGCGCCAAGCATGTGGCCGACATCCGCAACTTTGGCCTGGCGGCCGGCTTCACCATTGCGGCGCTGCCCGGCGAGCCTGCCAAGCGCCCCTATGAGATCGCCATGAACTGCTGGAAGAAGGGCTTTTACGTGCGCTACGGTGGCGACACCATCCAGCTGGCACCGCCGTTCATCAGCACCCAGGCCGAAATCGACCGCCTGATTAGCGCCCTGGGCGACGCCTTGCAAGAAACCGCCTGAGCTTCCTTCGCCAGCCAGCCTGCCCCTCCATGCGCATTTCCATCCTCACCTTCGATGCCTTCAACGACCTGGATTCGCTGGTGGCATTTGGCATGCTCAATCGCATCGCGCTGCTGGGCGACAAGGACTGGCAGGTGCGCATTGCGAGCCCCACGCCCCGCATCACGTCCATGAACGGGCTGACCATCGACGCGCACGAAGACCTGAGCCAGTTGGCTGAGGCCGACGCGGTGCTGGTGGGCAGCGGCATGAAGACGCGTGAGGTGGCCAACACCCCCGCGCTGATGGAACAGCTAAGGGTGCTGAACCCCGCCCGCCAGTTGCTGGCGGCGCAGTGCTCTGGCACCTTCCTGCTCAGCCGCCTGGGCCTGCTGAGCGGCACGCCCGCCTGTACGGACCTGACCAGCAAGCCGTGGGTGGTGGAGTCGGGCGTGGACGTGGTGCCGCGCGCGTTTGCGGCCCACGGCAACGTGGCCACGGCGGGCGGGTGCCTGGCCTCGCAGTACCTGGTGGCGTGGCTGATCGCCCGCCTCAAGGGGCTGGACGCCGCGCGCGAAGTGCTGCACTACTTTGCCCCGGTGGGCGAGAAGCAGGAGTTCATCGACCGCGCCTTGGGGCATGTGCTGCCCGCACTGGAGCCCCGGGCTGCTGCGGCTTGAATACTATAAATTTGGTAGCTATCAGCGCATGTTTCACTAGCGCTTGTGGCACTTTTTACTTGAAAACACCATGAACCACGACAAAAACGTCACCACCACCATCGGCCATCTCATCGACGGCCAGATCGTCGCCGACACCGCCCGTACGCAGCCCGTGTTTGACCCCGCCACCGGCCTGTCCACCACCAGCGTGGCCCTGGCAAGCCAGGCTACGGTCGAGGCGGCCATTGCCTCGGCCGAGGCCGCGTTTCCGGCCTGGCGCAACACGCCGCCGCTCAAGCGTGCGCGCGTGATGAGCAAGCTGAAAGTCCTGCTCGAAGAAAACGCCGACAAGATCGCCGCCCTGATCACCGCCGAACACGGCAAGGTTCTGGCCGATGCACACGGTGAGCTGCAGCGTGGCATTGAAAACGTCGAATACGCGAGCTACGCGCCCGAACTGCTCAAGGGCGAGCACAGCCGCAACGTGGGCCCCAACATCGACTCATGGAGTGAGTTCCAGGCACTGGGCGTCACTGCAGGCATCACGCCCTTCAACTTCCCGGCCATGGTGCCGCTGTGGATGTGGCCCATGGCCGTGGCCTGCGGCAACACCTTTGTGCTCAAGCCTTCGGAGCGCGATCCCTCCTCCACGCTGTTCATCGCCCAGCTCGCGTTGGAAGCGGGCTTGCCGCCCGGCGTGCTGAACGTCGTCAACGGCGACAAGCTGGCCGTGGACACGCTGCTGCGCGACCCCCGCGTCAAGGCCGTAAGCTTTGTGGGCTCCACCCCCATTGCCGAATACATCTACGCCGAAGGCTGCAAACACGGCAAGCGCGTGCAGGCCCTGGGCGGTGCCAAGAACCACGCCGTGCTGATGCCCGACGCCGATGTGGGCAACGCCGTGAGCGCCCTGATGGGCGCGGCGTATGGATCGTGCGGCGAGCGCTGCATGGCCATCCCGCTGCTGGTGGCCGTGGGCGACGAAGTGGGTGATGCCGTGATTGCGGGCCTCAAGACCGAGATCGCCAAGATGAAGGTCGGCCCCGGCACCGACAACAGCAACGACATGGGCCCGCTGGTGACCAAGCCGCACTTCGAGAAGGTGAAGGCCTATGTGGACAGCGGCGTGGCCGAAGGCGCCACGCTGGTGGTGGATGGCCGTGGCGTGAAGGTGGCGGCAGGCCACGAGAACGGCTATTTCCTGGGCGCCTGCCTGTTTGACAACGTCAAGCCCGGCATGAAGATCTACCAGGAAGAAATCTTCGGCCCCGTGCTGGGCGTGGTGCGCGTGAAGACGCTGCAGGAAGCCATGCAGCTCATCAACGACCATGAATACGGCAACGGCACCTGCATCTTCACCCGCGACGGCGAGGCCGCCCGCTACTTCACCGACCACATCCAGGTCGGCATGGTGGGCGTGAACGTGCCCCTGCCCGTGCCGGTTGCCTACCACTCGTTCGGCGGCTGGAAGCGCAGCCTGTTCGGCGACCTGCACGCCTACGGTCCCGACGCCGTGCGCTTCTACACCAAGCGCAAGACCATCACGCAGCGCTGGCCCTCGGCGGGCGTGCGTGAGGGGGCGGTGTTCAGCTTCCCGAGCAGCCGCTGAAGCACCAGCATCCACTTTTCGACGAAAAGGCCCCACGTGGGGCCTTTTTTCGTTCTGTGCCGTGCCAGGGCGTTTGAAGGCGAGCCATGCAAATGCGCATGGCTGGCGTGGCATGCCGTCTTTTGGCGCAAGAAGAGCCCATGAAGCGACCCGTTTTCGGATGCCGAGGTCTTACCCATCAAAAAGCAAAACACTTCATAGCTTTTGTGCATGGATACGGAGGTCTCAAAACCCTGCCCGCACGACACAATCAATGGGCAAACAGCCCCTCTGTAAGCAGATTCGCTTACTAGGGTTTTTACGCACATCCCCCTACAATCGCAGACCCTTACAAAGCTGACAGCCTGCTGCAGACCCGCTGGAGTACGGTTTTGGCCCCTCACCCCTGAGTTGGAGACACTGAATGCCCGAGAACACCACGGCCCAGAACAACAACGATTCCGACAAGCGTGCCCAGTTGCGCCGTGCCGCTCTCGAGTACCACGAGTTTCCCAAGCCCGGCAAGCTGGCGATTGCCGCGACCAAGCAGATGATCAACCAGCACGATCTCGCGCTGGCCTACTCGCCCGGCGTGGCAGCGCCCTGCGAAGAGATCGTCAAGGACCCGGCCAACGCCTTCCGCTACACCTCGCGCGGCAACCTGGTCGCCGTGATCAGCAACGGCACGGCCGTGCTGGGCCTGGGCGACATTGGTGCGCTGGCCTCCAAGCCGGTGATGGAAGGCAAGGCCGTCCTGTTCAAGAAGTTCGCGGGCGTGGACGTGTTCGACATCGAGATCGACGAGAAGGACCCCGCCAAGCTGGTGGAGGTGATTGCGGCACTGGAGCCGACCTTTGGCGCCGTGAACCTCGAAGACATCAAGGCCCCCGACTGCTTCTATGTGGAGCGCGAGCTGCGCAAGCGCATGAAGATCCCGGTCTTCCACGACGACCAGCACGGCACGGCGATCACGGTGGCGGCTGCCGTCGTGAATGCGCTCAAGGTCGCCAACAAGAAGATCGAAGACGTGAAGCTGGTCACCAGCGGCGCGGGTGCGGCGGCCCTGGCCTGCCTAAACCTGCTGCTCAAGGTGGGCGTGCAGCGCAAGAACGTGTTCGTCACCGACCTGGCTGGTGTGGTGTATGAAGGCCGCGAAGAGCTGATGGACGACGACAAGCGCCAGTTCATGCAGAAGACCGACGCGCGCAAGCTGGCCGAGGTGATGGTCGGCGCCGACGTATTCCTGGGCCTGTCGGCCGGCAACGTACTCAAGCCCGAGATGGTGGCCACCATGGCCGAGCGCCCGGTGATCTTCGCGCTGGCCAACCCCAACCCCGAGATCACGCCCGAGCTGGCGCACAGCGTGCGCAACGACATCATCATGGCCACGGGCCGCTCGGACTATCCGAACCAGGTGAACAACGTCCTGTGCTTCCCATACATCTTCCGTGGGGCACTGGACTGCGGTGCCACCACCATCACTGATGAGATGGAGATTGCCGCGGTGCACGCGATTGCCGAGCTGGCACAGGCCGAACAAAGCGAGGTGGTGGCCGCCGCCTACGTGGGCGAGAAGCTGACCTTCGGGCCCGAGTACCTGATTCCCAAGCCGTTCGACCCGCGCCTGATGATGAAGATCGCGCCCGCCGTGGCCCAGGCCGCCATGGACAGCGGCGTGGCACAGCGCCCCATTGCTGACATGGACGCGTACCGCGACCGGCTGCAGACCTTTGTGTATGCCTCGGGCACGACGATGAAGCCCATCTTCGACGCGGCCCGCAATGCCGCCAAGAAGCGGGTGGCCTATGCCGAGGGCGAAGAAGAACGCGTGCTGCGTGCTGCGCAGATCGTGGTGGACGAAAAGGTGGCGCGCCCCACGCTGATCGGCCGCCCCGCCATCATTGCCCAGCGCATCGAAAAGTTTGGCCTGCGCCTGAAGGAAGGCGTGGACTACGACGTGGTCAACACCGACTTCGACCACCGCTACCGCGACTTCTGGCAGACCTACCACCGCATGACCGAGCGCAAGGGCATCACCCAGCAGGTTGCCAAGATCGAGATGCGCCGCCGCCTCACGCTCATCGGTTCGATGATGCTGCACAAGGGCGAAGTGGACGGCCTGATCTGCGGTACTTGGGGCACCACCGCCAACCACCTGATGTACATCGACCAGGTCATCGGCAAGCATGCAGGCGGCGCCGACAGCACCGAGCAGGATGTGCCGGTGTACGCCTGCATGAACGGTCTGATGCTGCCAGGCCGCCAGGTGTTCCTGGTGGACACGCACGTCAACTACGACCCCACGCCACAGGAGCTGGCAGAGATCACCGCCCTGGCCGCCGAGGAAATGATGCGCTTTGGCATCAAGCCCAAGGCGGCGCTGCTGTCGCACTCCAACTTCGGCACCAGCAACAGCCCCAGCGCCGTAAAAATGCGCCGGACGCTGGAACTGCTGCGCCAGCAGGCCCCCTGGCTGGAAGTGGACGGTGAAATGCATGGCGACGTGGCGCTGGACGGCAAGGCCCGCTCGGCGCTCATGCCCAGCAGCGAGCTGACTGGCGACGCCAACTTGCTGGTGTTCCCCAACATCGACGCCGCCAACATTGCCTACAACCTGCTCAAGACCGCAGCAGGTGGCGGCATTGCCATCGGCCCCGTGCTGCTGGGCGCAGCCAAGCCGGTTCATATCCTGACACCCAGTGCTACCGTGCGTCGTATTGTGAACATGACAGCCCTCACCGTGGCCGATGCCAACGCCCTGCGGTAAGCCTTAAAAGAATAGCAAGCGCTAACTTAAAACCCCTGCAAAGCCCTTCAGCGTCTGCCCAATCTTTGTGCAGACGCTTGCTTTTTGGGGACCGTTGAGCGACACTAGCGGGTCGAAATTTCGGGTTAACCCGTAGTTTCTGAAAGGTTCGTTGATGCTGAAGGCTGTAGCCACCCGGGCGCGCAAGGCAGGGTTATTGTGTGTTTTGGGTGTTGCTTTCGTGCTGTCTCCGGTCGCGGGACATGCCCGGAAATCCCCGTCCACCGACGGGTCCATCACCCCCATCGCACTGGCCGAGTTGCCGCCCCAAGGGCGGACAACGTATGCGCTGATCCGTGAGGGCGGGCCCTTTCCGTACGACAAGGACGGATCGGTTTTTGGCAATCGCGAGCGGCTGTTGCCCGCCCAAAAGCGGGGCTACTACCGTGAATACACCGTCAGAACACCAGGATCGCGCGACCGGGGAGCCCGGCGCATAGTGTGTGGCGGCAAGCCCCGGATGCCGGATGCCTGCTACTACACCAGCGACCACTACGCCAGTTTTCGCGAGATCGTCGAGTAACCCCAATGCGTCGTACGCCAGCCAGCCCATCCCTGAAAGCGTACGCCGCGCCCCATTGAATTCCCCATTCACAGGCCGCATCCTGCAGCCTGTGAGATGCCAGAAGTTTGTGGACTTTATAAAGAAAGAGTAGCGGAGATGCAGACGCCACTTCGTAAAGACCTGGAAACGCCACTGCGTGGCGTGCGCACCAACATCGTGCAGTCCATTCGCGCCTTCCGCGTGCAGGACCTGCAAGATGCAGCCACCTCCATGGGTCACCATTTCTTGTACGCCAATCTGGCCCACGCGCAGTCCAAGCAGGATGTGCTGGATCTGATTGCCGCCCAATTCACGTTCCCGTCGCACTTCGGCAAGAACTTCGATGCGTTGTACGACTGCATGACAGACCCCTTGCACAAATCAGGCCCGCAGCCTGGTTTCATCGTGGTGCTGGAGCAGATTCCTGCCACGGGCAAGTTCGACAAGGAAGCGCGCGAGCAGCTGCTCGACATCTTCCGTGATGCAGCCGACTACTGGGGTGATCGCAAGATCCCCTTCCGGTGTTTCTACTCTTTTCTGTAGCCCGTTCTGCATCCACCAGCCAAGCAGAACGGGCGAACGAGGCTAGCGACACCCAGGCCGTGGAAGGCATCGAGATCAACGGCGAACCCGCTGAAAAGATGCCCACCGACAAGCTTGTGGACGTGTCGCCCATGGCGCTGCGCATGAGCAGCCCTTTCAATGCCGGGTATTGGCTCAGCGCCGCATAACTCGGTACATCCCCCTGAGCGGCTACGCCGCTTCCCCCTTCTCTCGGCTTCGCCGGGAAGGGGGACGACACCAGCGCGGCGGGGCGGCCCTTGCGCGGTGTCTCTGGCATGGTATCTCGCCCATCGTCGAGGGCAGAGTTGAATCAAGCGCCCTGCCACACCCGAGGCAGGCCTCTGTTCCTGCCATTGATGCGGATGATACGGGTGCACTGCACCCCATTTTTTGCCCCCATAGACCGCCAGCGCCTACTCAGCAAGCGCCGCCAGCTATCAATTCAAGAGCATTTCTGTGCTAGTGCCACGTATTCGGCCACGGGCACTTCCTCGGCGCGGCGCTGGGTGTCGAATTCACCAGCAAACTGGCGTGCTTCGAGCCAGCGGCCCAGTGTGTGGCGCAGCAGCTTGCGGCGCTGGCTGAAAGCAACCTGGACCAGCTCCTCCAGCAGCGGCACTGACAACGGTGCCGGCTCGGCATACGGCACCATGCGCACGACGGCGCTGTCCACGCGCGGGGGCGGGTCAAAGCTCTCGGGCGGCACGAACAGCACGTTTTCCATGGCGTAGCGCCATTGCAGCATTACCGACAGGCGACCGTAGTCGCCCGTGGCGGGGCTGGCCACCATGCGGTCGATCACTTCCTTTTGCAGCATGAAGTGCTGGTCTTCGATGACCTGCACATGGTCCAGCAGATGGAACAGGATGGGTGTGGAGATGTTGTAGGGCAGGTTGCCCACCACGCGCAACCGCAAACCGGGCTGTCCTGCCTTGTCACGCAGGGTCTGCGCCAGTGCGGTGAAGTCCACCTTGAGCACGTCCGACTCAATCACGTCGAGCTGGCCATGCAGGCGCAGGCGCAGCGCCAAGTCGCGGTCCAGTTCGATGACCGTGAGGCGCCCCAGGCGTTCCACCAGGGGCTGCGTCAACGCGGCCAGACCGGGTCCAATCTCGACCATGGGTTGGCCGGGCAGCGGCGCAATGGCCTGCACGATGCCGTCGATGATGCCCTGGTCGGACAGGAAATGCTGTCCGAAGCGCTTGCGGGGAATGTGTTTCAACGCGGCCTTACCTGTTGTCGTGTCTGAGAGTGCTTGGAGCTCGTGTGCGCTGCACTCACTGGGGTGGCTCGCGGTACTCGACATACGCGCGCCCGCGCAACTCCTGCGCCCAGGTGGCATAAGCCTCGTCGAGCTTCTTCTCGCGCACCGTGCTGCGGGCCATTTCGCGCTGCTCGCGCTGGGTGAGCTTGGCCTCGCGGCGTTCGAGCAGCTGGATCAGGTGCACGCCAAAACGCGAAACCAGGGGTTCGCTGATGTCACCGGGCTTGAGGGCGTCCAGCGCTTGCTCGAACTCGGGGACATACCGGCCTGGGTTGGCCCAGCCGAGGTCGCCGCCCTCCTTGGAACTGCCGTCCTGCGAATGGTCGCGCGCCAGGGCTGCAAAGTCGGCCTGCCCCGCCAGCACGCGGCGGCGGTAGTCGGCCAGGCGCGCGGCGGCGGCGGCTTCGGACAACTGGGGGCCAGTGCGCAGCAAGATGTGGCGCGCATGGTTTTGCACTACGGTGGTCGGCATACCCGCCGTCACACGTTCCACCACCTTGAGCACGTGAAAACCCGCTGGTGAGCGCACCGGGCCCACGATGGAGCCCACCGGCAGGCCAAGGGTGGAGTTCACAAACAATTCTGGATAACGATCCGCAGGCCGCAAGCCCAGCAATCCACCAGCCCGCTGGCCTTCGGGCGCATCGGAGAACTCGCGGGCCACCGCTGCAAAGTCTTCGCCTGCGCGCACCTTGTCGGCCGCTCGCTGTGCCCGTGCCTGCCGCTCGGCCACCTGCGTGGGGGTGGCGTTTTCAGGCACCAGCACCAGCACATGGCCCAGATTGATCTCCATGGCGGCGACATCCGTGCCCTTTTGCTCTTCACGCAGGAACTGGTCCACGTCCAGATCGCTCACCTTCACCCGCGCTTCGACTTCGCGCTCGCGCAGGCGCTGCTGCAGCAACTGGTTGCGCAGCTCTTCGCGAAAACGGTCCTTGCTCATTCCATCGCGGGCCAGGCGCGCATACAGCTCGTCCACCGTCATGTCGTTCTGGCGGGCCACGCCCTGCTCGGCCTGCGACACGGCGTAGTCATCGACCTTGATGCCCGATTCGCGGGCCTGCTGCAGCTGCACCTTCTCCAGGATGATGCGTTCGAGGACTTCGCGCGCCAGCGCATCGCGCGGTGGCATGGCACCGCCCTGCTTGGCGATCTGCGCCTCGGCACGTGCCAGGCGCGAGCGCACCTCGTAGTTGGTCACGGGCTCGGAGTTGACCACCGCCACAATGAAATCGGCCGAGCGCGGGGCCGTGCTGGTGGAGGGCGCGGGCAGCGTGATGGAGGGCACGGCAGCAGGGCGCGCCTTCAGCGAAGACGGCGAGGAAGACAACCCTGTCTTGCCCGAGGACGAGGTCCCCGAGGGGCGTAGGCCCTGGGCCGCAGCGCCTTGCGCCACGAGGGATGCCAACGCGGCCGTCAAGGCCAGTGCGAATACACGGTGGTTCATGGTCTAGTCGTAGTTGCTGAAGCGGCTGGGCGTGGAGACCTGCTCGCGCAGGTTCTGGTAACGCGGCACATTTTGCTTGAAGGAGTCGAGCGGGCTGGAGCCCAGGCTCAGGCGGGAGAAGCCCACGAATTCGATCTGGAACAGCAGGCGCGTGTTGGAGCTGGTCACGCTGCTTTGCAGGCGCTCCAGCACCACGCGGCCAATCCAGCAGCAGCTGTCGTACTCGAAGCCCACCACGGTGTCCACGAGTTTGCGGTCCTTCATGCTGTAGTTCAGGCGGCCCACGCTGTACCAGCGCCCGCCGCCCTGGCCGCGACCGGGGCCCAGGTCTTTGCCCTTGTCGCCCCACAGGTCGTTCAGCGGCCACTGCCAGCCGATGTCGATCTGCTCGCTGGTGCCACGTTGCAGGCGGTAGGCCGCGCTCACCGTGCGGTAGTTGCTGGGGCTGTAGCGCGCGCCGATGGTCGAACGGATGGACTGTCCGGTCTTGGGGTTGTACTGCACGGTGGAGTCAAAGCCCCACTGCGGTGTCCAGTTGATGCCCGCGCCCAGCAGCAGGTCCGACAGGCGCTCGCTCACCGGCGTACCCCCTGGCAGGGTGACCTTCTGGTCCGAGAAACGCACCCGCTGGGCAATGCCGAAGCGCGCTGCCTGGGCACCAGTGTCGGGGTCCAGCAGGCGTGTGGTCACGCCCAGGGTCAGCAGGTTGTTGTCGGCCAGCCGGTCGTTGCCGCCAAACGCGTTCTCTGTGTAGATGGTGGCGAAGTTGAAGTCATTGGCCGCTGTGTCATACACCGGCAGCATGCTCTGGTCGCGGTAGGGCGTGTAGGTGTAGAACGCCCGGGGCTCCAGTGTCTGCAGGAAGGCGCGACCAAAGTAGGCGGTGTCGCGCTCGAACACCAGGCCGCTGTCCAGGCTGAAGGTAGGCAGCGTGCGGCTGGCCGAGCGCTGGCCGTTGGACAGGGCCGAGTCAAACTGGTACTGCGTGGCGTGCAGCTGCAGGCGCGGGGTGATGAAGCCGCCCGGCGACAGGAAGGGGCGACTGATCTGCGCCATGGCGTAACTGCGATCGGCATTGGGCTGGCCCGTGAGCGCACGGGCCGCTTCAAAGCGCGTGGTGTCCAGCTCCACGCTGGCATCGAATCCACCGCCCAGCTGCGAGGGGTTGTAGCGCCATTGCACCTGCGGCATGCGGTCATACGGAGGCACGATGGGCGAGCTCACGTCTTGCAGCGTCTGCCACTTGAGCGTGCGCACGGTGGCCGACATGTCGTTGCGGCCCCAGGACAGGATCGCATCGTTGGGCAGCAGGCGCTGGCGCAGTTGATCCGTAGCACGGCTGAAGTCGCGCCAGTAGTTGTCATCACTCACGCGGTTGAGGTTGAGGTTCAGCCCCAGCCCGCCGATGCCGGTGTCGAACGCGCCTTCGTGTTTGCCGCTAAAGCTCCAGCGCACACGGTCGCGCAGACGGTCGGTGGGCATCACGTCGGCACTGATCTGGCCTTTGTAGGTTGGCTCCAGGTAGCGGAACTCGCCGCCCACGTTGGCGCCTCGTTTGGTCATGAGCGCGGCGCGCAAGGTGGCATCGCGGTTGGGCGCGATGTTCCAGTAGTACGGCTGCATGTAAGTCACGCCATCCCGGCTATCGAGCCCGACGGTGGGCGGCAGCAGGCCGGACTTGCGCTTTTCCGACAGCGGGAAGCTGATGTACGGAATGGGCAGCACCGAGATGCCCTTGAACTCCAGCACCGCATCTTCGGCCGTGCCCACCTCTTCCTCGTTGTCAATGCGGATGGTGGCGGCGCGCAGCACCCAGTCGGGCTGCCAGCTCTCCTCGTTGCCACGCTCGCAGGTGGTGTAGGTGCCGTTGTGCACCACGGCGCGGTAGCGGTCCACAAAATCCACCCGCGTCGCATCTCCATGCGCCTGCGTGGCCAGGAAGCGGTAGCGCGCGTCGCTGAAGAAGCCCTCGAAGGCCTCCACCCGCAGCTCCAGCGCCGTCCCTTCGTAGACATTGCCTGCGCGGTTGATGCGCACCTTGCCGTTGGCCTTGGCCAGGTCCTCGGGCACGTTGTAGTCGAGCCGGTCGGCGCGGATGACCGTGTCGCCCCGGCGCAGCTCGGCGTTGCCTTCAATCAGTGCGTTCAGGTCGGTCTGGCCGCTGATGTGGTCGCCCTTCACAAAGACGGGCAATTGCGAACGCACGGCGTCGGGAATCTTTTCCTGCAGCAGGGGTGACGTGCGCAGCACCGGCGGCGCATCCCAGGCGCTGGGCGCGGCTCCGTCCTGGGCCAGAGCCGCCAGCGGCAGGCCACACCAGGCCAGCGCAACGCCCAGGGCCAGCACGCGGGGCACGGGGGGCCGCAGCCGTGCAGACTTCGCCATGGCGGGCCGGGCGCGAAGGGAGGTGAGGTTCTGCACGGTGAGGGGCTGGCAGCGTGGCACGTGGGGTGTTGAGGGGCGGTAGCGGACAAAGGGACCGGTCCTGGCCAGCGCGCACGGCGCCAGCCACGACCGGTTTGTAAAATCGGATTATCCATGAGCCACCCCATCCCCCCATCGCCCGCCGGCCAGCCCCTGGGCGCCACCGTGGCCGCACCTGCTACGCCCGCCGCCTCCACCCCTGTCAGCTGGCCTGATGCAGCCCGCCGCGCGGCCTTCGAAGCCTGGTTGGCGCCACTCGTCGGCCCCCACCAGTTGCTGCCTGCCACGCTGCGCCCCGCCTCGGCCGATGCCAGCTTCCGCCGCTACCTGCGCATCGACACAGCCACGGGCGCCAGCCGCATCGTCATGGACGCACCGCCCGACAAGGAAAACAGCCAGCCGTTTGTGCAGGTGCAGGGCCTGATGGCCGCCGCCGGGCTGAACGTGCCGCAGATCCTGGCGTTTGATGCGCCCACCGGCTTCATGCTGCTGTCAGACCTGGGCCACCAGACGGTGATCGAGCGGCTGAACCCCGAAAAACCCCAGGACGCCTACGCCTGGTACCAGCAGGCCACCGATGTGCTGCTGCAGTGGCAAAAGGCGTCCACCCCCGGCGTGCTGCCCGCCTACGACGAGCCGTTGCTGCGCCGCGAGCTGGCGCTGTTCCCCGACTGGTACTTGGCCCAGCACCGCAGCGTCACGCTGGATGACAAGCAACGGGCCACCTTGAGCAGCGCCTTTGACGCCATCGTGGCGCACAACCTGGCCGCCCCGCAGGTGTATGTGCACCGCGACTTCATGACCCGCAACCTGATGGCACCTGCCGAACAGGGCGCCCCCTTGGGCGTGCTGGACTTCCAGGACGCTGTCTACGGCCCCATTACCTACGACATTGCCAGCCTGCTGCGCGATGCGTTCATCAGCTGGGAAGAAGAATTCGTCATCGACATTACCGTGCGTTACTGGGAAAAGGCGCGCAAGGCCGGACTGCTGGGCGCCACCAGCGCCAGCGGCTGGGGCGATGACTTTGGCGAGTTCTACCGCGCGGTGGAGTGGATGGGCCTGCAACGGCACCTCAAGGTCGCGGGCATTTTTGCGCGCCTGACCTTGCGCGACGGCAAGCCCAAGTACCTGGCCGATGCGCCCCGCTTCATCGCCTACATCCGCGCCACCGCCAACCGCTACCGCCAGCTGGGGCCGCTGCTCAAGATGCTGGACCAGATCGAAGGCACCGAGCCCGTGGTGGGCTTTGCGTACGGCCGGATGTAGCCCTGGCCGCCTGCACGCACGGCACACCCCCATAGATCAAGTAAAAACCGGCTCAAGCGCAGACAAATCATGCGCTAGCAGCTATTACAAAGATAGCAAATGCCCCGTTTCCATTGCCCGCCCCCCCTGGCCACCGGCGCCGAGCTGGACCTGCCCCCGGGCGCTGCACGCCATGTGCAGGTGCTGCGCCTGCAGCCTGGTGACGGCATCACGCTGTTCCACGGCGGCCAGAGCGCGGCCGACCCGGGCGGCGAGTTCGATGCCACCGTGGTCAAGATGGGCCGCAGCGATGTGCGCGTGCTGGTGGGGGCGCACCACGCCATCGAGCGCGAGGCGCCCCGCGCCGTGCACCTGCTGGCGGGTATCACCGCCAACGAGCGCATGGACTGGCTGGTCGAGAAAGCCACCGAACTGGGCGTGGCCAGCATCACCCCGCTGGTGGCCGAGCGCAGCGTGCTCAAGCTCAAGGGCGAGCGCGCCGACAAGAAGATCGCCCACTGGCAGGCCGTGGCCGTGGCCGCCTGCGAGCAGTGCGGTCGCAACCGCGTGCCGGTGGTGCACGCCGCCATCGACCTGGCGGGCTGGCTGCGTTCACCAGGGCAGGGCCTGACATCTCCCGAGACACGGGACACTCCCCAGCGCCTGCTGCTGTCGCTGCGGGCCGGTACCGTGCCGCTGCGCGAGGCCAGGGGCAGCGCGGATGGCCAGCGCCCCGTGCTGTTCCTCTCGGGCCCCGAGGGCGGGCTGAGCGCTGCGGAAGAGGACCTGGCGCTGCAACACGGCTTCGCCCCAGTCACGCTGGGCCCGCGTGTGCTGCGTGCCGAGACGGCCCCGCTGGCCGCCTTGGCCGCGCTCACGCTGTAGCGCGACACCCCGCGCGCAGGCCGGGCTCGCCACGCGCGCCCCACGCCCGGTCAAGGCCCGGACAAGCCCTGGGGGGGCTATACGCACGGCACTACCTCACCGTAAAATCTCCGACCAGCCGGTAACCCAGCATCACACGGGTTTCGGGCCACCCCGCCCGCGCGCCGCGCGGCCCTCTCTCCTGGCCGGAGCCCCCCACCTTGCGCCCACCCGCCCGCTGGCAGCGCCTCAAGGATGTGATCCTCTCCACCGACCCTCGGCGGCGTACGCTGGTGGGCATGGCCTTGCTGGCGCTCACGCTGATGGCAGGCAGCGCCGGCGTGATGCTGCTGGTGGCACATTCCAGCACCACCGTGGACCAGACCGCCGTGCAATGGTGGGCCGCCCTGTCGGTGGGCGGCCTGGTGGTCATGACGGCCTTCATCCGCTCCGGCGAAACCGCCCGCCTGCGCGACCCCTCGCTCACCATCCCGCAAATGGTCTGGACCATCACCAGCGGCGCCGTTGCCTATGTGCTGGCAGGCGATGCGCGCGGGCTGGTGCCCAGCGTGCTGGCAATGATCCTGTTCTTTGGCACCTTCGGCCTCACGGTGGCCGAGGTGATCGGCATTGGCGTGTATGCACTGCTGGCCTTTGCCAGCGCCATCGGCGTCAGTTCGCGCTTCAATGCCAACGCCTCGGGCTACCTCGACACCGCCTATGCGCTGATGGTGCTCATCGTGCTCAGCGGCTGCATTGCGCTGAACCTGCGCATCCAGCGCATCCGTGCCAAGCTGCAGCAGCAGCGCGAGGCGCTGGCCCAGGCGCTCGAAGTCAACCGCGAACTGGCCACCCGCGACGAGCTGACAGGCCTCATCAACCGCCGCGCCATGCTCGACCTGATGGCGCTGGAGCACCGCCGCAGCTTGCGCAGCGGCCGCCCGATGCTGCTGGCGCAGCTGGACATCGACCACTTCAAACCCATCAACGACCAGCACGGCCACGCCACCGGCGACCGCGCGCTGCAGGCCTTTGCGGGCACCGTGCGCGCCAGCGTGCGCGACACCGATGTGCTGGCCCGCTGGGGTGGCGAGGAGTTTGTGCTGATGCTCACCGACACCTCGGCAGACCATGCACGCGAGTTGCTCGAACGTATCCGCCAGGCCGTGCAGGCGCTGGAGATTGCCCACAGCGCAGGCTCACTGCACCTCACGGTGTCCATCGGCCTGGCGCAGCACCTGCCCGGAGACACCGTGGAGCACACGCTGGAACGCGCGGACCAGGCGCTGTACCACGCCAAGGCCCTGGGCCGCAACCGCGTGGTGGTGGCGCCTGCCGCCCACCGTACCGTGGCGGCAGGGTCTAACGCACGGGCTTGATCGTGCCGCAGTCAGCGGCGAGCCACTTGCCGTTTTGCACCATGTCGATCTGCTCGGGTTTGCCGTTCGACGTGGTCTTGACCTTGAAATTGCCCGTGTAGGCTGTGGGGCCCTGGAAGGTCATCGTTCCTTCGCCCGTGGTGGGCGGCTGCCCCTGGGTGCCCTTGCAGCTGAACGTCATCGCCACCGCGTTGGGGCCCGTGCGTTGCACGTTCTGTGTGCAGCCCTCCTGCGCCGGAATGCGGTCCAGGTCGGCCTGCTCGGGGCTGATGCAGACCTTCACGGTGTTGCCGCTGGGGCCCATGCTCACGCCCTGCTGGGCCATGGCCTGTTCCATCTGCTTGCGCTGCGCGGGCGTCAGGCTGGCCATGGACTTCTGCATCTGCGCCATTGCGGCCTCCAGCTGGCCGCTCTGGCTTTTCATGGTCACGCTGTTCTCCCACAGGCCGGGCCGCAGCTTCTGGGGCTGGGCGTGGGCAGTGCAGAGCGCAGCGAAGGAAACGGCAAACACGAAAGCGCGGGGGATGGTGGTGTGCATGGTGTGGGGGCCTCAGTGCCAGCGGCTGGGACCACAGTATCGGCAAGCACGCCCCGGCTGCCAAGTGGAGACGGAGCACTTCAGGGGCCACGATCGACGGCACGCACTCTCAGAAAGACGCCGAACCGCTCAAGCACTCAGGTGCGGCGGCGCGCGCAGCTGCTCGGGGGTGGTGAAGTAGGCCGCCGACGCCCCCAGGGCCCCACGCGCCTGCGCCAGCTCATGGCGCGCCACGGTGCGCAGGTGCACCTCGTCGGGCCCATCCATCAGCCGCAGCGCGCGGCCCCAGGTCCAGAAGGCGGCCAGCGGCGTGTCGGGCGACAGGCCCATGGCGCCAAAGATCTGCATGGCGCGGTCCACCACGCGCTGCTGCAGGCGCGCGGCCACCACCTTGATGGCAGCGACCTGGGCACGCACGGCGCGCGCGTCCGCCGCATCGGCTGATTCGCCCTGGTCCAGCAGCCACGCAGCGTGCAGCACCAGCAGGCGCGCCTGGTCGATCTCGATGCGCGACTCGGCCAGCCACTCCTGCACGTTGGCCTGATCGGCCAGCGGCTTGCCAAACGCCGTGCGCTCCAGCGCGCGCTCGGTGGCCAGGCGCAGCGCCAGCTCGCACTGGCCGATGGTGCGCATGCAGTGGTGCACACGGCCGGGGCCCAGGCGCGCCTGCGCCATCGCAAACCCCGCCCCCCAGTCGCCCAGCAGGTGGTCCGCAGGCACACGCACGCCCTGCAGCAGGATCTCGCAATGCCCCTCGGGCGCATGGTGGTGCAGCACGGGGATGTTGCGCACGATCTGCACACCCGGCGTGCCCACGGGCACCAGCACCATGCTGTGGCGGCGGTGGCTGTCTGCACCATCGGCATCCGCATTGCGGCACAGCACGATGAGCAGTTGGCAGTGCGGATGCGCCGCGCCGGTGATGAACCACTTGCGGCCGCTGAGCACCAGGCCATCCCCCTCGCGTCGCACCGTGGTCTGCAGGTTCGTGGGGTCGGACGAAGCCACGTCGGGCTCGCTCATCGCAAAGGCCGAACGCATCTGGCCGTGCAGCAACGGCACCAGCCAGCGGGCGCGCTGCGCGGGTGTGGCAAAGCGGTGCAGCAGCTCGATGTTGCCGGTGTCCGGCGCCTGGCAGTTGAACACCTCGGCCGCCCAGGGCAGGCGGCCCATGGCCTCGGCCAGTGGTGCGTAGTCGAGGTTGGACAGGCGGGTGCCCGGCTCGTCCTCGCGCAGCGTGGGCAAGAAAAGGTTCCACAGCCCTTCTTCACGGGCCAGGGCCTTCAGGTCTTCCAGGAACGGCGGCGGGTAGTCGCGCGCGGCCACGGCCGCATGCCAGGCGGCGTTGTAGGGCAGCAGATAACGGTCGATGAACGCCAGCAGGCGATCACGCAGTTGCAGAGCCAGGGGGGAAGGTGCGAAGTCCATGTGGGCATTGTGAAAACAGCGCCAGCACACGTCACAACGCAAGCGACAACGGGCTTGACGCACATCACGGCCTGCCCGGAGCGCCCTCAGGGGGGCAAACGCAGCGCTATTCTATTGATAGCTATCAAGGCATATTGCACTAGCGCTACCAGCCCCTTTTGCTTGAAATCTCGCTGAGCGCCACCCTGCACACGGGTACCATGGCCCCATGAGTACCCACTACGAAACCCTGCAACACGCCGACACCTACCGCGAGGCGTTTGCGGTCGAGCCCCCTGCGGCGCAGGGTGAACGCCACCTGTGGCCCCGCAAGCCAGGTTTCTTTATCGTGCATGCCGCGACGGCCGCCGCCCTGGCACAAGGGCCCACCAGCCCGGCCGAGGAGACCGCTCCATCAACAACTGCATCAGACACCCCCAGCAACGCCGCCCCCCACCGGGTACTGGTGCCTGCGCAATGGGGCCTGGTGCCGCACTGGGTCAAGTCGGCGTCCGATGCGAAACTGCGCGCACCCAAGCTGGTCAACGCCAAGTCCGACACCGCCTCCACCGGCACGGCGTTTCGCGACGCATGGCTGAACGGCCAGCGCTGCATCGTGCCCATGGCTGCGTTTTATGAAGACGACCTGCGCAGCGGCAAGGCCGTGCCCACCCGCGTGGCGCGCGTGGACGGCAAGCCCATGGGCGTGGCAGGCCTGTGGGCGCGCTGGCAGGGCGCTGACGGCGAGGCGATCATCAGCTACTGCCTGCTCACGGTGAACGCCAACAACCACGCGCTGCTGCACCGCTACGGCCAGCCCGGCAGCGAAAAAAGCATGCCCGCCATCCTGAACGAAGGCGCGTACGACGCGTGGCTCACGGCCCGGCCGGAAAAGGCCAAGGAGTTCATGCGCCAGTACGCGGCGCAGTGGCTCACGGCCAACCCGGTGGAAAAAAAGGCGGACAAGGTGCCCAAGGGTTTTTTGGACTGAACCAGGCCCCTGTCGCGCACCCGTGCCGTGCGGTGGCCTCTCTGCCTACCCACCGACCTGTAGCTGCGGCTCCCCCAGCGACAGCATCAACCGGTTGGCCCAGTTGAAGAAGGCGGCGCCTTGCAGCGCATCGGCAATGGCGTAGTCATCCAGCCCCAGGGCACGCAAGCCGTCGATATGCTCCGGGCCAAAGTCCGACGGTGTGGCCGACAGTGCTGCGGACGCGGCCACGATGGCGTTCCAGCGGGGGCCCAGGTCGGCAGACACCCCTTCATCGAGCAGGCGCTGCACATCGCCCTCGCGGTGCGAAAAGTGCGACGCAAACCGGGCGTGCACCGACGCGCAATAGATGCAGCCATTGAAACGCGACGTGGCCGTGGCCGACAGCTCGCGCTCTGCGCGCGGCAGGCCTGCATCGGGGTTGTAGAAGATGTCCTTGTCGGTGCGCGTGCGGGCGCCCAGAGTGTCCGGGTCGCGCGCCAACAGGCGAAAGTAGGGCGACTTGGCGCGCGCGGCGTCCACCAGGCCTGCATAGTGGCGATCGGTCAGTTCGTCCTCGGGCAGCGGCGGCAGCCAGGGCAGCCATTCAAGCTGGGCCTGCGTGAAAGCTGTAGGCTCGTGGTTGTCGGGGTGAGTCAGTGGGGTGTCGCTCATGGCTGGACCTCGGTGGTTTGGGGCAACGCAGGGTGTGCCGCCAGTGCCCGCAGGCCGACCACCACACGGATCTGGAACGACAAGAACGCCACCAGCTGCGACAGGATCACGATGTCGGTGGCCGACCAGCCCGCGTTCAGCAGCTCTTGCAGCGCTTGTGGGCTGGCATCGCGCGGGCGAAACACCAGCAGGTGCGCGTGCTCCAGCGCGGCAGACAGCCGGGCGCCCAGCACCGCACGCGCGGTGGGCGCCACGCGGTACACCGGCCCCTCGGCATCTTCTGCACTCAACGGCCCTGCGGGATAGCGGCCATACGGGCCACGCGCCGCGCCTTGCGCGATCTCCGCCGCAATGGCCGGTGCCAGCCCGGGCGGTGCATCGTGGGCCACCAGGGCGGCGGCATAAAAGCCCGCAGCCTCGGGCTGCTGGTGCAGGCCCGCCACAAACGCGGCCACCGCATGCCGCTCTGCCAGCGTCACGCTGCCGGGCACCGGCGCTGTGGGCGCAAACAGCGCCAGGTAGCTTGTATGGGCATGGGTGCGCGCCTGCAAGCGATGGCGGCGCACAGTGTCGAGGGCATCGCCCGGCCGGATGCCGACCAGCAGGTCGATCACGTCAGGGACTGTGCCTTGGAGAGCAGGGGTGTTTGTCATGCGGGTTCCGGAGTACGTTCAGCAGGCGATGGGGCCAGGGTGGAGGGCACAGATACAGGCTTGCGCACCCAGCCCAATGCCGGAGCCACCTGGGTCGCGGTCAATTCGATGGAGCGCAGGATGTGCTCGTGCGGCGGATCCACCGAATGCACCTGGAACACGATGTCCGTGGTGCGCGCCAGCGCTGTGTCGGCCTGCAGCGAGGCGATCACATCGTCCGGTGTGCCCACGTGCACGTCGTAGGCGGCAATCAGCTCGGCCAGCGGGGCTTGTGGCCCAGGGCGCGGCGCTTGTCCTGGCAACACAGCGGCGGCAAAGCGCGCGGCGGCGCGGCGCAGGCCGACATCCGCCAGGTGCAATGCCTCCTCGCGGTCATCGGCGACGAACAGGCTGCGCGAGCCCACGATGCGTGGGGTGATGCCGGGCGGCAGCGCTGCCAGGTACGCATCAATGATCGGGTGCTGCAGGTCTGACAGCGAGGCCGCAGGCGCCTCTACCGAGCGCGGCTGGGTGCGCGACAGCATCAGCCCGTCGCCCGCCTGCCCCGCACGCACACCACCCGACACCGAAAACGTGGCCTGCCAGATGCGTGCCAGCAAATGTTCGGCGGCGGGGTACAGCCGGTCACCGCCCGCCAAGGGCCGCCCGGCCCAGGCTTCGCGCACCAGCGCGAGGTGCCTGGCATAGACGCTGGCGCGGTCGTCGCTGGTGATGCCGAAGGCGGCGAACGATTCGGGCGTGCCGCCCGTGCCCACGCCCACCTCCAGCCGTCCACCCGAGAGCAGGTCCAGCACGATCGCGTCCTCGGCGACACGCACGGCGTTCTCCATGGGCAGGGTCACGATGCCAGTGCCCAGGCGGATGCGCCGCGTACGCGCCGCCACATGGGCCAGAAAGACAAACGGTGAGGGCAGGCCGCCTTCGTGTTCGTGGAAGTGGTGCTGGGCCACCCAGGCGGAGTCGAAGCCAAAGGCCTCGGCGTGGGCGATCTGCTCGGTCACCAGCCGGTAGCGTTCACTGGCTGGCACATCGTCAAGCAGCCTGCTGAAAAACCCCAGGCGCTTGGCGGAGGTGAGTGGTGTGGGTATCGATAGGGTCATGGTGATGGTTCTTCTTTCCGGGGATGGCTGCAATGAGTTCACGCGTGTAGTCGCTGCCGGGGCGCAGGAACACGTCTTCCACGCGGCCCGCGTCCACCTGGCGGCCGGCCTGCAGTACCGAGACGGTGTCTGCGATCTGGCGCACCACGGCGAGGTCGTGCGAGATGAAGAGGTAGGTCAGGCCCAGGTCGCGCTGCAGCGTCTCCAGCAGCGCCAGGATCTGCGCCTGCACCGTCACGTCCAGGGCCGACACCGCCTCGTCGAGCACCAGCACGCGGGGCTGCAGCACCAGCGCGCGCGCAATGGCCACGCGCTGGCGTTGGCCGCCTGACAGGGCGCGCGGGCGGCGCTCCAGCACGGCGGGCGGCAGGCCGACGCGGGCCAGGATGTCGTGCACGCGGCGCGCGCGCTCGGCGGCGGGCAGCGGCTCGAAGTTGAGCAGCGGCTCTTCGATGATCTGGAAGATGGTCTGGCGCGGGTCCAGCGAGCTGAACGGGTTCTGGTAGACCAGCTGCACCGTGCGGCGGAACTGCCGCAGCGCCTCGCCGCGCAGGGTGGTGAGGTCCGTGCCTTCGATGACGATACGGCCCGCCGTGGGCTGGCGAAAGCCCAACACGTCGCGGATGGTGGTGGTCTTGCCCGAACCCGACTCGCCCACGATGGCATGCGTGGTGCCACGTCGCACACGGAACGACACGCCGTCCACCGCGCGGAAAGGCTGCTTGTGCCCGGCCACGTCGAAGTCGTGCACCAGGCCGTCCACCTCGATGGCGAAGTCCTCGGGCCGCTCGGGCGCATCGTTGGCGGCGGCGCCACGGGCCGGGCGAAACGTCCCCTGCGAAAGCGAAGGCGCATCGGCCAGCAGCTTGCGCGTGTAGGCGCTGTGCGGGTTGCGCAGCAAGCTGGCCGTGTCGCCCTGCTCCTGGATGCGCCCGCCCTGCAGTACCACCAGCCGGTTGGCCCGGTCGGCCGCCACGCCCAGGTCGTGCGTGACCAGCAACACGGCGGTGCCGAACTCGCTGCGCAGTTCGTCGATGAGGTCGAGGATGCGCCGCTGTACCGTCACGTCGAGCGCGCTGGTGGGCTCGTCGGCAATGATGAGCGCGGGCTGCAGCGCGATGGCAATGGCGATCAGCACGCGCTGCTTCATGCCGCCCGACAGCTCGTGCGGGTACTGCCGCGCACGCAGCTCGGGCTGAGACAGGCCCACCTTGGCGAGCAGGTCAACCACGCGCCGCGCGATGGCCTGGCGGTCGCCGTAGCGGTGGATCTTCAAAATCTCGCCCACCTGCTCGCCCACCGTGCGCACGGGGTTGAGCGAGCTGGTCGGGTCCTGCGGGATGAGGCTCACCACGCGGCCGCGCACGCTGTCGAAGCGGTCGGGCGACCAGCCAGCGACGTCCGTACCGTTCAGGCGAATCGCGCCATGCTCCACCCGGCCGTTGTCGGCCAGCAGCCCGATGAGGGCCTGCGCGGTGGTGGTCTTGCCCGAGCCGGACTCGCCCACCAGCGCCACGACCTCGCCGGGTGCAATGGCGAACGACACACCGTGCACCACACGCTGCTCGTGGTCCTTGTCGCGGTAGGTGATGGAGAGGTTCTCCACCTCCAGCACCGGCGGCGGCGCCACGGCCTGGGCGATAGTGGTCATGCGCGCCCCTTCGTCAACGCCGCGCTGATGCGGTTGGCCGCCAGCACCACGGCCACCACCACCAGCCCCGGCACGGTGGTGAGCCACCAGGCCGTCGAGATGTAGTTGCGCCCCTCGGCGATGAGCAGGCCCCACTCGGGCGTGGGCGGCGGCGCGCCGTAGCCCAAAAACCCCAGCGTCGAGATCGACAGGATGGCCGAGCCGAACTGCAGCGCCGCCATGGCGATCACCGAGGTCAACGAGTTGGGCAGCACATGGCGCCACAGCACCGCGCCAAAGCGCCCGCCGCTGCCAAAGGCCGCCTCCACATAGTCGGAACGGCGCACGCGCACCACCTCGGACCGTGTGAGCCGCGCAAAGCTGGCCACCGAGGCCACGCCCACGGCCACCGCCGCGTTCAGCGTGCCGAAGCCCAGGATGATGATGATGGAGAGCGACAACAGCAGCGACGGCACCGACAGCAGCACATCGACGGTGCGCATGATCACGTCCTCCACCCAGCCGCCGATGGACCCGGCCAGCACGCCCAGCAGCGTGCCCAGCACCAGCCCCACGGCCACCGCCAGGAATGCACCTGACAGCGAATGCACCGCACCGAACACCAGCCGCGCATAGCCGTCGCGCCCCAGCGCATCCGTGCCCAGCCAGTGCGCAGCCGACGGCGCCTGCAGTTGCTGGCCGGCCACGCCCACCGTGGCGCTGTAGCTGGTGAAGGCACCGGGCGCGACGGCCCACAGCGCCACCAGCGCAAGAACGCCCCAGGCCAGCCACAGGCTGATGGGTGCCCTGCGCGCGCGCTGCACCAGGCGGCGGCCCCATGTGCCGCTGTGCGCTCGCGGCGGCGGGGCGGCAGGAATGGGCACCGTGGGCACCACGACGGCGGCAGGCGCCGCCACGGCACGCTCAAAGCGGTGCGGGGTCGGCTGTGCGGTACCCGTGAACGCGCCCAGGTCGGCGGTGGAAGACGTGGTGGTCATGCGGAATCTCCTCAGGTGCCCAGGCGCGAACGCAGGCGGGGGTCGAACACGGGGTAGAGCAGGTCCACCACCAGGTTGATGAAGACAAAGGCCGTGGCCGAGACCACCACCACGGCCTGCAGCACGGCGGTGTCCTGGTTGCCCACCGCTTGCTGCGTGAGGCTGCCCAGCCCGTTGAGGCCGAACACTGCCTCGGTCACCACGGCCCCAGCCAGCAGCTCGCCAAACAGCACGCCCGCAATCGTCAGCGTGGGCAGCACCGCGTTGCGCGCCACGTGTTTCCACAACACCCACTGGCGTGAGGCGCCCTTGGCGCGCGCCACGGCCACGAAAGGCTGGGTGAGCACCTCGTCGATGTTGCGGATCAGGATCTGCGCCAGCGGCGCGGCGATGGGAATGGCGAGCGTGAGCGTGGGCAGCACCAGGCCCTGCCACTTGCCGGGGTTGATCACCGGAATCCACCCCAGGCGGAACGACACCACCTGGATCAGCATGATCCCCAGCCAGAACACCGGCACCGAGATGAACAGCGAAGGCAGCGACTGCAGCGCCGAGCGCAGCCACCCCCAGCGCGTGAGCTGCGACGCAAAGGCCAGCAACACCGCCAGCAACAACGCCGCCGCAAAACCCAGCCCCGCCAGGCGCAGCGTGGGCGGCAGGTTGGTGGCCAGCCCCTGGCTCACCGGCACGCCCGCCTGCACCGAGTAACCGAAGTTGCCACTGAGGAAACCCAGCAGCGTGTGTTGGTACTGCTGCCACACCGACGTGTCGGCCCCATAGGCCGCGCGGATGTCGGCGATCTCCTGCGGGCCCAGGCCCAGCTCGGGGTTCAGGAACTTGATCAAGATCGCATCGCCCGGCAACAGTTGCAGCAGCACGAACGACGCCGTGAAGGCGGCCCACAGCACCAGCAGGGCCTGCCCGGTGCGGTTGGCGAGGTACTTGATGAACATATCGATCATTCCTTGTGCTGCAAAGGGCGCTGGGCCTGCGAAACTGGCGGCGTCAAAAGGTCAGTGTTTTGCAGCGACCCAGGTGCCGTAGAAGCTGGGGCGGCCCACTGCCTCAAACTCCACACCCTTCACCGAAGGCGCACCCGCAAAGGCCTGCGGCTCTTCGAACACCGGGATCACATAGGCCTGGTCGATCAGGTAGTTCTGCACGTCAGCCGTGAACGCGAGCCGTTTGGCCGGATCGGTCTCGGCGGCAATGGCTTCGAGCAAGCCGTTGAGCTTCGTGTCTTCGAACGACTTGACCTTGCTGCTCACCCCACCCTTTTGCAGCAGCACGTTGCGGTTGGTGGGGTAGTAGTTGCTCTTGATCACGTCGGGGTCGGCGCGGCCCACCATGCCGGGGGCGATAGGGGTCTTTTCGGGATCGAGGCTGTCCACGGTGCGGCTGCCAGAGTCGCCCGCCAGCACATTGAGCTTGACGCCCACCTTGGCCCACTGCTGGGCCACGAGCTGCAGGGTTTCCTTGTTCTGCGGCTGCGGCAGCGACTCGTACGCGGCCAGCACCAGCTCCTTGCCGTCCTTCTCGCGCAGGCCGTTGGCATTGAGTTTCCAGCCGGCGTCATCCAGCAATTGTTTGGCCTTGGCCTCGTCGTAACCCAGCTTGGCCGACAGGTTCACATAGCCCAGGGCCGTGGACGCGATGACCGATGTGGCCTGCGGGTAGTTGGCCGAGAACAGGGTCTGCACGATCTCCTTCGTGTTGGTGGCATGCAGCAGCGCCTGGCGCACCTTCACATCAGCCACCAGCGCGTTGTCCGGGCGAAAGACCACGCTGTTGTTCACGCCGCGCGTGGAGGGCGCGTAGATGGCGAACTTCTGGTCGAGCACGCGCTTTTCGTCATAGGCCTGCACCTGGCGGATGAAGCCCGCTTGGCCAGACAAAAGCGCACCGATGCGCACGCTGTCCTCGGGCGTGACGATGAGCTTGATCTCGTCGAGGCGCGCACGGCCCTGGTGGGCGTGCTTGGCGGGGCCCCATGTGTAGTCCTTGCGGGCGGTGAGCGTGAGCTCCTTGCCCAGCGTCTCGGCCGCCACCACGAAGGGCCCGGAGCCGATGATCTTGGTCGCATCGCCCAGCTCTTCAAACGGCCGTGCCAGCGTGGCCAGCGACACCAGGCCCGAGCCGATGACGGACGTGCCCTGCAGGAAGCCGGGCGATGGCTTCTTGAAGTAGAACTTGACGGTCAGCGGGTCCACCACCTCACTGCGTTCGTAGTTGTTGAGGACTTCTGACACGGGCAGCTTGAGCTCCTTGTTGCCCAGACCGTAGGTGTCGTAGTTTCTGGCCACGGCGACGGCATCCAGCGGGGTGCCGTCCGAGAAGGTCACGCCTTTCTTCAGCTTGAAGGTGTACTCGGTGGCAGTAGGGTTGACCTCCCACGACTCGGCGATCCAGGGCTGGATCTCCAGCGTCTTGGGGTCTTGGTAGGTGAGCTTGTCGGTGATCTGGTTGAGGATGCCGCCGTTCGGATAGAAGCCCCCTGCAGGCGGGTACAGGTTGGTGTGGGCCTGCTGCTCCAGATACACCAGCGTGCCGCCCTGCACGGGTTGGTCGGTGGCGGCACCGGTGGAGGCGGCTGGCTCGCTGGCCTGCTTGGAGCAGCCCGCCACCAGCACGCCCAGCGCCAGCGCAGACGCACCCCACACCCTCCATCCCATTGATTTCTTCAGAGAAAACACGTTCGTACCTCGTCGCCGGACCGGCATTGACAGACCATGAAACACCGGCCCCAAAGTGGGCCGATTCATGTGTATGCATGCTATCGACGCACCATCCAAACGTGCACCTATTACGTAGCATGCATATTCGGAAAACGACGAAGCAGGCCGCAGCACACAGCCCCGCCCGGCATATCTGAAACCCGCATATGCGAGCGCAGTTTTGTTTGTTTCCAGCGCGGGTGTGGCCCCGAACAATGCATGTGCGACGCCGCTTTACCCACGCCCGATGTCCGGGCGCGGAAGGCGTTGGAAAGAACATCCATGCCCCATTCGAATAGCCACCTCAACGACTACCTGGCTGAAAAGCGTGCCGCCGTGCTCGCGCGCAATGCCGCCATCGACGCAGGCACTGCACAACCGGCCGCCCTGCAGGCGCGCGTGAGCGCCGAGGGCCGCAGCGGCGTGCGCCGCATCCGCGTCCGCGACCACCAGGTCATCAGCGACAGCCCGCCCGACTTCGCGGGCTACAACCTGGGACCCAGCTCGCCCGAGTTGCAGCTCGGTGTGCTGGGCAGTTGCGTGACACACATCTTCCTGATCCAGGCGGCCTTGCGCCAGGTGCCTTTGACGAGCCTGGAGGTAGAGGTCAGCGGCGTGATCGACCCGCGCGGCGGCAAGCCTGGGCACGAGGCCACGCCCATCTGGCCGCACCACATTGCCTACACGGTGCATATCGACTCACCCGCCAGCCGGGCTGACATTGACGCGCTGTTTCTGGCGGTCGAGCAGACCTGCCCCATCCTCAGCCTGCTGCGCAACCCGCAGCACATCCACGCCGAAGTGAAGCTGGTGAACTCCGTTGCCTCCGCACCCCTACGCGCCACCACAGAGGCCGTGGCGGCCTGAACTCGACGAAAGCAACAAGGAACCCCATGGCATTGACACTCGACCACATCGTGATCGCGGTGAAGGATCTGGAGCAGACCATCACCGACTACCGCGCCCTTGGCTTTAACGTGCTGCAGGGTGGCGAGCACCCGGGCCGGCCCACCTATAACGCGCTGGTCGTGTTGGCCGATGGCGCCTACTTTGAACTCATCGCCTGGCGTTCCCCTTCGCCCGGCGACCGCTGGTGGGAACTGCTGAACCAGCATGGAGACGGCATCGTGGACTTTGCATTGCTGCCGCCTGGGACTGCGGCCACCCTGAGCAACGCACAGGCCCGGGGCCTGGCGTACAGCGGCCCGCACGACGGAGGCCGCCTGCGGCCCGATGGCGAGCGCCTGCAATGGCAAACAGCCCGCCCGCCGTCGGCCGATCTGCCGTTTCTGTGCGGAGACCTCACGCCCCGCGCGCTGCGCGTGCCCGAGGGGGACGCCCGCGTGCACCCCAACGGCGCACGCGGCGTGCTCAGCCTGTCGATTGCGGTGGAAGACCTTGATGCCAGCCTGGCCCACTACCGCGCCTTGCTGGACGAGACACAGGCGGCACACATTGGCACGCCGTTGGTGTTGCCTGGCGCCGGCGCACGGGTGGCCACCATAGCCCTGGGAACCACCACGCTGGTGCTGACGCAGCCAACCCAAAGTGCTGCGCCGCACGCCGCCGGAGCGCAGCAGCTTGCCACGCGTGGCCCCGGGCCGTTTGCCGTGGTACTGGGCGCCAGCTTGCCTGCAGCACAGACTGCCCTGGCATGGGGACTGGATCAGACCCACGGAGCAGCCATTGAGTTGGCGGTGGCCTGATAGCGGCTGATCCACACACTGCCGCCCCATAAAAAAGGGGAAGTGGGCACAACACCCACTTCCCCTTTTTTGATCGCCAACCGGCTGACAGTGCAGCCTGTGTGCGCTGGCTATCGCCGTTGCGCCGCCAGCCTGCGCACCACGGTCGTGAGGCAGTCGATTTCGTCAAACGTGTTGTAGAACGCCAGCGACGGTCGCACTGTGGTCTCCACGCCAAAGCGGCGCAGGATGGGCTGCGCGCAGTGGTGGCCCGTGCGCACCGCAATGCCCTCCTGGTTGAGCGCCTTGCCGACCTCTTCCGTGGTGTAGCCCGCGAGAACGAAGGACATCACGCTGGCCTTGTGCGCCGCCGTGCCGACCAGGCGCACACCCGGAATGGCGCCCAGCTGCTGCATGCCATACACCAGCAGGTCATGCTCGTACTGCGCAATGTTCTCGATGCCCACGCGGTTCACGTAGTCGATGGCGGCCCCCAGGCCCACGGCGTCGGCGATGTTGCCGGTGCCGGCCTCGAACTTGTTGGGGATAGGCTGGAACACCGTCTTCTCGAAGGTCACGTCGGCAATCATGTTGCCGCCGCCCTGCCAGGGTGGCATGTCTTCCAGCACCTCGCGCTTGCCCCAGACCACGCCGATGCCGGTGGGCCCGAACACCTTGTGGCCGGAGAACACGAAGAAGTCGGCACCGATGTCCTGCACGTCCACCCGCATGTGCGAGATGGACTGCGCGCCATCGACCAGCGCCTTGGCCCCTGCGCGGTGCGCCAGGGCCACGATCTCCTTCACGGGCACCACCGTACCGAGCGCGTTCGACACTTGCGTGACGGACACGATCTTGGTGCGGTCGTTCAAGAGCTTCTGGTATTCATCCAGCAGCACCTGGCCCGAGTCGTCCACCGGGATCACGCGCAGCCTGGCGCCCTTGGCCGCCGCAAGCTGCTGCCAGGGCACGATGTTGGCGTGGTGCTCCAGGTGGCTGACGATGATCTCGTCGCCCTCGCCAATGTGTTGCGCGCCCCAGCTCTTGGCCACGAGGTTGATGGCCTCGGTGGTGCCGCGCACAAAAATCACCTCGTTCACATCCGGCGCGTTGATGAAGTGCTTCACGCGCTGGCGGGCGCCTTCGTAGGCGTCCGTGGCACGTGCAGCCAGCTCATGGGCGGCGCGGTGGATGTTGGAGTTTTCGTGCTCGTAAAAGTAGCTGATGCGGTCGATGACCGCCCGGGGCTTGTGCGTGGTGGCCGCGTTGTCGAACCACACCAGCTGCCGGCCATTCACGCGCTCGGAGAGGACGGGAAAGTCGCGGCGGATGGCATGCACGTCGAACGGCGGATGCTGCCCCTGCCCCGCCAGCGGCACCGTGGCGTGCGGCGCGGGCTTGGCCGGGGTGACATAGCCGCTGGGCAACACCACCGCATCGGCAAAGTAGAACTGCGGTGCAGTGCTATGAGACGCCTGTGCCAAAGGTGCGGGCGAGGTCGCTGATGTGCCGCGCAGGTCCACCCCTTGCAGGTTGGCAAACGGCTGGCGGGCCAGTTCGTCGCTGACACGCGTGGGGCCCAGCGCATTGCCTGGCGTGCCGCTGTGGCCACCGGGCGAAGGCTGTCCATGGTTGGGCGACAGGAAGTAGAACGGTAGTGCGCTGGCCACAGGGTGGCTGCCAGCAGATGCACCGCTGGCACCCGCCGCCTCGGGCACACCCAGCACGCCACTGCCAAAGCGGGGCTCATAGCCCGGCACGGCAGTGACCACGGTGTCGGGCACGCCATTGGCGGCGGTGGCGTGGGGCAGCAGAGCGGGCGCCCTGTGCGCTAGCGACAACATAGGCGTAGGGGATGCGGGCACCAGATTGCTGCCCGGCACTTGTCCTTGCGGAAACGGCGTGCCCGGCACGCTGGGCCCAAAGCCCGCTGGGCTGGCCAGCGGCGAGCCCGCAGGCGCGATGTTGACCGGTGCCTGCACACCGGCCGGTGCGGGCGATGCCTGGGCAAAGCTCGGGACAGTGGCCGGTCGTGTGGAGGGGGTGCTGGAGGGCAGCTGCGGCGTCTCGCCCGGCCGGGCCGAGAAAATCGCCGTGGCCATCTGTGCCAGCAGCGCCGGGCTGATCGGCGCCTCGGGTGCGTCGGGCACGCCCGCTGAGGTGGAAGGGATGTTGCTCACCGCAGATTACTTGTAGGTGTCAGGGTAGTCGTGGTACTTGTTGACCTCGACGTCATCCAGCACCGCCAGTGCGTCGCTGGTCAGCACCGCCAGCGAGCAATACAGCGAGATCAGGTACGACGCGATCGCGTGGTTGTTGATGCCCATGAAACGCACCGACAGGCCGGGGCCCTGCTCGCCCGGCAGGCCCGGCTGAAACAGGCCCACCACACCCTGGCGCTTGTCGCCCACGCGCAGCAGCAGGATCTTGCTCTTGCCATCGGCCACGGGCACCTTGTCCGAAGGGATCAGCGGAATGCCGCGCCAGGTGATGAACTGCGAGCCGAAAAGGCTCACGGTGGGTGGTGGTGTGCCACGGCGGGTGGCTTCGCGCCCGAAAGCGGCAATGGCCAGCGGGTGCGCCAGGAAAAACGCGGGCTCTTTCCAGACCTTGGTCAGCAGCTCGTCCAGGTCGTCCGGCGTGGGGGCACCGGTGAGGGGGAAGATGCGCTGCTCTTCCGTCACCTGCGCCAGCAGGCCGTAGTCGGGGTGGTTGATGAGTTCGCTTTCCTGGTTTTCCTTGATCGTTTCGATCGTCAGGCGCAGCTGTTCCTTGATCTGGTCGTGGGGGCTGCTGTACAGGTCCGACACGCGGGTGTGCACGTCGAGCACGGTGCTCACGGCATTCAGGTGGTACTCGCGGGGGTTTTCTTCGTAGTCCACAAAGGTGCGTGGGAGCTGGTTCTCCGACTCCTTGGCGGTGCACGCCACCTTGATGGCTTCAGGGTTCTTGACCTTGTTGAGGCGGTAGATGCCCGCCTCCACCGGCACCCACTGCAGCAGGTGGGTCAGCCAGCGGGGGCTGATGGTCTCCAGCTGGGGGACGGTCTTGGTTGCATTGGCTAGTTGCCGTGCGGCGCTATCGCCGAGTGCGGTCGTGCCGCCCACTGTTGCCGACATAGTGAAACTCCCTGGGGTAAAAATCAGTGATGAAAAATGGAATGGGCGCAGTGTCCCGTGGCAGCGTGGGCCGCCTCAACAGGCTATAGCCGCCAACTCGATGCCACGCACCAGCTGGGCACGCTGAACAGCCTCGCCCCGCACCACCAGGCCCGAAGCCGCCACGCCCAGCGCACCGGCCAGCTTCTCGACGGTGGCCAGCGAGGCAATCACGCTGCCCCGCTCGATCTCGCCCACATAGGAGCGGTTGAGGTCGGAGTGTTCGGCCAGGCGCTCCTGCGACCAGCCCCGGGCCTCGCGCGACTGGCGCACGGCGATGCCAAAACCCTGGACCAGCGTGCTCATAGCGCAGCCCCCGCCAGCACGGAGGCAAAACGGCCCGACTCCAGCGAGCTGGCCTGGGTGACATTGCCGCCGGCCGGCACGTCGTGCGTGAGCCAGACGTTGCCACCGATGACGGCGCCCCGGCCCAGCGTGACGCGGCCCAGGATGGTGGCCCCTGCATAGATCACCACGTCGTCTTCCACCACCGGGTGGCGCGGCAAGCCCTTTTGCAGGTGGCCTTCGGCATCGGTGGGAAAACGCTTGGCGCCCAGCGTGACCGCCTGGTAGACCCGCACGCGCTGGCCGATGACGGCGGTCTCGCCAATCACCACACCCGTGCCGTGGTCGATGAAAAATCCCGCTCCAATCTGCGCGCCGGGGTGGATGTCAATGCCGGTTTCGCTGTGCGCCAGCTCGGCCACGATGCGCGCCAGCAGAGGCAAGCCCAGCTGGTACAGCCGATGTGCCAGCCGGTGGTGGATCATGGCCAGGATGCCGGGGTAGCACAGCAGCACTTCGTCCACACTGCGGGCCGCCGGGTCGCCCTGGTAGGCCGCCAGCACATCGCTGTCGAGCAGGCGGCGGATGGCGGGCAGCGACTGCGCAAACGCCTGGGCCGACCGGCGCGCCTGCGCTTCCACATCCGATCCGTCCAGCGCCTGGCGGCGGGCGCTGTAGCGCAGCTCCAGACCGATCTGTACATGCAGCGCATGCAAGGCGCTGTCCAGCGTGTGGGCCACGTAGAAGTCTTCGCTCTCCTGGCGCAGGTCGTAAGGGCCCAGCCGCATGGGAAAAAGCGCGCCCTTGAGCTGGTGTACCACCTGGGCCAGCGCGTCGCGCGAGGGGAACTCGCGTTCGCCCGCATCCTGCACGCGGTTGTGCGCATCGCGCCACTCGCGCCGGGCCGCGCTCAACGACTGCGCGATCTGTTCAATGTCAAAAAGGGCCATGGGTTTCACACCGGTCGTACCGGTTCATCCAGTCTGCAAAGTTCGGGAGGTCCGCGCGCTACTCTTCAGTCCTGCACCCACGGCAGGTTGTGAAAGCGCCATCCATCGCCACCGCCGCGGTGCTGCAGGGCATCGATCTCGCCTTCGAAGCCTTCGAGCACGTTGAACACATGGCGGAACCCCGCTGCTGCGGCTGCCTCGGCCGCCAGCACCGAACGCTTGCCGCTGCGGCACAGCAGCAGCGCCACGGCATCTTTGCCGCCGTCCTTGGCCAGCCTGGCTTCCAGCTCGCGCACAAAACGCGGGTTGCGTGTGAGCGCTGTGCCCGTGGCCCAGGCCACATGCTGGCTGCCGGGCACATGGCCCACAAACTTGCGCTCTTCGGCCGAACGCACATCCACCAGGACAGCCTGGCCCGACTGCACCAGCGCCCACGCTACGGGCGGGCGCACGCCACCGGCGTAGTTCAGCCCCTGGGCAGCGGCATCTGCGCGGGCAGCCTCCAGGGCTTCGGGCAAGGTGATCTCAAGGGCATCGGCGGACATGGACAGGGTCTCCTGGAACGTGGGGGAAAGCGGTTTTGGATGGGGATAGCCACCAATCTATGCCGTGGTCAGTCAAAACCAAACGAATAAAAATCGTTTTCTTTACAACCAAATCATCTGACGGGGGATGCAAAGACCGAAAGAAGGAGACCTGGCGTGCCGCACGCCCTGCGGAGCAAGGGCTCGCCTGCATGGGGCTTGCGCCTCCCGCACGGAGCCAGGGGCGCAAAAGCGCCGAGGCGGCGCACGCCCCACCAGGGCGTGCAGGGCAAGGGGTGTTGGAGGTGTGGGGTGGCAGTCAACGACGGCTGCGGACTGGGGGCCTGGGCTGGCGCGTGGATGCGATCACGCACAGAGCCCGCGCGCGTGGGCCGTGTGCACGCGCCGCTCACAAGCGACAAAGAGCGGGGCCGATGCCGGCCACGCCAGTCAAAGAATCACCGGCTTGCGCCAGCAGTTAAAGGTGGCTTATCCCGATGCACGGCCGTTTGCGCTGCGGACCGATGCCGCGCTGATGGCAAGGCTCCGCAACGAGCGTGCCCTTGAGGAAAGCGTTTGCGCCTGCAGCAGCTACGCACAGTGCGTGGCGTGCAGGCGCAGAGATGGCGGGGCGCTCAGGACGGCCGCTTCATCTGACACGACGTCGGCTGGGCGCTGATGTAGTTGTCCCACGCCACTTCGGAGCGGAAGCCGTAGCCGGTTTTCTCCGCGTCGTACTTCACGCCCTTGCTGCCCTGCTTGGCCCAGATGCCCAGGTACAGCGGGGCTTCGAGCTGGTGGTCGGTCTTGCGCATGCGCACCTCGCCCATGGGGCTCTTGTAGGTCATGCCTTCCAGGGCCAGGGCCACCTTCTTGGCGTCGGTGGACTGGGCCTTGCGCATGGCTTCTCGCAGCATGTGCACGCTGTTCCAGTGGGCGGCAAACACAAAGTCTTCACCGGTCTTCTTCTTGTAGTCCACGTAGATCTTTTCCAGCTCGGGGGTGGGGGCGTTGTGCACCCAGTTCCAGATGACCCCGACCTTGCCTTCGCCCCAGGGCCCGATCTGCGCGGGCGTGCCGGGGTTGTTGGCATTGAGCGTGAAGTAGTTGATGTTCAGGCCATAGTCGCGCGAGGACTTGAACAGCAGCGTGAGGTCGCTGCCCCAGTTGGAGGTGATGACGGTGTCGGCCTTGGTGGCGGCAATCTTGGCCACGTACGAGGCGAAGTCGCGCGTCTGGGCGATGGGGATGAAGTCATCGCCCACAACCTCGATGTCAGGCCGCTTGCGGGCCAGGTATTCCTTGGCAGCCTTGGAGACCTGGCGGCCGTGGGTGTAGTCCTGGTTGAGCAGGTAGACGCGCTTCACGTCCTTGCGGCCTTGCAGGTAGGTGGTCAGCGCCTCCATCTTCATCTCGCTCGACGGATAGAAGCGGAAGTGCCAGAAGCTGCAGCGCTCGTTGGTGAGCTGCGGGTCCATGGCGGCGTAGTTGAGGTACACGGTCGCGCGCTCGGGGTCGCGCTCGGCGAGCTTGTTGAGCGCATCCACCAGCGCCAGCGCCACGCCCGAGCCACCGCCCTGGGTGATGTAGCGCACGCCCCGGTCGGTGGCAGCCTTCAGGGCGTTCAGGCTCTCCTGCGGCGTGCCCTTGTTGTCAAAGTCCATCACCTCGAACTTGGGCTCGTTGGGCCCGGCCTTGGCGTTGACCTGCGCCACCACCTCGCGCAGCTGGTTGAGCGAGCTTTGGCCGGTGAGCGCAAACGGGCCGGACAGCAGGTCGATGAAGCCGATCTTCACCGTCTCGGCAGCCCCGGCGTGCGCAGCCATCACCAGCGCTGCGGCGCATGCGCCGGCCTTGAGCCATTGATGAGGCCATTTCCTGGGAACCATGTTCATGTGTGTCTCCGTGGGGTGGGTGGGTAGGAACTGCGTCAATGCGGGGCGATGTCACTCGCCGCCGAACACCGAGCCATGGCGTTGCCGCAGCTCGTTTTTCTGGACCTTGCCGGTGCCGCCCAGCGGCAGGCTTTCGACAAACAACACTTCGTCGGGCAGCCACCACTTGGCAACACGCTCTGCGAGGAAGTCCAGGATCTGCGCCTTGTCGAGTGACTGGCCGGGCTTGCGCACGATGAAGAGCAGCGGGCGTTCGTCCCACTTGGGGTGCTTGACGCCGATGACAGCGGCCATGGCCACCGCCGGATGCGCCACGGCGGCGTTCTCCAGGTCGATGGAGCTGATCCACTCGCCGCCCGACTTGATCACGTCCTTGGTGCGGTCGCGAATCTGCACCACGCCCTGGGGGCTGATGGTGGCGATGTCGCCGGTGGGAAACCACCCATCGGCCAGCGCCGAACGCTCGGCCTTGTGGTAGCGGTCCACGATCCACTGGCCGCGCACCATCAGCTCGCCCTGCGCCACGCCGTCGCGGGGCAGGCGGGCGCCGTTTTCGTCCACCAGCTTGAGTTCGATGCCGAACACCGACTTGCCCTGCTTGGCCACAAGTGCGTGGCGCTCCTCGGGCGGCAGTTCGGCATCGGCAGCGCCCAGCACGCTCATGGTGGCGATGGCGGTGGTCTCGGTCATTCCCCAGCCATGGCGCACCTCCACGTCGTACAGGTCGTTGAACTTGGCGATCAGCGCCTTGGGCATGGCCGAGCCGCCCACGCCCGTGCGGCGCATGGTGGTAAAGCGCAGCCCGTGCTGTTCCACATGCTGGATGAGGCCCATCCAGATGGTGGGAACACCCGCGCTGACGGTGACGCGCTCGGTCTCCATCAGCTCGTACAGGCTGGCGGCGTCCAGGCGCGGGCCGGGCAGCACCAGCTTGGCCCCGCCAATCAGGGCCGCATAGGGCAGGCACCAGGCGTTGATGTGGAACATGGGCACCACGGGCAGGATGGTCTCCCGCGCGCTGATGCTCAGCACGCCCGGCATGCAGGCCGACAGGGCACTGAGCGCCAGCGCCCGGTGCGAATACAGCACGCCCTTGGGGTTGCCGGTGGTGCCCGAGGTGTAGCACAGCGCTGCGCCGGTCTTTTCATCACATTCGGGCCACTCAAAGCGGTCATGCTGGCCGGCCACCAGTGTCTCGTAGGCCTCGACCCCGGGCACCCCTTGCAGGTCGATGGTGCCGAGCGTGTCCGCATCACACAGCGCCACCCAGTGCCGCACGCGGGGGCACGACGCCGCAATGGCGCGCACCAGCGGTGCAAAGGTGGTGTCAAACAGCACCACCTCGTCGTCGGCGTGGTTGACGATGTAAGCCAGCTGCTCGGGGTGCAGGCGCGGGTTGCAGGTGTGCATGACCATGCCGCTGCCGGACACGGCGTAGTACGCCTCCAGGTGGCGGTGGTTGTTCCAGGCCAGCGACCCCACCACGCTGCCAGGGCGCAGGCCCAGCGCCTGCAGAGCGTTGGCCAGCTGCCGGGCGCGCCGGGCCATGTCGGCAAAGCGGTAGCGGTGCAGGCTGCCATTGGTGTCGCGCGAGACGATCTGCTGGTCGCCGTACTGGTTCTCACCGTGCTCGAGGATGGCCGAGACCAGTAACGGCCGATCCATCATGCTGCCGGGCTGCTGCATTGCTGTCGTCTCCTTGTGGTGTGCGCGGTGCTGCATCGCGGCATCCGTGGGATGCCGGTGCAGAGCCCTCTTTGCCGGGGCTGGCGCATCGTCGCAAACAACGCGGGGCGTGCTTGTCTTCTACGTGACTGGGGAGCTCTGCACCGCCGCGGTGCGCGGTGGTGTCACAGGCCCAGCGCTGTGAAAAGCCCGTCCACGCGCGCCTGCACGGCGGCGTCCATGGCCATGGGGCGGCCCCATTCGCGCTGGGTCTCCCCCTGCCACTTGTTCGTGGCATCCATCCCCATCTTGCTGCCCAGGCCGCTGACAGGTGAGGCAAAGTCCAGGTAGTCGATGGGGGTGTGCTCCACCAGCAGCGTGTCGCGCGCTGGGTCCATTCGGGTGGTGATGGCCCAGATCACTTCCTTCCAATCGCGCACGTCCACATCCGCATCCACCACCACGATGAACTTGGTGTACATGAACTGGCGCAGGTGGCTCCACACGCCCATCATCACGCGCCGCGCGTGGCCCGCGTAGGCCTTGCGGATGCTGACCACCGCCATCCGGTAGCTGCAGCCTTCGGGCGGCAGGTAGAAGTCCACGATCTCGGGGAACTGCTTTTGCAACAGCGGGATGAACAGCTCGTTCATCGCCAGGCCCAGCACGGCGGGTTCGTCGGGCGGCTTGCCGGTGTAGGTGCTGTGGTAGATCGCGTCCTTGCGCAGGGTGATGCGGTCCACGGTGAGCACGGGGAACTCGGCGCATTCGTTGTAGTAGCCGGTGTGGTCGCCGTACGGCCCTTCCAGCGCATGCTGCCAGCCGCTCGCGTGGTGGGCATCGGGCTGGATGTGGCCTTCGAGCACGATCTCGGCGGTGGCGGGCACCGAGAGGGGCACACCCAACGCGGGCGCCACCTCGGTGCGGGCGCCGCGCAGCAGGCCGGCGAACTGGTATTCGCTCAAGCTGTCGGGCACCGGCGTGACGGCGCCCAGCAGCGTGGCCGGGTCCGCCCCCAGCGCCACGGCCACGGGGTAGGGCTGGCCGGGGTGGGCAGCGCAGTGGTCGGCAAAGTCCAGCGCCCCGCCCCGGTGGGCCAGCCAGCGCACGATGACCTGGTTGCGTGAGAGCACCTGCTGGCGGTAGATGCCCAGGTTCTGCCGCGCCTTGCGCGGGCCACGCGTGATGGTCAGGCCCCAGGTGATGAGCGGGGCCACGTCGCCGGGCCAGCAGTGCTGCACGGGCAGGCGGGCCAGGTCTACGTCGGGCCCTTCCCACACCTCCTGCTGGCAGGGTGCGCCGCGCGCCACGGTGTGCGGCGCCATGTTCCACAGGGTCTTGAGCAGCTGGCCCATGCCGAGCATGTCCTTGAAGCCTTTCGGCGCCTCGGGCTCCTTGAGGGTGGCCAGCAGTTCGCCCAGGGCGCGCACGCCGTGCAGGTCGGCCACGCCCATGGCGCGGGCCACGCGGTCTGTGGTGCCAAACAGGTTGGTGAGCACCGGCATGCGGTGGCCCGTGGGCTGGGTGAACAACAGCGCCGGGCCGCCTGCGCGCAGCACGCGGTCGCTGAGCGCAGTCATCTCCAGGTGGGGCGACACGGGCTCCGCCACACGGCGCAGGTCGCCCGTGGCTTCGAGCTGGGCCATGAAGTCGCGCAGGTCGCTGTAGGCCATGTCAGGTTCAGGATTTGAATGAAATCGGCCGATAGCGCAGGTATTGATTGCGCCAACAGCTATAAATTAAGGAGCATTCAGCTCCAGGCCCTGCCACCGAGGCGCCAGGGCGTGCGGCACATCCATGAGGTCGAGCACGCGCGCCACGCTGTAGTCCACCACCTCGCCCACGGTCTGCGGGCGCAGGTAGAAGGCGGGCAGCGGCGGGCAGATGATGCCGCCCATCTCGGTCACGGCCACCATGTTGCGCAGGTGCGTGAGGTGCAGGGGCGACTCGCGCACCATCAGCACCAGGCGGCGGCGCTCCTTGAGGGCCACGTCGGCCGCACGCGTGAGCAGGTTGTCGGCCAGCCCATGCGCTATGGCAGCCAGCGTGCGCATGGAGCAGGGCGCGACCACCATGGCATGGCACTGGAACGAACCGCTGGCGATGGCCGCGCCCACGTTGGCCACGTCGTGCGCGCGGTGGGCCAGGGCCTCGACGGCGGGGCGGTCCAAGTCCAGCTCGTGCTGCAGGTTGCGCCAGCCGGCGTCGGAGACGACCAGGTGGGTCTCGATGCCGCTTTGGCCTTGCAGCACCTGCAGCAGGCGCGCGCCGTACACGGCGCCGCTGGCGCCCGAGATCGCGACGATGATGCGGCGGGTGTGGGCAGCATCAGCCATGCGAGGGCTCCACCACAGAAGGGCGCCGCAGGGGCTGGGCCTGCTGGTCAGCCTCCACCTGCTCCAACACCAGCGCGGCCTGCACGGGGTCAAAGTCTTCGTGGGTGCGCTTTTTCACGCCGTATTGCTGCAGCTGGTAATGCCGGTCGGCCACGATGCCATGGCGCGCCAGCGTGCTTTTCACGCAGACCAGCGGACAGCCGTCGAGCGCGATGATGGGCCGGCCCGAGCGCACGGTCTTCATCAGGTGCGGCACATCGCCCCCCACGCCCGCAATGCACGACATCTCGGCCACGCCGCGCCGGTCGAGCTGCAGCGCCACATGGTTGGCCAGCTGCGCGGCGCTGGAGCAGCCGGAGCAGGAATAGACCAAGGGGTGGTTCTGGGGATGGGTGTCGGTGGTCATGCTCACCCTCCGTTGCGTGGAGTGGGGTCGAGGCGGCGGCGCAGGTGGCCCAGCACCTGGCGCGGCGCCAGCTTGTGGACCCACTGGCGCGGGTCCAGCACGGGCAGCTCGATCGCATCAAGCGCGTTCTTCACCACCAGGCCTAGCTCGGTGTCGCCCTCCATCGACAGACGGCGGCTGAAGAACAGCGTGTCGGGGTCTTGCTGGCGCTGGGCCAGCAGCAAAAAATCATGGGCCGTAGCGCTCAGCGTGACATCGGCCACCTGCGGCGGCACCAGCGGTGCATGGGGGGCGAAGCGCTGGCCCGTCCAGGCAAAGTCGAACGCCACGCGCGCATCGCGCACCTGCACCCGCATCTTCTTGTGCAGCAGCACCTGGCCCACGTCCGCAGGCAAGTGCCGCGCGAGCGCCAGGTTGAGCGCGGTTACCAGCAGCTGCGAGCCAGGGTAGGCGGGCAGGCGTGCCAGCACAGCGCCCACGGGCGCAGGAACGACCAGGGGGAAACGAAGAGGAGAAGCCGCCATGAGACAGAAGGGCCCTCAGGCCACGTAGAAAAACACGGTGAAAAAGTGGCAGACGCTGCCGCCCAGCACAAACAGGTGCCACAGCCCGTGGCCGTGGCGCACGCGGTGGTCCAGCGCATAGAAGACGATGCCCAGCGTGTAGCAGGCACCGCCCGCCAGCAGCCAGGCAAACCCGGCTGGCGTGAGCGCCTGCCACAGCGGCACCACGGCCACCAGCGCCAGCCAGCCCATGAGCACATAGATGACCAGCGACAGCACGCGTGCGCCACGCGCCCACCAGATCTCCTGCGCAATGCCCAGCAGGGCCAGGCCCCACACCACGCCCAGCAGCGACCAACCCCAGGCGCCGCGCAGCGACACCAGCGCAAACGGCGTGTAGCTGCCCGCAATCAGCAGGTAGATGCTGCAGTGGTCCAGCTTTTGCAGCACGGCCTTGATGGTGCGCCGGCGCACGCTGTGGTACGCGGTGGAGGCCGCGTACAGCGCCACCAGCATGGCGCCGTAGATGCTGAACGCCACCACCTTCCACGGGTCGCCCAGGCGCGCCGCGAGGGTGATGAGCACGGCCGTGCCTGCCGTGGCGAGCAGGGCACCCACCAGGTGGCTGATGCTGTTAAAACGTTCTCCGGGGTACATGGTGATCTGCCTTGTGGTTACGGGTGCATGGAGGGCTGAGCGGCTGCACCGCCCGCCGCGCCGTGCATCCCCTGCTCCAGCCCCGGGCGCCCGAACCAGTAGCCGTTGCAGGGCAGATCGGGCATGAAGGGTTGCATGCGCTCCACAAAGTCGGGCGCGTTTTCAGCAGTGGCTTTGGCGGCTGCGGCACGGCGGGCTTCGTCAAACGCGGCGATCACCTGCGCCATGTGCTGCGCCTGCGGGCTCAGCCGCACCACGTCCACGCCCTGGGCCTGCATCGCCGCCAGTTCGTTGGCCAGGTTGTAGACGCGCGCCGATTGCGTTTGTGTGCCGTTGAGCACCAGAAAACCCTCGCCCTCGCGCGTGCGCAGCGGCAGACCGTCGGCGTGTTGCAGGCAGCTGAACTGGCAGTCGTCCTTGGGCAGGTTGCGGTGGCGGGCGGTGAAGCAGCGCGCCGAATAGGCCAGGGGCATGCGGCCGTAGGCAAACACCTCGGTCTCGATGCCTGCGGGCCGCTGCGCCAGCACAGCAGCGAGCGCGTCCTGCGACATCTCCAGCGGCATCACCCAGCGCGTGGCGCCCCGTTGCGCCATCCATTGCAACGCGGGCGCGTTGTACAGGTTCAGGTGCGGCCCGGCCACAAAGGCCTGCGGCCCGGCGGGTACACGCGCAAGGCAGCTCACTGCCCCCATGTCATTGGCCTCGACCAGAAATTCGCCATTGCCCGTGATCTTGTGCATCACGCCCACGTCGGCGCTGGACTCGATGAGCACCTGGCTGGACAAGACCGCTTCCTTGCCCGCGTCCCGCAGCATGTGCGCCAGCGCCAGCCAATCGGCCAGGCGCAGCTCATGGCGGCGCGAACACACCGTCTCGCCCAGGTACACCACATCCACAGGCGTGGCGGCCATGGCTTCGTAGAACGCGAACACGGTGTCGCGGGGCCAGTAGTACAGCAGCGGGCCGAGAGCAAGTTTCATGGGGCGGTCTCTAAGGTTTTCATCGTGGTAGCCAGGCGCCAAAGCGGCTCACTGAGTTCGAATCTGGCGCGGCCCAGGCCAGCGACCGCCGCGCAAGGGCCGCCAAGCCGCGTATGCGGCGCTTCGCTGGCGTGCGCTGGCGGTGTCCCCCTTCCCGCATCGCGCAAGCAAGGCGAGAGAAGGGGAAGGCGCGCAGCGCCTCAGGGGGTTGTCGCCTGATCATTTCATTTCCAGGGGCGGTGGTAAGCGCCCAGCGTGTGCTGCTGGCCTTCTGCCACCTGGTCCAGGCTGGCCATCCAGCGCGTCTTGGGCGCATAGCGGTGCGGGTAGGCCAGGCACTGGTCCATGGCCTCGCGCCAGACCTGGGTGACCTGCGCCACATAGGCGGGGCTGCGCTGCCGGCCTTCGATCTTGATCGCGCGCACACCCATCTTGAGCAGCTGGGGCAGCAACTCCAGCGTGTTGAGGCTGGTGGGCTCTTCGATGGCGTAGTAGTTCTCGTCATCCCCCACGTCGAAGCGGCCCTTGCACAGCGTGGGGTAGCCCGCGTTCTCGCCGGGCGCGTAGCGGTCGATGAGCACGCCGTTCAGGCGCGACTCGCGGCCCTGCGGGGTCTCCACCCAGCGCACGGCCTTCGGGGGTGAACACACGCCGTGCGTGTTGGGCGATTCGCCCGTCGCGTACGACGACAGCGCACAGCGCCCCTCGACCATCACGCACAGGCTGCCAAAGCCGAAGACTTCGATCTCGACCGGCGTGCGGTCGATGACTTGGCGCACCTGCTCCATCGACAGCACACGCGGGAGCACGGCGCGCACGATGCCGAACTGCTCGCGGTAGAAGTTGATGGCCTCGTAGTTGGTGGCCGAGCCCTGCACCGACAGGTGCAACCGCAGCCGGGGATGGTGCTGCACCGCGTATTGCATGAGGCCGGGGTCGGCCAGGATGACGGCGTCCACGCCCAGGTCCACCGCCTTGTCCAGGGCGCTGCGCCACGGCCCCGGGTTGGCCGCCTGGGGGTAGGTGTTGAGTGCCATGAAGACCTTGCAGCCGCGCGCATGCGCATGGCCAATGCCCTGGGCAATGGCCGCCTCGTCGAAGTTGAGGCCCGCAAAGTTGCGCGCGTTGGTGGCGTCGCGCAAGCCCAGGTAGACACAGTTGGCGCCGTGGTCCACAGCGGCCTTCAGGGCGGGCAGGCTGCCCGCGGGGCAAACCAGTTCCATGGCAGGGCCAGCCGCCTCGGGCAAGGCGGCGGCCGTCGATTTCAAGGGATCCATCACAAGCATTCAAACGCTGGCCCCGGTGGGGAGCCACAGCACTGGGCGCCACCATACGGGGGGCTCTCCGCGCATCCGCTGATCTTCATCAACGGCAGTGCACAATGCCGGAGCAAAGCAGTCGGGTTTTGATGTGCTCCAGCCTTCCCGGCGTTCCACACCGCCCACCGGCCTTGACTTGCATCCAGTGCCCTGCGTGGGACATCCATTTCATAAAGACGCCAAAAGGCGCCCTCTGCCGTGAACAAGAACCTGTGGTTGCTGGCCCTGTGCCAAGGCCTTTTCCTGACCAACAACGTCGTCTTCATCGCCATCAACGGGCTGGTGGGGCTGCAGCTCGCGCCCTTTGGCTGGATGGCCACGCTGCCGGTGATGGGCTATGTGGTGGGCGGTGCGCTGTCCACGCCCCTGGTGGCCAGGACGCAAATGCGCTGGGGCCGCAAGGTGTCGTTCCAGATCGGGCTGGCCGTGGCCGTGGTGTCGGCCGCGCTGTGTGCCTGGGCCGCGTTCAGCGCCAGTTTCTGGCTGCTGTGCACGGCCACGGTGGTGGCGGGCTACTACAGCGCCAACGGTGGCCTGTACCGTTTTGCCGCCGCCGAACTGGCCAAGCCGGACTACCGCGAAAAGGCCGTCTCGCTGGTGCTGGCCGGTGGCCTGCTGGGCGCCGTGGCAGGTCCCAACCTGGCCAGCGCCACGCGCACGCTGTTCCCGGTGCCGTTTGCGGGCGCCTATATCGCGCTCATCGGCGTGGCACTGTTGTCGATGCTGTGCATGACAGCCATCCGGTTCGAAATGCAACCCGTGGTGCTCAACGCTGCGGGCCAACGCGAGCCAGGGCGCCCCCTTTCTGTGCTGATGCGCCAGCCTGCCTTCGTCGTGGCCATTGTGGGTGCCGCGTTGGGCTATGGGGTGATGAACCTGCTGATGGCGGCCACGCCGCTGGCCATGCAGGTGTGTGGCTTTGACTTTGATGCCTCGGCACTGGTGCTGGAATGGCATGTGATCGGCATGTTCGCGCCCGGCTTTGTCACCGGCCACCTGATCAAGCGGTTTGGTGTGTTGCCCATCATGGGCACGGGGGTGTTGCTCAACCTGGCGTGTGTGGCGGTGGCGCTGATGGGCGTGGAGCTGCACCACTTCGGCATTGCGCTGTTCTTGCTGGGCGTGGGCTGGAACTTCCTGTTCACCGGCTCCACCACGCTGGCCATGACGGCCTACCGCCCGGAGGAGAAGGACCGCGCCCAGGCAGCCATCAACTTCTGCGTGTACGCCACGCTGGCGCTGAGTGCGTTCTCGTCGGGCGTGCTGGTCACGACGCAGGGCTGGACGCTGTTGAATGCCGGATCGCTGGTGCCGATTGTGGTGACGGGGCTGGCGCTGGCCTGGCTGGGTTTGCAGCGCCAGCGTGTTTCAAGCGGCGCCTGAAGACCGGCCTACCGCAGCGCCCTCTGCCTGCGCCGTGGTGCGCAGCCACTGTGCAAAGGCCGCCACCGCAGGGTCTTCCAGGCGCCCCGGCGCCACAAAGAGGCTGTAGCCCCGCGCACCGCTGTCGTGGTGCGGGTGGGCCAGCACCAACTCGCCCGATTGCAGTTCGCGCTCCACAAAATACCGGGGCACCAGGCCAATACCCAGATCGGCGCGCACCGCCTCCACCAGCATCGAGAACAGATCAAAGCGGTGGCCGCCCAGGGTGTGGGCCGGCACGCGCGTGATGCCCGCGCGGCCCAGCCAGTCGCCCCACGCCCCCAGGCGGGAGCTGAGCTGCAACAGCGGCACGGCCCGGAAGTCGCCGCGCTCTGTCGCACGCCGGTGGCGCGACTGCGGTGCACACACGGCCACGCAGACCTCGGGCATCAGGGGCGCTGGCACCACACCGGGCCAGGCCGCGTCGTCATATTGCACGGCCACGTCGAACGGTATCTCCGCCATGTAGATCTGCGTGGGGTACACCTGCAGGTGCAGGCTGCAGCCTTTGTGCTGTGCAAGGCAGGCCGGCAGACGGGGCAGCAGCCACCGCTCGGCAAACACCGGCACGCAGCCCACCAGCAGACGCGCGCCATCGGGCCGCTGGGCCATGGCTTCGAGCGTGTGGTTCTGCAGCCGCAGCAGGTCGCCCACGATCTGCGCGTGGTAGCGGCGGCCCACGTCGGTGAGGGTGGAGCCGCGCGCGCCACGCTGCACCAGCTGCAAGCCCAGCTGGCCCTCCAGCAGGCGCAGCTGCTGGCTCACGGCGCTGTGGGTGAGGCAGAGTTCTTCGGCGGCCTTGCTCACGCCGTGGTGGCGCGCCACAGCATCAAAAACAAGCAGGGCACGGGTGCTGGGGATGTGTTTGCGCATGTAAGAAAAACTGTCGGCTCGGCAGATTAAAGCAGAGCCCGGGGGCGGGGTTCGGTCCAACAATTGCATTGCACTGCATGCCGGCCCGCGGCTCCATCCACGATGGCTGGACAGGCCGGTCACTCCTTCCGTTTGTGTTCGTGTTTCGCTGGATCACCATGACTCTCCCTCTCCATACCTTCCGTGCCACAGCCCTTGTGGGTGCCATGGCCCTCGCCTGCGCCGCCTTGCTGCCCGGTGCCGCCCATGCGCAGTTCGGCGCCGTGGCGCCCACGCCCACCACGCTGCGTCCCGCCGTGGACAAGGCCTACGGCCAGCTCATGGCTGCGCCCCAGATCCTGCAGCTGCTCGACGCCGTGAAGGCCGACCACGACCGCGCCACCGAAGACCTGCGCATGCTCACCGAGATCGAGGCGCCGCCGTTCAAGGAACAAAAGCGTGCCGAAGCCTTCCTGGCCCGGCTCCAGGCCCTGGGCCTGACCAACGCCGCCATCGATGCCGAAGGCAATGTGGTGGGCGTGCGCAAGGGCACCGGCAACGGGCCCAAGCTGGTCATCTCGGCCCACCTGGACACCGTGTTCCCCTCCGGCACCGACGTGAAGGTGAAGGAGCGCGACGGCAAGCTGTATGCGCCCGGCATCTCCGACAACACGCGCGGCCTGGCCGTGCTGTTGTCGTGGCTCAAGGTGTTGAACGACCAGAAGATCGCCACCGTGGGCGACCTGGTGTTTGTGGGCAATGTGGGCGAGGAAGAGCTGGGCAACCTGCGCGGCATGAAGCATTTGTTCAAGGAGCACCTGGACATCGACGGCATGGTGGCGCTGGAGCCCGCGCCCGATGGCACGGTGCTGGTGCTGGGCACGGGCAGCCACCGCCACGAGGTGACCTTCAAGGGCCCGGGCGGCCACAGCTACGCCGCGTTCGGCGAGGTGCCCAGCGCCATCCACGGCATGGGCCGCGCCATTGCCAAGATCGCCGAGATCCGCACGCCCAAGAGCCCCAAGACCACCTTCACCGTGGGCACGGTAGGCGGCGGCACGTCCGTCAACACCATCGCGCCGGATGCGCGCATGGCGGTGGACATCCGCTCCGACGAAATGGCCCCGCTGCTGGCCACCGAAAAGCAGGTGTTGGCCGCCGTGGACAGCGCCGTGACCGAAGAGAACGCACGCTGGGGCGTGAACACCCTGAGCGCATCGACCAAGCTCATCGGCGACCGGCCCGGTGGCCGCACCGCCGCCGACGCGTTGATCGTGGAGGCCGCCGTGCGCGCCAACACGGCCTTTGGCCGCAAGACGGTGCTGGCCGGTGCCAGCACCGATGCCAACGTGCCCATGGCGCTGGGCATCCCCGCCATCGTGATCGGGGGCGGCGGCAAGACGGGCGGCTTCCACGCACTGTCGGAGTGGATCGACCTGACGGATGCCTGGAACGGCGCCCAGACCTCGCTGGTCACGGTGCTGGGGCTGGTGGGGGTACAAGGTGTGAGTGCGCCGCTGCTCGACAAGCGCCCACCCCGCACCAAGTAGTGGCGCGGCACCCCAGCGGCGTCACCCCGTTCACGATTGTTGACACGAAAGCGCCGCAGAGGTGCGTACCATGGATGGTTAAGTCCGGGCTGGCGCACTGCCGCCCTTCATTCCTCTGCAGGAGAACACCATGGGTTTGCTCGATTCCGTTCTAGGTGCCGTCATCAACAACGCGTCACAAGGCGGCAGTGGCGCCGCTGCGGCGGGTGGGGCCGGTGGTGGCCTGGGTGGCCTGCTGAGCCTGGCCGCACAAAACCCGCAGTTGGTGCAGGCCGTGATGTCCCTGATCAGCAACGATGGCCCGGTGGGCGGCCTGCCGGGGCTGATGGCCAAGTTCCAGCAGGCAGGGCTGGGCAATGTGATGGCGTCCTGGCTGAGCACGGGGCCCAACCACGCAATATCGGGCGAGCAGCTGTCCCAGGTGCTGGGCAGTGGCCCGCTGGCGCAGATTGCGTCGCAACTGGGCGTAGGCCCCAGCGCTGCGGCGGGGCAGCTGGCGCAGGTGTTGCCGGGCCTGGTAGACCACCTGAGCCCCCAGGGCCAGGCGCCCCACGGCGGGTTTGGCAATGCCAACGATCTGCTGGGGATGCTCGGCGGCCTACTTCAAAAATAATAGCAACCGGGTCATATTGCACTAGCGCAACCAGCCGTTTTCTCTGATATCAGGCCACCCGGTGCCTGCCTACGGCTTTGCAGGTACCGCGCAGCGCCGCACCAGCCATTGCCGCAGCAGGTCGAACACCGGCTCCGCCAGTTCCGGGCTTTCGTTGAACAGCTCGTGGAACAGGGGCTCAAAGCAGTGGGACTGCACCACGGCCTTGGGTGCAGCGGCCGCAAAGGCACGGCTGCCCGCGGGGTTGACCAGTTTGTCGCTGCCCGCCCACATCAGCAGCGTGGGCACGCTCCAGTGCGCAGCACGGGCGACGGTGGCGGGGCCACCCTCGGCAATGAAGCGGGCAAGGCGCGCGCTGATGCGGTCGTGGCACAGCGGGTCGGCCAGGTAGGCCGCCACCACGGCGCTGTCATGCGAAAGGTACTGTGCATCCAGCCCATTGCCCACGCGCAGGTTGGGCGCGATGCGCGGCAGCGTGGCCAGCAGCAGTTTTTGCACGGCGCCCAGGCCGGCATCGAGTGCGGGGGAGGACAGCACCAGTGCATCCACCGGCCGCAGGTGCAGTGACACAAACCGCGAGGCCACCAAGCCGCCCATGCTGTGGCCCAGTAGCACCAGGGGTTGCCCTGCCGGCATGCGGGCGCGGGTGGCGTCCACCAGGTCCGCCAGATCGTCCAGCAGGCGCATGTCCGACGTGAGCCCGCCGCGCGGCCCGGCCGATTCGCCATGGCCGTATTGGTCATAGCCCCGCACCGCAAATCCCCAGTCGTTGAGGCGGCGGGCCAGCGCGTCGTAGCGGCCCACATGCTCGCCCAGGCCGTGCACCAGCAACACGGTGCCGCGTTGCGGCTCACCCTCGGGCAGCGGCCAGTCCTGCACGGCAAGGTTCTCGCCGTCGCTGGCGGTGAAGGTGGTCAGGGTCGAAGGAAGCAGTTCGTCAGAAGTCATGGAAAGCAGGGCATTCGAGACGCGATGGGACAGCATACCCGGCGCACCCAAATACCCGATGCACTAAATGGTCAGGCTTGTACTGCCGGCAAGACCCAGAGAGCGTGACCCCTGATCGGGCGAAGCTGCTCGGGGTTTTCAAGCCAGAGATACCCAGAGGTCATCCCAGTCGGTGGGCAGGAAATTGCCTTCGCGCCGCAGCACTTGCTGGTGCTTGCGGTTGAGCACGAAGTGCGTGGGACGTCGCGAAATGGCGCCAAAACTGTCCTTGTGCCCCTCGGCGTTTCGCCAGGCAATGGGAAAACGCTGCTCGGCGGGCACTGATACCTTGAGCAGCTCGATGTACTGCATGAAGTCAGAAGCCTTCTCATCCATGTTCACGCCCAGCAGCACAAAGTCGCGCTGGCGATTGGCGGTGTAAAACTCGCGCATGAGGCGCAACTCGTTGGTGCACAGAGCGCAGCCAGCGGTGAAAAAGCTCACCAGACACACCTTGCCCGCATAGTCCGTCAGCATGACCGGTTTGCCTTCGCTGTTGGTACCGGTCAGCGTGTGAAGCGGGCCCGGTGTGCTGCCGCCAGCCGGGGTCTGGGCCGTACCGGACGCCGGCGCGAGAGTGGCAAGGGCAGCTGCAGAGCAGGCGTGGAGAAATACGCGTTTTTCCATGGTGTGACCCGGTGATGGAAGCGTGAGGAAGAGCACCCAGGGCGCCTGGTGTGGCGCCCTCTGGTGTCAGGGGGCCGTGGCCGCAGCGGCTGCCTGCTGGGCCATGGCCGCCATCACGTGTGCCACGGAGGCGGTGAGGCGCTTGGCATAGGGCACGTGCAAAAACTCGTTGGGGCCATGCGCGTTGCTCTTGGGGCCCAGCACGCCACACACCATCATCTGCGCGGTGGGAAAGCCTTCGCTGAGCATGTTCATGAGCGGAATGGTGCCGCCCTGGCCAATGTAGCCGCAGGGCGCGCCAAAGTGCGCCTGCGAAGCCTCGTTGAGCGCCTGCTCGAACCAGGGTGTGGTGGCCGGGGCATTCCAGCCCGTGGCACCGCCGCCGCTCTGGAAGGTGACCTTGGCCTGGTAGGGCGCGTTGTCTTCCAGCAGCGCCTTCAGGTCCTGCACGGCTTGCGCTGCGTCCACCAGCGGGGGCAGGCGCAGGCTGAGCTTGAAGGCGGTGTAGGGTCGCAGCACGTTGCCAGCGTCCTGCAGCGCCGGAAAGCCTTCGGCCCCGGTGACGCTGAGCGTGGGCTCCCAGGTGCGCTTGAGCAATGCCTGCACCGGGTCGGTGGTGGTGGGCAGTGCAAACGTGGTGGAGCCGCCGCAGTCGTAGTGCGCCCAGGGGAAGCGGCGGTACACCTCTTCGCCCAGGATGGCCGCCGTGGCGCGGGCCTGGGCCAGCCGGTCGGCGGGCACTTCGCAATGGAAGCTGGCGGGCAGCAGGCGGCCAGTGGCGCTGTCTTCCAGCCGGTCCAGCACCTGCCGCATGATGCGGAACGACGAGGGCACCAGGCCCGAGGCGTCGCCCGAGTGGATGCCCTCGGTGAGGATCTCGACCTTCAGCGTGCCGCTGGCCATGCCGCGCAGGCTGGTGGTGAGCCACAGCTGGTCGTAGTTGCCGGCGCCCGAGTCCAGGCACACGACCAGCGCCACGTTGCCCATGCGGGGCTTCAGTGCATCGATGTAGGGCAGCAGGTCGCGCGAGCCGCTTTCCTCGCAGGTTTCAATCAGACCCACGATGCGCGGGTGCGGCACGTTCTGGCGCTTGAGTTCCTGCACCGCAGCGATGCTGGCGTACACCGCATAGCCGTCATCGGCGCCGCCCCGGCCGTAGAGCTTGCCGTCTTCGTACTTGGGCGTCCAAGGGCCCAGGTCGCTGCGCCAGCCAGAGAACTCGGGTTGCTTGTCCAGATGGCCGTACATGAGCACGGTGTCGGTGGCATTGGGCTGGGTGGCGGCGATCTCGAAGAACAGCACGGGGGTGCGGCCTTCCAGGCGCACGATTTCGAGCGTCAGGCCCTCGACCTTTTGCGACTCCACCCAGGCGGCGGCGTTGCGCACCACGGTGTCGAGCAGGCCCAACTCGGCCCAGTCGGCCGCGAACGTGGGGGACTTGGCAGGGATGGCGATGTAGTCGGTGAGCTGGCGAACAATGTCGCTGTCCCAGGCCTGGCTGACACGCTGCAGGGCAAGCTCAGGCTGAAGGACTTGGGAGGGCACTCGGGCGTTCATGGTGGGGCTCCTGAAGGCGGAAGGTGATCAATCCGCCATTCCAACACAACCCCCCGCCGGGCGCCATCGATCAATACAGAGACTCGGGCAGGGTCTCGGGATTGGCCTGGGCCGCCAGCTGGGCGCTGGGGCGGCGCAAGCCCGTGGCCACCTCGACGCGGTTGCGGCCGTTGTTCTTGGCCTGGTACAGCGCGCGGTCGGCGGCAGCAATCAGCATGTCCCAGCTGTCACCCGACTCCAGCCGCCCGCCAAACACGCCAATGCTCACCGTGACCGCAATGCCGGGGCCGGGCACGCCATCGGCGGGGCAGCGGGACTCCTCGACCGCCTTGCACAGCTCGCGCGCCAGCTGCTCGGCGCCCGTGAGGCCGGTGTCGGGCAGCAGCACCATGAACTCCTCGCCCCCGTAGCGGCCCACCAGGTCCTGCGCACGCACGCGCTGGCGCAGCACATTGACCACGCTGCACAACACGCGGTCACCGGCGGGGTGGCCGTACTGATCGTTCACGTCCTTGAAGTGATCGATGTCCACCATCATCAGCGCCATGGGCTCGCGCATGCGCTGCGCGCGGGCCACGTCGCGGTCCAGCGCGGCGATCAGCGAGCGGCGGTTGGCCACGCCGGTGAGCGGGTCCAGCGCGGCCAGCACGCGGTTGTTTTCGTCGGCCCGGTCACGCGACATGAACACAAAACCCACCGAGCTGACGAGCACCACCGAGAAGGTGGCCAGAAAGGTCAGCGTTTGCAGCGCACTGCTTTGCAGGATGTTCGTGGCCTCGGTGTGCGTGCTGATGGCCACCAATGCACGGCCCCCCAGCACCACGGCCTCCAGCAACAGGCCCGCCACCAGCAGCCATTGCCCGCGCCCTACGGTGGCATGCCGGTGCGACAGCGCTGCCAGCAGCGCCCACACGGCCTGCAGCCCGATGACCAGGCCCACAAAACTCACCCGCGCCGGAAAGTTGTCGATGAACACCGAGACAAAAACCAGCACCAGCGCCGGTGGGGCCAGCAGCAGCGGCCAGCGCACCGGCCGCCCCTGGAACTGGTAGACCGCAGCAATCATCCCCACGAACACACTGGACAACATCAGGTTGCCCACCACGATGGACAACACATCGGGAATCAGGCCGCGCAGCATGATCAGCAGGTGGCCGATGGCGTTGACCAGCAGGGCCGCCGCCCAGCGACCCAGACCATCGCGCCGCCGGCCCCAGCCCACCACGGCCATGGAGGCCGCCATCATGAGGGAGCTGGCAATGATCATTGCCAGCATGGTGGGGACGTGGGCGGCCATGGATGCAGGTGGGCGGGGGAGTGAAAGGAATCAGACCAGCATAAACCAAGGGCCACAGACCGCAAACCGCCGGATGACCACCCCCACCGTTCGTGCGCCCTATTGCAGCTGGGCGGGCGCCCGGGCTCCGCTGCCGGGCGCGTGCTGTCCCTCGCCGTCGTCGGTTTGCGCCATGGGCGCAGCCAGGGCCCCGCGCGGCGAGTAACCCAGGCCACCGTGGGTCGCCGTGCCGTCGCCGCGCGAGAGTTTGAACACTTGCACCGCGCCCGCCAGCCGCGTGGCCTGCTCGCGCAGGCTTTGCGCAGCGGCGGCCGATTGCTCCACCAGCGCAGCGTTCTGCTGCGTCATCTGGTCGAGCTGGTTGACGGCGGTGTTGACCTGGCCGATGCCGTCGGACTGTTCGGTCGATGCGGCCGTGATCTCGCCGATGATGTCGCCCACCCGTTTGACCGAGCCCACAATCTCGTCCATGGTGCTGCCCGCGTTCTGCACCAGGCGCGCGCCCGACTCCACCCGCTCTACGGACGCACCAATCAGCGCCTTGATCTCGCGCGCGGCCTCGGCGCTGCGCCCGGCCAGGTTGCGCACTTCGCTGGCCACCACGGCAAAACCCCGGCCCTGCTCACCCGCGCGGGCGGCTTCTACCGCAGCGTTGAGCGCGAGGATGTTGGTCTGGAACGCGATCGAATCAATCACGCCGATGATGTCGGCGATCTTGCGCGAGCTCTGGTTGATGTCGCCCATGGTGGTGACCACCTCGCCCACCACCTGGCCGCCGCGCGCGGCGACCTCGGCCGCGGTGCTGGCCAGCTGGTTGGCCTGGCGCGCGGCGTCGGCCGACTGGCGCACGGTGGAGGTCAGGTGCTCCATGCTTTGTGCGGTCTGCGCCAGGCTGCTGGCCGTGGCCTCGGTGCGGGCCGACAGATCCTGGTTGCCGCTGGCAATCTCGGCGCTGGCGGTGGTGATGCTGTCCACGGCATTGCGCACCTGCTGCAGCATCTGCGTATAGCGCTGGCGCATGCCCTCCACCTCCTGCACCAGCGCGCCGATCTCGTCGCGCCGCGTGGTGTGGAAGGCCTCGGTCAGGTCGCCCTGCGCGACCAGCGTGATGGCCTGGGTCAGGTCCTGCAGCGGGCGGCTCACGCCCCGGCGCAGCATGACAAACAGGCCGATGGCCAGCAGCACCACGGCCACGGCCATCAGGCCCCACACGGCCAGCGTGACGCGCCGCTGGCTGGCCATGGCCTCGCCGTCGGCCACCTCGGCCACCACCCACCAGCCGCCACCGGTCTTGCGCACCAGCGCCCAGGGGTTCTCGGCGCCTGTGCCCAGCACGTCTGCGGCCTCGCGCACAAAGCCGTCCTGCGATGCGGCCAGCGCTTCAAAGAAGGGGCGCGCCTGCGGGTAGGCCTCCAGCACGCGCTTGCCGCGCGCGGTGGGGTGGTACACAAACACGGCCTGGTCCAGCGAGGTGCCAGGGTTGATCACATAGGTGCCGCCGTGTTCGAAGAACTTCGTCTGCGCCACCTGTTTTTGCAGCATGGCGTGGAACACGCTGATGTCGTTGCCGATGAACAGCAGCGCAATGACCTTGCCCGAGGCGTCCTTGGCGGGCAGGTAGTGGCCCATGAAGGGCTTGCCGTTCACCACCGTGACGCCAGTAAAGGGCTCGCCCTTGGACACCGTGGCGTAGGCCGGGTCGGTGCGGCCAAGCGGCGTGCCCATCTGGCGCTCGCCCTTGTCGTTCTTGACCGAGGTGGTGATGCGGATGAAATCGTCGCCCTTCTTGGCAAACACGGTGGCAATGCCGCCCGTCTCGCTGGCAAATTTGTCGACCGAGCCATAGTCCTCGTTGACCAGCGCGCCGTAGCTGCGCAGCTCGCCCGAGGCTTCGTCGAGCTGCATGGTGGCCTCGAAGTAGCGCTGAAAGCCCTTCATGGTCAGCTGCACCAGCTCGCGGTTGGTGTTGTCGGCCGCGTCCAGCGACTGCGCCACGCTCTGCGCCGTGTCGCCCACGCTGGCCACCACCTGGGCGCGGGTGCTGCGCTCGGTCAGCACGGCAATCGCCAGCCCCACCAGCACCAGCACCAAGGCCACCAGCGCAATGGCGGTCAACGTGACCTGGCGCGCGACGGATCGGTTGTTGGCAAGGGATGCGGGCATGCGGGGTGTCTCCTGGAATGGAATGCGGAAAGCCGGCTGGGCCGGTCTGCATTCACTCTAAGCGCAGCACCTTGTTACATTTATTCACGCATTCCCTTACGCATTCGCGCGTATTGGTGCCGACCGCCGAAACGATCTATGCGGGGTGAGGGGCGCGGCTGCGCAGGGCCCAGTCCCGCCAACCGAGCCCCTGTGACGTGCCTGCCGCCGGGGTGTATTCGCACCCCACCCAGCCCGTGTAGCCCAGGGCGTCGATGGTGTCGAGCAGGAACGGGTAGTGCAGCTCGCCCCGGTCGGGCTCGTTGCGCGCGGGCACGCCCGCCACCTGGATGTGGGCCACGCGGCCCGTGGGCAGGTAACGCTGCAGCTTGCCGTGCAGGTCCCCCTCCACCAGCTGGCAGTGGTACAGGTCCATCAGCACCTTCAGGTGGGGCACCTGGGCCGCGTCGAGCAGCTCGTGCGCATGGTCCTGCCGGTTCAGAAAATAACGCGGCACGTCGCGCAGGTTGGTGGGCTCGATGAGGATGTCACACCCTGCACGCGCGGCCTGCTCTGCCGCCCAGCGCAGGTTGCCCACGCACAGGGCCTTCAGCGATTCGCGCTCCACCCCCGGCGGCACGGTGCCGCACAGCAGGTTGATGAACGGGCAGCGCAGTTGCTCGGCATACCGCAGGGCCTCCAGCACCCCGGCGCGAAACTCCGCCTCTCGACCCGGCTGCGCGGCGAGGCCCCGTGCGCCCTGGTCCCAGGCGTGGGCCATGTCGGTGGGCGCGAACCCGCCCGCCGGGGCGTTGAACAGCACCAGCTGCAGGCCGTTGTCCTGCAGCCGGGCAGCGATCTCGCGGGGGTCGAAAGCGTAGGGGAAGTGCAGTTCCACCGCCCGGAACCCGTCGCGCGCCGCAGCCGCAAAACGGTCGAGCAAGGGCAGCTCGGTGTACATCAGGCTCAGATGGGCGGCAAACTGGGGCATGGGGGCAGTGCGAAGAGGCAACTTCTAAGCGCCGCAGCTTATCGTGTAGCCAACGAGCCCATTGCCCGCCCAGAGCGCCGTGGAGCCTGAATTTGTGCCAAATTCGCCTCTAGCGCTAGTTTCATATGCCTTTACAGCTATACATTTTATAGCAATCTCAGGATCACCCATGCGCATCGGAGAACTCACCCAACGCACCGGCACCACGCCCAAGGCCATCCGGCTGTATGAGTCACGGGGCCTGCTAGGCACGGTGGCACGCGCGGGCAGCTACCGCCACTATGGCGAGGCCGATGTGGCCCGCGTGTTGCTGATCCGCCGGGCCCAGGCGCTGGGTTTTCGGCTGTCGGAGCTGGACGGCCTGCCCCACATCGACACCGCTGCAGGCTGGGACCGCATGGCCCAACTGGTGGCCGGGCGGCGGGCCGCCGTGGCGCAGGAGCTGGCGCGCCTGTCAGCGCTGGACGCGCAGCTGGCGCTGTTGGAAGCCGAGCTGCACACCTGCGACACGCTGGCCGTGCCCGTGGCACCCGAAGCCTGCGCTGCACTCTACACACTGGCGGTGGCACCTCCAGCGCACAACCCCGCGCAATTTGGTGCAGCGACCACAGCGGGCGCTGCGAGATCCACCGCGACTTGACCTGACCGCTTGACTCTGCCCCGTGGGGCAAGGTGACCATGGCGCCATCAACAACACCGAGATGGAGCGTCTGTGGCAGAGCAACACAACATTCTGGTCATCCTGGGCCATCCCGCCGCCGGGAGCCTGTGCGCGGGCATGGCACGTGCCTATGCCGAGGGCGCCCGGCACGCCGGGGCGCAGGTGCGCTTTCTGGACGTGGGTCAGCTGGCCTTCAACCCCCTGTTCCAGGGCTATGGCGCTGCCCAGCCGCTGGAACCCGACCTGCTGGCCGCACAGGCTGACATCAGCTGGGCGCACCACCTGGTGTGGGTGTACCCCATCTGGTGGGGCGCCATGCCCGCGCTGCTCAAGGGTTTTATCGACCGCGTGCTGCTGCCCGGCTATGCCTTCAAGTACCGCAAAGGCTCATCGCTGTGGGACAAGCTGCTGACCGGCCGATCGGCCGAGCTGCTGGTGACCATGGACTCGCCGCCCTGGTACTTCCGCTGGGTCACGCGCATGCCGGGGCACCACCAGATGAAGAAAGCCATCCTGGAGTTCTGCGGCATCCGGCCCGTGCAGGTGCACAGCTTTGGCCCGGTGCGCAGCGCCAGCGCCGACCGGCTGGCACTGTGGGTGGAAAAGGCGCGGCAACTGGGGTTGCGCCAGGGGGCGCGTTCCGCACCGGGCAAGCCGCGCCCGGCACCTGTTACTTCGTCGCCTTCGCCGTGAAGGCCTGGACTGCAGCACGGCCCACCGCCGAGTCGTCGGTGAAGAAGCCGTCGATGCCCGCGCGCAGGTAGGCCGTGATCTCGGCCACGCTGTCGCCGCGCACGATGCCATCGGTGGTGGGCGCCTTCTTCAGACCGGCGGGCAGGAAGGCGTTTTCGGGCCGCAGCGTCCAGATATGCACTGCCAGCCCGGCGGCATGGGCCTGCGCGACCAGCGGCGTGGGCTCGCCGGGCACACCGTCCTTCACCGGCACCACCAGGGTCTTGAATGGCCCAATGGCGTTGGCGTAAGTGGCCACCTGCTTCAGGCCCTCGGGCGTGATCAGGTCGGCATAAGCGCGTGTGTTGGCCGCGCCCTGCGCCACAAAGTCATACGGCCGGCCCGAAGGGGCGACCAGCTGCACCAGGCGCACGCTGCTGAGCTTGCGGATCGCCTGCAGGTTGCTGACCTCGAACGACTGCACGAACACGGGCGCGTCCTTGTGGTTCCAGCCGTTCTTCTCCAGCACGGCCAGCAGTGGCGCCTCCAGCGGCAGGCCGATGGACTGGAAGTAGGTGGGGTGTTTGGTCTCGGGGTAGATGCCGATGGTGCGACCGGTCTTGGCCGTCGCCGCCTTGGCCAGGTCGATCACCTCCTGCAAGGTGGGCACCTCGAACTGGCCGTTATAGGCCACGTTGGCCGGGCGCTGTGCAGGGATGCGTTCGCGGGCGCGCAGGGTTTTGAGCTCGGCCAGGGTGAAATCTTCGGTGAACCAGCCGGTGATGGCCTGGCCGTCGATGGTCTTGGTGGTTTTGCGGCCTGCGAACTCGGGGCGGTCCACCACGTCGGTGGTGGCTTCCTTCACAGAGCCATCGGCGCCCAGGATGGCGATGGCGTTCTCGTGCCGCGCCACCAGCACGCCGTCCTTGGTGATGACCAGGTCGGGCTCGATGATGTCGGCGCCGTCATCAATGGCCTTCTGGTACGCGGCGAGCGTGTGCTCCGGCCGCAGGGCCGAGGCGCCCCGGTGGGCAATGACGGTGGGGGTGGGCGGCCAGGCCTGGGCCACGGCGCCCAGCGCCCAGGTGGTCAACAGCGCGGCAGCAGTCACGGCGCGCAGTGCAATGCGTTTCATGCGGGTCTCCTACAAACGGAGCCCGCACCTTAGCCGATGCGCTTGACAGCGGCGTGTCGCCGGGGCGTACACCCCGGTAAGCGCTACGCGTGTTCGAAGTGGAAGACGGCGGTGCCCGCGCGTGCGTTGGGCAGCCAGCGCACTTCCTGTCCATCCTGCAGGCCGAAGGCATCCAGGATGCGCAGGCTGTTCTTGGTGGCCAGCACTTCGAAGTCCTTGTAGGTGCCCACGCGGATGTTGGGCGTGTCGTACCACTGGTAGGGCAGGCGCCGCGTCACGGGCATGCGTCCGCGCAGGATGGACAGGCGGTTGGGCCAGTGCGCAAAGTTGGGAAACGCCACTACACCCGTGCGGCCTACGCGCGCGGTCTCGCGCAGCATGGTTTCGGCATTGCGCAAATGCTGCAGCGTGTCGATCTGCAGCACCACGTCAAAGCTGTTGTCGTCGAACATGGCCAGCCCCTCGTCGAGGTTGAGCTGGATCACATCCACCCCGCGCTGCACGCAGGCCAGCACGTTGGCGTCGTCGATCTCCACACCATAGCCGCTGCAGCCGCGCTCGCGCTGCAGGTAGTCAAGCATGGCGCCGTTGCCACAGCCCAGGTCGAGCACGCGCGAGCCGGGGGGCACCAGGCGCGCCAGGGCTTGCATCGCCGCTTTTTCGGTCATGGTTGCAACTCCTTGGCAATGCTATCGAAATAAGAGCGCATCACGCCCATGTACCGGGCGTCATCGAGCAAAAAGGCATCGTGCCCGTGGGGCGCATCGATCTCGGCGTAGCTCACGCTGCGGCGGTTGTCGAGCAGGGCCTTCACGATCTCACGGCTGCGCTTGGGCGAGAAGCGCCAGTCGGTGGTAAAGCTCACCAACAGGAACTTCGCCGTGGCGCGGGCCAGGGCGCGCGTGAGGTTGCCGGCGTGCGCGCGGGCGGGGTCAAAGTAGTCGAGCGCGCGGGTGATCAGCAGGTAGGTGTTGGCGTCGAAGTAGTCGCTGAACTTGTCGCCCTGGTAGCGCAGGTAGCTTTCGATCTGGAACTCGATGTCCTGCGTGCTGTATTTCAGGTCGATGCCTTCACGCAGCTGACGCCCGAACTTCTCGTTCATCACGTCGTCACTGAGGTACGTGATGTGGCCGATCATGCGGGCAATGCGCAGGCCACGCTTGGGGATCACGCCGTGGCGGTAAAAGTGGCCGCCGTGGAAATCCGGGTCGGTCACGATGGCGCGGCGGGCGACTTCGTTGAAGGCGATGTTCTCGGCCGTGAGGTTGGGCGCACTGGCCACCACCACCGCGTGGCGCATGCGCTCGGGGTACTGCAGCGTCCAGCTGAGGGCCTGCATGCCGCCCAGGCTGCCGCCCAGCACGGCCGCCAGTTGCTGGATGCCCAGACGGTCCAGCAACCGTGCCTGGGCGTTGACCCAGTCTTCCACCGTGACCACCGGGAAGTCCGCGCCATAAACCTCGCCGGTGTCCGGGTGGTGGTGCATGGGCCCGGTGGAGCCAAAACACGAGCCCAGGTTGTTCACGCCGATGACGAAGAAGCGGTCGGTGTCCACGGGCTTGCCGGGGCCGATCATGTTGTCCCACCAGCCCTCGCTCTTGTCCTGCCCGGCGTACACGCCCGCCACATGGTGCGAGGCGTTGAGGGCGTGGCACACGAGCACGGCGTTCGAGCGGTCGGCATTGAGCGTGCCGTAGGTCTCAAAGGCCAGGTGGTAGTCGCGGATGGACGCGCCGCTTTGCAGCGGCAGCGCATCCGGGAAATGCATGGACTGGGGTGTGGCGATGAACGACATAGTTGGAACTGGTAAGCCCTCACGTTCCACCGCTTGCACACGCCGCAAGCCCCTTGAGGAGCCGCTGTCACCGAGGGCAAAACCTCGGCAAAAAAATACCCGGCGTCGCTAAAAACGAGGCCGGGCAGGTGTGTCGGACGGGTCTTTAGCAGAATTTATAAAGCGCCCGCAAGCTGTGGCAAATCGGCGCGTCTAGCAAATATACCAAAGCAGCGCCGCGTCGCCCAGCCCGTCGCACCGATCAGGTCAGCCTGCAGACGAAAAAATCGCCAGCAGCCCCAACACCAGAAAGATGGCGGCAGACACCAGATGCACCGCGCGGATGGGCACCTTGCGCGTGATGCGCTCACCCAGCCAGACCACGGGCGCATTGGCCAGCATCATGCCCAACGTGGTGCCCGCCACCACCCAGAGGTAAGCGTTGTATTTGGCAGCCAGCATGACCGTGGCGATCTGGGTCTTGTCGCCCATCTCGGCCAGGAAGAATGCGACCACGGTGGTGCCAAACACACCCCAGCGTGGCGATCCGTCGGCTTCGCCTTCGTCCAGCTTGTCGGGGATCAGCATCCAGACCGCCATGGCGATGAATGAGGCGCCCAAAATCCAGCGCAGCACCTGGGGGCCCAGGAAGGTGGTCACCCAGGCACCGACAGCGCCGGCCAGGCCGTGGTTGACCAGCGTGGCCACCAGGATACCCAGCACGATGGGCCAGGGTTTGCGAAAGCGTGCCGCGAGCACCAGAGCGAGCAGCTGCGTCTTGTCGCCCATCTCGGCGAGCGCGACGATGGCGGTGGAAATGAAGAAGGCTTCCATGGGGGAGGGGGTCCTATCCGGCCGGATGGGTGGAAAACGCATTGACTGCACCCCGACTCCGGCCATGTGGATCGGTTTGCAGTCAATGGTCTCGCCCAGCTCAAAAGCCGCATACGCCATAGGTCTCAAAGAACCCAAGTGTGTTGACGCATGCCCCCGGCGCGTTGCGCGGCCGGGCGGGCTACTCCCCAAAGACCCACGGATTTTACCCTATGGTTTGCCCTGAAATTCCCCGAAAAACCACGCTGCCCCGGTGTTTTGAGCCCATCTGCCCAGAAATAAAACCCCACGGGCCCCATAAAGTGATTAATAATGGATTCGCTTTTCTGCTTGCAGAAGGGCAGTTAGCTTAGCGGTGAATGGTCAGTTTCGCGTCTTTGAAGTCGTCACAGGTTTGTTGATTGCGTCGGGCTCCATCGCGTTTTTGTGTTTTTTCAGGAGTCCTTCATGGGCAACAAACTTTACGTGGGCAACCTGCCCTACTCTTTCCGCGACGAAGATCTGCAGCAGACCTTCAGCCAGTACGGCTCGGTTGGCAGCGCCAAGGTCATGATGGAACGTGACACCGGCCGCTCCAAGGGTTTCGGCTTTGTCGAAATGGGCAGCGATGCTGAAGCCCAAGCCGCCATCCAAGGCGTGCATGGTCAAAATTTCGGTGGCCGTGACCTCGTGGTCAACGAAGCCCGTCCTATGGAGCCCCGCGCTCCCCGTAGCGGTGGCTTCGGTGGCGGCAATGGCGGCGGCGGCGGTTACGGCGGTGGCCGTAGCGGTGGCGGCGGCTACGGCGGTGGCGGCGGTGGTGGTTACGGCGGTGGCCGTAGCAGCTACTAATAAGTCCTTATCGGCAGTCCTCAGGACCTGCCGACGACAAAAAAAGGAGCCTTCGGGCTCCTTTTTGCGTTCTGGCGCGGCACGGACACCACAGCGCGCAAAGCCCCTTGCTTTTTCCCCAAAAGTGTGGCGCATAATGGTCTGGCGGGCTTTGCCTGCATTTCAAGTTTGCGGTGATCCGTCAGTTTCGCGCTGAGAGCGTCATTGAGATTAGCTGGCTGCGTTTTGGGGACTCCATCGCTTTATCCATGTGTTTTTGAGGAGTCCCTCGATGGGCAACAAACTGTACGTCGGCAACCTGCCTTACTCGGTGCGCGACGGTGATCTGGAACAGGCCTTTGGCCAGTTCGGTGCCGTGACCAGCGCCAAGGTCATGATGGAGCGCGACACGGGTCGCTCCAAAGGCTTTGGCTTTGTGGAGATGGGCAGCGACGCAGAAGCCCAGGCCGCTATCAACGGCATGAACGGCCAACCCCTCGGCGGCCGCAGCATTGTGGTGAACGAAGCCCGCCCCATGGAACCACGCCCACCCCGTAGCGGTGGTTTCGGCGGCGGTGGTGGTGGTGGCGGGTACGGCGGCGGCCGCAGCGGTGGTGGCGGATATGGCGGCGGCCGTGAAGGCGGCGGTGGCTATGGTGGTGGCCGCGAGGGCGGCGGCGGTGGATACGGCGGCGGCCGCGAAGGTGGTGGCGGGGGCTACGGCGGCGGTGGCCGCAGCGAAGGTGGCTTCCGCAGCCCGTACGGCTCGGGTTCACGCAACGGTGGTGGCGGCGGCCGCAATGGCGGCGGTGGTGGCTACGGTGGCGGCGGCAACGGCGGCTACTGAACCACACCCGTTTTTCTGTCACAAGGGCCCTTCAGGGCCCTTTTTCATGGCAGCTGCACGTCGAGATAGCAATCTCCATCGCCCACGGCGCCTTGGGGCGCCTTGTGCAATCCCGCCCCTACTGCATTTCGCTCTGGCGGCGCTTGCGCGGACGGCCCGCTAGCACCTTGTCAAACAATGGGTTCGGCAGCATGCGCAGCAGCTTGGCGACCACGCCCATTTGCCAGGGGATGACCCGGTAGCTCACGCCCGCCTGAATGGTGCGGAACGCCTGGTCGGCAAAATCGGCGGGCTGCATCAAAAACGGCATGCTGTAGCGGTTCTGTTGCGTGAGGGGGGTATCGATGTAGCCCGGCGACACCGTCACCACGCGCACGCCGTGGGGGCGCAATTCACCCCGCAGGCTTTCGCAGTAGCTGATGACAGCCGCCTTGCTGGCGCAGTAGGCGCCATGGCCGGGCAGGCCCCGGATGCCGGCCACGCTGCCGATGCCCACCAGGGTGCCGCTGCCGCGCTGCACCATGGCGTCCACAAACGGCTGGAAGGTGGCCGCCATGCCAATGTTGTTGGTGGCAAAGGTGCGGGCCATGACGTCGATATCGTCCCGCACCGCTGTGTCCATGCCCACGCTGATGCCGGCATTGGCGATCACCACATCCGGCACACCCTGGCGTGCGATGCAATCGCGCCCTGCAGTCACGATGCTGTCAGTCACCGACACATCAGCACTATAAATTTCATAGCTTTCAGGGCTTATTCCTTGAGCACTTGCCCATGTTTTGACTTCGGAAGTGCGCCGCGCCACCAGAGCCAGGCGAAACCCCGCTTGGTGGTAGCGCTGGGCCAGCGCTTGGCCGATGCCACTGGATGCGCCGGTGATGAAGACAAGGGGAGTGGTCATGTGCATTCCGACAGTGGGCGGCAAGGCAGGATAGGTGGAGGCTACCGCGTGGTGCCCGGCAGGATCATGCCGCGCACGCGCCCGCGCAGTTGCAACACCTGGTCGAGGTTGTCGTAATCCATGCTGTCGGCGGTGAAGCGGTCGTTGCCACGGGTGAGCGTGACCGGCTGATCAGAACGCACCCGCTCGGTGTTGGTGAAGGCATGCAGAAACTCACCACGGAACTCCATGGGGGGCTGCGCTGCCGCCCCGGGCTTGGCGGGCAGCGGTTCACGCTTGACGATGGCGTTGCCGAACAACTGCACTTCGGAGCCATCGGCGTTGCTCAGGGCCCGGTTGGCCGTGGCCACGGTGACCCGGCCATCGAGGCTGACCGAACGCATGCGGACCTGATCGATCTCCAGCGTGTCGGTGTCGGGGTAATGGCGCGCCTCGTCACCCTGCACCTCGCTCTGCAGGCGGCCCGTGGCATCGAATGTCTTCACCGAAAAGGACTTCATGAAATAGTCCGGCTGGTGCTGCACGGGCCGGTCAATCGCAGGCAACTGGGGCATGGGCGCGTTGCGCACCAGCCACCAGGTGCCCAGGGCCAGCAGGCCCATCAGCACCACGGGCAGGTAGATCGAGAGCTGGTCCCAGCCCTGGCGGATCACGCGGATCATGCGGTGTAGTCCGCCAGCAGCGCCGCATAGCGGCCCGTGGCCACCAGCAGCAAGTCACACAGCTCGCGCGCTGCACCCTCGCCCCCGCGCGCTTGGGTGACGAAGTGGGCCGCGTGGCGCACCTCGGTCTGGGCGTTTGCGGGCGCGCAGGCAAAGGCGCTGCGGCGCATCACGGGCAGGTCGGGCCAGTCGTCGCCCATGGCAGCCGCCTGCGCCCAGGTCAGGCCCAGGGTGGCCAGAATCTGCTCCGCGGCGGGGCGCTTGTCTTCGGTGCCAAACACGGCGTGCTCCACGCCCAAGGCCTTGAGGCGCACGCGCAATGGGGCAGAGTCGCGACCGGTGATGACGGCGGGGGTGATGCCTGCCTTTTGCAGCAGCTTGAGGCCGTGGCCGTCCAGGGTGTTGAAGCGCTTGAGGGTCTCGCCCGTTTCGCTGAAGTACAGGCCGCCGTCGGTGAGCACACCGTCCACGTCGAAAAAGGCCACGCGCACGCCCTGGGCGCGCAGCAGCAGCTCAGGGTCAATCTGCAGGGCAGGAGAGGGAGAGGTCTGAGGAACCAGCGCCATCGTCAGATCACCTTCGCCCGCATCAGATCGCCGATGTGCACCACGCCCACCAGGGCGCCCGCAGCGTCCACCACCAGCACGCTGGTGATGGCGTGGGCTTCCATCATTTCGGCGGCGTCCACGGCCAGGGCGTCGGGGGCAATGCGGCGCGGGTTGGCGTGCATGACCTGGGCTGCGGTGGTGGACCGCAGGTCCGCCCCGGCCTCGATGCGGCGGCGCAGGTCGCCGTCGGTGAAGATGCCCAACAGCTGCCCGTCGGCATCGACGATGGCCGAGGCGCCCAGGCCCTTGGCGCTCATCTCGCGCATGAGGTCGCTGAACGAGGCATCGGGGGCCACGCGCGGCACCTCGGTGCCCGAGCGCATCACGTCGCCCACATGGGTGAGCAGCTTGCGGCCCAGCGCACCGCCGGGGTGCGAGCGGGCAAAGTCTTCGGGGCGGAAGCCCCGGGCGTCCAGCAGGGCCACGGCCAGCGCGTCGCCCATGGCCAGCTGGGCCGTGGTGCTGGCGGTGGGGGCAAGGTTCAGCGGGCAGGCTTCGCGCGCCACGCTGCAGTCGAGGACCAGGTCGGCATAACGCGCCAGGGTGGACTGCAGGCCGCCCGTCATGGCGATCATGGGCGCGCCCAGGCGCCGCAGCACCGGCAGGATGGCCGTGAGTTCGCCACTTTCGCCGCTGTTGGAGATGGCCAGCACCAGATCGTCGCCGGTGACCATGCCCAGGTCGCCGTGGCTGGCCTCGGCAGGGTGCACAAAAAACGCGGGGGTGCCGGTGGAGGCCAGTGTGGCGGCGATCTTGCGCCCCACGTGGCCACTTTTGCCCATGCCCATCACCACCACGCGGCCCCGGGCCTGCAGCACCATCAACACCGCTTGGGCAAACACACCATCCACGCGGGCCGCCAGGCCATTCAGGGCCTCCACCTCGATGTGGAAGGTCTCGCGGGCCAGGCGCAGGGCCTGGTCGGCATCAAAAGGGGGCAACGCGGCGGGGGCGGGAGTCATGCAAGGATTCTATCGACCGGGCATGCCTGCCGGGCCGCCGCATGGGCCAAGTCCACTGGCACGGTCCGTGCATCCGGGTAGAAAGGCCCTTGCCCGGCCCACAAGGCTTGCCAGACTTGCACAAACAGGGAGGCAGCAGCGGCCTGCAGCCCCGGCCAATGGCTTGCTTGAATCCTGTGTTACACAACGCAAGCCTCGGATAGCATCGAACCCATGTCTTCACTCGCCCTCACACTGCTTTACCTGCTGGCCGCGGTGCTGGGCGTGGTGACCTGCCGCAGCCTCAAGCTGCCGCCCATGCTGGGCTACCTGGCCGCCGGGGTGCTCATTGGCCCGCACGCGCTGGCACTGGCGCAAAACTCCGAAGGGGTGCGCCACCTGGGCGAGTTTGGCGTGGTGTTCCTGATGTTCGCCATCGGGCTGGAGTTCAGCCTGCCCAAGCTGCGTGCCATGCGCAAGCAGGTGTTTGGCCTGGGGCTGATGCAGGTGGTGCTGACAATGGCGGTCGTGTCCGGCATGGCACTGGCGTTGTCGCGCTGGGCGGGTGGGGTGTGGGACATGGGCTGGCAGACGGCGCTGGCGCTGTCAGGCGTGATGGCCATGAGCAGCACGGCGATTGTGGTCAAGCTGATGGCCGAGCGGGCCGAGCTGGAGAGTGAACACGGCCGGCGGGTGATGGGCATCCTGCTGTTCCAGGACCTGGCGGTGGTGCCGCTGCTGGTGCTGATCCCGGCGCTGGGGTCGTCGCCCGACCAGCTGCTGACCTCGCTGGGCTGGGCACTGATCAAGGCCACGGTGCTGGTGGGCCTGCTGCTCACGGGCGGCCAGCGGCTGATGCGCTGGTGGCTCACGCTGGTCGCGCGGCGCAAGAGCGACGAGCTTTTCATGCTGAACCTGCTGCTGATCACGCTGGGCCTCGCCTGGCTGACCGAGCTGGCGGGCCTGAGCCTGGCGCTGGGCGCCTTCATTGCGGGCGTGCTGGTGTCCGAGACCGAGTACCGCCACCAGGTGGGCACGGACATCCGGCCCTTTCACGATGTGCTGCTGGGCCTGTTCTTCATCACCATCGGCATGATGCTGGACTGGCACATCCTGGTGGACCGCTGGGCGCTGGTGTTGATGCTGCTCACGGTGCCGCTGGTGCTCAAGCTGGGGATCATCCTGGTGCTGGCGCGGGGCATGGGCGCGACCACCGGTGTGGCGCTGCGCACCGGGCTGTACCTGGCGCAGGCGGGCGAGTTCGGCTTTGTGCTGCTGTCGCTCACGCAGAACAACGGGCTGGTGCAGCCAGCGCTGATGAACCCCATCCTCGCGGCCATGGTGCTGTCGATGCTGGCCACGCCCTTCCTCATCATGTACAGCAACCGCATCGTGATGAAGCTGGTGGCCAGCGACTGGCTGCAGCAGTCGCTGCAGATGACATCGATTGCGCGCAAGTCCATCAACACCAGCAAGCACGTGATCATCTGCGGCTACGGCCGCTGCGGACAGAACCTGGCGCGCATGCTGGAGCACGAGGGCATCCCCTACATGGCGCTGGACCTGGACCCGGACCGCGTGCGCCAGGCCGCTGCGGCCGGCGACTCGGTGGTGTATGGCGACGCCACCCGTCTGCAGGCGCTGATGGCGGCGGGCCTGGTGCGCGCCAGCGCCGTGGCCGTGACCTACATCGACGTGCCCGCCGCGCTGAAGGTGCTGGCCAATGCCCGGTCGCACGCGCCGCAGGTGCCGGTGGTGGTGCGCACGCAGGACGACCTGTACCTGGACAAGCTGCAGGAGGCCGGTGCGACCGAGGTGGTGCCCGAGGCCATCGAAGGCTCGCTCATGCTCGCCAGCCACGCCCTGGCCCTGGTGGGCGTGCCCATGCGCCGCGTGCTGCGGCTGGTGCAGGACCAGCGCGATGCGCGCTACAACCTGCTGCGCGGCTACTTCCATGGCGCGGACGACGACACGGTGAACGAACGCGACCAGGAGCGCCTGTCCACCATCAACCTGCCCCCGGGCTCCACCGCCCTGGGCCGCAGCCTGGGCCAGCTGGCCCTGCCCGCCATGGGTGTGCGCGTGGTCAACCTGCGGCGCGGCAATGGCCATGTGAGCGCGGCAGTGGACGAGGCCCTGCTGGCCGAAGGCGACACGCTGGTGCTGTCGGGCCATCCGGCCGCGCTGGCGCTGGCGGAAGACAAGCTGCTGAAAGGCTGACCAGCCCCGGGGCCCGCCACTGGCAGCTCAGCGGGTGGTTGGGCACAACATTTGAATGCAATCGGCCTGTAGCGCTAGTGCAATATGCGCTGACAGCTACATAATTGATAGCAAACTACAGCAGCTCTTCAGGCCCAGGCCGCCCGAACAGGTAGCCCTGGAACTGGCGGCAGCCGTTGCGCAGCAGGAAGCTGCGCTGCCCTTCGGTTTCCACGCCCTCGGCCACCACGTCCAGGCCCAGGCTGCGGGCCAGCGTGATGATGGTGCAGGCAATGGTGGCGTCGTTAGGGTCGGTGAGCACGTCGCGCACAAAGCTCTGGTCGATCTTGAGCTGGTCCAGCGGCAGGCGCTTGAGGTAGCTGAGCGATGAGTAACCCGTACCAAAGTCGTCGAGCGAAAAGCCCACCCCCAGCGTGCGCAGCGCCTGCATCTTGAGGATGCTGTCCTCCACATCGTGCAGCAGCAGGCTTTCGGTGAGTTCGAGCTTGAGCAGGCGCGGGTTGGCGGCCGCATCACGCAGCGCTGCCAGCACCTGCTCCACAAAATCGGGCTGGCGGAACTCCTGGGCACTCACGTTCACGGCCAGCGTCCACGCGGCTTTCCCCGGGGCGGTGGCCCACTGGGCCAGCTGGCGGCAGGCCAGGGCCAGCACCTGGCGCCCCAGGGGCAGGATGAGCCCCGTCTGCTCGGCCAGCGGGATGAAATCGGCGGGCGAGACCATGCCGCGCTGCGGGTGTTGCCAGCGCACCAGCGCCTCGGCCCCCAGCAGGTGGCCGCTGGCGTCCACCACCGGCTGGTAGTGCAGCAGGAACTCGTTGCGCGCCAGGCCCTGGCGGATGTCGCCCTCCAGCGCCGAACGCGCCGACGCGGCAGCCTGCATGGCGGGGTCGAAAAAGCACAGGGTGTTGCGCCCCTGCGCCTTGGCCTGGTACATGGCCAGGTCGGCGCGCTTGAGCAGCTCTTGCACCGGCTGCTGCGCGTCCTGGAATAGCGCAATGCCGATGCTGGGGGTGCTGTGCATGTCGCAGCCATCCACCACATAGGGCTGGTTCAGCGCCAGCAGCACCTTCTGGGCCACGGCCTCGGCCTCGGCCGCGGCTTCGACCTCATGGCCGTGCAGGCCCTGCACCACGACCACAAACTCATCGCCACCCAGCCGCGCCACGGTGTCGGTGGCCCGCACGCTGGCCCCGATGCGCGCGGCCACCTGCACCAGCAGGCGGTCGCCCCACTCGTGGCCCATGGTGTCGTTGATGCCCTTGAAGTTGTCCAGGTCGAGGAACAGCAGGGCGCCATGGCGGCCGTCGCGCTGGGTGGTGGCCACCGCGCGCTCCAGCCGGTCCATCAGCAGCCGGCGGTTGGGCAGGCCGGTGAGTTCGTCGTAGAACGCCAGGCGCTGGATCTCGGCCTCGGCCAGCTTGCGCTCGGTGATGTCGCGCGCCACGCCCCGGTAGCCGGTAAAGCGGCCCTCTTCGTCAAAGATGGGCTCGCCACTGATCGACACCCACACGGGCTTGCCGTCCTGGGACAGGCGCTGCATCTCGAAGTCGTGAAAGACCTGGTGCGCCTCCAGCTGCTCGCGGTGCTCGCGCCATTGCCCTTCGTTGACGAAGGTGTCGGGCAACTCCCAGCGGGTCAGGCCGTAGTGCATCTCATCGGGCACGCCCTCCGTGTGGTACGGGTTGCCGTCCAGCCGCACAAAACGAAACTGGTCGTCCTGCTCCCAGTACCAGTCGGACGACAGGTCCGTCAGGCTGCGCCAGCGCGCCTCGCTCTGGCGCAGGGCCTCCAGCGTGCTCAGGTAGTCGGTGACATCGGTGAACGTGCGCACGCGCCCGCCGGGCTCCAGGGCACGGGTGCGCACCTCGATGTAGCGGCCCTGCCGGGTGCGCCGCACGTAGCTCTGCGGCATGTTCATGCGGCCGCCATGCGCCGCGTATTCCGACGCCACATAGTTGCGGGCCATGGGCTCGATGAGCTGGAACTCGGGCCCGAAGTCGCCCCGCTCGGTCTGAAAGCGCACCACCTCTTCCACAAGCGGCTGCGTGGCCAGCAGGGACTCGGGCAGGTCCAGCAGCTCCAGGTAGCGCTGGTTGTAGACGCGGATGCGGCCCTCGGCGTCCACGTTGGTGATGCCCTGCGAAATGTTGTCCAGGGTGCCTTCGAGGGCTCGGGTCTTCTCGGCCAGCAGGGCGCTGGTGCGGGCCAGTTCGGCCTCCACATGGCTGCGGGCCAGCTCGGCGCGGCGGGCGGTCTCCAGCTGGCCAATGGTGTTCAGCAAGGGCTGCAGAAACTGCACATCGGCGTTGGTGTAACCGCCGCTGCGGTTGGCCAGCCCCACCATGGCCACCAGCTCGCCCGCCGCATGAATGGGCAGGCCCAGGTAGGTGCGCAGCGTGGGGTGGCCGGGCGGCGTGCCCGCGCTGCGGGCATCGTGGTTGGCATCGTTGCTGAGGACCGGCTCGCCCGTCACCAGCGCAGCGCCCACCAGCGAGTGCAGGTTGTCGAACACCATGCCATCCTCGGCATGCTGGGCGTAGCGCTGGCGCGAGGCCTCGTCCCAGCTGATGTCGGTCATCGCGTGCACGCGCAGATAGGGGTGTCCATCGTCAGCACGCTGCACCTGGCCCACCAGGCCGAAGGCGCTCTGGGTCAGGGTCATCAGCTCGTTCAGCAGCGCCTCGAACGCTGCACGGGGACCTGAGCTGGCAATGAACATGCCCTGGGCCCTCGAGATGGCCTGCAGCAGCCGGTGCTGGCGCGCCAGCATGGCCTCGGCAGCGCGGCGGGCACGGGCGCTGGAGCTGCGCTCCAGCACCGCCTCGATCTGCGCGGGCAGGGTGAGCAGGTAATCGAGCCCCGGGTCTTGCACGGTGAAATCGTCAAACCCGTGGCGCATGGCCTGCGCCGCGTGGGTTTCTGCCCCCATGCGCACGATGATGATGGCCGGAACGCCGTCGAGCAGCTGCAGCAGGTCAAAGGCCGAACCGTCCAGGGTGCGCTGGGCGGCCAGCACGATGTCGGGGCGGTGGCGCAGCAGGTGGTCGCGCGCCTGGGCGATCGAATCCACCACGTCCACGCGCCAGCCCGACCAGGGGTCGGCCAGCGCCCCCGCCACGGCCTGTGCGTGGGGGTGATCACTCTCGATCAGCAGGACGGAGATGGGCATGGGCCGATCGTCGTGGGGGTTGGGGCACCGTCCGCCGCAGGCGGCGCGAGTTTGTAACGCCAGTGAAACACATTATGGCGTCTGGTGCAGGCGCGCGCGGGGACCGCCGGGCTGTTTACACTCTCGCACTTTCCGTGCCTCGCGCCACTGGTCAGCCCCTGGCGCACACCCAGGCATTGGCCCTGCCCGGGCCTCCCCCGCGTCATTACTCCCCACCCGCCCATGCAGCCCCTCAGCGTCAACCAGTACCTTCGCCAGCACATCCGCACCGTCCCCGACTGGCCCGCGCCTGGCGTGCAGTTCCGCGACATCACGCCACTGCTGCAGGACCCGAAAGTGTTCCGTGTGCTGATCGATGCCTTCGTGCACCGCTACATGGACAAGGCGCTGCGCCCCGATGTTGTGGCGGGCCTGGATGCGCGGGGCTTCATCCTGGGCGCCGTGGTGGCCTACGAGCTGAACGTGGGCTTCGTGCCCATCCGCAAGAAAGGCAAGTTGCCCTTCACCACGGTAGAGGAAACCTACGAACTCGAATACGGCAGCGCCACCGTGGAGCTGCACACCGACGCCGTGAAGGCCGGCGACCGCGTGCTGCTGATCGACGACCTGATCGCCACCGGCGGCACCATGATGGCCGGCAAGAAGCTGTTGGAAAAACTGGGGGCCACCGTCACCGAAGGCGCCGCCATTGTCGATTTGCCCGAGCTGGGCGGATCGCAGCGCCTGCGCGATGCCGGCCTGCCGCTGTACACCCTGGTGGACTTTGCAGGCCACTGACCCGAGGGCCATGGCATGGGTGCACAGCCCCCTGTGGGCGTGCACCACATGACCCCTGGATCAGTTGAGTTCGCCGTACTGGGTGCTGCTGAGGTCGGGAGCGGGACCGTCGGCACCGGGCATTTCGGTGTCCTCAAACCCTGTGGGCTGGGACGGTGGCAGCAGCGGACCGGAGCGCACCGGCACGCCTGGCTTGGCGGCCGCAGCCGTGGCAGCCGATGACCCTGCGGCGTTGGCCAGCGCGCGCTTGAACGCGGCCACCTCGTCGGCCTCGATGGGTTCGAAGCGGGCAGAAGAGGCAGGCCGCGTGGCAGCCAGCGGTGCGGGTGCAGACACAAGGGGTGCGGGGGCCGACACCGCACCGAGCGGGCGGCGCGCAGCCAGCGGGGCCGCAGCGGGCGCCAAAGGAGCAGGGGAAACAGGTGCCGCGGCAGCCGCGGCAGGGCGTGCGCCCACCTGCGGTGCAGGCGACGGGGCCAGGGGTGCCGGGGCAGTGGCCGCTGCTGCTGGCGGACGGCGCACTGCCGTAGAAGCCGCCTGCAACGGCAGCGCAGCGCCTTGGGGCGCCACGCCCTTTTGTGGAATACCCACCGCCACATGGTCGTTGATGCGCCAGTACACGGCCGTCACCAGGATGTCGTAACGGGTTTTGGCGGTCTGGGCGATGAGCGCCTCGATCTCGCTCAGGCGCACCGTCTCGCCGCCGTATTCCCGGGCCAGGTCCATCATCACCAGGAACTGGCGGCCGCGCTGGTCGAGCGACAGCACCTTGAACTTGTAGCTGGCCGACAGCACGCCAGCGCGCACCATGGCGTCGCGCACCACGGTATAGAGCAGCTCACGGCGCTCCATGCGCTCGTTCTTGCGATTGGCGGCGTGCTCTGGGGGCTGGGGCTCCACGAGCGGCTTGCCCTGGCGCCCGGGTTGCAGGGGCACGGTGGCGTCGGCGTTGAACAGGCCGGAGGGCTCGGCCGCTGCGCGGGGCTTGGCGGGAGCGGGTTTGCGGCTGAACCAACTGAACAGGGACATGGCTTGCTTTCTTCGGATGGTGCCTGGACAAAATCCAAATCGAGTGTAACGCGCCATCCCCCCGCAGAAGGCGGAAGAAGCCCGAGGGAAACCCCCGACAGGCCCCGCCTGTCAGGTGGCCGCAACGCGGCGGCGGCGGTTGCCCAGGCGCTTGGCCAGCACAGCCCCTGCCGCCATGGCCAGACCCAGGGCAATCGCGGGCTGGCGGTTGGTCAGCTCGGTGAAGCGGATGGCCGTGAGGCTCCACAGTTTGCACGGCGCGCTGGCCTGCACCGTGGCGCTGCGTGCGCGGTGCGAGAAGAAAGCGCCTTCACCCACCACCGACCCGGCGCCCACAATCGCCAGACGCAGGCGTTCCTTTTCGTCCTGGTAGTGCACGCTCAGGCTGCCACTTTCGACCAGGTACAGGGTGCGGTCCGTAGCACCCTGGCTGAAAAGCACTTGGCCCGCGGGCAACACCACCGGGAGCAGGTAGGACGACAGCACCTCCCACTGGGCGGCCGTCAGCGGGTTGGTCATGCTGTCCTCCGCCGTGGTCTGGGCAATGGCGTCGATCAGACCTTTGAGGTCCACCTTGGAGGCAACGGGCATGGGAACATTCATGGTCCGCCGAAAGTAACCCTGTTACAGATCGGACACAAGCGCTGTTTACGTCCGTTTACAAGATAGGGCGACCAACGGTCGCTATTTACCGATGCAGAAGCTGGAGAAGATCACGCCGAGCAGGTCGTCGGAGGTGAACTCGCCAGTGATGGCGCTCAGGGCGTTCTGCGCCAGCCGCAGCTCCTCGGCCAGCAGGTCCAGCGCCGGGCCCTGGGCCTGCAGTTGGTCGGCAGCTTCCTGCAGGTGCAACGACACGGCCTGCAGCGCCTGCACATGCCGCGCCCGGGCAATGTAGATGCCCTCGGGTGCCGACTGCCAGCCCGCCACGTCCAGTAGCAGCCGTCGCAGGCCGTCCAGCCCCTGACCGGTGCGGGCCGACAGATGCACCGCAGGGCGCCCGGGGTTGGCTGTAGGGGCAACACCGGCCGCGCAGTCCAGCTTGTTCCAGACATCGATCACGGGGATGTTTTTCGGCAATTTTTGCCCCAAGGCGCTTTCGATATCTGCGTCGGCAGCTACATATTCAGGAGCACTTTGCCGCGACAGGTCGTGCAGGAACAGCACGGCGTCTGCCCCGGCAATCTCGTCCCAGGCGCGGGCGATGCCGATGCGCTCGACCTCATCGCTGCTGTCGCGCAGGCCGGCGGTGTCGATGATGTGCAGCGGCACCCCTTCGATCTGGATGGTCTGCTGGACCTTGTCGCGCGTGGTGCCGGCAATGGGCGTGACGATGGCCAGCTCGGCCCCTGCCAGCGCATTGAGCAGCGAGCTTTTGCCGGCATTGGGCTGCCCGGCGATGACCACCTTGATGCCCTCGCGCAGCAAAGCGCCCTGGCGCGCGCGCTGCATCACCGAGGCCAACGTTTGCTGCAAGTTCGATAGCTGGCCATGCGCATCGGCCTTGCGCAAGAAGTCGATTTCTTCTTCAGGAAAGTCCAGCGTGGCCTCCACCAGCATGCGCAGATGGATGAGTGCGTCGCGCAGGCTGTGGATTTCTGCAGAAAACGCGCCGGTCAGCGAGCGGCTGGCGCTGCGGGCTGCGGCTTCCGTGCTGGCGTCGATCAGGTCGGCAATCGCCTCGGCCTGGGCCAGGTCGATCTTGTCGTTCAGGAAAGCCCGTTCGGTGAACTCCCCGGGTTGGGCCACGCGCAGGCCCGGCAGACAGGGCTGGCCGGTCGCCGGTTGGGTAGCAGCCCCCGCCTCCAGGCAGCGCGCCAGCAGCAGCTGCAGCACCACCGGGCCCCCATGCGCCTGCAGCTCCAGCACGTCTTCGCCGGTGTAGCTGTGCGGACCGGGGAAGTACAGCGCGAGCCCCTGGTCGATGGCCTGGCCCTGTGCATCCCGAAAGGGCAGGTACGTCGCCTCGCGGGGCTTGAGGGTGCGGCCGCACAGCGCCTGCACCAGGGCCTCCAGCCCTTTGCCCGACACCCGTACGATGCCGACGGCCCCGCGCCCGGGGGCAGTGGCGATGGCAACGATGGGGTCGTGGTGGCGTGCAAGCATGGGCAGGGACTTTACAAGGTGACAGAAAAAAGGCCGCTTGCGCGGCCTTTGGGGGTCAGTTCGTGGATGTCAGCGTTGCCGCTGCCGCATCACTTGAACTTGGGCAGATTGAACTGCGGTGGCACGCCCATGCGGGTGTTGATGATCCACTGCTGCGCAATCGACAGGATGTTGTTCGTCAGCCAGTACAGCACGAGGCCGGCTGGGAAGAAGAAGAACATCACGCTGAAGATCAGCGGCATGAACCACATCATCTTGGCCTGCATCGGGTCTGGTGGCGCGGGGTTCAGGGCGGTCTGCAGCAGCGAGCTGGCCGTCATCAGCAAGGGCAGGATGAAGAATGGGTCAGGCGCGGAGAGGTCGTGGATCCAGCCGATCCAGGGCGCATTGCGCATCTCGACGCTGGACAGCAGCACCCAGTACAGCGCAATGAACACAGGGATCTGGATCATGATGGGGAAGCAGCCGCCCATCGGGTTGACCTTTTCCTCGCGGTAGATGCGCATCATCTCCTGCTGCATCTGCTGCGGCTTGTCCTTCAGGCGTTCGCGCATCTCCATGATCTTGGGATTGATAGCCTTCATCTTGGCCATGCTGGCGTAGGCCTTGGCATTGAGCCAGTAGAACGCGATCTTGAGCAGCAGCACCAGCGCAACGATGGACCAGCCCCAGTTGTTCAGGAGCTTGTGCAGGTTGTCGAGCAGCCAGTACAGGGGCTTGGACAGGATGGTCAGCCAGCCGTAGTCCTTGACCAGTTCCAGGCCGGGGTACAGCTTTTCCATCATGGTCTCGACCTGCGGGCCGGCGAACAGGCGCGCGTCGATGGTCTTGGTCGCGCCCGGCTCGATGGTGCCGAGGGGGGTCAGCATGCCCACGGAGTACAGGTTGGTGTCCACCTTGCGGGTGAAGGGCTCGCGCTGCACGCCGTCGGCCAGCAGCCATGCAGTGGCGAAATAGTGCTGCACCATGGCGACGTAGCCATTGGCCGAGTCCTTGGGAATGTCGACCTTGCCGCTTTCGATGTCCTTGAACTCGATCTTCTGATACTTCTTGGCTTCGGTGAAAACCGCCGGGCCGGTGAAGGTGGAGTAGAACGACGACTCGCCTGGCGGCTTGTTGCCGTCACGCACCAGTTGCAGGTACAGCTGGGGCGACACAGCGGCGCTGCCGGTGTTGACGATGTCGTGCTTGACGGCAATGTCATAAGCACCGCGTTTGATGGTCCAGGTCTTGACCAGCTTCACGCCGCCCTGGTCGGGCGACTCGAAGCGGATGCTCATGGAGTCTTCACCGTCCTTGAGTTCGCGCGGGCCGGGAACGGCCGTCATCACCGTCTTGTGCGTGGGGAAAGTGCCGCCCACCAGGCCGGTCTGCGCCACGTAGACGCGCTGCGCGCTTTCATCCAGCAACAGGAAGTTGCGGGCCTTGTCGGTCATGTCGGCGTGCTTGAGCAGCTCGGCCTGCGTGAGCGAGCCGCCTTCGCTGTCGAACATCAGGCGATACAGGTCGGTCTTGACCTCAATGCGTTCGCGTTTGGCAGGCGCAGCCGCTGCGGCAGGCTGCCCGGGCACGGCTGCCGCGCCTTGCGCGGCCGTTGTGGCTGCGGGCACGCTGGTGGCGGGCACGCTGGCAGCCCCGGTCGCACCGGAGGCCGCGCCTGCGGCAGCAGCAGGGGCTGTCACTGCGGGCGTGGTCGGGAAAAAGGTGGCCTTGTTGCCATTGTGCAGCTGCCACTTGTCCCACAGCAGAACCATGGAAAAGCCAAAAATCACCCACAGGATGGTGCGGCGAATGTCGTTCATGAAGACTTCTTTGGTGAGGATGGGGGAGTGGTGGAAGGGGTGAGCCTGGAGAAAAGCCGCAGGCTGCGCGGCAGATCTTGCGGGACCGGATCATGGCCCCCGTCACACCAGGGGTGGCAGCGTACCAGCCTGCGCACCGTCAGATAACTGCCTGCTGCAGCGCCGTGCTGCTCCAGCGCCTGCAGCGAATAGACCGAGCAGGTCGGCTCAAAGCGGCAGGCCGAACCCAGCCATGGGCTGAGAAACAGCCGATAGCCTTTGACCACGCCGATCAGCAGGCGCTGCATCATGGGGCAGTCACCGGCTCTGCCACCGGCGGCACAGGGGCAGCAACCGCTGCGCCCGAATGCCGGGTGGCATATCCGAACAGCTGCAGCAGCTCCGCGCGTACCGCCTGCTTGAGTTGGTCGGACGTGGCGCTCACGAACTGCTTGCGATCAAACGCCGAGCGAAGGCGCACCACATGGGCGGCCTGCGGCAAACGCGCCTCAAACGTGGCGCCCACGGTGTAGATCTGCCGCTTGATGGTGTTGCGCGTCACGGCGCGGCGCGCCCAGCGCTTGGGCACCATGGCACCCATCCAGACGCCCTGAACGACAAACAGGGCCTGCGGCCCTTGCGTGTGCGGCAAGGAGCCGGGCCCTGTAGGTGCAACAGTGGCGGCTTGGCTGGCAACTGCGGTGCTGTTGGCGTCCAGTGCCAAACGGTGCAACGCAAAATGCGCCGTGCGGGAGACAGTGCCCCCCGCCATGGCAGCCTGGAACTGCGGCCGGGTTTTTAGCCTGTGCATGCAAGCGCCCCGTTTGGAACCTGGCGGTACAAACCGGGAACAGGCGGGGAGCAGGCCGTAGACCGTATCGGCCTTAGACGGCCAGGCGCTTGCGGCCCTTGGCGCGGCGTGCGTTGATAACGGCACGGCCGCCGCGGGTCTTCATGCGGACGAGGAAACCGTGGGTGCGCGCGCGGCGCGTCTTGGAGGGCTGGTAAGTACGTTTCATGGTGCTATTCCTTGAGGTTCAGTTCCGGACTGCTGCTCTTGAACCCCCTGCAATCTGCACACCCACACAATGTATGAAACATCACCTGGAGGCAGACCCACGGGGCAGAAATAACGGCGCGCCGGGTCAAATCACCCTGAACACATTCAGGGAAACCCAAAATTATCGCAGGCTTGTGGCCGACTGGCAATGCCTTTCGATGGGCAGGCCTTTACCAGCGCGTCGCAGAGGCTGCAGCGCCCGACCCTTTCAGGCCACGCCTTCCCCGCATGGCAACCCCGGATTCCCCCGGATGACAGCCGCCTTCAAATTGTGGATAACTCCTTGACAAGCTACAATCCACCGCCTTACCCCGTTCCTCCTATCCACAATAAGAATTCCCCAGAAATGACCGAGGAACCCACCCGCAGCCCTATCAATTCGCCCGGCTCAGATGCCGGTCAGGGCCTGTGGCAAGCCTGCGTTGAGCAACTGGCACAAGACCTGCCAGAACAACAATTCAACACCTGGATCAAGCCCCTGATTGCCCAAGTGGCCGAAGACTTCTCCAAAGTCACGCTGCTCGTGGGCAACCGCTTCAAGCTCGACTGGATCCGCGCCCAGTACGCCGGCCGCATAGCCGCGCTGCTCGAAGGCCTGTATGGCCAACCGGTCACACTGGAGTTAGCACTCGCTCAGCGCGAATCCGTTGCCAGGACTTATGTACGGCCTACATCGCAGGAGCCCTCCAGCCCCGCAGCGCCAGCCGACCCCCCATCCAGTAGCAACGATGAGGCCTCAGCGGGCGCGTTCCGCAACCGCCTCAACGCCGCCCTCACCTTCGAGACCCTGGTGGAGGGCACGGCCAACCGCATGGCGCGCTCTGCGGCCATGCACGTGGCGGGCATGCCCGGCCATCTGTACAACCCGCTGTTCATCTACGGCGGTGTCGGCCTGGGCAAGACCCACCTGGTGCACGCTGTGGGCAACCGCCTGCTGCAGGACAAGCCCGACGCCAAAGTTCTCTACATCCATGCCGAGCAGTTTGTGTCGGATGTGGTTAAGGCCTACCAGCGCCGCACCTTCGATGAGTTCAAGGAGCGCTATCACTCGCTCGACCTGCTGCTGATCGACGATGTGCAGTTCTTCGCCAACAAGGACCGCACGCAGGAAGAGTTCTTCAATGCGTTCGAGGCCCTGCTGGCCAAGAAGTCGCACATCGTGATGACGTCGGACACCTACCCCAAGGGCCTGGCCAACATCCACGAGCGGCTGGTGTCGCGCTTCGACTCGGGCCTGACGGTGGCCATCGAGCCGCCCGAACTCGAAATGCGCGTGGCCATTCTGATCAACAAGGCGCGCGTCGAAGGCACCGAGATGCCCGAGGAAGTCGCCTTCTTCGTGGCCAAGAACGTGCGCTCCAACGTGCGCGAGCTCGAAGGCGCGCTGCGCAAGATCCTGGCGTACTCGCGTTTCAACCAGAAAGAGATTTCGATCCAGCTCGCCCGCGAGGCGCTGCGTGATCTGCTGTCCATCCAGAACCGGCAGATTTCTGTGGAAAACATCCAGAAGACGGTGGCCGACTACTACAAGATCAAGGTCGCCGACATGTACAGCAAGAAGCGCCCGGCCAGTATTGCCCGCCCGCGCCAGATTGCGATGTACCTGGCCAAGGAGCTGACGCAAAAGAGCCTTCCCGAGATCGGAGAATTGTTTGGCGGGCGCGACCACACCACGGTTTTGCATGCTGTGCGCAAGATTGCGGGCGAACGCCAGCAGCTGACCGAGTTGAACCAGCAGCTGCACGTGCTGGAGCAGACGCTCAAAGGGTAGCGCCAAGGGTAGATAACCAGCGGGAAACGCCCGTCGGGCAGCCCCACGAAGAAGCGACCCCGTTAAGGGGCAAAATGGCGGGTTATAGATAGCAGGGGGAGGCATGACCTGTGCCGCTGTCCACGCACCGTCCCAAAACCACAAGAGGTTGATGACATGATCGTCCTGAAGGCAACACAAGACAAGGTTCTCGCGGTTCTGCAGTCCGTGGCTGGCATCGTGGAGCGCCGCCACACGCTGCCCATCCTGGCCAATGTGCTGATCCGCAAGACGGGCAATGCCCTGCAGCTGACGACCAGCGACCTCGAAATCCAGATCCGCACCACGGCCGAACTGGGTGGCGACACCGGCGACTTCACGACCACCGTGGGGGCGCGCAAGCTCATCGACATCCTGCGCACCATGCCGGGCGACCAGACGGTCAGCCTCGAATCGGCCCAGTCCAAGCTCATCCTCAAGGGCGGCAAGAGCCGCTTCACGCTGCAAAGCCTGCCGGCCGAAGACTTCCCGCTGGTGCAGGAATCCGCCGCCTTTGGCCCCGTGTTCGCCGTGCCCCAAAAGACGCTGAAGGACCTGCTCGGCCAGGTGTCGTTCGCCATGGCGGTGCAGGACATCCGCTACTACCTCAACGGTATCCTGTTCGTGGCCGAGGGCAAGACCCTGAGCCTGGTCGCTACCGACGGCCACCGCCTGGCCTTTGCCAGCGCCACGCTGGACGTCGAAGTGCCCAAGCAGGAAGTCATCCTGCCGCGCAAGACCGTGATCGAGCTGCAGCGCCTGTTGTCTGATGCGGGTGGCGAGAACCAGCCGCACATCGAGATGCAGTTCGCCAACAACCAAGCCAAGTTCACCTTTGGCGGCATGGAGTTCGTGACCAAGCTGGTCGAGGGCAAGTTCCCCGACTACAACCGCGTGATCCCCAAGAACCACAAGAACAGCATCACCCTGGGTCGCGCCCCGCTGCTGGCCAGCCTGCAGCGCACGGCCATCATGACCAGCGACAAGTTCAAGGGCGTGCGCCTGAACCTGGAGCCCGGCACCCTGCGCGTGGCGTCCAACAACGCCGAGCAGGAAGAGGCCGTGGACGAGCTCGACATCGACTACGGTGGCGACACCATCGAGATCGGCTTCAACGTGACCTACCTCATCGACGCCCTGGCCAACATGGGCCAGGACATGGTGAAGGTGGAGCTTTCGGATGGCAACAGCTCTGCGCTGCTGACCATCCCCGACAACGACAGCTTCAAGTACGTCGTGATGCCCATGCGCATCTAAGGCTGCGTGACACCCGCCGTGCACCACAGTCGCAGCGCCACACCGCGAACGCTACTTTATTGATAGCTGCAAGCGCACATTCAATATGCGCTTGCGCCCAATTAGACCATTGAACATATTGGAAACCCCGGTTTCCACGGATCCCAAGGCCCACCATGACCGTTGACAACAACATTCCCTCCGAGCCCGAATCCTCCGGAGTCTCCGGCCATGTGGAGCCCACCGTCAACAAGATCGACACCAACCAGGCCGGCGCCAGCGAAAGCTATGGCGAAGGCGCCATCACCATCCTCGAAGGCCTGGAAGCCGTGCGCAAGCGCCCCGGCATGTACATCGGCGACACCAGTGACGGCACCGGCCTGCACCACCTGGTGTTCGAGGTGGTCGACAACTCCATCGACGAGGCCCTGGCCGGCCACTGCGACGACATCGTCGTCACCATCCACACCGACAACTCCATCAGCGTGACCGACAACGGCCGTGGCATTCCCACCGGCGTGAAGATGGACGACAAGCACGAGCCCAAGCGCTCGGCTGCCGAAATCGCCCTGACCGAGCTGCACGCAGGCGGCAAGTTCAACCAGAACAGCTACAAGGTCTCGGGCGGCCTGCACGGCGTGGGCGTGAGCTGCGTGAACGCATTGAGCAAATGGCTGCGCCTGACCGTGCGCCGCGAAGGCAAGGTGCACCAGATCGAATTTGCACGCGGCTTTGTGCAAGACCGCCTGCTGTCCACCGTGGACGGCTTTGAAGTCAGCCCCATGAAGGTGACCGGCGAGACCGAAAAGCGCGGCACCGAAGTGCACTTCTTGCCCGACACCGAGATTTTCAAAGAGAACAACGACTTTCACTACGAGATCCTGGCCAAGCGCCTGCGCGAACTCTCGTTTTTGAACAACGGCGTGCGCATTCGCCTCAAGGACGAACGCAGCGGCAAGGAAGACGACTTCTCGGGCGCGGGCGGCGTGCGCGGCTTTGTCGAGTTCATCAACAAGGGCAAGACGGTGTTGCACCCCACCTCGTTCTACGCCGCAGGCGAGCGCCCGGCAGAAACGTATGGTGGCATCCCTGGCACGCACATTGGCGTGGAAGTGGCCATGCAGTGGAACAGCGCGTACACCGAGCAAGTGCTGTGCTTCACCAACAACATCCCCCAGCGTGACGGCGGCACCCACCTGACCGGCCTGCGCGCTGCGATGACCCGCGTCATCAACAAGTACATCGAAGAAAACGAGCTGGCCAAGAAGGCCAAGGTCGAAGTCACCGGCGACGACATGCGCGAAGGCCTGTGCTGCGTGCTGAGCGTGAAGGTGCCCGAGCCCAAGTTCAGCAGCCAGACCAAGGACAAGCTGGTGTCGAGCGAAGTGCGCGCGCCGGTGGAAGACATCGTGGGCAAGCTGCTCACCGACTACCTGCAAGAAAAGCCCAACGACGCCAAGATCATCTGCGGCAAGATCGTGGAGGCCGCCCGTGCCCGCGAAGCCGCCCGCAAGGCCCGCGAAATGACCCGCCGCAAGGGCGTGCTCGACGGCATGGGCCTGCCCGGCAAGCTGGCCGACTGCCAGGAAAAAGACCCCGCCCTGTGCGAGATCTACATCGTGGAGGGTGACTCCGCCGGCGGCTCTGCCAAGCAGGGCCGCGACCGCAAGTTCCAGGCCATCCTGCCCCTGCGCGGCAAGATCCTGAACGTGGAAAAAGCCCGCTACGAAAAGCTGCTGACCAGCAACGAAATCCTCACGCTGATCACCGCCCTGGGCACCGGCATCGGCAAGGCGGGCGGCACCACCGGGGGCGACGACTTTGACGTGGCCAAGCTGCGCTACCACCGCATCATCATCATGACCGACGCCGACGTCGACGGCGCCCACATCCGCACCCTGCTGCTCACCTTCTTCTACCGCCAGATGCCCGAACTGGTGGAGCGCGGCCACATCTACATCGCGCAGCCGCCGCTGTACAAGGTCAAGGCCGGCAAGGAAGAGCTGTACCTGAAGGACGCCCCCGCGCTCGACGGCTTCCTGCTGCGCATTGCGCTGAACCACGCCAGCGTGACCACCGGCGGCGCCAACCCGCAAACCCTGACGGGCGAGACCCTGGCCGAACTGGCGCGCAAGCACCAGATCGCGGAAAGCGTGATCGCCCGCCTGGGCAACTTCATGGACGCCGAAGCCCTGCGCGCCATTGCCGATGGCGTGAGCCTGAAGCTGGACACCGTGGCCGAAGCCGAAGCCAGCGCCGTGGCCCTGCAAGCCAAGCTGCGCGAACTGAACACCACCGGCGCCCCCGCCGAAGTGGCCGGCGAATTCGATGCCCGCACCGACAAGCCCCTGCTGCGCATCAGCCGCCGCCACCACGGCAACATCAAGAGCAGCGTCATCACGCAGGACTTCGTGCACGGCGCCGACTACGCCGCCCTGGCCGAAGCCGCCGAAACCTTCCGCGGCCTGCTGGCCGAAGGCGCCAAAGCGATGCGCGGCGAGGGTGAGAAGCAAAAGGAAGAAAAGGTCAGCGACTTCCGCCAGGCCATGAAGTGGCTGATTGCCGAAGCCGAACGCACCACCAGCCGCCAGCGCTACAAGGGCCTGGGCGAAATGAACCCCGAGCAGCTGTGGGAAACGACGATGGACCCCAATGTGCGCCGCCTGCTGCGCGTGCAGATCGACGACGCGATCGAAGCCGACCGCGTGTTCACGATGCTGATGGGCGATGAGGTCGAGCCGCGCCGGGATTTCATTGAAACCAATGCGCTGCGGGCGGGGAATATCGACGTCTGATCGATCGCTTGATCGTCGCCGCCGCGCCCTGCCGCCGCTCGCGCATTCAGGAAGGCCACCCTCGGGTGGCCTTTGTGCCCTTTGCCCGACCTTCTTCGCATGACCCATCTTGCCATCCGTCCCGCAACCATCGATGACACCGACCTGATCCTGCACTTCGTGCGGGAACTGGCGATCTATGAGAAGGCTGAGCAGGAGGCGCTGGCCACACCCGCACATGTGCACCGCACGCTGTTCTGCACCAATCCCAAGGTGCATGGCCTGATCTGCCAGGACGGCGATACCCCCGTGGGCTTCGCGGTGTACTTCTTTAACTATTCGACCTGGCAGGGCCGCCACGGTCTGTATCTGGAAGACCTGTACGTGTCGCCAGAGCACCGCGGCAAGGGCGCGGGCATGGCGCTGCTGAGGCAACTCGCGCGCATCGCCGTGGACCACGACTGCGGGCGCTTCGAGTGGAGTGTGCTGGACTGGAATACACCTTCCATCGCGCTGTATGACAGCCTGGGTGCCCGCCCGCAGAGCGAGTGGATCCGTTACCGACTCACAGGAGACGAGTTGCACGCGCTGGCGGCGCAGTCGCAGCCGCTCCTGCAGCCGTCCAACACCGCGCCATGAGATCCACCATCGCCATCGTTGACGTTGACCGCCTGGACACCTGGTCCCGCTACCGCGCAGGCCTGTGCGACACCTGCGCAGCCAACTGCTGCACCATGCCGCTGGAAGTGCAACTATCGGACTTGGTGCGGCTGGAACTGGTGGACCCGTTCGAGGCCGAGCATGAAGAAATCCGCCACATTGCCAAGCGGCTGCAAAAGGCGCGGCTGATTGACCACTTCAACCACAAGAACGCGGTCTTCACGATGGCGCGGCGGGCCAGTGGGGACTGCAATTTTCTCGACCCCAAGACGCGGCTGTGCACGGTGTATGACAAGCGGCCCGAGACCTGCCGCCTGCACCCGCAGAAGAAGAGCCCCAAGCCGGGCTACTGCGCTTACGGGGCGCGGGATCTGCAGCGGCGGGGCTGACTACAGACAAGCGGTGAGGTGTCTCGCATCTCGCATCTGCGCAAGCCCACCGCCTCTGAGACCGCCGCTCCCCGCGCTCACGCCATGTCGCGCAGCTCGCGGCGCAGGATCTTGCCAACGCTGGACTTGGGCAGGGCCTCCACAAACACGATCTGCCGGGGCACCTTGTAGGCAGTGAGCGCTGCACGGCAGTGGGCGGCGATGTGGTCTGCATCCACCGGTGGCGCAGTGCCCGCCGCGCGCACCACATACAGCCGCAGTGCCTCGCCCGTCTTCTCGTCCGGAACGCCGATGCAGGCGCATTCCAGCACGCCGGGGCACGCGGTGGCCACGGCTTCGACTTCGTTGGGAAAGACGTTGAAGCCTGACACGATGACCATGTCCTTCTTGCGGTCCACGATCTTGAGGAAGCCGCGCTCGTCCAGCTGGCCGATGTCGCCGGTGCGGAAGTAGCCGCCGGGGGTGAAGGCGGCGGCGTTGGCCTCGGGCTGCTGCCAGTAGCCGCCCATGACCTGGGGGCCTTTTACGCAGACCTCGCCGGGCTGGCCCAGGGGCACGGGGTGGCCGTGGTCGTCCAGCAGCAGCACGTCGGTGGAAGGCAGGGGCAGGCCGGTGCTGCCGCTGAAAGCAGTGACCGATGCGGGGTTGAAGGCCACCACGGGACTGGCCTCGCTCAGGCCGTAGCCTTCGCGGATGAACTGGCCGGTGATGGCCTGCCAGCGGGCAGAGACCGATGGCAGGATGGCAGCGCCGCCGCCGCCCGCCAGCCGCAGGTTGGAAAAGTCCACGCCCTGCGTGCCGGGGTGCGCCGCCAGCCCCGCGTACAGCGTGTTGACCCCCATGAACACGCTGGGGCGCGCGGCGTTCAGCACGTCGATCAACCCGTCCAGGTCACGCGGGTTGGGCACCAGCCAGTTACGCGCACCCACCGCAAAGTAGCTGATCAGGTTCACCATGAGCGCGAAGATGTGATACAGCGGAATGGCCGTGACGACGACCTCCTGTGCGGGGCGCAGGGCATCGGGCACGAAGGCCTTGAACTGCTCCACATTGGCCACCAGGTTGCGGTGCGTGAGCATGGCGCCCTTGGACAGGCCTGTGGTACCCCCGGTGTACTGCAGGAACAGCAGGTCGCCCCCCTCCAGCACAGGTGGCGCAAAAGGCAGGGTGGCGCCCTCGGCCAGGGCGCGCGCAAACGAGGTGGTGGTGTGCAGGTGGGCATCCACGGGCGGCCCAGGCAGGTCGGCTGCGGTGCCGTCGCCGGGCGCCACGGTGATGATGCTGTGCAGTTCCACACGGTCCTGGATGGCAGCCAGGGTCGCAGTAGACCCTGCATAGATCACCATCACCCTCGCTCCTGCGTCCTGTAGCTGGTGCTCCAGCTCCCGCGGGGTGTACAGCGGATTCACGTTCACCTGCACACAGCCCACGCGCGCAATGCCGAGCATGGCGATGGGAAACGCCATCAGGTTCGGGCACATCACGGCAATGCGGTCGCCCTTGCGCACGCGCAGCACGTTTTGCAGGTAGGCCGCAAACGCGCGGGATTGCTGGTCCACATGTGCATAGGTCAGCGTCTGGCCCAGGCAGGTGAATGCGGGCCGGTGCGCATACCGCTGCATGGCGGCACACAGCAGGTGCACGATGCTGGGATGGCTGTCGGGATCGATGTGGGCAGGGATGGCGCCATAGCTGGCCAGCCAGGGTTGGGGGGACATGGTGAATCGGTCCTCGTGGGGGGTGGAGCAGCAACGTGCGGGCAGGCTCAGCGCACGGCCTTGGCCAGTGCGGCAAAGGCTTGCCGGTCCAGCGCGTGGGTGAAGGCGGTGTTGGGCACGGGGTGCGTGGAGAACTTCACCACCACCAGCTCGGCCGCCGGGTTGATGTGGATGTGCTGGCCCATCAGGCCCTTGGCTTCAAAGGTGCCATCGGCATCGTGGGGTATCCACCACTGGTTGTGGTACGAGTAGCCCGCGCGCATGGCCGTGCCGGGGGCCTTGCTGAACTGGGCGGGGTCGGCCCCTTTGCGCAGCTCGGCAATGGTGGCGGGCGAGACGATCTGTTGGCCGTTGAAGCGGCCGTTGGATCGCAGCATCTCGCCCAGACGGCCCAGGTCACGCAAAGTGGCGTTCACGCCCACGCTGGTGGCCTGGCCGCCGTTGGCATCGGCAAACACATACGCGTCCTCCTGCGTGCCCAGCTTGGACCAGATGCGCTCGGACAACAGCGTGGCGTAGCTCTTGCCAGTCACGCGCTGCAGCAGCCAGCCCAGCACTTCCGTGTCCACCGACTTGTAGGCAAACGCGGTGCCGTGCTCGCCGTCCTTCTGAATGGTGGGCAGGTGCTCGGCCATGCTCTTGGCCCCGTTGCTGCCGGGGCGCGCAGGCTGCAGGCCCGCAGCGGCCAGATACTGAAAGACACCGGAGGTGGGGTCCGCAAAGTCTTCGGCGTATTTGACGCTGGTGGTCATGTCCAGGGTCTGCTGCACGGTGGCATCGGCCCAGGCGCTGTTGGCCAGCTCGGGCAGGTAACGCACGATGCGCGCAATGGGGTCGATGGCGCCTTCCTGGATGAGTTCGGTCACCAGCAGCCCCACCAGCGATTTGCTCATGGACCACAGCACATGTGGCTGCTGCGGCTGCATGCCGATGTGATAACGCTCATACACCACACGGCCCCGGTGCAGCACCAGCAGGGCGTCGGTGTAGGTGGCCTTCTGCCAGTCGGCCAGCGTGGTGGGCACGCCCTTGTCGTCGGCAAACGCCAGGGTGTCGGGCAGGGCACGCGGCGCTGCGGGCAGTGCGCTGGGCGCTGCTGCACCGCGCCAGATGGTGGCCGTGGGCCCCAGTTCGCGCAGGTGCTGCGCGGCCCAGCGCACGTTGGGGTACTTGAGGATGTTGGCCAGGCGCACGACCTTGTCGGGCGCCGGGGGGAAGCCCTGCATCAACTGCAGGGTCACAGGGTTGGTGGCGTCCGGCGGCGGCAACTGCGGAGCCTGGGCCTGGCTGGCAGGCGCAATCCCCAGCAGGGTGCAAGCCAAGGCGACGGCGGTGAAGGAAGGGGTAAGGTGGCGATGAAAAGAGCGCATGGTGAGAAGGCCTCGGTCAAGAAACGTGGGATGGGGAAGAACAAAAAAGAAAACGGAATCGGTCGGGCCGATCAGCCCCGCGCGGCCAGCAAGGTACGGATCACGCCCTCGGTGCGCTCGTACTCGCCTTCGCCAAAGTGCTTGTAGCGAATGCGGCCTTGGGCATCGATGAGGTAGGTGGCGGGCCAGTACTGGTTGCTGTAGGCCTTCCAGGTGCCGTAGCGGTTGTCCTGTGCCACGGGGTGCTTCACGCCATGGCGGCGCATGGCGGCTTCCACGTTGGCGGTCGGGCGCTCAAACGGAAACTCTGGCGTGTGTACGCCCACCACGGTGAGCCCCTGGGGCGTGTATTGCTCGGCCCAGCGGTTCACATGGGGCAGGGTGCGGATGCAGTTGATGCAGGCGTACGTCCAGAAATCCACCAGCACCACGCGGCCGCGCAACTGCGCCAGGCTCAGCGGTTCGGAGTTGAGCCAGCGCTCGATGCCGGTGAACTCGGGCGCAGCGCCCAAGTCGGGCAGCGCTGCGGCGGGGCTGGCGGGGCCCGCTGCATACGCCAAGCCAGGGGCCGCCAGTGCAGCGGCCATCGACGCCAGGAAAGCGCGGCGCTCGGAAAAGCGCGGGGAAGAGGGGTGCAATGTCATGGTGAAAGCTCCTTGCAATCGGTGGGGTGTCGCCCCTTACAGGCCGCCCCAGCCCGAGGGATAAAACTGCGTAAGCCAGACGGTGATCTGCCCATCCACCTCCCACAGCATGGCCAGCGCGATGGCAATGACCACCACGCCAAACACCTGCTGCACGCGGTGTGCGTGGCGCGCAATGCGGCGCACATGGGTGGCCGCGGCCTGGCCGCCGTAGGCAATAGCCAGCATGGGCAGTGCTGCGCCGGTGGAATACGCGAGCAGCAGTACGACGGTGCCAACCCCCGGTGGCTCGGTAGCGATGAGGGTGAGGATGGAGGCGAGCACCGGCCCGGCGCAGGGTGTCCAGACCGCGCCCAGGCTCAGGCCCAGCAGCAGTCCGCCCCAGTTGCCGCCCCCGCTGCCCATGCCCAGGCTGGCCATGCGGTTGAGCACGCCGCCTGCATGTTGGCTGAGCCACTGGAACGGCCGGGGCCACACCGTAAGCACGCCAAACACCAGCAGCATCACAGCGGCAAACCGGCGCAGGCCTTCCTGAGACACACCCAGCACCTGCGTGAAGCTGCTGAACAGCAGGGCCACGGCCGCGAACGACAGCGCAAAACCCAGGGCAATGAACAGGGGGCGTGTGCGCCGCGCTGAGTCGGCGCCGCTCACCGAGGCCCCCAGCACCACTGGCAGCATGGGCAACACGCAGGGCGCCCCCACCGTGAGCATGCCGGCAGCCACGGCCAGCCATGGCGAGGTGGTGGCCATGGTCATTGCCCGCTCCCCTGATCGGCCGCCGGACGGCGCCACACCTGGGTTTTGCCGAACAGCGGAATGCCCACGTACGCGTGCACCAGCAGTTGTTCCGGCTCGGCCGGCGTCAGGTTGACGCGGTACGTCTTGGCGTTCTCGCGGTTGTAGATTTCTCCCTGGTACTCGCTGCTGCCGCCCTCCGCCGGGCGCAGGCCCGACAGCAGAGTCATGCCCAGTGCAGGCCGCGCGTCGGCCGCCGCCATGTCGGCGCCCGGCGCGCTCATGGAGCGGTTGGCCAGCACGCGCACCACCTTGCCACACAGGGCGTTGCCGCCAGCGGGATTGCAAGGAGCGATGTTCACTTCCAGATTGCCGCTCTCGGTGATCCAGCGGCCCAGGGGGGCTTTGGGGTGAGCGGTGCCCGGCGCTGGTGCCACAGCGGCTGGCGGCGCTGCCGCAGCCTCTTGCGCGCTGACTGCCTGCGCCAGGCCCAGGGTCAGCAGGGCGGTCACGGCGATGGATGGTTTCATGGCAAGGTCCTCGTGAAGTTCAGGAAGACCTCATTGAAGCCAGCGCAGGTATCGGCGATTTGTCTGGCCAGGGGCTTTTGGTATGCGCGCTTGTCGATGCACCGGGCAGACAAGTTGAGATACATATCTGCCCACCCAGCCCATACCGCTGCACCACCAAAGCCCGGACAATGGCCACCATGACGACGCCCGCTCCCGACCACATCCTGATCGTCGATGACGACGCCGGCATCCGCGAACTGGCTGCCGAGTACCTGCAGCGCCAGGGCCTGCAGGTGAGCGTGGCCGCCGACGGGCGGCAAATGCGCGAGGTACTGGCCACGCAGCGCATCGACCTGCTGGTGCTGGATCTGATGCTGCCAGGCACCGACGGCATCGCACTGTGCCGCGAGCTGCGCAGCCCGGGCGCCCCACCGCTGCCCATCATCATGCTCACCGCACGCAGCGACGAAGCGGACCGCATCCTGGGCCTGGAGCTGGGTGCGGACGACTACCTGACCAAACCCTTCGCCGCGCGCGAGCTGCTGGCACGCATCCACGCGGTGCTGCGGCGCACGCGCATGCTGCCGCCCAATCTGGCCAAGGCCGAGCCCGCGCGCCACCTCACGTTTGGGGACTGGCGGCTGGACACCACCGCACGCCACCTGCTCGATGCCACGGGCGCAGTGGTGGCGCTGTCGGGCGCCGAATACCGCCTGCTGCGTGTGCTGCTGGACCACCCGCAGCGCATCCTCACACGCGACCAGCTGCTGCAGCTCACACAGGGGCGCGATGCCGATGTGTTCGACCGCTCCATCGACCTGCTGGTAAGCCGTGTGCGCCAGCGGCTGGGCGATGGCGCGCGCGGCTCGCGCTACATCAAGACGGTGCGCAACGAGGGCTATGTGTTCTGCGCCGATGTGCAAACTGCGGCAGCCGCCGCAGGAGCTGCGCAATGACGTCGCGCTGGTGGCCGCGCTCACTGTTCGGACGCATCCTGCTGGTGATGGCACTGGGCCTGGCGTTGGCGCATGCGCTGACGTTTGTGCTGGCGTTCACCGAGCGCAGCATGACCATGCGGCGGGCCATGGTGTCGTATTTCGCCAGCGACGTGGCCAGCTCGGTCGCCATGCTGGAACGCCTGCCTGCCACCGAGCGCGCACAGTGGGTGGACCGGCTGGCGCGCCGCAACTACCGCTTTGCACTGGCCGAACCCCTGGACGCACCTGCCGACCCGTCCCAGCTGGCCCGCCTCGTTGCCAGCGCTGTGGCGGCCACACTGCCCACTGACCGCCCGGTGCAGGTGATCGACCCCCATGTGCCGGGCATCGAGCTGCGGCTGCAACTGCGCCTGGCCGACGGTACGCCTCTGGCCGTGGACATGGACGAGCCCCGGCTGCAGATATCGCCCTGGGTGCTGGGCGCGCTGGCACTGCAGCTGGCGCTGCTGGTGGGCCTGTGCGCGTGGGCCGTGCGTGCAGCCACGCGGCCCCTGAGCACGCTGGCCGATGCAGCCGATGCGCTGGGCGCCGACCGCCCCACCGTGCCGCTGGCTGAAGACGGCCCGCGCGAAGTGGTGCGCGCCGCCGTTGCCTTCAACCATATGCAGCAGCGCATCCAGGCGCATCTCCAGGAACGCATGCAAATCCTGGCCGCCGTCTCGCACGACCTGCAAACACCCATCACCCGGCTGCGCCTGCGCGCGGATCTGCTGGACGACACCACGCTGCGGGACAAGCTGCACGCCGACCTGGCCGAGATGCAGTCGCTGGTGGAAGAGGGCATTGCCTACGCGCGCTCATCGCAGGCCGTGCGCGAGCCCCCGCAGCGCGTGGACCTGCGCGCGCTGGTGGAGAGCATTGCGCGCGACTACGCCGATGCCGGCCTGCCGGTACAAGTGCTGCAGGCAGTGGATGTGACCTCCGACACCCGCCCCCAGGCCCTGCGCCGCCTGCTGTGCAACCTGGTGGACAACGCGCTCAAGTTTGCGGGTGCCGCCGAGCTGACGCTGGAGGCAGAAAGGCCAGGCCAGTGCCTGATGCGCGTCATCGATCATGGGCCTGGCATCCCCCCGGCGGACCTCGCCGCCGTGCTGCAGCCCTATGTGCGGCTGGAGGATTCGCGCAACCGGGGCACCGGTGGCACCGGCCTGGGCCTGGCCATTGCCAGCGAGCTGGCCAAGGCCCTGGGCGGCCGCCTGATACTGGGTCCACGCGCGGACGGCGCGCAGGGGCTGGAGGCGCGGGTAGAGCTGCCAGAAGCGCTCCCGGCATAGGCATGCGCACCAGCGCCGCTGCTACAGTGGCCGCTCCGTGGACTCTCAAAAGGGCAACGCCGTGGACACACCTGTCAGCACCCCGCAGAGCGAGATCAGCGCCAGCAACCCACGCATCCGCGTCGGCATCGGCGGCTGGACCTTCGAGCCCTGGCGCGGCAACTTCTACCCCGCAGGGCTTGCGCACAGCAGGGAGCTGCAATACGCCAGCCGACAGCTCACCGCGATTGAGGTCAACGGCACCTACTACAGCACCTTCAAACCACCCACCTTTGCCAAATGGCGCGATGAAACGCCCGAAGGCTTTGTGTTCTCACTCAAGGCCAACCGCTTTGCCACGCACCGGCGCGTGCTGGCGGACGCGGGCGATTCGATCGCGCGGTTTGTCGACAGTGGCATCTCGGAACTGAAGGGCAAGCTCGGGCCCATCGTGTGGCAGTTCATGCCCACCAAGGCGTTTGAGCCGGGCGACTTCGAGGCCTTTCTGGCCCTGCTGCCGCAGCAGGTGGAGGGCCTGCAGCTGCACCACGCGCTGGATGTGCGCCACCCGAGTTTTGCGACGCCAGCGTTTGTGGCGCTGGCGCGCCGGTATGGCTGCGTGCCTGTGTGCACCGACTCAGACAAGTTTCCGCCCATCGCGGATGCTGAGGCCGACTTTGCCTACCTGCGGCTGATGCGCAGCCAGGCCGATGTGCCCACGGGCTACACGCCCGATGCGATTGCGCAATGGGCACAGGGCGTGCGCACCTGGACCAGCGGCGACCGGCCACGCGATGTGTTTGTGTACTTCATCAACGGCGCCAAAGAGCGGGCGCCGGCAGGGGCGATGGAGTTGCTCAGGCAGCTGGGCGCTACACCGTCTCGCGCTGCGTGAAGCCCTGCGGGGCCTCGCCGCCATCGGGCACATTGCCTACCACCACGCGGTCCACCCGCGCATGTGCTGGCCCCTGGTGCGCCCAGTCGATCAGCGCAAGCACGGCGGGTTCCGGGCCCCAGGCGCAGGCCTCCACGCGGCCATCCTGGCGGTTGCGCACCCAGCCCGTCACGCCCAGTCGATTGGCGGCCTGCGCCATGGACCAGCGGTAGCCCACGCCCTGCACCTGGCCGGTGATCAACAGATGGCGGGTGATGGTGGAGTGGGGTTCTGCGTTCATGGGGGGCACTGTAGCGCGCTCCTTGTGGGGAGGCCCCTCCAGGGGCACACTGCCAGCACCACCGCACCCCATGACCACCACCACCCCCAAGGCCCTGCCCACCATCGACCCCCAGCGCTGCACCGGCTGCGGCTGGTGCATTGCGGTGTGCCCGCCGCATGTGCTGTCGCTGCAGGTGTTGGGCGCGGGGCCTTGGGGCCCCAAGTGCTCCACCCTGCACGATGCGCCCGGCTGCACCGGGTGCGCGCTGTGTGCGGTGCGCTGCCCATTCGATGCGATCCGCATGGTGCGGGTGGCGGCCACCCAGGCCCGGTGAGGCCGTTGCGCCACAGGCTCACACAAGCGCACACAGATGCGCATAAGCGCGTACAGGCAGGTTGACAGGCCCCGGCCTGCATCCGGTACACTGCGCCCTTCATGTCGTTCACCTCTCTCCCCATCACCACCGCACGCGCCGCTGCCTTCCAAGGCATGGGCATGATGCCGCCCGCACTCACGCGGGCCAATGGTGAACAGCGGGCACTGGGTGCACGAATGATTACCACCATTACCACCGCGGCCACCTGAGCACGCGCAGGTGGCCGTTTCGGCAGCCACCTGGTGATCGCTCTCTTCTCCCCCAAGACGAATGCACGAAACCCAGCTCTGGCAGCTGGGTTTTTTTGTTTGTTCGTTAGCCGGAGAAGTCCATGTACCGCGATCCCGTCCAGTCCCTCGAAGCCCCGTTGTTGCCGTCGTCTGCCACGGCCATGCGCCCCCTGCGCGTGGGCATGATTGGCATTGGCACCGTGGGCGCAGGCACCTTCCGCGTGCTGGCGCGCAACCAGGCTCTGATTGCCGCCCGTGCGGGCCGGGGCATCAAGCTGGTGGTGGTCTGCGCCCGCAGCCTGGCCCGCGCCATGAGTGTGGTCGGCAAGGACGTGGCCCTGACCAACGACCCCATGCAGGTCGCCACGCACCCCGACGTGGATGTGCTGGTGGAGGCCGCTGGCGGCACCGGCCCCGCACGTGACTGGGTGCTGGCCGCCATCCGTGCGGGCAAACATGTGGTCACGGCCAACAAGGCGCTGCTGGCCGAGCATGGCAACGAGATCTTTGCCGCCGCGCGCCAGCACGGCGTGGCCGTGGCGTACGAAGGCGCGGTGGCGGTGAGCATCCCCATCGTGAAGGCGCTGCGCGAGGGCCTCACGGCCAATCGCATCGAGTGGGTGGCGGGCATCATCAACGGCACCACCAACTTCATCCTGAGCAAGATGCGCGACGAGGGTGTGGGCTTTGCCGAAGCGCTGGCGCAGGCCCAGGCGCTGGGCTACGCCGAAGCCGATCCGACGTTTGACATCGAAGGCATCGACGCTGCGCACAAGATCTCGCTGCTGGCGGCCAATGCGTTTGGCATGCCGGTGCGGTTTGCCGATGCGCAGGTGGAGGGCATCACCGCACTGCAGGGGCTGGACGTGGCCTGTGCCGAGCAACTGAGCTTTCGCATCAAGCTGCTGGGCGTGGCCAAGCGGCGCAAGGCGGGTGACGCGGAAGGCAATGTGGAAGGGGTAGAGCTGCGCGTGCAGCCCGCGCTGGTGCCCGCCACACATTTGCTGGCGCATGTGAACGGGTCGATGAACGCAGTGATGGTCAAGGGCGATGCGTCGGGCGTGACGATGTACTACGGCGCGGGTGCGGGGTCGGAGCAGACCGCGTCGGCCGTGATTGCGGACCTGGTGGATGTGGCACGGCTCGATGGCACCCACGCGGGCCAGCGCGTGCCACACCTGGGCTTCCACCCCCAGGCCGTGGACGAGCAACTGGCGGTACTGCCCCGCGCGGCCGTGCACACCCGCCACTACCTGCGCGTGCCGGTGCACAGCGCGCAGCAGATCGAGGCCGTGGGCGCCTGGCTGGCTGCGCAGCACGTGCCGGTGCTGCAGGTGGCGCTGGCGCATGACAAGGCCTTGCCCCCCGGCAGCGGCCCCCAGGTGCTGGTGCTGACCGATGCCGTGGCGCAGTCCACCGTGGACCTGGCCGTGTTTGCACTGGCGGCGCACCCTGCGGTGGCGGGGCCGGTGGTCACGCTGCGGGTGGAGACGCTGGAAGGGTGAAGGGCGCCTGAAAATGTGTTAGCACGAGGTTTTGGCGCCAAAACGGGCTGTAGCGCTAGTGCACCATGCCTGAGATGCTATCAATTTTGATAGTCCCTTCCGGTCGCAGCCATCACGCCATCAGCCGGCCCAGCACCAGCGCCGCCATATCCTCGGCCGCGCTGGTGCCCTCCGCCATCAGGCCCTGCACCACACCGGCGCGATCGGTGTCGGTGCGGTTCTGGCTCACCTTCCAGATGCCCTCCCAGCGCTCCACCGCCAGCTCGATGCCCACGATGGCGCGCAGCAGCTTGTCGATGTAGTCGGGCGGCGCATCGTCGATGCGCCAGGGGTCGGCGCGGTGGGCCTCGTGCTGCTCGCTCAGGGTGTGCAGGATGCCGCGCAGGCGCGCGGGGTCGTCAAACGCGCTCAGTGCGCCGTGGGCATGCACGGTGGCGTAGTTCCAGGTGGGCACCTGCTTGCCGTCCAGGGCTTTCGACGGGTACCACGAGGGCGACACATAGGCCTGCGGGCCGTGGAACACCGCCACTGCCTGCTGGGGCAACAGCGGCCACAGCGCATTGGCGCGCGCCACATGGCCGATGAGCGTGCCCTGCGGGCCGCGCGCCGGGTCCAGGTACAGCGGGATGTGATTGACGTGTTGCGCGCCTTCGTGCGCAATGACCAGCGTGGCCAAAGGCTGGGCACGTACCAGGGCTTGCTGGGCGGCGGCATCGGCCACCTGAAACTGCCGGTTGGGGTTGGCCATGTCAGCCCCCTTCCACTTCAAGCACCGGGGCGCAATCGATCTGCGTCTTGACCGAGTTGGCCAGAAAACACGATGTGTGGGCGCGGTGGTGCAGCTCGTCCAGCTGGGCAGCGCTGGGCGCGTGCGCCGCGTCAAAGCGCGTGACTGGGCGCAACTGCACATGGGTGACCACCAGCTGGCCCTCTGCGTTCTTGGCCATGGTGCCCACGGCCGCGTCGGTGTAGCGGTTGAGCCGATAGCCCGCACGGCTGGCGAAGTCCATGAACCACAGCATGTGGCAGCTCGACAGCGCGGCGACATAGGCTTCTTCCGGGTCCACCGCCGCCGCGTCGGAGTACGGCAGCGGCACCACATGGGGCGACGACGACGCGGCCACGGTGGCGCCGCCGTCAAACTGCCACGTGTGGGCACGGTGGTAGCGCTTGTCCAGAAAGTCGTCGGTGCCACGGGACCAGGTGATGGTGGCGGTGTGCTCGGCCATGGGGTGCTTTCAACAGGATGAGACCCGCTGGGGGCCCGGGTTTCTACAATGGTTCTTCAGTTTATGAGTACATCCCCGTATTGAAAGGGCCAATTTGTGCCCAGCCCCGGAGCCAATCGAACCACCGCCACCCTGCGCCAGCAGGTGTATGCGCAACTGCGCCGCGCCATCGAGCAGGGCAGCCTGCGCGCAGGCACCCGCCTGCCGCCCTCGCGCGAGCATGCGGCCAGCCTGGGCGTGTCGCGCAACACCGTGCTGTGGGCCGTGCAGCGCCTGCAGGCCGAGGGTTATGTGGAAGCCCGCGTGGGCGACGGCACCTATGTGTCGCAGGCCGTGGCCGCCACATTGCCTGCCCCGCAAGGCCTGGTGGCGCCGCCCCGGGGCCTGTCGCGCCGGGGGCAGCTGATAGCCGACACGGCGGCGCGCTGGCGCCCGCCCCTGGCGGCGGCCAAGGCGTTTCGCATTGGCGCGCCCGAAGTCGCCACCTTTCCGTTTGCGCTGTGGGACCGCCTGACACGCCAGGCCAGTTCAGGCCAGCGCAGCCACCGCGCGCAGTACCTGGACCCGGCCGGCGACCCCGACCTGCGCCAGGCCGTGGCGCAATGGCTGTGGGCTTCGCGCGGCATCCGCTGCGATGCGGCGCAGGTGGTGGTGTGCTCGGGCTCGCAGCAGGGCATTGACCTGATTGCGCGGCTGCTGCTGGACGTGGGCGACGAGGTGCTGGTGGAAGACCCCGGCTACCCCGGCATCCGCGCCAGCCTGCTGGGCCACGGCGCGCTGGCGCGGCCGGTGGCGCTGGATGCGCAGGGCCTTCGCATCGACGAGGGTGCGGCCCAGTGGCCCGGCGCGCGCATGGCGGTGGTCACGCCCACGCACCAGTTCCCCACCGGCGTGTGCATGGGCCTGGCGCGGCGGCAGGCGCTGCTGCAATGGGCGCGCACGCACGACGCCTGGGTGGTGGAAGACGACTACGACGGCGAGTTTCAGTACGGCGGCGCTGCCCAGCGCGTGCCCGCGCTGTGCAGCCTGCCGGGCTCGGAGCGCGTGCTGTACGTGGGCACCTTCAGCAAGACGCTGCACCCCGGCCTGCGCCTGGGCTTTGTGGTGGTGCCGCCCGCGCTGGTGGAGGCCTTTGCCATGGCCCGCGCCATCACCGACCGGCATGCACCGGGCGACACCCAGGCCGTGCTGGCACGTTTCATTGCCGAAGGCCACCTGCTGCGCCACCTGCGGCAGATGCGCGAGCTGTACCTGCAGCGGCAGCACACGCTGCGCGCCGCACTGGCCGAGGCCAGCAACGGCGCCTGGCAACTGGCCACCAGCGATCGCGGCATGCACCTGCTGCACGAGGTAGCACCCGGCACCGACGACGAAACCCTGAGCCGCCAGGCGCTGGCGGCGGGCGTGATGCTGGCGCCGCTGTCGCGCTATGCGATGCAGTCGGCGCGCCGGGGCTGGCTGCTGGGCTATGCGGGGTTTGACGATGCAGAGATCCGCGCGGCCGCTCGCGTGGTGGGCGGCCTCGTGCGTCAGCGGTGATGCGGGCGCTGGTGCTTCACCACGCGCCGGGCTGAGGGGCCAGGGCCGTGCCAAGGCCCTCCGTCTGAACCTCAGCTTGCGGCTCCACCTTGCGCCACCAGTGCGTGGACAGCGCGGGTGCGCGAATGTCCAGCCGCTCGCCCATGATGGGCGCCACCAGCGGCACCTGCGCTGCTGCCGCGAGCGCGGTGATGCGCTCGAACGGCTCTACCCACGGGTGCAGCGACAGGTCGAACGTGCCGTTGTGGATGGGGAACAGATGGCGCCCCTTCACGTCCAGATGGGCCTGCAGGCTCTCCTCGGGGTGCATGTGGATGTCGGGCCAGTCGGCGTTGTAGGCGCCCGTTTCGATCAGCGTCAGATCTAACGGGCCGAACCGCTCACCAATGGCCTTGAAGCCGTCGAAGTAGCCCGTGTCACCACTGAAGAAGACGCGGACTTGGTCAGCGCCTTGACCCGCGATCAGCACCCACGAGGCCCACAGCGTGCTGTTGCCGTCCGACAGGCCCCGGCCCGAGAAATGCTGCGCAGGCGTGGCCACCAGCTGCAGCCCCCCGATGGTGGTGCCCTGCCACCAGTCAAACTGCTGCACCTTGGCCGCCGGCACGCCCCAGGCGATGAGCCGGTCGCCCACGCCCAGCGGCGTGATGAAGTGCTCCACCTTGGGCGCGAGTTTCTGGATGGCAGCGTAGTCCAGGTGGTCGTAGTGGTCGTGCGACAGGATTACGCCGGTGATGGGCGGCAGCTCGTCAATCGTGATGGGCGGCGCGTGAAAGCGCTTGGGGCCCAGGAACTGGAACGGCGAGGCGCGCTCGGAAAACACCGGGTCGGTCAGCCAGAACTGGCCGTTGATCTTGAAGAGCAGGGTGGAGTGCCCCAGGCGCCACAGGCTCAGGTCGGGCGCGGCCAGCAGGTCTGACCGCATCACCGCGTACACCGGCACGGGCTGGCGCGGCACCGAGTCGTCGGGCTTGCCGGTGGCAAAGCGCCACATCACCTGCAGCGTCTTGAGGGCGCCCAGCACATGGCGGGGTGCCACGTTGCGAAATTTGCCACCCGCAAACTGCGGCGACTGTTCATAGGCGGCCACCGGCTGGGCGGCGCGGGAAAAGAGGCTGTAGGCCATGGCGATCAGTACAACGAAGGCGACACAAAGTGCCGGGAGCAGACGGCGGCGGCGGGCGATGGAGAGTGACACCGGATCTGCGACATAGAAATTACACTGCACAGTGTAGTTCACTTTTTAGAAAAGTAAACTACCCGGTGTAAAATTTGCGCATGATCGCCTCCCAGCCCACCCCTCGCCTGACCGACCGCAAGCGCGATGCCATCGTGCAGGCCGCCATCGGCGAGTTCCGCGAACACGGCTTCAACGGCACCAGCATGGACCGCGTGGCCGCAGCGGCGGATGTGTCCAAACGCACGGTGTACAACCACTTCCCAAGCAAGGAAGAACTGTTCGAAGCCATCCTGCTGCTGATGTGGGAGCGCAGCCAGTCACCCGACGAACTGGCCTACACCCCCACACGCCCGCTGCGCGACCAGCTGCTGGAGCTGCTGGCGCAAAAGATGCGCCTGCTCAACGACGCGAGCTTCATCGACCTGAGCCGCGTGGCCATGGCCGACATGATGCACACCCCCGAGCGCGCGCGCGGCATCACCGCCAAGCTCTCGGCCAAGGAAGAGGGCCTGCCGCGCTGGTTGCGCGCGGCCCAGCAGGATGGCCGCCTGCGCGCCACCATGGATGTTCCCTACGCCGCGCAGCAACTGCAGGGCATGGTCAAGGCATTTGCGTTCTGGCCCCAGCTGGCCATGGGCCAGCCGCCCCTGACCGCCGCACAGCAAGCGCAAGTGGTGGGGGATGCGGTGGACATGTTTCTGGGGTTCTACGCCGCGCCCACCCAGAAGGCCAAGGCCCCCGTAAAAAAGGCCCCGGCTGGAAGCACGGGCAAGGCAGCGGCAGCCCCTGTTGCCACCTCTGCGAAACCTGCCCCTCGCCGCGCCCCAGCGCGCTGACCCACGCCACCACCCTGGTCAGCAAACCGGCGTGAGGAGCGATTTGCACTACGCTCACCCGTTCTTTCCACGCAGCCTGACACCAAGATGCCCCTCGCTCCCTACCTCGACACCGCCCCGGTCCTGGACACCGGCGTTTTCATCCACGACTCTGCCCAGGTCATCGGCGACGTCACGCTGGGCCGCGACAGCTCGGTGTGGTGCAACGCCGTGCTGCGCGGCGATGTGAACCGCATCACCGTGGGCGTGTGCAGCAACGTGCAGGACCTGACCATGGGCCATGTGTCGCACCGCAACGCCAGCAAGCCAGAGGGCTCGCCGCTGGTCATCGGCGACTACGTCACGGTGGGCCATTCGGTGATCCTGCACGGCTGCCGCATCGGCAACGAATGCCTCATCGGCATGGGTTCCATCGTGATGGATGACGCCATCATCGAAGACCGCGTGATGCTGGGCGCAGGCAGCTTGGTCTCGCCCGGCAAGGTGCTGGAGAGCGGCTACCTCTACATCGGCCGCCCGGCGGTGCGCCAGCGCGCACTGACCGACGCAGAGATTGCGTACCTCAAGTATTCGGCCGAGCACTATGTGCGGGTGAAGAACAACTATCTGGCGGGCACGCCTGACGCGGCTGCGGCGCCCCCCGCCCACCAGGGATAAAGCCGGGCCGGGATAATCGGGGGTTCCACGACCCCTGCGGCGGCACCGCATCGCCCCATTGCCTGTTTCCACCATGTCTGCCGTCGCCCCCGCCTCACCCGCCCAGCGCGTCCTCTCCGTCATCCCCCCGATGACGCAGCTGAACACGCCATACCCCTCCACCGCCTACCTCACGGGCTTTCTGCGTTCGCGGGGGGTGACGGCGTTCCAGGAAGACCTGGCATTGGCGCTGGTGCTGCGCCTGCTCTCGCCCGAAGGGCTGCGCGCGGTGGCCACCCAGGTGGATGCGCTTCCCGCCAAAAAGCAGAGCCCCGCCGTGCAAAGTTTTGCGGCGCAAAAGGACCGCTACCTCGCCACTATCGGCCCCGCCATTGCCTTCTTGCAAGGCCGCGACAGCACGCTGGCGCACCGCATCGTGGGACGGAACTACCTGCCCGAGGGCCCGCGCTTTGCCACACTGGATGTGTATGTGGATGACGAAGGCGGCGACCCGCTGGGCTGGGCCTTTGGCGCCCTGGGCCTGCACGACAAGGCCAAGCACCTGGCCACGCTGTACCTGAACGACCTGGCCGATGTGCTGCGCGACGCGGTGGACGAGCGCTTTGAGTTTGTGCGCTATGCCGAGTCGCTCGCGGGCAGCCAGCCCACGTTTGACCCATTGGCCGATGCCCTGGCCGCACCACCCACGCTGGTGGACGAGCTGCTGGAGCAGCTCACGCACGAGGCCATTGCAAAGCACCAACCCACGGTGGTTCTGCTCTCGGTGCCGTTCCCCGGTTCGGTGTACGCGGCGTTCCGCATTGCCCAGGCCATCAAGGCGCGGCACCCGCACGTCGCCACCGTGCTGGGCGGCGGCTTTGTGAACACCGAGCTGCGCGAACTGGCCGACCCGCGTGTGTTCGACTTTTTTGACTATGTGACGCTGGACGCGGGCGAACGCCCATTGCTGGCGCTGCTGGAACACCTGCGTGGCGAGCGCGGCCGCCAGCGCTTGGTGCGCACCTTCGTGCGCGGTGACGATGGCGCGGTGCAGTACATCAACATGATGGAAGCCGACATCGCCTTTGCCGAGGTGGGAACGCCCACCTGGGACGGCCTGCCGCTGGACCGGTATCTGTCGCTCCTGGACATGCTCAACCCCATGCACCGCCTGTGGAGCGACGGGCGCTGGAACAAGCTCACCGTGGCGCATGGCTGCTACTGGAAGAAGTGCAGCTTTTGCGACGTGAGCCTGGACTACATCAGCCGCTACGAAGGCGCCAGCGCCGCCGTGCTGGCCGACCGCATCGAGCAGATCGTGCGCGAGACGGGGCAGACCGGCTTTCACTTTGTGGACGAAGCCGCACCGCCCAAGGCGCTCAAGGCACTGGCCACCGAGCTGATCGCGCGCAACGCAGGCATCAGCTGGTGGGGCAATGTGCGGTTTGAAAAAACCTTCACGCCCGATCTGGCCGAGCTGATGGCCGACAGCGGCTGCATCGCGATCTCGGGCGGGCTCGAAGTGGCGTCAGACCGGCTGCTCACGCTGATGAAAAAAGGCGTGTCGGTCGACCAAGTGGCTCGAGTGACGCGGGCGTTCACCGACGCGGGCATCCTGGTGCATGCGTACCTGATGTACGGCTTTCCCACCCAGACCGTGCAGGACACCGTGGACGCGCTCGAATACGTGCGCCAGCTGTTCGCCAATGGCTGCATCCAGAGCGGATTCTTTCACCGCTTTGCCTGCACCGTGCACTCGCCCGTGGGCAAGAACCCCGAGGAATACGGCGTGACGCTGGCGCCGCTGCCCCCCGGTGACTTTGCCAAGAACGATGTGGCCTTTATCGACCCTACGGGCGTCGACCACGACGCGCTGGGCGGCGCGCTCAAGAAGGCCATCTACAACTACATGCACGGCATCGGGCTCGAAGATGACGTACGCACGTGGTTCCCGTTCAAGGTGCCCAAGACGACGGTGCGACGTGACCGGATCGAGCGCGCGCTGCGCGAGCGGGGGTGAATGCAACAGGCGATACAGCTACCACCTTCAAAGAAAATGGCCGCTAGCGCTTTCTGTATAAGCGCTGATAGCTATCAATAGCGAAGCATTCACAAGGCTATCAACGCTTTTGCTTCTGGTAAGCCTTGTCGGCCGGTGGCCCCCGATCGGTGTCTTGCAACCCACGCTGCACGTCACGGTAGGCCTGCTCGATTTGTGCGTCGGGCTTGCCATGGGTCATGTCCACCGACTCATCACGCTCGTGGGGCAGCTTGGGCTTTTCTTCCTTCGCGGCAGACTGCCCTGCCTTCAGCGGTCCCTGCGTGTCGGGGCCGGGGGCTTGGCGTTTGGTGGTGTCGACGGAAGGTTCTGGGCCGGTGGGGGTGGGGGTGGGTTCGTCGGGGTTGGTGTTGCGGGGCATGGGGTCTCCTGGGTGGGGACCGCAGCGGGTCCCGTCCCGTGGATCGTAAAAACGCCCCCCTCGTCGCCGTGTAGGCCCAGAGGCCATCTAACCGACGGGCGATGGAGACGGCGCACACACGCACTTGGCGCGGCGGGCCCCCCAAGCCATGCGACACTACTGTATGTCTCAACAGGTGTGGGCCGCACAGGCCCTTGAATCTTTCGATGCGGTGGTGTCGGCCACCGAGGGTTTTCGCAGCCGCGCTGGCCAGCGGCTGATGGCGCAGCAGGTGGCACACACGTTCAGCAGCGCCACGCTGGGCAAGGTGGATGAAGAAAGTGGCGAGGCCGCGCCCACGCGCTCCATTGCCGTCATCCAGGCGGGCACGGGCGTGGGCAAGTCGCTGGCGTATTGCGCACCCGCCATTGCGCTGGCGCTGTCGCGCGGCACGCGGGTGCTGATCTCTACCGCCACGGTGGCGCTGCAAGAGCAGCTGGTCAACAAAGATCTGCCCGCACTGGCCGCGCTAATGCCGCAGCCCTTCAAGTTTGCGCTGGCCAAGGGGCGCGGGCGCTATGTGTGCAAGCTCAAGCTCGACCGCCTGGCGGGCACGGGCGAGGCGGAGGAAGAGGGCGAAGACGACCTGTTTGCCGAAGAGGAAGCCGCCGCCCGCGCCAAGCGCCCCCGGCACGAAACCGAGGCGCGCATCCAGTTCTATTCGACGATGGCGCAAACCTTGTCGAAGGGCGCGTGGGATGGCGACCGCGACAGCCTGGATACACCGCCCGAGCCCGAGGTGTGGAGCCCCGTGGCGGCCGAGGGTGCCTCGTGCACGGGCAAGCATTGCCCGGCCTTCAGCCAGTGCACCTACTACGACAAGCGCAAGGAGCTGGTGGGCGCGCAGGTGATCGTGGCCAACCACGACCTGCTGCTGTCGTCGCTGGGCGCGCGCGTGCTGCCCGAGCTGGACAACTGCCTCCTGGTGCTGGACGAAGCCCACCACCTGCCCTCGACCGCACTGGATCAATTCGCGTGCAGCATGGACCTGTCGCGCATCACCTGGATCGAGCGGCTGTCGAGTCGGGGCCTGCGCATTGGTGCGCTGCTGGAGGTCGAAGAGATTGCCGACATCCCCAAACACTCGGCCCAGCTGCGGCAGACGCTGCAGGACCTGGCGCGCATCGTGATGGATGTGTACGGCGCCCAGCTCAAGAGCCAGCCCAGCGCCTGGGGCCCGGCGCGTGTGCGCGTGCCACGGGGCGAGCTGCCTGAACAGTTGATTGCCCCGCTGGGCCTGCTGGCCGCCAGCGCTGAGGGCTTTCTCGACGCCCTGCGCGCCATCAGCAAAGCCCTGCGCGCCGAGATGCGCGACAAGCCCGACGAGGCCAAGCGCCTGTCCACGCTGTACGCGCAGATCGGCATGCTGGCCCCGCGCCTGGAAGCGCTGCACGCCACGGCCCAGTTGCTGCTGCAGGATGCGCCCGAAGGCGCGGTGCCGGCGGCCAAGTGGTTCACGCTGGAGGTGGACGGCGACTTCATCGTGGTCAAGGCGCATGCCAGCCCCATCCTGCCCGGCACCACGCTGCGCAACCACCTGTGGAGCGCGGTGCGCGGCGCGGTGCTGACCTCGGCCACGCTCACCAGCTGCGGGCACTTTGATTTCTTCCTGCGCGAGGCGGGCCTGCATGGCGACGAGGCCACCACCACGCTCGAAGTGCCCAGCCCCTTCAACTACGCCGCGCAGGGCACGCTGATTGCCGCCGAGACCCGTGCCGACCCCAAGAACGCCGCCCAGTTCACCACCGAGATGGTGGACGCGCTGCTGCACGACATTGCCCGCGTGGAATACGGCGCACTGGTGTTGTTCACCTCGCGCGAGCAGATGCGCCAGGCCGTGGATGCATTGCCCACCGCCATGCGCAGCGTGGTGCTGGTGCAGAACGCGCTGCCGCGCACACAGCTGCTGCGCCGCCACCGCGAGCGGGTGGAGAACGGCGAGCCCTCGGTCATCTTCGGCATGCAGTCGTTTGGCGAGGGGCTGGACCTGCCCGGGCGCCTGTGCGAGTCGGTGTTCATCACCAAGCTGCCCTTTGCCCCGCCCGACGACCCGGTGGGCGAGGCCCGCGCCGAGTGGCTGCGCGCCGTGGGGCGCGACCCCTTCAGCGAGCTGGTGGTGCCCGCCACCGCCATCCGCCTGGCGCAATGGGTGGGCCGCGCGATCCGCACCGAAGAAGACATGGCGCATGTGTACTGCTACGACAAGCGCCTGACGCGCACCAGCTACGGACAGCGGCTGCTCAAAGGGCTGCCACCGTTTGCGCTGGAGCAACGTGCGCCGCTGTGAAGCGGCGACACTTTGCGCACCGATTTCACAACCACTACAACAACGACAGAGAGGACCCCACCATGCCCCACACCGTTCCCGCCTGCCCCCAGTGCGGCCAGGAGAACACCTACCCGGATGGCAGCAACTATGTGTGCCCCGACTGCGCCTTTGAATGGCCGCAGGTGGCCGATGCAGCGGACGCCGACGCCGATGCAGGCGACGGCATCGTCCGGGATGCCAATGGCAATCCACTCGCCGACGGCGACGCGGTGATCCTGGTGAAAGACCTCAAGGTCAAGGGTTCGTCGTCCACACTCAAGAAGGGCACCAAGATCAAGAGCATCCGCCTGGTGGATGGTGCCGATGGCCACAACGTGGACTGCAAGACGGACCTGGGCAGCATGCTGCTGAAGTCGGAGTTCTTGAAGAAGGCCTGATGGAGGAGGGCGGCGCCCCTGTGTCAGACAACCGCCCACAGGCATCGGCGTTCCCCGCCGACGCCCTGGCCGCCCCATGGTGCCTAGAGTCAATCGATTGCAGTGCCCGCACTCTTCGATTGATTCCCTACCGCCTGCTGGAGGCCCCATGCACCCCAACTCCCCCGCCCACGACACCTTGTGGAAGCTCATCAAGGACATCCGTTTTGGCATGCTCACGCACCGCACGTCCACAGGCATGCTGCACGCGCACCCGCTCACCACGCAAAACCGGCAGCTCGATGAACAGGCCGAGCTGTACTTCTTCATCTCCCAGTCGGGCGAGCTGTACGAACGCCTTTTGACCGATGGGGAGGTGAATGTGTCGTACGCCGACCCGGGCGAGGACCGCTATGTGTCTGTGTCAGGCCAGGCGCGTTTTGTGGACGACCGCGCGCTCAAGGAAGCCCTGTGGTCGCCCCTGGCCAAGGCGTGGTTCCCCGGCGGAGCGACCGACCCGGACCTGGCACTGCTGGTGGTGCGCGTTCGCCACGCCGAATACTGGAACGTGGACGAGAGCAAGATGGTGCAGCTGTTCCAGATGGCCAAGGCCGCCTTCACTGGCGAGCCGCCGCGCAGCCTGGGTGAACACAAGGAACTCACGCTGTTCTGAGCGCCTGTGGACGATCCCTCCGGATCGGCCTGCAGGGTGTGAGTGGAGCCCCTTTCCCCAGGGCGGTGCAGCATCTGCACCGCCATCCTGCGGGTCTCCGGGGCAAATTTCAGGCAAAACCGGGCGCTAGCGCTACAGAAACATGGCTTGTTTGCTACCATTTTGGTAGTGAGCGCATGCAGTACCTCCTGGGGCCCGTAGGCCCCATTCTTTTTGGGCAGCTCTTGCAAAGCAGCCAACCACCATCCATATTCCATCCATACACCATCTGTTTGGATGTTTTTTGGAGTGTGCTTGATGAGCAACCTGGTTCCCACCGCCCCCGCACGCAGCAAGGTGCCCGAGTCCGAGAAGGTCACCATCAACCTCGGTTTTGTGGACCTGGGCCACATTGACCTGCTGGTGTCCGAAGGCTTTTACGCCAACCGCACCGACTTCATCCGCACCGCCATCCGCAACCAGCTGACCGCCCAGAACGACGCGGTGCGCCAGGTGGTGGCCCGCAAGATGCTTGTGCTGGGACTGCAGCGTTTTGGCCGGGCCGATCTGGAGGCCGTGTTGGCGGCAGGCCAGGCGCTGGAGATCCGTGTGCTGGGCCTGGCCAGCATCGACGACGACGTGCCGCCCGCACTGGCGCAGGCCACGATCGCCTCGGTGACGGTCTTGGGCGCGTTCCACGCCAGTACGGCCGTCAAGGCCGCACTGGCCGGGCGCATGCATTGAATCCGTACACAGACCGCAGCGCGTCGCCCGTGCCCGCACCCACCACCAAGGAGTCCCCATGGACTGGAACCTGAACCTCAAGCGCCTGATGGGCGAAGCCACCCAGCTGGTGCGCAGCGGCCAGCTGGCCGACGCCACGCGGGCCATCCAGCAAACCCTGGGCGAGGCCGTGGCGCGCCATGGCCCCCCTCCCGCACCCGCCATCACAAGCGCCCCCCCGCTGCACGCACCCGAGCCCGAACCCACGGCAGGGAACGCCCCCCGCTGGCGCAGTGCCCACACCGCGCAAGAGGTGGAAGACGCCGTGGTCATCGACCGCAGCACCCACGCTCCGCCCGCAGAGGCACAGCCCACAACCACACCACGCACCGCCGCCAGCCACCACCCGCTGGCGGAGCCCGCCGGCAGCTTCACCCGCGTGGCCTTCACCCCCCCGGGCGCTCGGCACAACCCGCACCACTACCACCTGTACGTGCCCCCGGGCGCCACGGCAAGCACCCCCATGCCCCTGGTGCTGATGCTGCACGGCTGCACGCAGAACCCGGTGGACTTTGCGACTGGCACGGGCATGAACGACGCAGCCGCGCCCGCCAACGCCCTGGTGCTGTACCCCGAGCAACCCCACAGCGCCAACCCCAACGGCTGCTGGAACTGGTTTCGCCCCGGCGACCAGCACCGGGGCAGCGGCGAGCCCGCGCTGATCGTGGCCATGCTGCGGGATGTGATGGCGCGCCACCCGGTGGATGCGCAACGCGTCTACGTGGCGGGCCTGTCCGCCGGCGGCGCCATGGCCGCACTGCTGGGCCGCGAATACCCCGACCTGTTTGCGGCCGTGGGCGTGCACTCAGGCCTGCAGGCGGGTGCCGCGCACAACGTGATGGCCGCACTGTCGGCGATGAAGAATGGGGCCAAACCCGGTGCGGCGACCCACCATGCCGCTGACGCCCCAGCCCTGCCACCCCCACCGGTGATCGTGTTCCACGGCGATGCCGACACCACCGTACATGCACACAACGGTGAACAGCTCATCGAGGCAACGCTGTCAACACTGGCCACAGCCCCAGGTGACGGCCAGACGACGGTGGAGACCGTGCACCAGGGCCAGTCCCGTGGTGGCCAAAGCTACACCCGCAAGGTCTACACCGTGGCGGGTGGCGCCCCGTCGGCCAGCGCACTGACTGGCACGGTGGTGGCAGAACACTGGGTACTGCACGGCGCAGGGCACGCGTGGGCTGGTGGGCACGCGGGCGGCAGCCACACCGACCCGCGCGGCGTGGACGCCACGCAGGAGATGCTGCGGTTTTTTCTGGAGCATCCGCGCGCTGCGAAGCATTGACTCTCCACACGCGTCCGCTCGGTCTTCGATGCGCTAAGGCCGGTGTGCAAGATCGCGCACAACACCTTCTAGCCCCTGAACCACGCGAGCCAGGTGGTCGAAATCCAACTGGTCAGGAGTGTCCTGGCCGGTGTGATAGTGGGGATAGCGATAAGGGGCGGTGTCGGTCACCATCAACGCGGGATAGCCCGCGTCGAGATAGGCCGCATGGTCTGAATAGTCCACGCCGGGGATGAAGCGGGGCGCCGCAATGCCCTCGGACGGAAGCGCCGCGTGGGACCGAAAGGACCGCACCACCTTTCGCACCAACCCCAGGTCGCCAGGCGTCGCCACAAAAGCGATGAAATCACCCTGCGTGGGGTAGAACTGGTTCAGGGGCCAGGGGTACTTCTGCGACCCTTCGGCGCTGGAAAAGTACCCCATGGTCTCCAGCGACAGCATCGCAACCACGGGCGCCCCACGAGCCAACAAGGCCTGGGCGTGCACCTGGCTGCCCATCAGCGGGGTCTTGAAAAAGGGCGGCTCTTCGTTGGTGTAGAGCACAAACATCACGTCCGCCTGCGCGGAGGCGCCCAGGTTCTTGAGGCTTTTGGCCAGTGCCAGCACGGCGGCGGTGCCCGTGGCGTTGTCGTTGGCGCCGGGCGTTTCGTGCGCCGAATCGTAGTGGGCGCCAACCACCACCAGCCGCTGCCCCGGTGCGCTCTGGCTGGGCACCGTGACCTCCAGGTTACGCACCGCCACACCGCGCGCCTTGAACTCGTCACGCCGGACTCGGTAACCGTACGACGCCAGTTCCGACTCCAGATAGGTCGCCACGGCCTCCAGGGCGGCAGGGTGCTGGGTGTTGTGTTCCTGCGCTGCAATCACGGCCACATGCTGGCGCAATTGCTGTGCCAGCACCTGCTGCTCTGCGGTGGCGGGCAGGAGCGCGCCGCGGTGCGAACTGCCGGGCATGGTGGTGACTGCCAGGATGGCCGCCAGCAGCAGGCCCAACACGGTGGCGAGGGCCCCGGTGATGCGCAGCAGGCTTTGCCCCAGGCGCAGGGCGATCTGTGAAATTCTCATAGCGTTGTATTCATCGGCACTGCGTGCCTGTTACCAAGCACATGCCCCGAGTGCATCCGTCACTTTGATGGATCACTGCGACGCGGGCGCGCCTTGCGATAGCGACGGGTGGCCTCAGCCACCATGGCGTCCTTGGGCAACAGCTGGGTGCCGCCCACCCACAGCTCGGTTGCGGTGCCGCTGGCATCGCGCACGCGGCGCACCGGCTGGCCGGGGCTGGCATAGGCCGAGGCTTTCTGGACCACGCCGCTGTCGCGCCCGGTGATGGCCAGCTCCGTGGTGGCGGCGTTGAACGGCACGAACATGGCGGGCACCACCTGGCACACCACCTTGCCCATGGGCACCATGTCGCTGGCGCCCCACAGGCTCCACCAGCGCCCCGCCCAGGCGGCTTCCTTTTTGCCCGGCGCACCATGCTGCTGGAACGCAAACAGGATGCTGGCAATGCCTTCCACCCACTCGGTGGACAGGCCGTCCTGCGCGTTGGTGAGCACCGTCACCGTCAAGTCGAGCGCGGGGTAGCGCGCGGTGCGTGACAGGAACCCTTGCAGGCTGCCGGTGTGGCCCATCCATTCACGCGGGCCCGGCGCGCTGAGCATGGTGCCCAGGCCGTAGTGGGACTCGAACAGGTTGCAGGGGTCGCGCCAGCGGCGCTGCGCCATCTCGCGGCGGCTGGCGGGCGACAGGATGCTGCGCTGGCTGTCTGGCGCCAGCTGCGAAAAGAAGCGGGCCACATCCGACGCGGTGGACACAAACCCGGCCGCCGGGGCCATGGCGTCGCAACGGTTGTCGCCCGGCACGATCAGGCGCTGGCCGAACGGAAACTCGCTGCTGTGGCCCACGGCCATCGGGGCGCCCCGGGCCAGGCGCGGCATGTCGGGCACGGTTTCCTGCAGGCCCGCAGCATCGATCACGTGGCGCACCATCCAGCTGGCGTACTCCGTGCCGGTGACCTGCTCCATCATCAGCCCCAGCAGGCCGTAGCCGTGGTTCGAGTACTTGAGCTGCACCCCCGTCTCCAGCGGCGGCTTGTGGCGCAGATCCGCCAGCAGCTCTGCGCGGGAGAGATATGGACGCCGGTCGAGGAACTGGCCGGCATCGGGCCCGTCGCGCGTCACGCCCGCGCTGTGCGAGAGCAGCTCGCCAATGCGCGCCCGGGCCAGGTCCTTGTGCAGGCCATCGACATAGCGGCCAATGGGGTCGTCCAGCCCGACCTTTCCCTGCTCGCGCAGCAGCATGACGCCCGCTGCCGTAAAGCTCTTGGAGTGCGACGCGATGCGCAGGCGGTGCCGGGGCGTGAGGGGTTGGTGGGTGCGCATGTCGGCCACGCCCAGGGCCAGCTCGGCCACGGTCTCGCCGCCGCGTGCAATGGCCACGGAACACCCGGGCTGGCGGTAGCGCTCCAGTTGCAGGTCCAGCCACTGCGGCAGGTAGTCCAGGGCGGCGTGGAGCCAGGCGGGTTGGGTGGTGTGGTTCTTCATGGGTTGCTCGGCTCCATGCATCCAGAAACGGGGTGGGGCAGTGTAGGCCACACGCCTGGATGACACGTGGACACACAGGCCCCAAGGGCGCACAGGATGGCGGGCAGGATGGCGCGCAGGTGCGGCGGCACAATCCTTCCTTTTCGCACGCAAGCCCATGCCCCCCATCGCCGTCATCGACTTTGAAACCACCGGCGTCTCGCCCGGCCAGGGCGCGCGCGCGACCGAGGTGGCCATCGTGCTGCTGGAAGGCGGCCAGGTGGTGGACCGGTTCCAGAGCCTGATGAAAACCGGGGTGTGGATTCCGTCCTTCATCACCCAGCTCACCGGCATCACCAACGCGATGGTGAACGCCGCGCCCGACGCGGCGCAGGTGATGCAGGACGCCGCGCGTTTTGTGGGCGATGCGCCCATGGTGGCGCACAACGCATCGTTCGACAGCAAGTTCTGGCAGGCCGAGCTGGCGCTGGCCGGGCTGCCTGCACCGCAGCCGTTTGCGTGCACGGTGTTGCTGTCGCGGCGCCTGTACCCCGAGGCGCCCAGCCACAAGCTGGGCACGCTGGTGGACCACCACGGCCTGCCGCGCACGGGCCAGGCCCACCGGGCGCTGGCCGATGCCGAGATGGCCGCTGCGCTGCTGGCCCGCATGCAGCACGACCTGCGCACCCGCTGGCGGGTGGCCGAGCCCAGCTACGCCTTGCTGCAAACGCTGCAGCGCTGCGCCAAGCCCAAGGTGGGGGCGCTGCTGGCGCAGCATGCGGGGATCTGACCCCACCTTCCTGCTGGCGATACAGCAGTATGTTTACTATTAAATTGATAGCTATCAGGGCATGATTCACTAGCGCTTGCTGCACTTTTGACTTGAAACCAGAGTTGGCGACCGCTCTTCAGAGCGTGCGGCCGTGGGGGCCGAGCAAGCACTGGCGCGGCAAGTGCAGGGCCTGCTCTGCCGATAATCGACCAGGACCTGCGCGATGGGGCTGTGCCACCGATGGCGCGGCCCCGCCTTCGTCCTCACAACCTGTTCACGACGACATGAAAGGCTTGGCCATGGGGTATCTGGTACTGGGACTGGTGTTGTTTCTGGGCGTGCACTCGGTGCGCATCGTGGCCGATGGCTGGCGCACGCAGACGCGGGCGCGCCTGGGCGAGATGCCGTGGAAAGGGCTGTATTCGCTGGTGTCGGCCGTGGGCCTGGCATTCATCGTCTGGGGCTACGGCCTGGCGCGGCAGCAGCCGGTGGTGCTGTGGGTGCCGCCCATCGGCATGCGGCACGCCGCAGCGCTGCTGACGCTGATCGCCTTTGTGCTGCTCGCCGCCACCTATGTGCCGCGCAATGCCCTCAAGGCCCGGCTGCACCACCCCATGGTGCTGGGCGTGAAGGTGTGGGCGCTGGCGCATTTGCTGTCCAACGGCAACCTGGCCGACGTGCTGCTGTTTGGCAGCTTCTTGCTGTGGGCGGTGCTGAGCTTTCGCGCCGCGCGCCAGCGCGACCGGGCGCAGGGCACCGTGTACGCGGCAGGCAGCGCTGCAGGCACGGCGGCGGCTGTGGTGGTGGGTGCAGTAGCCTGGGCGGGCTTTGCGTTCTGGGGCCATGCGTGGCTGATCGGCGTGGCGCCGCTGGGGCGATGATCGAACGCTGGGAAGGCCAGCACCCCAAATGCCGGAGAATCCGCGCTTTGCGTTTTCTCCTTTCTCGCTGAGACCTCTATGACCGAAGCCACCACCCCCAACACCCCCGCCCAGCCGCCCCTGCCCGACCACCTGTCGGTCAACCCCCGCAGCCCGCACCATGTGGCCGCCGTGTTCGAGCACGACATCGGCATCCGCCTGAACGGCAAGGAGCGTTTTGATGTGGAGGAATACTGCATCAGCGAAGGCTGGGTGAAGGTGCCCGCCGGCAAGACGGTGGACCGCAAGGGCCAGCCGCTGCTCATCAAGATCAAGGGCACGGTCGAAGCTTTTTACAAGTGACCGCTGCACGGGCGGCCGCGCCGCTCGCCCCTGGTGCCTGGGTGATCCACTGCGACGGCAGTGCCTGGCCCAACCCGGGGCGCATGGGCCTGGGGGCCGTGCTGACCGGCCCCGACGGGACCGTGCGGCACCAGATCTCCGAAGCCACCACCTTTACCGGCTGCAACAACGAGGCCGAGTTGCGCGCGCTGATGTTGGCGCTGCAGTGGCTCGCGCAGCAGGGCATTGCCACATCAACCCAAGTGCACGTGTTCAGCGACAACAGCGTGCTGGTGCAGCAGCTGGGCGGCCATCCCACGGCACCGATCGCGCGGCTGGCAACGCTGTTTGAAGAAGCACGCCAGGCACTGCGGCAGTTCCCACAAGCCCAGGTCCAGTGGATTCCCCGCCACCGCAATGGCGCGGCCGATACGCTGGCCCGCGCCGCCCTGGGGCTGGCACCCAAGGCCGCCACGCCGCAAGGCCAGACCATCAAAAAGCGCCGCCGGCGCTGAGCCCCCCGCCCGGCACACGCCGTCAGGCCGGGTCGAGCCCTGCAGCCGCACGGTAGGCCTGGATGCGCGGCAGCACCGCCTGGCGACGGGCGATGCTTTGCGCAGGCCACAACCCTTCGCGTTCGTAATATTCCGCCACGGCGGGTATCCCCGGCGGCAGCACCACCCAGGGCTGTTTGGAGGCCGTGAAGATATGGATGTCGGGCGGCAGGTGATCGGGCGCATCCAGCGTGCCCACGCGCACAAACGCCATGACGGGCCCCGCGCCTGCGTAGTGGCTCCAGACTGCCACCTGGCAGCGCGGGCAACGCGCGATCTGCTGGCCCAGGCCACTTTCTGACGGGGTGTGCACCATCGACGGGGTGCCTGCGAGCAGCTCCACGCGGTCGGCCTCGATCATCGCGTTCAGCGCAAAGGCCGCGCCGCTTTCGCGCTGGCACCAGCGGCAGTGGCAGCAGTGCACAAACAGTGGGGGAGCCAACAGGCGGTAGCGCACATGGCGGCAGGTGCAGCCGCCTTCCAGCGGGTATTCAGGGGCAGGGTGGGGCATGAGGGTGGTGTCCTTGCAGCGGGGTGAGGGTGGGCACAACACCGGCCTTCAGCCGCAGGCGCGGGCCAGCAGCAGCGCCTTTTCCTGCGCGTTGCGGGTGAGGCTGGCCGCGCGCTCGAACTCGGCCCGCGCTTCAGCCCCCCGGCCCAGCTTGGCCAGCAGATCGCCGCGCACGCTGGGCAGCCAGTGGTAGTGGCGCAGCAGGGGGTCGTCGGCCAGGGCATCGACCAGCGCCAGCGCGGCTGCGGGCCCTTCGGCCATGCCCACGGCCACAGCGCGGTTGAGCGCTACGACGGGCGAGGGCGCCACCTGCAGCAATGCGTCGTACAGCGCCACGATGTGGGGCCAGTCCGTGTCTTGCGCCTGCCGGGCGCGTGCGTGGCAGGCCGCGATGGCGCCCTGCAATGCATACGGCCCCCAGGGTTTGCCGGTGCGCGCGAGCTGCTCGGCCTTGTCCAGGGCGGCCAGGCCCCGGCGCACCAGGAGGTGGTCCCAGCGCGCGCGGTCCTGGTCCATGAGCAGCACGGGCTGGCCTTGTGCATCAGTGCGTGCGGGCAGGCGCGAGGCCTGGATTTCGAGCAGGGCCACCAGGCCTTGCACCTCGGGCTCGTCGGGCGCCAGGCTGGCCAGCACCCGCACCAGGCGCTGGGCTTCGCCACACAGCGCGGGGCGCATCCAGTCGTCGCCCGCGGTGGCGGCATAGCCTTCGTTGAAGATGAGGTAGATCACCTCCAGCACCGAGGCCAGGCGCGGCGCGCGCTCGGCCGCGCCGGGCACTTCAAACGGCACCTGCGCGGCCGTGAGGCTGCGCTTGGCACGCACGATGCGCTGGGCCACGGTGGGCTCGGGCACCAGGAAGGCGCGCGCGATCTCGGCCGTGGTGAGGCCGCCCAGCAGCCGCAGCGTGAGCGCCACCCGCGCCTCGGTGGGCAGCACGGGGTGGCAGGCGGTGAAGATGAGGCGCAGCAGGTCGTCGCCAATGTCGTCCTGCTCGGCGTGCATCAGGGTGTCCACCACATCGGGCGCGTATTGCGCTTCGAGCGCTTCGAGGTCATGGCCCAGGACCTCGTGCTCGCGCTGGTGCAGCGCCTGCTGGCGCAGGTGGTCGATGGCGCGGCGCTTGGCGGTCGTCATGAGCCACGCGGCCGGGTTGGCGGGCAGGCCGTCTTTGGGCCAATGCTCCAGCGCTGCCACCAGGGCGTCTTGCGCCAGTTCCTCGGCCCGGCCCACGTCGCGCGTCATGCGCGCCACGCTGGCGATGATGCGCGCGGCCTCGATGCGCCACACCGAGTCGATGCTGCGGTGCAGGGCATCGCGGTCGGGCAGGGCAGAGTGGTTCACGCGATCAAAAGGTGTGAATGAATCCGGCGCATTCATTCACACGTTCTCAGCCCAGCGCCTTGCTGGCATCCACCATGTGCACAAACTCCCAGGTGTGGCCATCGAGGTCGTCAAAGCTGCGCGAGTACATGAAGCCCAGGTCTTGCGCCGGGCGGGGTGTGGTGCCGCCTGCGGCCACGGCCTTGTCCACCAGCGCATCGACCTCTTCGCGACTGCTGCACGAGAAGCACACCAGCACCTCCGACGTGGTACGTGCGTCGGCAATCGTTTTGTCGGTGAAGGTTTGATAGAAGCTCTTGACCAGCAGCATCACGAAGAGGTTCTCGCCCACCACCAGGCAGGCGCCCTGGTCGTTGGTGAACTGGGGGTTGAACTCGTAGCCCAGGGCGCGGAAGAACGCCTGCGAGCGGGCCATGTTCTCGATGGGCAGGTTCACAAAAATCTGTTGGTGCATGACGGGCTCCTGAAGGGTGAGGACGGTAATGGGAAACGGAGGGTTTGGCAAAGGTGGAGGGGCGGTGGACAACATTCACGTTGCGGGCTTCTGGGCCACAGCCTGCAGGTTGGCCAGGCCATCCTCAAAGTCCTGCCCCACCATGCGGTCCATGTTGAACACCAGGTGGGCGATCTTGGCCAGGTAGGGCACGGGGCCCTGCATGGCCCAGGTGACGCGGGTGGCCTCTGTGCCTTCGGGCTGCAGGGTGAATTCCACCTGGTTGTGGGCTTCAAAGGGCTTCACAAAGTCGAGCTTCATGCCCACGCGGCGGGGCGCAGTGGCCTCGACGATCTCCATGCTGCCCACGCCCACCTTCTCGCTCTGCCAGGCGTAGCGAGCACCGGGGCCGCTGGTGGCGGCGCTGTACTGGCCCTGGATGGCCGGGTCTTTGCGTTCATACGGGTTCCAGGTGTTGAACTGGCGCAGGTCGTGGATGAGCCCGTACACCCGCTCGGGCGGCGCCGCAATCACGCGGCTGCGCTCCACGCGGAAGGTGTCGGGGCGGGTGGCGGCAAACGCCAGCAGCAGCGCCAGGGCCGCCAGCAGCACGAGGGCGATGGTCTTGATCATGGGGATGTTGTCCTTCACGCTGGGCATCAGCCGCGCAGGGCTTCGAGGTCGCGGAACTGTTCGACGCCATCCACCCCGGCAAAGTCTTCCATTTCGTAGAGCTGGCGCACTTCGATCTCGGCATCCAGGCCCTCGCCGCGTGGATTGGGAAAACGGCGGGTCCATTCCAGCGCCTCGTCGCGGCTGCGCACCTGGATGAGTGTGTAGCCCGCGATCAGCTCCTTGGTCTCGGTGAACGGGCCGTCGGTGACGGTGCGGGTGCCACTGGCGCCGTAGCCCACGCGCCAGCCTTTGGAGGAGGGCTGCAGGCCACTGGCGTCCAGCAGCACGCCGGCCCGCGCGAGTTCTTCGTGGTAGCGGGCCATCGCAGTCATCAGGGCTGCGGTCGGCTGGCAGCCCTGCTCGGATTCGGCGGTGGCCTGGATGATGATCATGAAGCGCATGGGGTTCTCCTCAGGGTAGTAAAAATGCGGAAGCGCCGACGGTCCTTGCCAGGTGCTTCACAGTGACGACGAATGGGAGCGTCCGAAATCGACATCCGGATGTGCAAGCCCGGGCGAAACGAGGGTTAACACCTATCCCGACCGGTTGGCGCGCGGGGTGGGCGAGGGGCCGCCATAGGGAGACTACTGAGCGCCCGCACTGGGTTTTGCAACCCCTGGTCGATACAATTTGTAAAGACTGATTCATCGATCCCGGGACTTCGCCCCGCATCCTTCCGCCCGCCCGCCAGCGAGGTCCCCACGGGGGGACAACCGCCAGCCACACGCAGTGCCTTTGCCATGAAACGAGGATCGACCTATCGACAGCGGCCATACCGCCCATGGGTGGTATTGGGGCTGTGCGCTGGCATGGCGGCAGCCCACGCGCAGTCCGACATCGCCGCCATGGCCGACCTGCCGCTGGAGCAGCTCATGCAGATGCAGGTCACCACGGCCAGCCGGTATGCACAGACGGCCCTGGAGGCCCCGGCGGCCGTGAGCGTGGTGACCGCCGATGACATCCAGCTGTTTGGCTACCGCACGCTGGCCGATGTGCTGGCCAGCATGCGCGGGCTGTACGTGTCCTACGACCGCAGCTACCACTATCTGGGCACACGGGGTTTTGCCACGCCGGGCGACTACAACACGCGGGTGCTGCTGCTGGTCAACGGCGTACGCTTCAACGACAACCTCTACGACCAGGCGAGCATCGGCACGGACTTTCCCATCGACCTGGACCTGGTGGAACGGGTGGAATTTGTGCCTGGCCCCGGGTCGGCGGTGTATGGGGCCAATGCGTTTTTTGGCGTGGTCAATGTCATCACCTGCGATGGTCGCCAGCTGGGCGGGCCCCAGGTGAGCACCGAGGCCGGCAGCCATGGCTACGCCAAGCTGCGGTTTTCGGTAGGCGCCGTCGATGCGCAGGGAGGCGACTGGCTGATCGCGGCCACACGCTCCACCGCACGCGGGGCCGACCAGTACTACCCCGCGTTCGATGCGCCTGCCAGCCACCAGGGCGTGGCGCACGGCCTGGACTATGACCGCAGCACCCAGCTGTTCGCACGCATGCGACGCGATGGGCTGACGCTGACCCTGGCCCACGGCGAGCGCACCAAGGGCATCCCGACTGCAGCGTTCTCGCAGGTTTTCAACGACCCGCGCTCGCGGTACATCGACACCAGCACGCGCGTGGCCGCCGAATACACCGCGCAATGGCAGCCGACGCTGGCCTTCACTGCGCGCCTGCACGCAGGGCGCTATCAGTACGTGGGCGACTACGTGTACGACTACCCGCCCGTGACGGTGAACCGCGACGTCGGCACCGGCCAGTGGTGGGGCACCGAATGGCAATGGGTGAGCACGGCCTTGGCGCGGCACAAGCTGTCGTGGGGGCTGGACTACCGGCGCGACACCCGCATCGCTCAGCGCAATGACGACCTGGACCCGCCCGCGCAGTACCTTGACACACGCCGCAACGGCAATGTGCTGGGCGTCTATGTACAGGATGAGTTTGCACTGCGCCCCGACCTCACGCTGCACGCCGGCCTGCGCTGGGGGCAGCAGTCGGGCAGCGCAGGCGCCCTGCACCCCCGCCTGGGGCTGGTGTACTGGTGGGACGCGGCCACCGCTGTCAAGCTGCTGCACGGCACGGCCTACCGTCCAGCCAACGCCTATGAACGCGACTACCGCGTGAACCTGCCCGGCGGCGTGGTGGACACCACCAGCATCCGGTCCGAGCGTGTGCGCACCACCGAACTGGCCGTGGAGCATGCCCCGACCGGGGCCACGCGCCTGCTGCTGACGGCGTTCCGGTCGGGGGTGAGCGACCTGATCTCGCTGGACAGCCTGGGCCACTCGGACCGGCTCACCTTCAACAACACCCGCACCGTCAAAGTGCATGGCCTGGAGGCCGAGGCCGAACAACGCTGGGCGGGCGGGCGGCGCCTGCGCGTGGCCTATGGGTGGCAAAAGGCACGGGACCCGTCAACGGACGGAGCGCTGACCAACTCGCCCCGGCACCTGCTCAAGCTCCAGTGGTCCGACGTATTGCACACGCCTGCGAACTGGGGCTGGAACCCGGGCCGCTACGCCATCGAGGCCATCGGCATCGGCCCGCGCAACACCGTGCTCAACGCCCGCCTGCCCGGGCATGTGCTGACCCATCTGACCTATTCCACGCGCATCGCGGATGTGGATGTATCGCTGGGGGTGTACAACCTGTTCAACCGCCGCTACGCAGACCCCGCTTCGTTCGAGGTGCGGGAAGATGCGATCCGGCAGGACGGGCGTACCTACCGCATCAAGCTGACGTACGCGTTCTGAGCCATGGCCTATTTCCTGCGATTGCGCACGCTGCTGGCGATCTGCCTGTGGACGGTGTGTGGCGTGGGCACCAGTGCAGCCCGTGCCAACGAGCCCGTGGCAGACCTGGACCTCAAGGCCGCCTACATCTTCAACTTCATCCAGTTCATCGACTGGCCCGACAGCGATGGCGCGCCCGGCAATGACGTCACGGTGTGCGTGTCTGCCTTCAGCCCGCTCAAGCGCGCCCTGACTGCGCTCGATGGCAAACAGGCCACCAAGGGCCGCACCGTGCGCGTGCGGTTGCTGGATCTGCCGGCGATTCGTGGCTGCCGCGTGCTCATCATCCACAACGCCGAAGTGGAGCCTGTTCTGCGACTGCTGCGTACCCTGCCGCCGTCCCACGGCATCCTCACCGTGTCGGATGAAATCACCTTTGTGAATCCCGAAATCGTCATCGCACTGGCCCAACAGGAAGGGCGTGTGGTGTTCGGCATCAGCCCCGACGCCGCCAACAAGGCCGGCCTCATCATCAGCTCACGGCTGCTGCGGCTGGCCAGGGGAGGCCGGTGAAAACACGCCCCGCTGAAGCCGACACCGCAGCGCCCGCAAGCCCGGCGACACATGCCCTGCTGTCATCGCGCCTGGTGGTCACCGGCATCCTGGCCGCAGGCCTGGCGCTGCTGACCGTGGTGCTGGCGCTCACCGGCGTGGACTACTGGAGCACCCGCGCGTCCATGCTGCAAGACAGCCGGGTGGAAGCCGCCATCGTGGCCGACAACATCTCTGCGGCCGTGGTGTTCCGCGACACCAGCACCGCCAACGAAATGCTGGGCGCGCTGCGGTCATCGTCCATGGTGATCAGCGCCACGGTGTACGACAAGGATGGCGTGCTGTTTGCGCATTACGCACGCGACCGCGACCCGGACTTTCCCACCACGCTGCGTGCCACGGGACTGGACGGCGCCGCAGAGCGTGCTGGCTGGCGCATGCTCGAGATCGCCCGGCCCATCGAGGCGTCTGGCACCACCTGGGGCACGCTGTACATCCGCAAGTCGATGGCGGCGGTGTACATGCGGCTGGGCATCCGGTTTGGCACCGCCTTGTTGATCGCCATTTGCGTGATGGCCATGGCCACCGCCATGGTGCTGCGCAGCCGCGCTGCTGTGCGCGAGGCCGAGAACCGCTTGCACGCGCTGGCCCACACCGACGCCGTCACCGGCACGGGCAACCGGCACGCGTTCAACGAGCGGCTGGCCGCCGAGCTGCAGGGCGCACGCGGTGCGGGCTACCGGGTGGCACTGGTGTACATCGACCTGGACAACTTCAAGACACTCAACGACACCTTCGGCCATGCGGCGGGGGACGGCCTGTTGCGCCAGGTGGCCCGGCGCCTGCAATCCGTGGTGCGCAGCACCGACACCATCTCGCGCCTGGGGGGCGACGAGTTTGCGTTGATCCTGCGGCTGGACATGGATGACGCGGCGCTGGAGAAATACGCGCAGCGCATCGTCAGCGTCTTCCAGGCCGCTTACACCGAGGTCGGCCAGCAGGTCAACGTGACCTGCAGCGCAGGCATTGCCACGTTTCCCGACGATGCGATGGACATGGACGCGCTGGTGAGCAACGCCGACACCGCCATGTACCGCGCCAAGGAGATGGGCAAGAACCGCTGCGTGCGGTTTGATGCGTCGATGAACCTGGCCGTGGTGCGGCGCCAGGCCATTGAACAGGCGCTGCGTGCCGAGCTGGAGCAGGGCACCGGTTTGGCGCTGCACTACCAGCCCCTGTTTGCCGCCAGCGACCGGGCCCTGGTCGGCGCCGAGGCCTTGCTGCGGTGGACGCATGCGGAGCTGGGCTCCGTGTCGCCGCTCGAAGCCGTGTCGGTGGCCGAGGACTGCGGACTCATTGCCCCGCTGGGCTACTGGGTGATGCGCACCGCCTGCCGCGACGCCGCGCAGTGGAAAGGGGGCCCGCCCCTGCGCGTGGCCGTGAACATCTCGGCACGGCAGCTGGGTGACCCACAGTTTCTGGAACGCGTGATGGACATCCTGCGCGAAGAGGGCCTGCCCGCGCACCTGCTGGAAATCGAGTTGACCGAAACCGTGCTGATGGAAAACATGGAGGCCGGCGCCCACACGCTGCACCGGTTGAGCCAGCTGGGCATTCACCTGGCCATCGATGACTTTGGCACCGGCTACTCGTCACTGGCATACCTGCGCCAGTTGCCCATGCGGCGCCTGAAGATCGACCGCAGCTTTGTCAAAGACCTGCCGGGGCAGGAGCACAGCCGTGCCATCGTCACCGCCATCGTGGCGCTGGCGCATGGCCTGGGGCTGCAGGTGACCGCTGAGGGCGTGGAAACCCAGGAGCAGGCCGACTACCTGGTGCGGCAAGGCTGTGATGTGCTGCAGGGCTATGTGTTTGCACGCCCCATGCCTGCGCCGCAGTTTCTGGCGCTGCAGGCAGGCGCTTTGGCTTGATTCAATCCACCGCGCCGTGATAGCAGGGCGCCAGTTCGCGCACCTCCACGGTGGCCCACTCGGCGGCCGGGCATTCGCGGGCAATGGCAACGGCCTCATCGCGCGTGGCGCAGTCGATCAGAAAGAAGCCGCCCACCATTTCCTTGGTCTCGGCAAACGGCCCGTCGGTCAGGCAGGTCTGCCCTTCGCGCACCTGCAGCCGCACGGCCTGCTCGGTCGAGGCCAGCGACTCGCTGGCGCGCAACAGGCCCCGGGCCTGCAGACCGGCACCAAAACGCTGCATGCGGGCATAGGCCTCCTGGCCACCGGCCAGGCCCCGCTCGGCACGCTGGCCGTGGGGTTCCATGATGAGCAACAGGTAAGGCATGGGATCTCCTGAATCGGGGCCAATCGTGCCAGCCGCCATGGGCAGTGGCAGAGCTGGGGGCATTCAAGGGCGTCATGCTACCAGCCTCATTTGCTACATATTTGATAGCTAATTAGGCATATACAACAAGCGCCATAGCAGATTTCATGCAAATGGTTGCGCACCGCAGCATCACTGTGCTATCTTTGGCTTCCTATGCAACGCAGCATGTTCCTATCCACCCTATCGCTAGGCCTAGTGCCTGGCCGGGGTCTGCCTGCGTTCGCCACCGTTGCCGTTTCGCGCAACACCTGATCTCCCCCTGACCCCGGCCCGCGAACCAGCCTTTGCACACGCAAAGGGCTGCAGGGGATGTCATTCGTTTTGATTTCTTTCGATTCCGATTGACCCGTGCACCGTGCCTGATTGGCACACCGCACACACCGTTCGTGGAGCCCCTCATGATTGCCAAGCCCGCCACCAAATACCAACCCATCGCCCCCATTGCGCTCGGCGACCGCCAATGGCCCAACCGCAGCATCACCCAGGCGCCCGTGTGGCTCTCCACCGACCTGCGCGATGGCAACCAGGCCTTGTTCGAGCCCATGAACGGCGAGCGCAAGATGAAGCTCTTTCACGAGCTGGTGCGCATCGGCTTCAAGGAGATCGAAGTCGGCTTTCCGGCCGCGTCGCAAATCGATTTCGACTTTGTGCGCCGCCTCATCGACGAAAACCTCATCCCCGACGACGTGACCATCATGGTGATGACCCAGTCGCGCGAGGACCTGATCGCACGCACCGTGGAGGCCGTGAAAGGCGCACCCCGCGCCATCGTCCACTTGTACAACGCCACCGCGCCCGCGTGGCGCCGCATCGTTTTTGGCATGAACGTGACGCAGGTGATGCAGCTCATCGCGCACCATGTGGGCTACCTCAAGCAGCTCACCGACGCCCAGCCCGAAACGCAGTGGACCCTGCAGTACTCGCCAGAAACCTTCAGTGCCACCGAGCTCAGCGTGTCGCTCAAGGCCTGCCAGACGGCGGTTGCCGCATGGAACGCCGGCCCCGGCCGCTCCATCATCATCAACCTGCCCACCACCGTGGAAAACGCCACGCCCAACGTGTTTGCCGACCAGATCGAGTGGATGGATCGCCACTTGTCGCCACGCGAGCACATCGTCTTGTCGGTGCACCCGCACAACGACCGGGGCACAGGCGTGGCGGCGGCCGAGTTGGCCATGATGGCCGGTGCCGACCGTGTGGAAGGCTGCCTCTTTGGCAACGGTGAGCGCTGCGGCAACGTGGACATCGTGACCTTGGCGCTCAACATGTACACGCAGGGCGTGCATCCGAACCTTGACTTCTCGGACATCACCTCGGTCGCGCGCATTGCCGAAGAATGCACCTCGCTGCCCGTGCATCCACGCCACCCGTATGCGGGCGACCTGGTGTTCACCGCGTTCTCGGGCTCGCACCAGGACGCGATCAAGAAGGGCTTTGCCGCGCAAGACCCGAACGCCTTGTGGGAGGTGCCCTATTTGCCCATCGACCCGGCGGACCTGGGCCGCACCTACGACAGCGTGATCCGGGTGAACAGCCAGTCTGGCAAGGGCGGCATCGCGTTCTTGCTCGAACGTGAACATGGCGTGGTGATGCCGCGCCGCATGCAGGTGGAGTTCAGCGCCGTGGTGCAGCGCCAGACGGACGCGAGCGAAAGCGAGATGACGGGCGATGCGTTGTGGAGCCTGTTCCAGGCCACTTACCTGCAGGCCCCCGTACACCCCACAGTACAGGCCGCCATCACCTGCCACAGCCACCGCATCGATGAAGACGGCCAGGGCATCGAGCTGGACGTGACCATCGACGGCACGCGCCAGACCCTGCGCGGCCAGGGCAACGGACCCATTGCCGCGACGGTGGACGCGCTCGGCCTGCCACTGCGGGTGGACCACTACGAGGAACGCGCCACCGGCACGGGCGCCAACGCGCAGGCGATGGCGATTGTGGAAGCAGCCATGGACGGCGTGGCAGGTTCCACCTTTGGGGCAGGCGCCAGCCACAACATCGTGACTGCCTCGGTGCAAGCGATTGTGAGCGTGGCCAACCGGTTGATGGCGCGGCGGCCTGCGTTGCATCCAGAAGCAACGTCCCTGGCCGAGTGACCGAAACCCGCATGGAAATTCTTACCGCATCGACCCGGGATGCGCCCGCCATCAGCGCACTTGCGTTGTCGGTGGCGCACTTCTTCACGCTGGACAAAGACGGGCGTGGTGCGGAGGCGTTTTTACAGACCCTGCGGCCGGAGGCGGTGGCGCTACGGCTGCAGAGTCCATCGTTCAAGACCTGGGTGGGGTGGACACGCAACAACGCCTTGGCGGGCGTCGTGGTGGTGCGGGAGGACAGCCACCTGTTCCATCTGTTTGTGGCCGAGGCTTTCCAGGGACTTGGCTACGGGCAGCAACTGTGGCAACACGCCCTGTCCCATATCGCTACCGGCCCTGCACCGGGCATCACAGTCAACGCGACACCCTATGCCCGGGGCTTCTATGAACGCATGGGTTTTTTGGCAACGGGTCCCAGGGTAGAGACCCACGGGGTTGCATTCATTCCGATGCGGCGCGCCAGCGATGCATCCAGCATGGCGTACAAACAGGCCGCAGGGAATACCCCGTTCTGACGGGGATCGACAGGGGGTTTTCTCAGGCACTGCCAGCGGCCTGTGCAAGGCTTGGCGCGCAAAGACCTTGGGAAGCCTGGGTAAAGTGCAGGGAGCTGTGCAAGTCCAGTAACCTCGGGCCCATGCGCGCCTTTCACAGCTTGAGCCTTGCTGCCTGCACCGCCGCCCTGCTGGTGCTGGCCGGTTGCAGTACATCGCGGCCTCCGTCCCCCTCGTCGCCACCGCAGGCTTCCACACGCACGGCGCCGCCGCTCACGCCGGAGCAGGCACACGACATCGCCATCCACGCGCTGGGCCTGGTGGGCACGCCGTATCGCTACGGCGGCAACACCCCGGACTCGGGCTTTGATTGCAGCGGCCTGATCGGCTATGTGTACCGCAACCAGGTGGGTACACCACCGCCGCGCACGGTGGCCCAGCTCAACACCTGGGGTTATCCCATCGACGGCAGCGAGCTGCGTGCCGGCGACCTGGTGGTGTTTGGCACGGGCCGCCAGCCCAGCCACGCTGGCATCTATGTGGGCGAAGGGCGGTTCGTGCATGCGCCGTCCACCGGCGGCACGGTGCGGCTGGACCACCTGCAGTCGCGCCACTGGGCGCGGCAGAATGCGGCGTTCCGCAGGCCGTAGCAGCTCCCCCTGAGTCGCCTTCGGCGCCTTCCCCCTGAGGGGGACGACGCACTCGCTGCGGGGCGGCCCTTGCTCTGCGTCACTCGCCTGGGCCGCGCCAGTCGTTCAGGATGCGCGCGGGATGGGCTGTCGCAAGGAAGCCCACCGCGCCGCGCGACAATCGGGGCCACCATGACCCACGCACACCGCTCCGCCACCCCCATCTCCACCCACGACACCACCCGCATTGATGACACGCGCATCAAGGCCGTGCGCCCGCTGATCACACCGGCGCTGCTGCAGGAATGGCTGCCCACGCCCGATGCGGCGCTGACCCTGGTCGAATCCAGCCGCGCTGCCATTTCGCGCATCCTGCATGGGCAGGACGACCGGCTGATCGTGGTGGTGGGGCCTTGCTCCATCCACGACCATGGCCAGGCCATGGACTATGCGCGCCAGCTGAAAGCACAGGCCGATGCACTGCAGGACGACCTGCTCATCGTGATGCGGGTGTACTTTGAAAAGCCGCGCACCACTGTGGGCTGGAAGGGCTACATCAACGACCCGCATCTCGATGGCAGCTTTGCCATCAACGAGGGGCTCGAGCTGGCCCGCCAGCTGCTGCTGGACGTGCTGGCACTGGGCCTGCCCGTGGGCACCGAGTTCCTGGACCTGCTCTCGCCGCAGTTCATCAGCGACCTGGTGAGCTGGGGCGCCATCGGCGCGCGCACGACCGAGAGCCAGAGTCACCGGCAGCTGGCCAGCGGCCTGTCGTGCCCCGTGGGTTTCAAGAACGGCACCGATGGTGGCGTGAAGGTGGCGAGCGATGCCATTCTGGCGGCCAGCGCCGCGCACGCCTTCATGGGCATGACCAAGATGGGCCAGGCCGCGATCTTTGAAACGCGCGGCAACCAGGACTGCCACGTAATCCTGCGCGGCGGCAAGCAGCCCAACTACAGCACCGCCGATGTGGATGCGACCTGCGCCGTGCTCAAGGCCGCCGGCCTGCGCGAGCAGGTGATGATTGACGTGAGCCACGCCAACAGCAGCAAGCAGCACCAGCGCCAGATCACCGTGGCGGCAGAAGTGGCACAGCAGATTGCCGCAGGCGACGCACGCATCACCGGCCTGATGATCGAGAGCCACCTGCAGGAAGGCCGCCAGGACATCGTGCCCGGCCAGCCGCTGGCGCATGGCGTGTCGGTGACGGATGCCTGCATCAGCATGGCGCAAACCGTGCCGGTCCTTGAAGGACTGGCAGCAGCAGTGCGGGCGCGGCGCCAGAAGGCCTGACGCATCCGACGCACCTTGTGCTCGGCTGGCACGCCTGGCGTCAGGCTGCGCTATGAGCCCTGGGGCGGCCTCGCGGCCCCCATGTCGATGTTGCGCGCCGTGGCCAGCAGCGTAGCGCACAGCCGCTGCTGGCCGGCGGCATCCACTGCCCACACGTCGGCGGCACAGACGGTGAGCAGGCGCCCCGCATCCACCACGCGGCCCCGCGCCCGCAGGCACTCGCCCTGGGCAGGGGCCACAATTTTCAAGGTGGTGTCCACCGTGGCATTGGTCCAGCCAGGTGGCAACACGCTGCCTGCTGCCGCCACCGCCGCAAAGTCGGCCACCGCAAACACGGCCGTGGCCTGCAACTGGCCGGGGCGAAAGCTGAAGGCCTCGCTCACCGGTATCTCCACCTCCACCCGGCCGGGCTCGGCATGGACAAAGCGCAGCCCCAGCGTGCGGGCCATGGGCATGGCCAGAACCATGCCTTTCAAGGCTTCCATCGTGGCTTGGGGAGGGTGGGACTCGGTATCGCTGGACTGGGGTGTCGGTGGAACAGTCATGGTGGTTGTCTCCTGGTGAGGGGGTTGTGCGAGGGCTAGGGCTTGCGGGCTGCTGGGCCGCGCACACGCGGCCAGGGTCTGGCGGGCGTGGCGGCTGTGCCCGAGCGGGTTTGCCGTGCCACAGATGGCGACCGTGACGGCTGCTGGCGCAACGGGTTGCGCAACCAGGCCTGGTGCGCCTGCACGGTGGATTTTTGGGACTGCTGCGCAGCGATCTGCTGGTCGATCGCGTCCACACGCGCCTGCAAGGCCTGCACCATGTCGTCAATGCCGAGGGTGCCGGCGCGGTATTCATCCAGGCGAAGGGCAATCTGCGGCAGGCTGAAGCCCAGCTGGCGGGACATGGCGATGAACACCACCTCGCGCCGCATGCGGGCCGGATAGTCGCGGTAGCCGTTGGCCCGGCGGTCGGGGTGGATGAGCCCCAGCCGCTCGTAGTGGCGCAGCGCGTGGACGGACACCGAGGCCTGTTGCGCGAGTTCGGAAATCTGCATGGGGCCACGTTAGCAAGCCTCGTGCTGCGCGAAGGTTGCCTGGGTGACTGCCCGAGGTCAAAACACTGTGTTTTTTGGGACAAACCCCCATAGGCGCACGTCGCAAGCAAGGTCTGTGCGGTGTAGCATTGACCCTCTTTGCCACAGTGCCTGTGGCGCTGTGGTCCCATGCGCGCGTTGCGGCAGCATTGCACGCACCCACCTATTGCCCGATTGCCTTGCCGAAGTTGCTCCGCCCCACTCCTGATGGCCTAGTCGCACTGACCAGGCTGGATGGGTGCGCGCGCAGCGGTGCCACGGTGGATTGACCATGCCACCAGCGCAAGCCACCGCAGAAGCCGCCCGGCTCCAGGCACTGCAGTCTTACGCGATCCTCGACACCCCGACGGAAGACAGCTTTGACCAGCTGGCCACGCTGGCTGCGCGTGTATGCCAGTGCCCCATGGCGGTGGTCAACTTCGTGGACAGCGACCGGCAATGGTTCAAGGCCGCAGTGGGTGTACCTTTCAAGGAGACCGAACGCGCGATTGCGTTCTGCGCGCATGCACTGAGCGGCAGCCGCGAGCCCATGGTAGTCAACGACACCCACAAGCACCCGGTTTTTGCCCACAACCCGCTGGTCACGCAGGACCCCCATGTGCGCTTTTACGCCTGTGTGCCGCTGGTCACCCCAGAGGGGCAGGCGCTGGGCACGCTGGCGGTGCTGGACTCCATTCCCCGGCACATCGAGGCCGAGCAGCTGGAGGGCCTGCGCATACTGGCCGAGCAGGCCATGGTGCAGCTGGAGCTGCGCCGCCAAAAGCAGGTGCTGGCCGACCTGGTGCAGCAGCGCGACAAGATGCATGCCGAACTGCTGGCCCAGAGCGAGACTCTGCGCGTGGCCGGGCAGATGGCCCGCATTGGCGGCTGGATCGTGGAGCTGCCCAGCCTGCAGCTGAACTGGTCGCAGGAGATCGCCGCCGCCTTCGGCATTGCGGGACGCATGGGCTCGGTGGAACAGATCATGGAGCTGTACCTGCCCCCGCACCGGCAGGCCATGCAGGCAGCGTTTGAGAGTTGCATCCGCCACGGCACACCGTTTGACCTGGAGGCCGAACTTGTCACACCGGCGGGTCGTCACTTCTGGGTGCGCACCACCGGGCAGGCGGTGCGCGACGCCGAGGGCCGCATCGTGCGGATTCAGGGGGCGTTTCAGGACATTTCGGCCCAGCACCAGGCCCGGCAGGCCCGCCGTGAAAGCGAAGAGCGCTTTCACCTGGTCTCGCGCGCCACGGCCGACGCGGTGTGGGACTGGAACCTGCACACCGATGCCATGTGGTGGAACGAAGGCATGCAGACCCTGTTCGGTGTGCCACTCGACCAGTTGCCGCCCGACAGCACCTCGTGGACCTTGCGACTGCACCCCGATGACAGCGAAGAAGTGCTCGACGGCATCCATGCCGCCATCGACGGCACGGCCAACCACTGGTCGGACGAATACCGCTTTCGCCGCCAGGACGGCAGCTATGCCTGGGTGCTGGACCGGGGCTTCCTGATCCGCGACCTGCAGGGCAAGGCCGTGCGCATGGTGGGCGGCATGACCGACATCAGCGCGCAAAAGCTGGCCGACCTGGACGCCCAGCGCGACGCACAGAACCATGCCGAGCTGCTGCAGGTGCAGCAGCGCATTTCGTCGCTGGACATGCCGCTGCCCGAGGTGCTGCAGCTGGTGGCCAGCACCGTGCTGCGCCAGACCGAAGCGCGCGGCGCCATGGTGGAGCTGCTGCAAGGCCGCCAGCTGGTGGCGCAGGCGTCAGCCGGCGACCACGTGCGCCCAGTGGGCAACCCGCTGGCAGTGGACCAGAGCCTGCTCTGGCCCGCACTCAGCAAGGGCCAGACCGTGGTGTGCAACGACACCGAGGCAGAGGGCTGGGACATGGCTTCAATGCCCCACCGCCACGGCGTGCGGTCGGTCATGGCGGTGCCGCTGCGCAGTGGCGACGCCATCGTCGGGTCGCTCAAGGTCACATCGGACAAGGTCAATGCATTTTCGCGCCGCGATGTGGCGCACCTGGAGATCCTGACCGAGTCGCTGGGTGCCATGGTGCAGTTGCGGCATGTGGCGGGGCAGCTGCATGCGTCCGAGCAGCAATACCGCATGCTGTTTGACGAGCACCCGCACCCCATGTGGGTGTACGACCGTGAAACCCTGCAGCTGCAGGCCGTGAACCGGTCGATGGAACGCCACTATGGCTACACCGAGTCCGAGCTGCTGACCATGTCGATGCTGGACCTGTGGCCGGCCGACCGGCGCCCCAACGTCGAGGCCAACATCCGCGCCGTTCCGATGGAACAGCGCAACGCGCCGGTCATCAGCCGCCACATCAAGAAGGATGGCAGCTTCATGGATGTGGAGATCACGGCGGGCAGCATCAGCTTCAACGGGCGCCCGGCCCGCCAGGTGCTGGCCACCGACGTGACCGAACGCCTGCGCACCGAGCGCGAGCTGGCGCGCATGGGCCGTGCCCAGCGCCTGCTGAGCGCATGCAACGAAACCCTGGTGCGCGCCACGTCCGAGGCCACACTGCTGCAGGCCATCTGCCAGATTGCGGTGGACATCGGTGGCTACCGCATGGGCTGGGTGGGGTTTGCGCTGGACGACGAGCGCAAATCCATCCGCCCGGTGGCCCATGCGGGCTACAACCAGAACTACCTGGAAAACCTGCAACTGAGCTGGTCGGCCGACGACCCCTATGGCCGGGGCCCGGCGGGCATTGCGGTGCGCACCGGCCAGCCGGTGATCGTGCAGGACATCCGCACCGAAGGCGACTTTGCCGACTGGACCGAGCGCATGCTGGAGCATGGCTTTCACGGGGTGATATGCCTGCCGCTGCGCGAGCATGCGCGCGACCACGCACAGGACCGCAGTTTTGGCCTGTTGTACCTGTACGCACCCGACGTGTTGCAGATCAGCCCCGAAGAAGCCGCGCTGCTGCAGGAGCTGTCCAACGACCTGGCCATCGGCATCACCAGCCTGCGCGCGCACAAGGCGCAGCAGCGGCTGCAGGCTTCGGTGCTCAAGGTGGCGGCGGCCGTGTCGGCCAGCACCGGCACCGAATTTTTTGTGCAGCTGGTGCGCAACATGGCCGATGCGCTGGATGCCCAGGGCGGCTGCGTGGTGCGGCTGCTGCCGCATTCGCAAGACCAGGCGCCCCGGGTGGTCACGCTGGCGGCTGTGCTTGACGGCCAGATGCTACCCAACGACGAATACAGCCTGACCGGCACGCCCAGCCTGTTGCTGATGTCGCAGCGTACCCATGTGGTGACCGACAAGGTGCAACAGCTGTACCCCGAAGCCCCCGTGCTGCGCGCGGTGGGTGCCCAGGCCTATGTGGGCCAGCAGCTGTGCAATGCCGACGGCGAGGTGGTGGGCATCGTCTTTGTGCTGTTCCGCCACGCGATTGCCGACACGGACTTCATCACCTCCACGCTGCAGATCTTTGCCTCGCGCGCGTCGGCCGAGATCGAGCGGCAGCTGGCCGATATCCGCATCCGCCACCAGGCCTCGCTGCTGGACAAGGCCCAGGACGCTATCCTGGTGCGGGACCTGGACCACCGCATCATCTTCTGGAACAAGAGCGCAGAGCGTCTGTACGGCTGGTCGCAGCTGCAGGCGCTGGGGCAGTCCATCGAGACGCTGCTCTACGAAGACCCCACGCACTTCCGGCACGCCACGCAGACGGTGCTGGAGCAGGGCGAGTGGACCGGCGAGATCGTACAGCGCCACCGCGATGGCAGCACCATCGAGGTGGAAGGCCGCTGGACGCTGGTGCGGGGCGATGACGGCCAGCCACAGTCCATCCTGGCCATCAACACCGATATCCGCCAGCGCAAGGCCAGCGAGCGCGAGATCCAGCGCCTGGCGTTCTACGATGCGCTCACCGGCCTGCCCAACCGCATGCTGCTCATGGACCGCATGCACCAGGCCCTGGCCACCGCGCAGCGGCGCCAGCAGGGCGGGGCGTTGCTGTTCATTGACCTCGACAACTTCAAGACCCTGAACGACACCCTGGGCCACGACCAGGGCGACCTGCTGCTGCAACAGGTGGCGCAGCGCCTGAACACCTGCGTGCGCAGCGTGGACACGGTGGCCCGGCTGGGGGGTGACGAGTTTGTGGTCATGCTGGAAGAACTCAGCCCCAAGCCGCACGAGCTCGCGCTGCACGCCCGGGGCGTGGGTGAAAAGATCCTGGCCATGCTGGCCGTGCCCTATGCGCTGCAGGGCTACCAGTACCGCAGCACGCCCAGCATCGGCATTGCGCCGTTCACCGGCGAACACACCACAGTGGGCGAGCTGCTCAAACAGGCCGACCTGGCCATGTACCAGGCCAAGACGGCCGGCCGCAACACTTTGCGCTTTTTTGACCCCGACATGCAGGCCGTGGTCACGGCGCGCGCGGGGCTGGAAACCGACCTGCGCTCCGCGCTGATGCAGGAAGAGTTCCTGCTGCACTTTCAGCCGCAAATCCACCAGTCGGGCCGCTGTGTGGGGGTGGAGGCGCTGGTGCGCTGGGCCCACCCGCAGCGCGGCATGGTGTCGCCCGCGCAGTTCATCCCGCTCGCTGAAGAGACGGGCCTCATCCTGCCGCTGGGCCGCTGGGTGTTACACACCGCATGCAAGCTGCTGGCCAGCTGGCAGAGCGACCCGGCCCTGTCGCACCTGACCATGGCCGTCAACGTGAGTTCGCGCCAGTTCCGCCATGCCAGTTTTGTGGACGACGTGGCCCGCGTACTCGCCATCACCGGCGCGCCCTCGGCCCAGCTCAAGCTGGAGCTGACCGAAAGCCTGCTGGTGGAAGACATGGAGACCACCATCGCCACCATGACCGCGCTGCGGTCGTACGGGGTGGGCTTCTCGCTGGACGACTTTGGCACGGGCTACTCCAGCCTGAGCTACTTGAAGCGCATGCCACTCGATCAGCTCAAGATCGACCAGAGCTTTGTGCGCGACCTGCTGACTGACCCCAACGACGCTGCGATCGTGGACACCATCATCGGCTTGTCGCGCAGCCTGGGGCTGGAAGTGATCGCCGAAGGCGTGGAAACCCCCGAGCAATGCGCGCTGCTGGCCCGCGCGGGCTGCCAGCTCTACCAGGGCTACCTGTTCAGCAAGGCGCTGTCGGTGGACGTTCTGGACAGCTTCCTGCGCACCTCGCAGGCATAAGCGGCGCCCGCCAGGTGTTCCTGGCTCTTGTCCACATCCAAGGCGCCCTTAATTCCTAACTCCCTCCTGAGGGCCCCAGAAGCTCCGTGAGGAACCTGTGGGTACGTTTCGGCCCCCTGGGCCTGCTTTTGCGCCTAAGGCCCTCCACGGCCTTCTGGACGTCTCCAGATCCCCTCGTTCATCCCGGTTGGGGCGGGTACACCCGGTATGTCGGTGCCCCTCCATTCACCCCCGCCGTGTGCGTGGCCCCAGTTGTTCTCTGTCTTCTTCTTATTTCTTTTATAAATACATAGTCGTAGTAGTAGAGGGCGGCCTGGCGTGTGGACAACTGTATTTTTGCCAGCGCTGGCAAGCACTTAGCCCGCTGCCAACCCTGTGCACCCAGCCCTGCTCCCGTTGTCGCCCGAGCGGGGACAAAAGCGGCGCATCGCACTTTTCTGTGGATAAGCCCCCGGTTGTGCCAAAACTATCCCCAGTTTTACGCACCGGGCGCGTGGGCAGCAAGAAGTTCAATCAAAACGACCCGTAGCGCTACGGCCGTATGCCTTTTTTGCTCTCTAATTGATAGCATTGAGGCAGATGTGACGCTCCGCTTCCGGTGCTGCAGGGGCTTGGGGGGCGCCAGTGAGGCGGTCAGAACCTGCCCAGACGATGGTCGATGTAGCGCACAGGACCTTGGCACAGCACATCCCTCGTACCAGGCCGCAAAGCCGTTTCGTGCAGTCAACGACCGCCTGTGGGTTCCCAAGAGGACCTGAGTGATCCGCAGGGCAGGCTGAGCTGTCGTCACCACGGCCTGGTGGTGATGTCCGTGCAGACAGGCCCCCACAAGCAGAACCGCACGTCGCAGGCGTGTGATGGGTACCCCGGAGTTGGAGTTCTGGTTATTCTTTAATAGCTTTATATATAAATAGCAGTAGTAGTAGAGAACGCCTGTTTGTGTGGACAAGCGTCTTTTCTTCAATGCTGGCGCGTACTTGCGTCGCTGCAAAGTGTGTGGGGCGGCTCGCACAAAGTGCGGGGCTCACCGACAACAACTTTCGGGTGTCGGATTTTTGTGTGGATAACTGCCCGGTTGTGCCAGAACTGTGCCCAGAGTTATCCACAGCTGCGTCGCATGCTGCCATTCGCTGCTCCCCATGGGCTGGCCACCACAACAAAAAAACCCGGCGTTCTGTGAAGAACGCCGGGTTGGCGGGTGTGCGCCTTAGCGCCTGTCAGCCTGGCCGGGGGGCCTTATTTGGCCGGAGCGGGGGCCGGACGGCCTTCGCCCCCGCGCATGCCGCCGTGGTGGTCGCCGTGCCCGTGGCGGCCCTCGCCACCCCGCATGCCACCCATGGGGTGGCCCCGGTGGGCCTGGGCGTCAAAGGTCTTTTGCTGCTCGGGCGTCAGCGTCGCATAGAAGGCCTTGGTGGCCTCGCCACGGCGGTCGGCTTCGGCAGCGTGCTGAGCGCGCAGGGCCCGCATGCGGTCGATGCGTTCCGGCGTGGTCAGCTTGTCCATGTCCTGGCGGTCCAGGCGGGCGGGGCGTTCGCCGGGTTGCATGGCGGTGGTGAAGGTGGTCCAAGCGGATTCCTGTGCAGGCGTCAGCTTGAGCTGGGCCTTGAGGTCTGCCAGCCGCTTGGCATGGCGCTGGGCCATGTCGCCATGGTGGCGTTCATGGCGGCCTTCGGCGGCCTTGGCGGGGGCTGTGGGGGATGCCGCAGGCGCAGCTGGGGGCTGCTGGGCCAGCACAGGCAACGCCATGGCGGCGAGCAGGGCGGTGGCGGCAATGCGGTGAGAGATGTGGTGGGAGAAACGGGATGCCATGGTGGGAGTCCTTTCGCGGTGGTGAGCTCGCTGCAACGACCGTTTCAGCGATTGGAGTCCAGTGTCTGCCGCCCACGTATCGCCACGGTGCGCGTTGGGTGAGGCTGTGTAAAGTTGCAGCGAACGCTTGCAAAGTGGCCTCCGAGATAATTTTGAGCAAATAGTCGGCGATGCGCCAGTGGCATATGCCTTGTTTGCTATTGATTGTGTAGCGTTTTTAGTCCCTCAAGGGATGCCTGTGCCCTAGCGGCCCGGCGCCTGGGTGGCGACCGCCGACAATGGCGGGTTCCGTGTCCGTGTCGTTGTCCGCAGCGACCCCAACCAAAGGTTTTCCGTGTTCAAGAACATGATCGTGTACCGCATTGCTCCGCAATGGCAGGTCGAGCTGACGCAAGTAGAGGACGCCCTGGCCAAGGCCCCGTTCCAGGAATGTGGCGCCACGCAAGAGAAGTCGCTGGGCTGGGTGCCCCCCCGGGGTGAACTACATGGCCCCTTGGTCGAATCGGTGGGCGGGCAGTGGATCCTGCGTTTCATGGTCGAGACCAAGGTGTTGCCCGGCAGCGTGCTGGCGCGCAAGGTCAAGGAAAAGGCCGAACGCATCGAAAAGGAAACCGGCCGCAAGCCCGGCAAGAAGGAGAGCAAGGAGCTGAAAGACGAGGCCAAGCTGGACCTGCTGCCCATGGCCTTCACCAAGCAGGGCTCGATGTGGATCTGGATCGATACAGCCTCGCGCCTGCTGGTGCTGGACACGTCAGCCCAAGGCCGTGCCGATGAAGTGGTGACCTTGCTGGTCGAATCGCTGCCGGGTCTGTCGGTGTCGCTGCTCGACACCCAGACCAGCCCTCAGGCCGCCATGGCCCACTGGCTCAAGGAGCAGGAGCCACCCGTGGGCTTCACGGTGGACCGCGAGTGCGAACTCAAAAGCGCCAACGAGGAAAAAGCCGTGGTGCGCTACGCCCGCCACCCATTGGACATCGAGGAGGTGCAGGCCCACATCGACGCCGGCAAGCTGCCCACCAAGCTCGCCCTCACCTGGGACGACCGCGTGAGCTTCATGCTCACCGAAGGCCTGCAGATCAAGAAGGTGTCGTTCCTGGACACGGTGTTTGAAGGCACCAAGGCGGACGAGGGCGGGTTTGACACTGACGTGGCGATTGCCACGGGCGAGCTGGTCAAGCTGATTCCGGACCTGATCGAGGCGCTGGGGGGGGAGACCGAGAGTGGAGTGGCTGGTGCGGCGCAGGCGGTTGCGTCGGAAGGGGAAGCCGTACATGCGCCTCGGGCAGTTGTGCGAACTGCGGCGTCAACACCGTCACGCAAGGGCGGCGGCGTGATAACTGGGCCGGAACAGGCGCCGGTGGATTCAGATCCAGATGCGGCGCCCTTTTGACAAACATCCAGCTGATCCGCCTATCGTTTAGGCCATTGGCGTAGGTATTAATGCCAGAAGATTAATTAAAAATGGATAATTCTCAATATCAGAAAAATTCTTCCATAGAGACGCTAAGAGCTTTAGCTGTCGCTTTGGTTTTTGTGCACCATCTTCACTCGGGCGCTAACATAACCTTCCTGCCTTTTTTTGCACATCTTGGTGGGTGGCTGGGGGTGCAGATATTTTTTGTCATCAGTGGATATTTAATTATTCTCAGTGCTATCCGGTATTCGGCAAGAGATTATTTTATTCACAGATTTTTTAGAATTTATCCGGCGTATATTTTTTGGTTTTTGGTGTTTTCTTTGGTATTCAATCAGTTGACGCTGGAGGGGCTTGATATCAAAGCGCTGTTGGCGCATCTGAGCTTCCTGCAGCACCTGTTTCCTGATTATTACTACAAATACAATGCGCTGTTTGTTAGCTGGACACTGACCATAGAGTTGGCGTGGTATGTCATCGCCTTCCTATGCGCTGCAAATTTCGCGAAGCACCCTTTGAAAATGACATTCCTGTTCATGGCAATTTCATATGGATGGCTTTTTCTGGGATGGTCCGACCTGTCGATCTACAAAGGGCTGGATTCGAACGCCAGGTTCTTCTTCGTTAACAACAGCTTCATCAGCCAGTTGCCGTTTTTCTTCTTCGGTGCCTATATTGCCATCAAGAAGCCGAAGTTCGACAAGGCAGGATTGTTTGCAGTCTTCTTGATCACCGTGGTTTTGTCATCATCCTGGAAGCAGCATTTTCCGGATCCGGTGTTCATCACTGGTTTTGGGGTAACGGCGCTGTTTCTGATACTTAAGGATACAAATTATCAGAATCCGAAATTTGTCAATGTTCTGTCTGATATTTCCTATTCGTTTTACCTGATTCACTATCCAGTTATAGTCTCTGTAGCGCAGGTGGTCGAAAAGAGATCAATGGTGGTAATTATTTCTGTTGTGATTACCGTTGTGCTTGCTTATCTAAGCCATCGATTTATTGAGCAGCCTTTTATAAGAATGGCAAAGCGGCGCACTGAGAAGGTCGCTTAAAAAGAATGTGCAATCAACCCGATTGCACATCAATTTGACGGTATTAGATGTGTATTTACTTTGACGCGGAAGACCCTGATTTCACTGTCTTGTTGATTTCGCGTACAAACAATTTTCTCCAAACATCCCGGGTTTCGTCTTCCACCAACTGTGGCATGAAGCCGAAGGCCAAAGTTCTTTCACCTTTCACCATGATCCCCTGCTCTTTCTGCAGAAGCTCCGTAGCGACCAGCGTGTAGCCAGCGCGCGGAGTAATGGACGCATAGCTGGTGTACAGAGTCTTCGAAGTTTTGAGCCGGTAAACCTTTCCATCGATAAGAAAGATACCCCCCCGCTTTTTCCACTCAACATTGGCAATCCCAAACACCTCATGCATCCAGTCAAAGGTGGGTTTGCCATTTTCGTCAAACTCACCCAGACGCATGTCCTGAATGAGTGCTCCGCCATTTTTCCAGTAAGTGGTGAGTTTGGCCTTGATGCTCTGTGGCATGGCCGCTTGGTGGGGGACCAGGATGGCGTCGAGTTGCTGGATGATGGGGTCGTCCTGCAACAGGTTCTTTTCGCCGATGATGTGAACGTCCATCCCTGGCTCTTGGCTCAGGATTTTGTAGGACGCGAACAGCGCATCGCGGTGGGGGTTTCTGCCAGCGCTTCGTTCTCCGTGCCACACATGGAAGTTGGTGGTGGAGCCGAGGATGCCGATCTTGATTTGCCCGACGGGCTTGCCGGATGTGGCGGGGAGGGGCTTGGGAGTGGAAGCATTGAGCTTGACCATCTCCAGACTGGCCAGCGCGCCGCCATTTGCCTGGTGCTGGAATCCCCCGATCTCATACCCTATCACGTGGGCTTGCGATAGCGACTGGGCAATAGAGCGTCGGATGACGGGCATCAGCTCTTGGGTTTTCTTGGCGGCCTCCCAGCGTTCTGCATAGGCGCCGACCATGACTTTCTTGTAGCCCAGCGAACCCATGTAGTTGGCCAGCGTCGGCAATACGTCGGAATCGGCCACCAGGCCATAGCCATCGTAGAAATTGAAATCGATGACGGCGATGTCGATGCAGGGGGCCAGTTTTTCCACGATGCCGGTGGCGTAGATGGCGTCGTGCGATGTGAAGGTTTCAGCAAAATAGCCGATGGCCTCTGCGCCTTTGCTGCGGATCACGTTGGCATAGGCGCAGGTGGCTTCCTGCAGGCGGGCCTCTCGGAATTCCTTGTGGGCATGCAGCAGTGGCTCTGCCTTCGGCACGCCTGCGGCTATGTTGTTGTTGTAGTTGATGACCGGTTGCTTGGCGTTGTATTTTTTGGCGAACGCTTGCTGTGTGGAGTCTTTGTAGTCTCTCCACTGGTAGCCCATCTGGCCGTACTTGATTTCGTGTTCTTCCTGAAGGCCGATGGCGTAGCCCAGCACCTTGCCTGGGTAGCGTTTGGAAAAATGCTCTACCGTTTGCGCGATGAACGGGTCAGCGTACTTTCTGACCGCAGGATCTGCGAAGTCGGGCTGCCAGCTTGCCTCGCCTGAGAAATTGCGCATGGCCATGTCCGGGTGTGCCGCAACAATCCATCGGGGCACGGTGGACAGGTTGGGGACGATCTGCCCGGTTTCGTCCTTGTAGGGGCGTCCGCCCATGTCTATCACCAGCAGCAGCGACAGTCCGCCCTGGACGATGGCATCCACATAGCGGTGGTAGTGGGCAAAGTCGTACTGTCCCTTGCGGCTCTCGATGTCGGACCAGTTGAGATACACCGTTGCATGGCTCACACCCTGGGCCTTGAGTTCACTGGGCAGGTTCTTGTTCTGGTTCAGGTCCCACGGCATCACGATGATGCTGGACACGGGAGATGCCGGAGCCGCATGGCAGACCGAGGCAACCAGAGAAAACAGGACGGCTGCGGTACGAAGGATTTTTTTCATGGAATCACTGGCGAAAGGACCCGGGCGCTTTGGTGGCCGCGTGGGACCCGGAGAGAGGAGTCCGTCGGTTGAGCCAGGCATTCTGGTCAACCGGGGCGATTTTTCCATTGTTCCATGAACTGCTGGCCGGCCTGGGGCACACACGGCCGCGATGGCTCCCTTGCACAGACCGGTCAGCGGGGGGCTTTCAGTGTGCGGCCCGCACCATGGCGGATAGCCTGTGTACGTAGGGATCGGTGATTCCCAGCACCCCACACTGCCGCACCAGCTGCTCCAGGTAGTCCCGGTTGCTGCCGATGCGCCCGCAGGCGGTGGCAATGATCGCGGCCGTGGCCTGCAGCGACAGATTGGCCCGGTAATGGGTATGGGCCGTGTTGGCGACCAGCACCAGCGCCTGCACCTCGCCCTGGGGCGTTGGCAGGGGCAGCAGTTGCGGGCAGTAAGCGCCGGTGATCATCTCGCGCCGCCACAGCATGCGGGACTCGTCCTCCACCAGCGGCGCCGGGATGCGGAATGCCAGGCCTTCGCAGCCCTTTGGGTCTTCTTCGCCCGTGCGCTGCAAGGTCAGCACCAGGCCCGGGCAATCAGGGGTGCCCCGGCCGATGGTGGTGCTCAGGGCAAAGCGGCGTGCAAAGCCGGGCAGGCAGGCGCGGCGCACTTCGCCAAAGTGAAAACCTGGGTTCCACATCAGCGAGCCATAGGCAAACACCCACAGATCCTGCTGCTCGGAGGTGATGGTGGAAAGCACCTCGCGGCGGGATTGCTCAACCTCGTTATCTGGCAGGCGCCAGTGGGCGGGCAGGCCCTGACAGCGCGCCTGGGCGTCCCACTCGGCCAGCACCTCGTCGGTGAGGCGCAGGCCTGAGGCATGGGCAGGGGTCAGCCGGCCTTGCAGCTCGGGCAGGTGAAGGAAGGCGTTGTCGGGGGTCATGGGGGCAGTTCCGTGCGCTGGTGTTGGGCGTCAGGTGTCTTAACGCCGCGCCAGGTCAAACACCAGCACCTCGGCGTGGTGGCCGTCGTGCAGGGTCAGCGTGTTTTCGCCGTCCAGCAAGGCGCCATCGCCACCAGACAGTGCGATGCCGTTGACCTGCAGCATCCCCCGCGCCACGTGCACATAGGCCAGGCGTTCAGGGTTCAGCGCTTGGGTGGCAGTTTCGCTGCCGTCCAGCAGGCCTGCCCAGATGGAGGCATCGGCGTTCATGGTCACCGAGCCGTCCTCTCCCCGGCGCGAGGCAATGCGCACCAGGCGGCCCCGGCGGTCTGCGGGCGGGAAGTGTTTTTGTGCGTAGCTGGGGCGGATGCCTGTGAACAGGGGCTTGATCCAGATCTGCAGGAAATGGGTGGGCTGGTCGGGCAGCGCATTGAATTCGCTGTGGCGCACGCCCCAGCCGGCGCTCATGCGCTGTACGTCGCCCGGGTGCAGGATGCCGGTAGGGGCCTCCGCCGAATCAGCCCCTGGCGCCCCCGAGGCCGCTGGGCCGCCAGGTTGTTGGCCGGTGCGTTCGTGCAGGTTGTCCTGGTGGGCCAGGGCGCCGTCGAGTACGTAGCTCACGATCTCCATGTCGCGGTGCCCATGCGTGCCAAAGCCTTTGCCGGGCGCCACTGTGTCATCGTTGAGCACCAGCAGGTTGCCATGGCCCTGGTGGCGCAGGTCGAAGTAGTCGCCAAACGAAAAGCTGTGGGCGCTGTGCAGCCAGCCGGTGGAGGACCGGCCCCGTTCGGAGGAGGGGCGGACGGTGATCATGGGGATTTGTCTTTTGCGCACCCAGTGGTGACACTGCGTGAACTGTAGACGGCCTCGGCGCCGGCATAAACCCGGGGCGGGCAAACGGAGTGTTCTGGAATCGTGACCAATGCCTGCGCAGGGCGGCCGTGGCGCAACAGGGGTTGTGGAGAAGGAGTGTCGGACTACCGCCCCACAAACTGCGGGCTCTGGCGCTGGTGAAACGCCTCCACCCCCGCGCGGAAGTCCTCGGTGCCCGCGCAGTGCACAAAGGCGTCTTTTTCAGCGGCCAGTTGCTCGGGCAGCGTGTGGTCCATCGACGCGCGCATCAGGCGCTTCATCGCACCGTAGGCCAGTGTGGGGCCGCTGGCCAAGCGCTGGGCGAGGGCGGTGGTGGCACTGTCCAGCTCGGCGCCGGGCACCACGCGGTTGACGAGGCCCAGGCGCAGCGCATCGTCCGCGGTGAAGGCCTCGCCCAGCAGCGCAATCTCCAGCGCTTGGCGCACGCCCACGATGCGCGGCAGCGCCCACGATGCACCCACGTCGCAGCTGGTGCCGAGGTTGATGTAGGCCAGGTTGAAGCGTGTGCCTTCGGCAGCGATCACGTAGTCGGCCATCAGCACCAGGCTCAAGCCCGCACCGGCGGCCGCGCCGTGCACCTGCGCGATGACCGGCGCGTTCATCTGTGCCAGCAACTGAAGGGCGGCATTGAGCGGTGTGAGGATGTCGATGGCGCCCTGCACCGGGTCGGCGCGCAGCGTGGCCAGGTCGCCCCCGGCCATGAAGCCACGGCCGTTGCCACGCAGCACCACGGCCCGCACGCCGGGGTCGGCAGCGATGGACTGCACGGCGGCGAGGAAGGCATTGGCCATGGGCACGTCGATGGCGTTGAGTGCCTCGGGCCGGTTGAAGCGCAGCGTGGCGACGGCGCCGTGGCGCTCCAGCAGCAGGGGCGGCTGTGGGGCGGGCGCGGACGGTGCGGTAGCGGCTGCTGCAGGGTCTGTGGCGGTATTTTTCATGTCAAATCCGCTTCAAGCGCTAGTGGATATTGCGCTATCAGCTCCTGTTTTGATAGTAAGTGGATTCCAATGCGCCGAGCCCTGGGCTATTGGTACAGCGCCTCGATCTCGGCCGCATAGGTTTTGTAGATGCTTGCGCGGCGCACCTTCATCGTCGCGGTCACCTCGCCGTCGTCGTGGTCCAGCTCCTTGGTCAGCAGGTGGAACTTGCGGATCTGCGAGACCTGTGCGAGGCGCTGGTTGCCCTGGTTGATTTCGGCATCGATGAGGCCACGCACCTCGGGGTGCTCCACCAGCGAGCGAAAGTGCGTGAACGGAATGCGCCGCGCCTCGGCCCATTTGCCCACGGTCTCGTAGTCGATCATCACCAGCGCGCCGACGAACTTGCGCGCCTCGGCCACGATGATGCATTCCTTGATGAAGGGGCTGCCCTTCATCGTGTTCTCGATCTCGGACGGCGTGAGGTTCTTGCCACCCGCCGTGATCATGATGTCCTTGAGGCGGTCCACGATCTGGATCTGGCCTTGCGATTCACGCACCACGTCGCCCGTGTGCAGCCAGCCATCCACGATGCTGCTGGCCGTGGCCTCGGGGTTCTTGTAATAACCCGCAAACACCATGTCGCCTCGCAATTGCAGCTCACCGTTGTCCGCAATGCGGTGCTCCACGCCCTGCGTGGGCACGCCCACGGTGCCCACCACCACATGATCGAGCCGGTGGCCCGTGACCATGCCGGTGGATTCGGTCAGGCCATACACCTCGATGAGCGGCACACCCAGCACGCGAAAGAACCGCACCACGTCGGGCGGAATGGGCGCGGCCCCCGTGAGCGCGACGTGCGCATTGCGCAGGCCGATGAAGTTCTGCAGCGCGCGGAACACCAGCCAGTAGCTGGCGGCAAAAGTCAGCTTGTCGGCAGCGCTCCAGGCACTGCGCGGCTTGTCGGCCAGCGGCTTGCAGGCGTTGTAGGCCTTGTGGAACAGCGCGCGGCGCAAGCCACCGGTCTCTTGCAGCTTGATGTGGATGGCCGCGTGCAGCTTTTCCCAGATGCGCGGCACGCCCAGGAACATGGTGGGCGCGACTTCGCGCAGGTCTTCCTGCACCGTGCGGATGGACTCGCCAAAGTTCACCTGCGAGCCGATGTACACCGGCACAAAGCTGGTCAGCATCTGCTCGGCCACATGGCACAGCGGCAGGTACGACAGGTGGGTGGTGCCTTGCGACAGCTCCAGCCGGTCCACGATGCCCGGCACCACGCCCCGGATGTTGCGGTACGAAATCATCGCGCCCTTGGGCTTGCCGGTGGAGCCTGAGGTGTAGATCATCAGGCCCACATCGTCGAGCCGCTGGCGTGCCAGAGCATCGTCGATGATGGCTTGTTGGCCCGACGCCTCGCCCAGCCGTTCCACCTCGTCAAAGGTGGTAATGAACTGCCGCACCTCGGGCGCAAAGCTGCGCAGGCCCTTGGTCTCCATGACCACGATCTTTTTCAGGCGCGGCAGATCGGGCAGCGCGGCCAGCAGCTTGTCGGTTTGTTCCTGGTCTTCGCAGACCATGATCTCGATGTCAGCATGGCCGACCACATAGGCCACTTCGTTGGTGGGGCTGGTGGGGTACACACCCACGGTCACGGCGCCCACCAGGCCTGCGCCCATCTGTGCCAGCACCCATTCGATGCGGTTCTCGGAGATCACGCCCACATGCCCGCCCGCAGGCAGGCCCAGAGCGCGCAGCCCCAGGCCGAAGTGGCTGGCACGCTGGTGGTACTGCGCCCAGGTGAAGGGCTTCCAGATACCGAAGTCCTTTTGCCGGATGGCAATGCGCTGCGCGTCGGTGCATGCGCGCTCGCGCAGCATCTGGGGCAGGGTGAGGTCGGGGAGTGTGCTCATGACAGCCAGCGTTTGCGACGCTTGTAGTGCTTGATGTCCTTGAAGCTTTTCGCCTCGCCACCACCGCCCATGCCAAGGTAGAACTCGCGCACGTCCGGGTCGTTGGCCAGGCGCTCGGCCGTGCCGTCGATCACGATCTTGCCGTTCTCCATGATGTAGCCCCGGTGCGCCACGGCCAGGGCCACGGTGGCGTTCTGCTCCACCAGCAGCATGCTGGTGCCGCGCTCGGCATTGATGCGCGCGATGATGGTGAAGATGTCTTCGACGAGCTTGGGAGACAAGCCCAGCGAGGGCTCGTCGAGCAGGATGAGCTGGGGCTGCGCAATCAGCGCGCGGCCAATCGCCAGCATCTGCTGCTCGCCACCCGACAGGTACCCGGCCAGGCCCTTGCGCCGCTCATGCAGGCGCGGAAAGTAGCTGTAGACCAGGTCGAAATCGGGCGTTGCACCGCTGCGCCCCGTGAGCGCATAGGTGGCGGCCACCAGGTTCTCTTCGACCGTCAGGTCTTCAAACACGCGGCGGCCTTCCATCACATGGCTCAGACCGTTGCGCACCAGCTGCTGCGGGGCCACGGCGGCCGTGGGCTGGCCATTGAAGTGGATGCTGCCGCTTTCGACCACACCATCCTCCAGTGCCAGCAGGCCCGAGATGGCCTTGAGCGTGGTGCTTTTGCCCGCCCCATTGCTGCCCAGCAGCGCCACGATCTGCCCGCGCGGCACAGCCAGCGACAGGCCGCGCAGGGCCTGCACTACCTTGTTGTAGATGACCTCGATATTGTTGACTTCGAGGACGTGGGCCGGGGTTGGCTGGGTCATGGCGCAGGCAGTGTCAGAGTTTGATCCAGTCCGATGCCGCGACCATCTTCTGCGCCTTCATGTCGGCGCGGTACACACGGCCCACGGGGATCGAATTCCCGCTGATGGTGATTGGCACGCCGATCAGCCCGCCCGTGTCGAAGTCCTTGATGGAGTTGAGCGCGGCCTTCAGGTTGGGGCCTGTGAGGGGCTTGCCAGCGTCCAGCGTGCGCTTGGCTGCCTCGGTGAACAGCATCGCGGCCAGGAAGCCCTGGATGTAGGCCGTGCTCTGGTACTCGGGCCGCAGGGCGCGAATCTTCTCCAGCATGGGCGCCTTCTCGGTGTCGTAGTAGTAGCGATACGGCATTACACCCATGAAGCCGTCGGCGGCTTCGCCCATCTTCATGACGGTGGAGCTGTCCATGGTCCAGAAGGTGCCCATCCACTTGCTGGTCATGCCCTGCTGCTTGCCCTGGGTGATGAACTCGGGGATGGGCGCGAGGATGTAGCCGTGAAAGATGGTGTAGTCCGGGGCTGCGCGGCGCAGCTTGATGACCTCGGTGGACACGTCCACGCTGCCGGCGGGCGTCATGATCTTGATGGGCACTGACAGGCCCAGCTGCTTGGCCATGGCTTCGCTGGACTCGATGGGGTCGCGGCCGAATTCCGAATCGGAGTACACGAAGGCCACCTTGGCACCAGGCTTTTCCTTGGCGATGTGCTTGAGCAGGATGCCGAACATCTCGGTGTAGTCGGGGCCCACGAGGAACTGGTTGGGGTACTTCTTGGGGTCGTTGAGTTCGGTGGCAAACGACGCGCCGGCCATCAGGATGTTGCCGTTGCGGTCCAGCTCGGGGTTGATGGTTTTGGAGAAGCCCGTGGAGTCGCCGTAGTACAGGTTGACCTTGTTCTGGCTGGTGATCTTCTTGAACGCGGCCACCGACACATCGACCTTGTAGCCCGTGTCCTCGGGCACGTACTTGACCTTGCGGCCCTTGATGCCACCCGCGTCGTTGAGCATCTTCACGTAGTCGCCCATGCCCGCGTTGATGCCCACGCCCGCAAACGCGAACACGCCGGTGAGCGGGATGGAGCCGCCGATCACGATCTCTTCGGCGCCTTGGGCCAGCACCGACAGCGGGCTGGTGAGGGCGGCGGCGCCGGCAGCTGCCAGTAGGGTGCGACGGCGTGGGGAGGTGGGGGTGGGCTGCATGCGTGTCTCCTTGGGGGTTAGTTTCTGAAAGGCCAGAGATGGAAGAAACGACGGACGCGCCGCCACACTTCGGCCAGGCCATGGGGCTCGAAGACGAGAAAACCGATGATGAGCAGGCCAAAGATGACCGTGCGCACGGGCGAGAGGAACACGGTGAGTTCGCTGCCGCCGGGCATCAGGTCCACCACGAGCTTGAGCAGCTCGGGCACCATGGTCATGAACACCGCGCCCAGGATGCCGCCCAGGATGGAGCCCATGCCGCCGACGATGATGGCCGCGAGGAAAAAGATGGACATGAGCAGCGGAAAGCTCTCGGGCGTGACCACGCGAAAGAAGTACGCCCACAGCCCGCCCGCTACCCCCGCATAGAACGACGACAGCCCAAACGACAGCAGCTTGTAGCGCAGCAGCGGTATGCCCAGCACCTCGGCCGAGATGTCGCGGTCGCGAATCGCGATGAACGCACGGCCCACGCGCGTGCGAAACAGGTTGGCCGCGCCCAGCAGCATGAGGAGGGTGACCGGCACGATGAGCCAGTACAGGCGGAACGAGGTGTCGAGCGCCATGCCAAACAGCTTGGCGGGCGGCACGCTCAGGCCGCCGGTGCCGCCAGTGAACTTCCAGTTGGCAAAGATGAAGTGCGCGATGAACGATGCGGCAATGGTGGCAATCGCCAGGTACAGCCCTTTCACGCGCAGCGATGGAATGCCCACGACGATGCCGCCCAGCATGGCGACAAAGCCACCGGCCAGCAGGTTGAGCACAAAGGGCGTGCCCACCTTGGTTTCCAGCACGGCCACGGTGTAAGCCCCCAGGCCCATGAAGGCGGCCTGCCCCAGGCTGACCAGCCCCGTGTAGCCCGTGAGGATGTTGAGGCCCGTGGCGCTGGCCACATTGATGCTGACCAAGCAGGCCAGGTAGAGCCAGTAGTCGCTGGCCATGAAGGGGAATAGCACCAACAGCGCAGCGCCCACGGCCAGCCACACTTTTTGCGTGCGCGAGTCGAACAGCGCCGCGTCGGCGATGTAGGTTTCCTTGAGGGTTCCGATGCGCATGGGTCAGGCCTGCCGTCGGGCCGCCCCAAGGGAGGCCTGCGCCCCCTTGGGGGGCAGTGAATATACGAGGTGATGAACGTGGGGGTTCATGTTTTTACAGTCTCTCGATTTCGTGGGTGCCGAACAGGCCGTAAGGCCGCACCAGCAGCACGGCCACCAGCACGATGAACGTGGCCAGCAGCTTGTATTCGCCACCCAGGTAGGCCCCGGCCAGCGCCTCGATCAGGCCGATGAGGATGCCGCCGACGAGCGCGCCCAGCACGCTGTCAAGCCCGCCCACGATGACCACCACCAGCACCGACAGACCGAACACGCCCATGCTGGACGAGATGCCGCCAATCGAGCCAACGATGATCCCGGAGATGGCAGCCAGCATGGCCGAGGCCACCCAGGCCAGCGAGAACACGCGCGGCACGTTGATGCCCACCGAGTACGCGGCGGCCTGGTCGCTGGCCGTGGCGCGCAGGGCCACGCCGCCGCGCCAGAAGCGGAACACCACCAGCACTGCCGCGATGAACACGATGGCGATCACGGCGCCCCAGAACACCTTGGGCGCGAGGAATGCATCGCCCACCATGATGGGCTGCGTGGGCATGAAGTCGGGCAGGCGGCGCTGGTCGGCCGTCCAGATCATCTCGACGAGGCCCACGAGCACCGAAGCCAGGCCCACGGTGACCATGAACACGGAGATCGGTGGCTCGCCCAGCAGCGGGCGGATCATGGTGCGCTCGATCACCGCGCCCAGCAGGCCCGTGCCCAGCACGGCGGCGGGGATGGCGAGCCACAGCGGCAGCGCAAACATTGATGCAAAGGTGAAGAACAGGTAGGCACCCACCATCAGCAGCTCGCCAATGGCAATGTTGACCACGCGGGTGGCCTTGTAGACCATGACGAAAGCCAGTGCGGCCAGTGCGTAGAGACCGCCGCCCGCGATGCCGGTGAGGCTGATTTCAAACAGGTAGGCCCAGTCCATCATGCGGCTCCCTGCGGGTTGGCGGAGTGGCTGCTGGCCCGCAGCCTGGCGCGCAGGTCGCCCACATCGCCAGCGCCCAGGTAGGCGCGGATGACCTCGGGGTCCGCCTGCACCTGCGCGGGCGTGCCCTGTGCGATGACCTGGCCGAAGTTGAGCACCACCACGTGGTCGGACAGGTCCATCACCATGCCCATGTCGTGCTCCACCATCAGCACCGTCACGCCCCACTCCTCGCGCACGTCGAGGATGAAGCGCGCCATGTCTTCGGTCTCTTCGCGGTTCATGCCGGCCACTGGCTCGTCCAGCATCAGGATCTGCGGCTGCATGGCGAGGGCGCGTGCCATCTCCACGCGCTTTTGCAGGCCGTAGGGCAGGGCCGAGACGGGTGCGTGGCGGATGTGGTCGATTTCGAGGAAGTCGATGATGCGCTCCTCGATGTCGCGGCGCAGTTCGGCCTCTTCGCGTCGGGCGCGGCCGAAGTACAGCAGCGCGTCGAGCACGTTGGTTTTGAGGTGCGCGTGGCGGCCCAGCTTGATGTTGTCGAGCACCGTCATGCCGCGAAACAGCGCGATGTTCTGAAAGCTGCGGCCCAGGCCCAGCTTGGCGCGCTGGGGCGCGGGCACGCGGGTGATGTCCTGCCCCTGAAAGCGGATCGAGCCCTGGCTGGGCCGGTAAAAGCCCGAGATGGTGTTGAACAGCGAGGTCTTGCCCGCACCGTTGGGGCCAATGACGGCGGTGATGGAGCCGGGCTGCACGTTAAAGCCTACGCCGGTCAGCGCCTTCACGCCGCCGAACGCCAGGGTCACGCCCTGCACCTGCAGCAGGGGCGTGGCAGCAGCGGGGCCGGAAGGGGTTGTCTCCATTGGCTTTCTAATACGGGTTGACTGCAGCTTTTGACAGAAATTTCGATGGAACCCAGCGCAAATTTCCTACTTGTGCGTAAACTGTTTACTCGCAAGTAGATTCTGGAAGCCGCGACCCTCATCAGCATCCGTACTTTCCCGAGGAACTGCCATCCATGCCCCACGCCAAAGTGGCACCCCGCCGCCGCAGCGCCACCGCCACCGCCGCAGCCCCGTCTTCGCCACCCGCTGCCAAGCGAGCCACGCCGGTCAAAGCGGCCAAGCAGGCCAAGGCCACGCCCGCCCAGGCCGCAGCCGCTTCTCCCTGGCCCCCGGTGTCGCACCGCGAGCGCCAGCGCGAGGCCAAGCGCAATGCCGTGCTGCAGGCGGCGGCCCAGCTGTTCAACGAACGCGGCTTTCACGCCACCTCGCTCGACGACATCGCCGCGCGCCTGAACGTGACCAAGCCCACGCTGTATTACTACGTGAAGAACAAGGACGAGATCCTGCTGCAGTGCGTGAGCAAGGGGCTCACGATGATGCTGGAGGGGATTGACGCCTCGCGCGCTGCGGGCGGCAAGGCCATTGACCAGCTCATGACCTGCATGCAGGTGTACGCGCGCATCGTCACCATGGACTTCGGCATGTGCCTGATCCGCGTGGGGGACGAGCAGCTGCCCCCCGAAAGCCGCAAGGAACTGCGCCGCCTGAAGTCCGCCATCGACCAGGAATTTCGCCGCCTCGTGGCCGAGGGTGTGGCCGAAGGATCGCTGCAGCCCTGCGATCCGAAGATGGCGGCCTTTGTGATTGCCGGAGCGCTCAGCTGGATCGGCCGCTGGTACCAGCCAGATGGCGAATACACGCCCGAGCAGGTGGCGCAGCAGTGCATTGCGACGCTGTGCGATGGGGTGCTGCGGCGGTCTGCGACGGGCATCGCCGATGGTGCTGTTTCAGCGCCAGTCCCCCAACCAAAGCCCGCCAGCGGCAAGGCAAAGACCCGTGCCCAACGCGGTGGAGGCTAGCGTGTTGTATCTACCGATGGATTGAGCGAAATTGGCTTCTGGCGTCGTTGGATAGGCGCTGAAAGCTATCTATCTGTTAGTGTTTTCAGGGTATTGAGCCTGTATCTCCGATGCTTGCTTGACGTGCTCGTTTGGGCTGAGCTTGTCAAATCCTCACGCTGTGCCTTGGCAAGTTCAGCGGGACCGGCTTTCGTCAGCGCATTGCCTTTTTCACGTGATGTGAGCGAGCGGCTTCTTGTGGCTGGCTTGTTTAAACAGGTTGTTTAACTCGCTATCGTGTTCTTTGTGCGGTTTTGGGTTTTATAAGTCGTTGATTTATATGAAATATTCTGCGGCATAAAGCATTGCTTTACCTCTAGGTATTGCCAGTTGGCTTAAAGACGGCTGCATCTGACAGATACCAACGGGCCCAGCGCCGCTGGCCGAGAACATTGATCACCCCTTCATTGCGCAACTCCTCCAGGAGCTTCTGTACGGCCTTCATGGGAAGGGTCGGCAGCACTTGTCTGAACTCGCTCAGTGGCGCACCGGCTTCGCCTTGGTCTTTGAGATGCTGCAGCAGCAAAGCCTTGTTGGTTCCATGATCCAAGCCCCGCTTCCGGGTATAGGTGCCTTTGCTGCCCAGCGACGCATACAAGGCGGCCACAAGGATGTACTTGGCGGTTTTGCCCCTACCGATAGTTTCTACGGCACCCACTTCCGCAAGGGCGGGCAACCGGTCCAGCAGCTGGGGTGCCAAGGGCCGACCCTGTTGCAGGCATTCCAGCGCCAAATAGTCCAATGTCGAAAAGCTGCGCAGCGTCTCCTCTCCCAGCCGCTCCATGAACCGTACAAATGCCGGGTTGCGTACGCCACCCTCCAGCGTCAGCCGCACCTCGTGCGCGGCGGTGCCGGCAAAGCTGGGCAGGGGCTTGCCTTGACGCACAGCACTTTCCATCATTAGGTTCAAGCCCTGGCCGGACCGTTCGATTAGCCCGCAGCGCCCCAGGGCTTCGGCCAGTCGGCGGTTGCGCGGGTATTGCTGGTCGATGATGTTCTCAGGCGTGATGCCAGGCGGCAGGCCGCCGGGGCTCACTACCTCCAATCGCTTGGCAAATTGCCGCACAAAGACCGAGCCGCCCAGGCGGTAGTCGCGGTGGGCCACCGCGTTCAGGATGGCCTCGCGTACAGGCACCTCGTCAAAGGTGGGCAGGTCCATGCGAAAGAAATCGTCCTGGTAACTCTGCCGGTCGTTACGCAGGTTGATCTTTTTCCACAGTGCGTCTTGCCAGGCGAAGAAGCCTGCGCGGTATTCTTCGCGGTCGGCCGCCGGGCCTGCGGATTCCGAAGAGCGGTATTCAAACACCAACTCGGCCTGCGCCAGCCACCGCGTGAGTCCTGTGCGCGTGCCAAACAGGATAAGCGCCGCGTAGCTCACTTGGTCGCCGTCCACCATCAGTTCGGCATCGCGCAGCGTTTGCAGGTCGCTCAGTTCGCGCCTGCGCGTGTCACCGCTCTTTTGGGCCCAGCGTTCCCGGAACAGTGCAATGGACGTCGGCTCCAGGTCGGCCAGCGTGGCACCGGGACAGGGCTGGGCTGAAAAGTCAGGGCCCGTTTCGGCGAACATCTCTCGCAGTTCCTGGCCACTAAGAGCAGCCAGATCGTCGCCCGCACGCTTGAAATAGCGGCCATCGATCTCCCACGCCGTACCCGGCAGGCGTGGTGGAACGTGAACGATTAGTACGCGCCCTTCGGGCAACAGCAGCTCTTCCACTGGAATGCGGTGCCCCAGCCGCTGGTGTAGCCCAGCCTCAGTCCGTTCCGGTGGGTCAAACGCCTGGGTTCCCACGATGCTCCGTGGGCGTTTGTCCGTCACGCCCAGCACGATGGTGCCGCCGCCCTCGTTAGCCATTGCCACGCAGTACTTGAGCAGCTTTTCAAAGTCGTAGCGCTGCTTGGCCTCTTTGAATTCCAGGCGTTGGCCTTCGGGTTCAAGCAGCCATTGTTGAAGCTGGGCGACAGAGGTGGGCATGAGGCAGGCAGTAGCAGGCAGTGGGAACGCCTGAGAGTCTGCCATGCGGAGCCGCCGGGGCCTAGTGTGAGCAGTTTTGGAGCTCTTTGTGTCCCAAGCGCTACCCGATCATGCGCAAGCAGCTATTGATTTGATAGCGTCTTGCGCAAGGCCCGGGGTGTGTGGTGTTCTGCCTGCCCGGAGGCCAGATCGTCCAGGATGGGGCAGTCCGGCCGGTCGTTGCCCTGGCAGCAGGACACCAGCGTTTGCAGGCTGCGCTGCATGGCCTGCATTTGGGCGATGCGTTCGCTCAGGTCGTCGATGTGTTGCTGTGCGATGCGCTTGACTTGGCTGCTGGCGCGGCTGCGGTCGTGCCACAGGCCCAGCAGTTCGGCGATTTCTTCCATCGAAAAGCCGAGGTCGCGGCTGCGGCGGATGAAGTGCAGGGCGTGCACGTCGGCCTCGGTGTACTGGCGGTAGCCGCTGTCGGTGCGCGCCACGCCGTTGATGAGGCCCAGCGATTCGTAGTGCCGCACCATGCGCGCCGAGATGCCTGCGCGCTTGGCAGCGACGCCGATGGGCACGGGCCAGGCGATGGGGCGGGGTGCTGTGGCCTTGGCGCGCGTGGTCGGCGCGGCATCGGGGGAATGGGGCGTGGTCATGGTGTGGCCCTCGCTGGGTGCGTGGTGGCGTGGCGCTCAGGCCGCGACGGTGTAGCCTTCTTCGGCAATGGCGGCGGCCAGGGCCTCGCGGGGGGCGGTGCTGTCCACGTCCACCTTGCCGCTGGCGCGGTCGATGCGCACCTGGGCGTTGGGATCTACCTGCTGCACGGCCTGGGTGACGGCGCGTTCGCAGTGGCCGCAGGTCATGCCCTGCACTTGGAAAGTCGTGGTGGTGGTTGCCATGGGGTGTCCTTGTTGGGTTTGGAAATGTGGCCGTGGATGCGACCGAAGCGAATGTTGAAGCTTGACATCGTGGCAGAGTCAAACACCGTTCAAGACACTCATGATGTGAGGGTTGATCAATATCAATGCTTGACCTTGCCATCACGTCAAGGATCAGCATCCCGGCCATGAACACCATCACCACCCCTTCCAACACCGCGCCCGGGTCTGTGCACTCGCTGGACCTGGGCATTTCTGGCATGACCTGCGCAAGCTGCGTGGGCCGTGTGGAGCGCGCGCTGCGCAAGGTGCCGGGCGTGCAGGAGGCCTCGGTCAATCTGGCGACCGAGTCTGCGCGCATTGCCTTTGTCACGCAGGTGGGCGCTGATGCTGCGGCCATGGAGGCGGTGCTGCGCCGCGCGGTGCGCAATGCGGGCTACGAGCCGCGTGCGGCGGGGCAGGAGGATGCTCCGGAGGACTTGTCGCCCTGGGCCGGCTTTTTACCTGTGGGCATTGGCCTGCTGCTGTCGGCGCCGCTGGTGCTGCCCATGATCGGTGACCTGTTCGGCCAGCACTGGATGCTGCCGGCCTGGGTGCAGTTTGTGCTGGCCACGCCGGTGCAGTTCATCCTGGGGGCACGGTTTTACAAGGCGGGCTGGCATGCGGCCAAGGCGCTGAGCGGCAACATGGACTTGCTGGTGGCGCTGGGCACCAGTGCGGGCTGGGGCCTGTCGATGTGGCTGTGGCTCACGGCGCCCTCAGACCACCCGGGGCATGTGCCGCATCTGTACTTTGAGGCCTCGGCCGTGGTGGTCACGCTGGTGCTGCTGGGCAAGTGGCTGGAGGCGCGCGCCAAGCGCCAGACCACGGCGGCCATCCGTGCGCTGCATGCGCTGCGGCCCGATGTGGTGCATTTGCTGACCAAGCAGGGCGAGGTGGATGTGCCGGTGTCTGAGGTGCTGGTGGGCGACCGGCTGGTGGTGCGGCCGGGTGAACGCATCCCGGTGGATGGCACGGTGCATGAGGGCCACACGCAGGTGGACGAATCGATGTTGACGGGCGAGCCCCTGCCGGTGGCGCGCGATGTGGGTGCAGCGCTCACGGGCGGTTCGATCAACGGCGATGGCCGCATCGTGATGGCGGTGACGGCCGTGGGCGCCGAGACGGTGTTGGCCCAGATCATCCGGCTGGTGGAAGACGCCCAGGCGGCCAAGGCGCCCATCCAGCGGCTGGTGGACCAGGTGTCGGCCATTTTTGTGCCGGTGGTGCTGGTGGTGGCGCTGGTGACCCTGGCGGGCTGGCTGGCCATGGGTGCGGGGCTGGAGGCGGCGCTGATCCACGCCGTGGCCGTGATGGTGATTGCCTGCCCCTGTGCGCTGGGGCTGGCCACGCCCGCGGCCATCATGGCGGGCACGGGCGTGGCGGCTAAACACGGCATCCTGATCAAGGACGTGCAGGCGCTGGAGCTGGCGCACAAGGTGGACACGGTGGCCTTTGACAAGACCGGCACGCTGACCATGGGCCAGCCCCGGCTCACGGCGTTTGAGGTGGTGCCCGGCCTGGATGACAGCGCGGTGATGGCGGCGGTGGCCGCTGTGCAAAGTGGCAGCGAACACCCACTGGCGCGCGCAGTGGTGGCGGCTGCGGGCGAGCGGCAGATCAACGTGGCCACCGCGCAGGACGTGCGCGCCGTGCCCGGGCGCGGCACCGAGGGCGAGGTGGACGGCCAGAGCTACCTGGTGGGCAGCCTGCGCTGGATGCAGGAGCTGGGGGTGGCACTGGGCCCGTTGTCAGACCGCGCGGAGGCGTTGCAGCGCGAAGGCGCCACGGTGTCGGCGGTGGCCCAGCGGGTCACAGACGGGTTGGCATTGCGCGCGGTGATGGCCTTTGGCGACGAACCCAAGCCCGGTGCGCGCGAAGCTTTGGCGGCGCTGAAGGCGCGGGGCATCCGCACGGTGATGGTGTCGGGCGACAACCGGGGCGCGGCCGAGGCCATGGCCCGGCGCCTGGGGCTGGACCCGGCCGCAGGCGAGGTGATGGCCGAGGTGCTGCCGGGCGACAAGGCGGCCAAGGTGGCTGCGTTGCAACAGGGCACTGATGGCAAGCACCATCATGTGGCGATGGTGGGCGACGGCGTTAACGATGCCCCCGCGCTGGCGGCGGCCGATGTGGGCATGGCCATGGGCAACGGGACTGATGTGGCCATGCACGCAGCGGGCATTACGCTGATGCGCGGCGACCCGATGCTGGTGGCGGCGGCGCTGGATATTTCGCACCGCACGGTGATGAAGATCCGCCAGAACCTGTTCTGGGCGTTTGCATACAACGTGGCGGGCATTCCGCTGGCGGCGCTGGGTTACCTGAACCCGGTGGTGGCGGGCGCGGCCATGGCGCTGAGTTCGGTCAGCGTGATGGCGAATGCCCTCTTACTCAAGCGGTGGCGCATGTGATAAATACGTACAGCACGGTCATCGATGTCTGGCAAACTGCAACGATTTGTTGCGAATCCGTCGCCTCGGGGGAGGTGCGGCGACCGCATTGGCATAGCTATATCAAGGACGACAGATCATGAATCTCTTCTCGCTCATGCGGCAGTTCACCATACGTTTGCGCATGCTGGGTGCCATTGGCGTGGTGCTGGGCCTGCTGGGGCTGCTGGGGGGCGCGGGCATGCTGGGCATGTTCCGCATCCACAACATGAGCCAGGACTTCATGGACCACTCGTTCGCCGAGGTGGGTTACATGGCCGAGCTGCGGGGCGAAATGGGTGCCATCCGCCAGTTCGAGAAGGACATGATCATTGGCTACGAGAAGCCCGAAGCCGTGAAGGCCGCGTATGCCAAGTGGGTGGAGAGCCAGGACAAGGCCAAGAAGATTGCCAACAAGTTCCTGGAAGGCGAGGAGGACTCTGACAACCCGGTGGTGCGCAACATCGTCAAGCGCCTGGACAGCTACCGCGAGCTGTTTGCGCACGTGGCGCGCCAGCTGGAGGCGGGTGGCTATGACACCGCCACCATTGCCAACCGCATGAGCGGCAAGGCCGTGGCGGAGTTTGCCGAGGCCGACAAGCTGATGGCCGAGCTGGACTCGGTGCTGCGCGCGGAGGTGGCCAAGTCCGTGGCGCAGCAAAGCGAAGTGTCCAACCAGACCAAGTGGCTGTTTGTGCTGGCGGTACTGATCACCGTGGTGGTGGTGGTACCCACCACGCTGATGAACATGAACTCCATTTGCAAGCCGCTGGAAGACGCACGCAAGATGGCCCAGGCGATTGCGGGCGGCGACCTGTCGCAGCACATTGCTGCCGAGGGCAAGGACGAAGTGGCCGATTTGCAGCGCGCGCTGCGCGACATGCAGCAGGGCCTGAGTGCGCTGGTGGCGCAGGTGCGGGATGCCAGCGGCAACATCGCCACGGCCAGCCAGGAGATCGCCACGGGTAACCAGGACCTGTCGCAGCGCACCGAGCAGACGGCCAGCAACGCGCAGGAGGCCGTGTCCTCGCTGTCGCAGCTCACGTCCACGGTGCAGCAGACGGCATCGTCGTCGCAGATGGCGAACCAGCTGGCCGCGTCGGCCTCGCAGATGGCGACACAGGGTGGTGGCGTGGTGCAGCAGGCCGTGGCCAGCATGCACGAGATTTCGACATCGAGCCGCAAGATCGGCGACATCATCGGCCTGATCGACTCCATTGCCTTCCAGACCAATATCCTGGCGCTGAACGCTGCGGTGGAAGCCGCCCGTGCGGGCGAGCAGGGCCGGGGCTTTGCCGTGGTGGCCAGCGAGGTGCGCAGCCTGGCGCAGCGCAGCGCAGCGGCGGCCAGCGATATCAAGGGCCTGATCCAGAGCAGCGTGACGGCCGTGGACGGCGGCGTGCGCCATGTGGAAGAAGCCGGCACGGCCATGAAGGACATCGTGAGCAGCGTGCAGCGCGTGGGCGACATCATTGGCGAGATCACGGCGGCTGCGTCCGAGCAGTCGGCTGGCATCGGCCAGGTGAACAGTTCGGTGGGCGAGATCGACCGCATGACGCAGCAGAACGCGGCGCTGGTGGAAGAATCCGCCGCCGCTGCCGAGTCGCTGCGCGAGCAGGCCGCGCGCCTGTCGCACGTGGTGCAGCAGTTCCGCCTGGCCGAATCGGCAGCCGGCTACGGCCACGGCGGTGCGGTGGCCGCACCGTATGCAGGGCCGCAAACCCAGGCGCTGGCGACAGGCGCCGCGCAGGCGCGCCTGACGCACTGACCGCACCAGGCCTTTTCTTCCGATGAGCCCCGCAGGCCTGGTCTGCGGGGCTTTTTTTGTGGGCAGAGCTGCCCGGCGGTTTATTGACCTGCGTCATGGGCGCACCCGTGCGCGCGTGGCACCCTTGGGGCCTTGTTGAACCTGGGGAGTGCGCCATGCCGTCGATCAGTCTGCGAACCATTCGCGAAGAGCATGCGTCGCTCGCGGCGGTGCTGCACTCGCTGCGCCTGATGCTGGACCAGGGCCCGGGCGACGAGCCCGCTGCGTTCTTTGACGTGATGCGGGCGATGCTGTTCTACATCGACGAGTTTCCCGAGCGCCAGCACCACCCCAAGGAGTCGCAGTGGCTGTTCCCCAGGGTGGCCGAGCGCTCACCCCAGGCGGCCGAGGCCATCGCCCAGCTGGAGCGTGACCATGAGGGCGGCGAGGCCGCCGTGCGCGAACTGCAGCACCTGCTGCTGGGCTGGGAGCTGATGGGTGACGCGCGCCGCGAGGCGTTTGCGCTGGCGCTGGAGCGCTACATCCGCTTTTATCTGGAGCACATGCGCCTGGAAGAAACCGTGGTGCTGCCCGCCGCCCAGGAGACCCTGCAGCCGGGCGACTGGACCGCCATCGACGCGGCCTTTGCCAGCAACACCAACCCGCTGGCCCCGGGCAAGCCGCGCGACGCGGCCTATGACCGGCTCTTCACCCGCATCGTCATGCGGGCGCCCAGTCCGATCGGGCTCGGCTCACCCTCCTGAGCGACTGCGCCGCTTGGTGCTGACTGCGGCAGGCGACTGCTGGCCCGCGCGGCGCCAGCTGCAGCCGGTGCGGCCCCATGGGGCCGTTCCGGCGCGGTGCGGACTCAGGCGCTGAGCGCCGGGTAGTCCGTGTATCCCTCGGCCCCGCCGCCGTACAGCGTGGCGCGGTTTACCTCGTTGAGCGGTGCGTTGGTTTTCAGGCGCGCCACCAGGTCGGGGTTGGCGATGAAGGGGCGGCCAAAGGCCACGATGTCGGCACCCTTGGCCAGGGCGGCATCGGCCAGCTCGCGGGTGTAGGCGTTGTTGACCATCCACGCACCCTTGCCGCCCGCTGCACGGTAGGTGGCCTTGAGCGCGGCGTAGTCGAAGGGGCGGCCTTCCACCTCGCGCGGGCCGCCGGTGGCGCCTTCGATGACGTGGATGTAGGCCAGGCCCAGCGGGCCTAGGTGGCGCACCACGTGGTCGAACAGCGGCTGCGGATCGGCGTCCACGATGTCGTTGGCGGGCGTGACAGGCGACAGGCGGATGCCGGTGCGGCCGCCGCCGATTTCCTCGACGATGGCGCGGGTCACTTCCAGCAGCAGGCGCGCGCGGTTGGCGATGCTGCCGCCGTAGTCGTCGGTGCGCTGGTTGGCACCGGTCTTCAGGAACTGGTCGATCAGATAGCCGTTGGCCGCGTGGATTTCCACACCGTCAAAACCCGACGCAATGGCGTTGCGCGCGGCGTGGCGGTAGTCCTGCACGATGCCGGGGATCTCTTCGGCGTCGAGTGCGCGGGGCATGGAGGTGGGGGTGAAGGTGGGCACGCCGTCCTTGATGAGCACGGTCTTGGTGTTGGCCTGCACGGCCGAGGGTGCGACGGGTGCGGCGTTGCCGGGTTGCAGGTCGGTGTGCGAGACACGGCCCACATGCCACAGCTGCACCACGATCTTGCCGCCGGCATCGTGCACGGCGCGGGTCACCTTCTTCCAGCCGTCCAGCTGCTCGGTGCCGTACAGGCCGGGCACATCGGCATAGCCCTGGGCTTGCGGGCTGATGGCTGTGGCCTCGGAAATGATGAGACCGGCACTGGCGCGCTGCGCGTAGTAGGTGGCGACCAGGTCGGTCGGGATGGCCTCGGGCGAGCGGTTGCGCGTGAGCGGCGCCATGGCAATGCGGTTGGCCAGCTGGAGGTCGCCCGCGCGGGTGGGTTCAAACAATGAGGTCATGGTGAGTGGTCCTGAAAAGCTCAGTGCAAAAAAAGCAGCAAAGAGCCTGTTGACGATCTCCCAGGGGTCGCGCAGCGGTCTTTGCGGGATGGGATGCAAGGCGCGGTGCGCAGTGGATAGCCCCGCTATCCACAAGCGCCGCAACGCCGCAGACCGCCCGCAAAGGCCACTGCCCGAAGGGTTGGAGCGAAATCGGGTGATTGGACGCCCCAGCTGCTTGCATGGGCATGAGCCCATGCGGCACATCCGAAGCATCCACTCATCCCGATTGCGCTCCAACGCGATCCCCTGCGAGATCGCCAACAGGTTCTTGGAGCTTAATGCTGCAGCGCAAAACGTGCAGCGCACTGGCGTCAACAAGGGCACCGGTTTTGTGTTAACCCATTCGCTCAAGCCCGTCACGTCCGCAGCATCGTGGCCGTTGTATGAGAATGAAAGGCCATGCCCTTGCCACCGCCCCCCGCACCGTTCCCTGTCTCCCCGTTGCGCAGCCTGTGGCTCGCCGTGGCCCTGTCGATGGGCGCCGCCATCTCGCTGGGCATCACGCGGTTTGCCTATGCCCTGTTGCTGCCGCCCATGCGCGAAGACCTGGGCTGGTCGTACACGCTGGCAGGGGGCATGAACACGGCGAACGCGCTGGGCTATCTTATGGGCGCTCTGGCCACGCCCTGGCTGTTGCGGCGCGCGGCCCCGGGCTCAGTGCTGTTGGTGGGCGCCGTGATGGCCACGGTGTTCATGGGCCTGAGCGGGTTTTTCACGCAGGCAGCGCCCTTGCTGGCGCAGCGCCTGCTGGCCGGTGGGGCCAGTGCGCTGGTGTTCATTGCCGGGGGGCTGCTGGCGGCGCGGCTGGGTGCCCAGGTGCCGGGGCGCAGCGGTTTGCTGCTGGGCCTGTACTACGGTGGCACGGGTTGGGGCATCAGCCTGTCGGCTTTGCTGGTGCCCGCCGTGCTGGGTGTGGCGCCCGCGCTGCATGGCTGGACCTGGGCCTGGTGGGCCTTGGCGCTGGCCTGTGTGGCGGCCACGGTGGCATTGCTGTGGCCGGCGCGGGTGTTGAACGGGCTGGCTGCGCCTGTGGCCACCGCATCCGGGACCCCACCGGAGGCATCAGTGCCCGACCGCGTGCGCTGGCGGGCCCTGGCCCCTGCACTGCTGGGTTACGGCCTGTTTGGCGTGGGCTATATCGGCTACATGACCTTTGTGGTGGCGCTGCTGCGCGAGCAGGGCCGGGGTGCGGGCGAGGTGACGCTGTTCTACGCCTTGCTGGGGCTGGCCGTGGTGCTGTCGTCGCGCATCTGGGCCGGGCTGCTGGACCGCAGCCGGGGCGGCGAGGCCCTGGCGCGGCTCAATGCGCTGCTGGGCGTGGCCACCATCCTGCCCGCCATCACGGGCGCGTGGCCCGTGGTGCTGGCCTCGGGGCTGCTGTTTGGCGGGGTGTTTTTGTCGGTGGTGGCATCGACCACGGCGCTGGTGCGGCACAACCTGCCGCAGGCGCTGTGGGCCAGTGGCATCAGCGCGTTCACCATCGTGTTTGCCGCGGGGCAGATCGTGGGGCCCACGGTGGTGGGCTGGATTGCCGATGGCCCTGGAGGCCTGGCGCGCGGGCTGGTGTTCTCGGCCTGCGCGCTGTGGGTGGGGGCGCTGGTAGCGTGGCGGCAGAATCCGCTGTAGCACAACTGGAGTTTTGGCCGCGCGTCGAGCTACGTGCCCCCAATCGATACTGGCGGGGCCTAGGCCAGGAACGCCGAGCAAGGGCCGCCCCGGAGCGAGGGCGTTGTCCCCCTGCCCGCGTAGCGAGAGCGGGGGGAAGGCGCGCAGCGCCTCAGGGGGGTGTCCCTATTTCAGCAGGCCTTCGGCCTTCATGGCCGCCTGCACTGCGGGGCGGGCACCCACGCGTTCACGGTAGGCCGCCAGGTTGGCCAGGCCGGAGATATCGAGCTTGGTGGGCTGGGTCCAGTTGGTCACGGTGAACAGGTAGCCGTCGGCCACGGTGAACTGGTCGCCCATCAGGTACTGCTTGCCGGCGAGCTGGCCATCCACCCACTGCAGGCGTTGCAGCAGGCGCTCGCGCACCATGGGCTTGTACTCTTCGGGGGTGGCGGGGTTGAACAGGGGGCTGAAGCCCTTGTGCAGCTCGGTGCCGATGAAGGTCAGCCACTCTTGCAGGCGGTAGCGCGCCAGGGTGCCGTTGGCAGGGGCGAGCTGCTTGTCGAGCACCTGGTCGGCGATGTATTGCACGATGGCCGGGCCTTCGCGCAGGCGCTCGCCGTTGTCCAGCTCCAGCACGGGCACGTAGCCCAGCGCATTGATGGTGTAGTAGTCGGTGCCGTCCTGCAGCTTGTGGCTCTTGGTGCTGGCCAGCACGGGGGTATAGGCCAGGCCGGCCTCTTGCAAGGCGATGTGGGGGGACAGGGAGCAGGCGCCGGGGGAGTAGTAAAGCTTCATGGATCGGTCCTTGAAAACGGTCGGAAACCGCCGATCCTATGCGCTGCGCCGGATTCTTGCAGGCGCCGGGGCGCAACCCCGGCACCCGCTGCGTGGTGCAGCGGGGAGGGGTCGCGTCAGCTGTCGTATCCAGGCAGGTCGCGCTGCACCTTGCGCAGCAGCGCGGGCCAGGCAAAGGCGCCGCCCAGGCCGCCGGTCTGCACGCGCATGGCCTGGGCCACGCCGCTCACGATCTGCGGGTTCACCTGCGTCAGTTCGCCGCCGGCCTGTGCGTCGATCTGGATGCGGCAGGTGTTCTCGAAGGTGTACATGGACAGGAAGGCGTCGGCAATGGTCTTGCCCACGGTGAGCAGCCCGTGGTTGCGCAGCATGAGGAAGTTGGCTTCGCCCAGGTCGGCCTGCAGGCGCGGCTTTTCTTCGTCGCGGAAGGCCACGCCTTCGTACTCGTGGTACGCCAGCGAGCCCAGTACAAAGGTGCTTTGCTGGCTGATGGGCAGCACGCCGCCCTTTTGCGCGCTGACGGCCACGCCGGCGCGCGTGTGGGTGTGCAGCACGCAGCCCGCCTCAGGCCGGGCCTCGTGCACGGCGCTGTGGATCACGAAGCCGGCAGGGTTCACGGGGAAGGGCGAGTCGTGCAGCTTGTTGCACAACATGTCCACCTTGATCAGGCTCGACGCCGTGATCTCGTCGAACATGAGGCCATAGGGGTTGATGAGGAAATGGTGCTCGCCCGGGCCTGACACCGACTCGGGCAGTTTGGCGCTGATGTGGGTGAAGACCAGGTCGCTCCAGCCGTACAGCGCGACGAGCCGGTAGCACGCGGCCAGGTCGCAGCGCAGCTGCCATTCTTCAGGGCTGACGCTGCCTTGCAGCGAGGGGATGTTGAGCATGGTGGTGTCTCCGCTTTTTGTAGAGGTGGGAAACGCCACTGTAGGACGGTCTTGCCCGAGGGTCTGTCAGGCAGGCTACACCTGACGCACAACGGACGGAATGGTCGCCCCTGTGGTCCAGGAGCAGCCACACTGCAGTCTGACCGCCTGTGCGTTCAGCGTCAGCGCGTCAGTACTGCTGACGCTGCCGAAGTTGCCGCCGCCCGAGCCAGCCCAGTCCCAGCGCCGCCAGAGCCAGCATCCAGGGCTCATTGACAGGAATCCCCGTGGCTAGGGCCGTCACATTGATGTTCAGCGTGATGACCGAGGACAGGCCATTGGCATCTGTGACCTGGATGACCAGCACGTAGCTGCCGGGAGCCGTGGGTGTGCCGACCAGCATGCCGCTGGCGCTGAGCGACATGCCTGGTGGCAGCGTGCCCGAGTTGATGGCAAAGGTGTAGGGACCTGTGCCGCCAGTCACCTGTATCTGTCCGCTGTAGGGAATGTTGACAAGGAGTGCGGGGGGCGGGGTGATGACCAGCGTGCTGGTCACGGCGCCCGTGCCTGTCAGGTCCAGTTCGCGGCCCAGGAAGTCGGACACCGTGATGGTGAAGCTGTAGGCCGCTGCGGTAGTAGGGGTTCCCGTGAGGGCGCCACTGGCCGACAGGCTCAGGCCGACGGGTAGCACACCGGTGCTGACCAGGAACTGGTACGGCGCCACACCATTGCTGCCCACGAAGGTCACGCTATAAGGCACACCCTGCACCGGGACGGGAATGGAGGAGGGCGTGACGTTGATGCTCTGGGCTGCGGCGGTAGCGCTCCACAGCAAGAGGCCTGCGGTCCCTGCTCCTGCCAGGAGTTGTCGGCACCAGGTGGCCGCAGCCCGGGCTGCGCGGGCCATCATTGCGCACCTCCGCGCTTGCGTTGGAGCTGCCGTTCCAGGACTGAGAGGCGTTCCGCCAAGGCCAGGAGTTCCTCATCCTTGGCAGCCAGCTTCTGGTGCAAAGCCTGGACTGTCGCGGCGGCCAGACCCGCGACATCGCTGGGTGCAAGCGTCTGCGGGCTAGCCCCCAGCTGGAAGCGGTGGTGCACGTCTTCGGCCATGGGGCCCAGGTGCAGGCTGGCGTTGAGGTCGCTCAGGTAGCGCCAGGCATACAGCGGCAGCTGCGCCACCTCGCCCAGAATGACATGGACCGGCGCCGCTGTGATGTCGTGCTTGAGCGTGCGGCTGGAGCCCTGGCTGAGCGTACCGGCGATCACCAGGCCGCCGCTCGACTGTACCGACAACGCGTTGCTGCCGCTGCCGCTCGGTGCCAGGCTGACACTGGACGTAGTGGTGTGCTGGGTCCAGTACGCTGAGCCCGTGCCATGCGCCAGGCGCGCTGCGATGGAGCCGTTGTTCTGTAACTCCATCTGCACGCGCGTGGCGGGGGCCGCCGCGCTGTTGTCAATCAGCAAGGTGCCGGTGCCGTCGCTTCGGCGCAGGTTCAGCGACGCCACGGGGCGGGGAGTCCCCAGGCCGACGTTGCCGCTGCCGGCGATGTCAAGGCTGGAGTGCGGTGCCCCAGGCCGGATGCGCAGGGGCAGGCGCGAGCCGCCCGTGACGTCGCGCACGAAGAAATTGGCCTCGTTGCCGGCAATGTCCCAGGTCTGGGCTGTGAAGCCGCTGGTGTTGCTTTGCTCGAGCCGTACCCCTGGGGTATCGGTGGTCAGCATGTGCAGGTCCAGCGCGGGCACGGCCGTTCGGATGCCCACGCGCCCCTGTGGGCTCACGTGAAGACTGTGTGCCGGTGCGCCGGCCATCCAGCGTGCGGGAAGTTTGGCGCCCGTGGCATCCTCGATGGCCATGTAGCTGGCCCCACCACTGGAGGTGTCATTGGCGACCAGGGTCCATCTGTTGTTGGGAAATGGCGTGAGCCGGGTGTCCCAGAAACCGATGCGGGTGTTGTTCTCCTTCAGCCGCAGGGTGTCATCGCCAAAAACCTCGTTGTTGACGCAGTCGAGTCCTGTGCAGACGCTGCCCTGGACGATGTGGTCGTCGGCGACCACTTGGTCCTTGGTGGTCATGCGCGTGCTGGCCCGGATGGCGGCAGGTGCCGTGGTGGTGCTGTCGGCCGCACCGACCTCGCCACGCGGCGGTGCCTGAGGCGGCAGCACGAAAGAGCCACCGGCCACGGTCACGTAGCCGCTGAACTGGGCACCTATGGGGCTGGCTGCGGGCGCTGCTGGAGCTACAGCGGCATCGTCACGCCGCACTGCGTTGGTGGCAGGTGCGAGTGTCAGTTCGTAGACGTAGCGCCCGTCGGGCAGAGGGGTGTCCTGCAGGGAGAACACCAGCGGGCTGCGCAGCACGAAGTCCTGGGGCGTGCCGCCGTCGCGCGCGACGCGCAGCACGGCACGGCCATGGGGCGCGGCGGGTGTCCACTCCAGCCGCTGGGCCAGCAGGCGGACTGTGACAGCGGCGGCGCTGGCGGCGGCCTCCGGTTGTTGTGCCTGCACGCTCTGGCACAGCAGCGACGCTGCGAGTGCCGTGGCCATCATCAGCAGGGCGGCAGTGCGCGGTTGTGGCCGGCTCTGCGAGGGGTTGTGGTGGTGCATGGCTGGCGACCCCTTCAGCGTACGGGCTTGGCGGGGACCGCCATCTGGGCTTCGAGCAGGGAGATGCGGGCCCGGATCGCCGCAATGTCGGCCTCGCGCTCTGTCACCTTGCGAGCCAGCTCCTGCACGGCCCCAAGGGTCACGCCCGCGAGGTCGCCGGGCGCCAGGCTCTTGTCATCCTGGCCGAGCTGGAAGATCTTGCGGAAGTCTTCAGCCATGGGGCCGACGTGGCGTTCCTGTGCGGGGCTCGCGGTGTAGCGCCAGTGGTACAGCGGCAGGCTAAGCACTTTGGCCAGCAGGCTGCTGCCGTTGATGGGCTCGATGCCCGTCTTGAGCGTGCGGCTGGAGCCGGTGCTCAGCGTTCCGGTGATGGCCAGGTTGCCGTTGGCCGCCAGCGTGAGCTGGGGGGTACCCGCGCCCTGTGTGGCCAGTGTGAGCGTGGTGCTGGCTGTCATGTCCCAACCGGTGGCCGCTGCCGTGGTGAAGCGCAGCGTGGCCGGGCCGTTGTTGGTCAGGTTCAGCAGGGTGCGCTGTGCGGCTGTGCCGCTGGTTTCCTGGACCAGGACTTGGGCCGTGCCGTCGGTGCGCAACACATGCAGTGCAGCGGCTGGCGACGCAGTGCCCAGGCCGACATTGCCCGATGCCGCGATGTCCAGGCTGCTGGTGGGTGCTCCAGGGCGTATGCGCAGCGGCAGGCGTGAGCCACCTGTGACGTCGCGCACGAAGAAATTGGCCTCGTTGGAAGCGATATCCCACGTCTGCGCCGTGAAGCCGCCCGCCGAGGACTGCTCCATGCGGACCCCTGGCGTGTCACCCGTCAGGGCATGCACGTCCAGCACCGGCGTGGCGGTGCGCAGGCCCAGGTCGCCGCCGGAGCTGACGTAGAGGCTGTTGGTGGGGGCCCCGGCACTGACGCTGAAAACCTGGTTGCCGGTGGCCGCATCCTCGATGGCGAGGTAGGAGGCGCCGCCCGAGGCAGCGTCGTTGGCCCGGATGCGCCAGTCGTTGGTGGGAAATGGGCTTACGCTCGTATCCTGGAAATGGATGATGGGGTTGGCGCCCTTGAGCCGCACCGTGTCGAAGGCGAAGGACTCGTTGTTCACGCAGTCGAGCCCGACGCAGAGGCTGCTCTGCACGATCAGGTCGTCGGCAACCACCTGGTCCTTGGTGGAGAACGTGGCTGCCGCCTTGGTGCGTGGCGCCGGCACGCTGTATTCGGTGCCGCCCACCTGTAACTGACCCTGGTCCACGACAAAGGAGCCTGACACGATGCGCTGGGACAGCGTGGCCTGGGCCAGGGCGGGGTCCATGAGCGGAGGCGGGTCCAGACTCAGTTCATAAAAGTAGCGTCCGTCGGCCAGGCCCGCGCTGCGGGGTTCCAGCACGATGGGCGCGCGCGCGAACGCCAGATCGGTGGTGCTGCCGTCGGGGCGCGCCAGCCGCAGCTTGGCCGCGCCGTGGGCTGTGCTGGGGGTCCAGGTGATGCGATCGGCCTGGCGGGTGGTGGCGATGGACGGGGCAGCGCTCTGGGCAGCGCAGGTGGTGGCGATCAGGCTCGCCACCAGGGCCATCGAGGCTCGGTGCAGAAGGTTCATGGCGGTGTTCTCGAAAGCGCGGGCGGAGAAGGGCTCCCAGGAGCACCGACACGGTCAGGGTGGCGTGTTCGCCGCGTGCTTGCCGTTGGTTACTCGTAGAAACAAATTGAGTCTGAATGACCAGTGCTGATGCGTCAATCGAGAAATGCGCGAGGGTGATTGTTGTTTTTGTGATACATCATGCGGGCGGGTTGGCGGGTGCGTTCTCGCCGAGCGCGCCGCCGCTTTGCCGCCCTGCCGAGCGCGGTCAGGCTGCTCCTGGAATCGGTGCGCGCATGCCCGCGTTCAGCAGGTTCCAGGCGTTGATGATGGCGATGGCAAAGCCCAGGTCGGAAATCTCGGCGTCGGTGAACAGGGCCTTCAGCTTGGCGTACTCGTCATCGCTCGCGTCGCTGTGGGGGGTGGCGGTGATGATCTCTGCCCAGCGAAACGCAGCGCGTTCGCGCTCGCTGAAGAACGGTGCCTCGCGCCAGCCAGCCACAGCGTTGAGGTGGCGCGGATCGGCGCCGTCCTTGACGAGCGCGCTCCAGTGCATGTCCATGCAGTAGGCGCAGCCGTTGATCTGCGAGATGCGCAGGAACACCAGCTCGGCCAGCCGGGTGCCCAGTGGGCCTTTCTTGATGGTTTCAGAGACGTTGACCAGGCCCATGAAGGCCTTGGACGACAGTTGGTGGTAGGGCAGGCGGGCGCTGTGTTGCGACATGGAAAACTCCTGGTGTGAAAGGGTGTTGATAACGGCGGTGAAAGACGGCGCTCGTGTGTAGCCTTGTGGCCTTGCTACCGTATGGCCACACTGCCGTCTTCCATACCCTTCAAGACGCTGCACCGTGCCAGGTTGTGACAGGTGGCCTGCGTTTTTTCTGCCCTGGCGCACTCGCCGGAGCTGCCCGCGTGATGGTCTGCGCAGACGGCGCTATGCCCGTGTCTTTACAGCGGCAGCATGGCCGGGATGCCGGCCAGCTTGTCCGGGTTGCGCACGGCGTAGATGGCCACGATGCGCTCGCCATCGGTCACAAACGCCTGGGCCGACTCGATGCGCCCGTCCACATAGCGCAGCAGGCCCGGCTCGCCGTTGATGAGCGCCATGCGATACACCACCTGCGTGCCCAGGCGCCGGAACACCGCCCAGTACAGGTTGGTGATGCGAAACGGCCCCACCAGCGGCTTGGGAAACGAGGGCACGATGCCACCGCCATCGCCGATGAGCTGGGCGTCTTCGCTCAGCAGCGCCTCGATGGCGTGGCGGTCCCCGCTCTGGGCGGCATTCATGAAGCGTTGCAGCAGCTGGTGGTGCACCGCCTGCGGCACCTCAAAGCGGGTGCGCGCCTGCTGCACGCGCTCGCTGGCGCGGTGCACCATCTGGCGGCAGCTGGCCTCGGTCTTGCCCAGCTGGGCGGCGATATCGGGGTAGTCGTAGTCGAACACCTGGCGCAGCAAAAAGGCCGCGCGCTCCTCGGGCCCCAGCCGCTCCAGCACATACATGAACGCCACCGACAGCTCGCCCGCCAGTTCCGCCGCCGATTCGGGCGTGTAGGTGTCCAGCTCCACCAGCGGCTCGGGCAGCCACCAGCCCACATAGGCCTCGCGCTCGGCCTTGGCCGCCCGCAGCCGGTCGATGGACAGCCGCGTGACGATGGTCACCAGCCAGGCCTCGGCCGACTGCAGAGTGCTGGCGTCGGTGCGGCTCCAGCGCAGCCAGGCGTCCTGCAGCACATCCTCGGCATCGGCCCGCACGCCCAGCATGCGGTAGGCAATGCCAAAGAGGCGAGGGCGCAGGGTGGTGAAGGGGTCGGTGGTGGTGGTCATGGCAATGGCGGCGGTGGAGTGCTTTCAGTGAAGCACAGACGGCGCACACCTGCAGTTTGTGACAGCCTGGCTTGGAACTATCGTTTTTATAGCTGCTAGTGCATGTGGCACTAGCGCTTGAGTTCACTTTGGGGCTTGAAACGCCTGCAGTGTCCCTCCGTGGCCCCGCGAAACAGACTACGGGCGCGCGGCCGGCTGCGTGAGCGATTCCAGCCGGGACAGGTAGTGCATGGCGTGTGCCTGGCTGCTGCCGCACATCTCGGCAGAGGGCGTCAGCCCCGCGCACACCGCTGGGCGTTCGGGTTGGCCAAAGATGCGGCAGCGCGCATCGTCCGCCAGCTGAATGCACCGCACCCCGGCCGGCTTGCCCAGTGGCATGCCGGGGATGGGCGAGCTGATGGAGGGGGCGGTGCAGCAGGCGCCGCAACCGGGGCGGCAGTCCACGGGCGCGCCGCCTTATTGGCCGCCAGCGGGCTGCAGGCGGCTGGCGCCCCACAGCACCTGGTCCACCACGGCACGCACGCGGTCGCGGTGGGCTGGCTGGACGAGGGCGCCGCTGTCGTCAAACGCGCTGCCTGCCGAGCCCAGGGCAAATGCCTTGGGCGCCAGCCAGCATTCGGCATTGATCAGCAGGGGTGCCAGGTGGCTTTGCGAGCGCAGGCCACCCAGGGCGCCGGGCGAGGCACTCAGCATGCCCACGACCTTGCCGCGAAAACTCTTGCCACCGTCCTGCCAGTCGGGGTTGCCCTTGACGGGGCTGGAGGCCCAGTCGATGGTGTTCTTGAGCAGGGCGGTGTAGCTGCCGTTGTACTCGGGCGAGCAGATGATCCAGGCCGGGTGCTGCCAGAGGATTTCCTTCAGCCGGATCACGTCGGCAGGCGTGCCCTGGGCTTCGAGGTCGGCGTTGTACAGCGGGATGTTGAAGTCCGACAGCTCCATCAGCGTGACGCTGGCCCCTGCATCGCGCGCGATGGCAGCGGTGGCGTGGGCCAGTTTGCGGTTGAAGGATTGCTGGCGGGTGCTGCCCGCGAAGATGAGAAGTTGGGTAGTCATGCGGGCCATTGGAGCACAAAGCCGCGGCAGGAATACTGCAAGCTGCCGCCCTCCGGCGTGTGGGGGCGGGCGTTTGTTTCACGTGAAACACCTGCCCAAGGCCGCAGGCGCTGGTAGCGCTGCGGATGGGTGGCGCTACCGCTGTCACCAGGGCTTTGCACAAAAAGCATGCAAAGGTGGGAAAATCGTGGGTTTCCCCTTGCACCCTTGCCGCCCCGATGGGCTGGTGAATGATGCATCCCGCCCCAGTGCGACCCGCCCTCGTTGGGCCGTCGCAGGAGGGCGGGCGGTTTTGAATGTCGGGCCCCCCGGGCCCCGGAGCACCCCCATGTTGTACCCCCAGGAATTTGATGTGATCGTTGTCGGCGGTGGCCATGCAGGCACCGAGGCCGCGCTGGCCGCTGCCCGTATGGGCAGCAAAACGCTGCTGCTGACCCACAACATTGAGACCTTGGGGCAGATGAGTTGCAACCCCAGCATTGGCGGCATCGGCAAGGGCCACCTGGTGAAAGAGGTGGATGCGCTGGGCGGGGCCATGGCGCTGGCGACGGACGAGGGTGGCATCCAGTTCCGCATCCTCAACAGCTCCAAGGGCCCTGCGGTGCGCGCCACGCGCGCCCAGGCCGACCGCATTCTGTACAAGGCTGCCATCCGCCGCATGCTGGAGAACCAGCCCAACCTGTGGCTGTTCCAGCAGGCGGTGGACGACCTGATGGTGGAAGGCGACCGCGTGGTGGGCGCCGTGACGCAGGTGGGCATCCGCTTCCGCAGCCGCACCGTGGTGCTCACGGCGGGCACCTTTCTGGACGGCAAGATCCATGTGGGTCTGAACAACTACGCCGCGGGCCGGGCAGGGGACCCGCCGGCGGTGTCGCTGTCGGCGCGCCTCAAGGAGCTGAAGCTGCCGCAAGGGCGCCTCAAGACCGGCACGCCGCCCCGGCTGGATGGGCGCAGCATCGACTTCTCGAAGTGCACTGAGCAGCCCGGCGACGGCATGCCCGGAGGCGTGAATGAGGGAACGGTGCCGGTGTTCAGCTTCATGGGTAATGCACAGATGCACCCGCGCCAGATGCCCTGCTGGATCACCCACACCAACGAACGCACGCACGAGATCATCCGCAGTGGCTTTGACCGCAGCCCCATGTTCACCGGCAAGATTGAGGGCGTGGGCCCGCGCTACTGCCCGAGTGTGGAAGACAAGATCAACCGCTTTGCCGACAAGGACAGCCACCAGATCTTTCTGGAGCCCGAAGGCCTGACCACACACGAGTTCTACCCCAACGGCATCTCCACCAGCCTGCCGTTCGACATCCAGTACGACCTGGTGCGCAGCATGCCGGGGCTGGAGAACGCGCACATCCTGCGCCCCGGCTACGCCATCGAATACGACTACTTCGACCCGCGTTCGCTCAAGAGCAGCTTTGAAACCCGCCAGATCCAGGGTCTGTTTTTTGCCGGCCAGATCAATGGCACCACCGGTTATGAAGAGGCGGCGGCCCAGGGCCTGTTTGCCGGCATCAACGCCGCGCTGCAGTGCCGGGGCGATGCGCCCTGGCTGCCCGGCCGCGACGAGGCCTACCTGGGTGTGCTGGTGGACGACCTGATCACCAAGGGCGTGACCGAGCCCTACCGCATGTTCACCAGCCGGGCCGAGTTCCGCCTGCAGCTGCGCGAGGACAATGCGGACATGCGCCTGACGGAAGTAGGGCGCCAGATGGGTCTGGTGGACGATGCGCGCTGGGATGCCTTCAGCCGCAAGCGCGATGCGGTTTCACGTGAAACAGAGCGCTTGAAGGCCACCTGGGTGAACCCGCGCAACCTGCCTGCCGCTGAATCCGAGCGGGTGCTGGGCAAGAGCATCGAGCACGAATACAACCTGTTCGAACTGCTGCGCCGCCCCGATGTGAGCTACGCCAACCTGGTGTCGATGGACGGCGGCAAGTACGCATCGGCCGATGTTTCACGTGAAACCCTGGGTGACCTGAGCGACCCTGTGCTGGAGCAGGTGGAGATTGCCGCCAAGTACGCAGGCTACATCGACCGCCAGAAGGGCGAGGTGGAGCGCGCTGCGCACTTCGAGAAGCTGCGCCTGCCGCCCGACCTGGACTACATGCAGGTCACCGCACTGAGCATCGAGGCGCGCCAGGTGCTCACCCGCCACCGGCCCGAGACCCTGGGCCATGCCTCGCGCATCACGGGCATTACGCCTGCGTCGATCTCGCTGCTGATGGTGCATCTGAAGAAGGGTGGGTTCAAGGAGTTTGCCGTGGCACCCGCCATGCCATCCAAGGCAGAAGGCGAAGTGGCGGCATGACGATGGCGGTGAACAGCAACCACGACAGCCTGCGCCAACAATTGCAAGCCGGGGTCGACGCCCTGGCGCTGGGCCTGAGCGATGCGCAGGTTTCCCTGCTGATGGACTTCCTGGCGCTGCTGCAGAAGTGGAACAAGGTCTACAACCTGACCGCCGTGCGTGACCCGCAGGAGATGATGACGCACCACCTGCTGGACAGCCTGGCCGCCGTGGCGCCGTTGCGGCGGCATGTGGCGGGCCTGCAGCAGGGTGGGGTGGCGGCGGTGAAGCTGCTGGATGTCGGGTCGGGCGGTGGGCTGCCCGGTGTGGTGTTTGCCATCTGCTGCCCGGATGTGGACGTGAGCTGCGTGGACACCGTGGGCAAGAAGGCAGCGTTCATCCAGCAGGCAGCAGTGGCGCTCAAGTTGCGCAACCTGCACGGCGTGCATGCGCGGGTTGAGACGTTGAGCATGCCGTTCGATGTCATCAGCTGCCGTGCGTTTGCCTCGTTGCCAGACTTCGTGACCTGGTCGCGCAGCGCACTGGCCGCGCCCCATGGCGTATGGCTGGCCATGAAGGGCAAACATCCCCAGGAGGAAATCGCCGCCCTGCCTGGGGATGTGGCAGTGTTTCACGTGGAACAGCTCACGGTGCCGGGTCTGGACGCGGAGCGCTGCATCATTTGGATGAAGCCCGCCTGATGGCTCTGTCCTCAGTGCGCCGACTTTTCGGCGGGTGGGGCAGGGGGCTCGCGTAAACTCGGCTCCTCAACCGGGTGCATCTTTCGGTCGCACCCTCCCCGCGCACCAGGAGAAACCATGTTCGGCATCGCAGACTACGGCGCCTTTGTCGCCGCCATCGTGTTGTTCCTGCTCATTCCGGGCCCTGGCAATCTGGCGCTCATCACCTCCACCAGCAAGGGCGGTATTCGCGGCGGCATGGCGGCCACCATGGGCGTGATTGCGGGCGACCAGGTGCTGATGTGGGCGGCAGTGGCCGGTGTGGCTGCGTTGCTCGCCACCTACCCCACCGCCTTCCACGCGGTGCAGTGGCTGGGGGCCGCCTATCTGGCGTGGCTGGGTTTCAAGATGGTCACGGCCAAGCCGGGCGCCCAGCCCATCCTGAACATCGAGCCACGCCACTATTTCAAGCAGGCCGGGCTGATCACCTTGCTCAACCCCAAGGCCATCGTTTTCTATATGGCGTTCTTTCCGCTGTTCGTCGATCCTGCACGCCACCAGGGCATGCTGACCTTTGGCGTGATGGCGGCCACGGTGGCGGCACTGACGTTTCTCTATGGCCTGACTGCCGTGCTGCTCACGCACCACCTCGCCGAGCGCATGCGCGCCAACCCGCGCATCGGCCGCGTGCTGGAGAAAGTGGCAGGCGTCTTCCTGATCGGCTTTGGCATCAAGCTGGCCATCTCCAAATAACACCACACGAACTGCAGCACCCACATGGCCAAGATCTTTTGCGTTGCCAATCAAAAGGGTGGGGTGGGCAAGACCACCACCACCGTCAACCTCGCCGCCGGCCTGGCCAAGATCGGCCAGCGCGTGCTGATGGTGGACCTGGACCCGCAGGGCAACGCCACCATGGGCTCGGGCGTGGACAAGCGCAGCCTCGACCTCACGGTGTACGACGTGCTGCTCGAATCCGCCTCGGTCAAAGAGGCGGCCGTGCTGTCGGACAAATGTGGCTACTGGGTGCTGGGCGCCAACCGCGAACTGGCCGGGGCCGAGGTGGAACTGGTGGCGCTGGAGCACCGCGAAAAGCGCCTCAAATCTGCGCTGGCCGAGGCTGATGGTGACTACGACTTCGTGCTGATCGATTGCCCTCCGTCGCTGTCGATGCTCACCCTCAACGGCCTGTGCAGTGCCCACGGCGTGATCGTGCCCATGCAGTGCGAATACTTCGCGCTGGAAGGGCTCACGGACCTGGTCAACACCATCAAGCAGGTGCACGCCAACCTCAATGCCGACCTGCAGATCATCGGCCTGCTGCGCGTGATGTTCGACCCGCGCATCACGCTGCAGCAGCAGGTGAGCGACCAGCTCAAGGGCCACTTTGGCGACAAGGTGTTCAACAGCGTGATTCCGCGCAACGTACGCCTGGCCGAGGCGCCCAGCTATGGCCTGCCCGGCGTGGTGTTTGACCCGGCCGCCAAGGGCAGCCAAGCCTTTGTGGAGTTTGCGCAGGAGATGGTCGAGCGCGTGCAAACCATGCCTCCAGCAGCCTCTTCCATGGCCAAAATGGCCGCAGGCGCTTGAAGAATATGCGGTAGCAGCTATTAATTTGATAGTAATGAAGGCCTCCAACATCCTGCTGCTGCCTGGCTGGCAGAACTCTGGCCCCGACCACTGGCAAAGCCGCTGGGAGGCCGCGCACGGCTACCAGCGCGTGGAGCAGCACGACTGGATGCGCCCGTTGCGCGGCGACTGGTCTGCGCGCCTCGAAGAAACCGTGGCCGATGCGGATGGCCCCGTGGTGCTGGCGGCGCACAGCCTCGGTTGCATCCTCACCGCCTGGTGGGCGGCGCACACCCGCCACGCGGCCAAGGTGCGCGGCGCGCTGCTGGTGGCGCCGGGCGATGTGGAGCGGCCCGACCTGGCTGCGCAGATCCACGGCTGGGCGCCCATTGCGCGCCAGCCCTTGCCGTTTCCGGCGGTGCTGGTGGGCAGCCGCAACGACCCGTACTGCAGCTTCGAGCGCGCCGAAGGTCTGGCCCAGGCCTGGGGTGCGCGGTGTGTGGACTATGGCGAGCGCGGGCACATCAATGCCGAATCCGGGCTGGGTGACTGGGACGAGGGGCGCGGCTGGCTGATGCAGCTCGCCACCCCGGCATGAGCCGCTGGGCTTTTTGGCGCAAGCGCCCGGATACGGCGGGTGTTGCACAGAGCCAATTACCCACGATGGCGCAGCGTCCTGTGGCGCTCTACTGGCCGCTCGATGCGCTGCAAGTGGTGCTCGCCTGGCTGCTGCCCAGCGGGGCGGTGGTGGTGGGCGCGCTGGGGCAGTTCATGCTGGCCCTGGTGCTGCTGGCCATCGGGTTTGGTGTGTGGCTGCGCCTGTGGCGCAGTCGCAAGCGGCGCCGCGTGGCGAGCCGCTCTGCGCGTTGATGTTTTGAACCCTTGTTGCCGACCCATGACCAAGATCAGCCTGCCCGCCCTTGCCGACCAACTGCCCCGCGCCTGGAACTCCACGGTGGTGGGCCAGGCTGCGGGCGCCAACGTCAAGGTGCTGCGCATGGACGACGCCGCCTACCCCGACGAATCGCACGACTTTGACGAAGCCCTGTTGGTGCTGGACGGCTGCATGCGCCTCGCCCTGCAAGGGCAGGTCACCGAGGTGAACGCGGGCGAGGTGTTCATCGTGCCCGCTGGCGTGCCCCACGCCGTGGCGCCCGGCAGCCACGGCACGCTGGTCATCATCGACCGCTGATTCTTAGCCCTTTCCTTTTCCTTTCGCGAGACGCATTTCATGGTCACCAAAAAACCCAAGGGCCTCGGCCGAGGCCTGGAAGCCCTGCTGGGCCCCAAGGTCGAAGACAAAGTGGAGCAGGCCCAGGCCGCCGAAGCGGGCCTGCCCAGCAGCCTGCCGCTCTCCGAGCTGGTGCCGGGTGTGTACCAGCCGCGCACGCGCATGGACGAGGGCGCGCTGTACGAGTTGGCCGAGTCCATCAAGGTCCAGGGCGTCATGCAGCCCATCCTGGTGCGGCGCCTCACGGGGGGTGAACACGCGGGCAAGTACGAAATCATTGCGGGCGAGCGGCGTTTTCGGGCCTCCCGCCTGGCGGGCCTGGCCGAGGTGCCGGTGCTGGTGCGCGATGTGCCGGACGAGTCGGCCGCCGCCATGGCGCTCATCGAAAACATCCAGCGCGAAGACCTCAACCCGCTGGAAGAAGCCCAGGGCCTGCAGCGCCTGGTCAAGGAGTTTGGACTGACGCACGAGCTGGCTGCCCAGGCCGTGGGCCGCTCGCGCAGCGCCGCCAGCAACCTGCTGCGCCTGTTGAATCTGGCCGAGCCCGTGCAGACCATGCTGATGGCGGGCGACATCGACATGGGCCATGCGCGTGCACTGCTGTCGCTGGACCGCGCCGCGCAGATCACGGCGGGTAACCAGATCGCGGCCAAGAAGCTGTCGGTGCGCGAAGCCGAGGCCCTGGTCAAAAAGATTGGTGCCGAGTTCAGCCTGGTGCCGCAAAAGCCCCAGAAGGAAAAGTCGCGCGACCTCAAGCGCGTGGAAGAAGAACTGTCGGACCTGCTCATGGCCGAGGTCGAAGTGCGCGTCAAGAAACGCGTCAAGCGCAACGGCCGGGTGGAGGACATGGGCGAGCTGGCGATCCAGTTCGGGTCGCTGGAGGCTTTGAACGGTCTGATCGACCGCCTGCGCGGCTGACCCTCTCATCGCTCCGGGGCGCGGGGTTGTTGCGGCGCAAGATGGCGTGAAATAGCGCACACAAACGGTTTCCACAAGTAACTTGCAGGGGCAAAATGCGTCCTTGCGGGGCCTACACTGCGCTGCGTTCAACACACCCGGGTTGACCGCAAGGCCTCTTCACAGGGCGGCGACGACGCTGCTTTGCGGCCCATGATGGTTTGCCGGGTGATCCATGTATCTCCTGGAGCAGACCTGATGACAACCCCTTTGCGCTACCTGACCCCCGCCTGCCTGGCCGCTGGCCTGTGCATTGCCAGCCTGGGCGCCCAGGCCCAAAACACCAAGGCTCCCAAGGTGCAGCTGTGGATGGACCTGTCCACCGGCACCATGGTCGGTATGCCCGAGATGGACAGCCTGCCCGGTGGTGGCGGCATGCTCGGCGGCCTCATGGGGGGCATGGGCGGCGGCGCTGCGCCGGGCATGGGGGGCGGCAGCAACACGTCGTATGGCAACGCCCGCGCCATGTCCATCATGCCGCCGCGCGTCATCGATATCGCCTTGCACAACAGCCTGCGCCCCGGCGTCGAGGCCAGCCAGTCCATCCCGCCCGGCATGCGCATGGGCGAGTCCTTGCCGCTGATCCCGCCGCGTGCCCAGCCCACGCAGACCGAGCCGGGCGAAGTGCCGCGTGAGTACCAGCAACAGCAGCCCAAGGGCCGCATCCTGCTGTACTGGGGCTGCGGTAGCGCGGTGCGTGCGGGCCAGCCCCGCGTGATCGACCTGGCACGTGCCAAGCCCTCCGACTACGCCCAGGCCTTCGCGGGCCGTGCCGTGCCGGACCGGGGCCCGCGCGTGGGCCCGGCCTATGCGCTGTACCCCAACGAACGCAACCAGGTCAGCCTGTCGCGGGACAGCTCGGTGGTGGGCGAGCACCAGGTGCGTGGCGATGGCGTGCCTGCCTCCATGAAATTTACCCTGGGCGCGGCGCAGGACCTGATGCCCGCCATCGACCTGCGCACCACCGGCAAGCCGCAGGACAGCATGGGCACCAGCTGGCAGCCCGTGCGCAACGCGCGTGCCTATTACCTGCATGCCATGTCACAGAGCGGGGACGATCTGATCATGTGGTCCAGCGCCGAGACGCCGGACACCGGCATGGGCCTGTTCGACTACCTCTCGCCCGCCACCATCGACCGCTGGCTCAAGGAGCGCGTGCTGCTACAGCCCGAGACCACCCAATGCGCCATCCCGCAGGGCATCTTTGCGGGTGGCGGGCGCGATGCCACGCCCATGTTGCGCATGATGGCCTATGGTGGCGAGAGCCACATCGTGTACCCACCCCGCCCGGCCGACCCCAAGGCTGCGTGGGAGCCTGAATGGTCGGTGCGCGTGCGCGTGAAGTCGCACACCATGGCCATGCTGGGTGAAGAGATGCAGGGGCGCCGTGGCGGCATGGGCGCGGCACCCGGCGCACCGTCGGGCGGCACAGGCGCTTACTCCAGCGGCATGGGCGGTGCACCCGCAGGCCAGCCACCTGCGGGCGACGGCGGCACGGACGCGGGCAACGTGGTCAATCCCGTCAATCTGCTGCGCGGCATTTTTGGCCGCTGAGAACGGAACCATGCTGGCCCTGCGCATGCCCTGGCCCCTGCCCGCGCTGGCGGCGTGGGCGTGCGCATGGCTGATCTTTGTGGCGCTGCAGCGGGCGGTTCCGCCGGTGGCCGCTTTGCTGGTCGCCTGCCTGCTTGGCACGGCTGCCAGCGTGCTGGGCGACAGCTGGTGGCGGCGCGGGCTGATTGCCGCCGGGTTCCCGTTGTCGCTGGCGCTGCTGGGGGCGGCCAGCCTGCCTACCTGGGCGTGGCTGGTGCCGCTGTCGCTGTTGCTGCTGGTCTACCCGCTCAATGCGTGGCGCGATGCGCCCCTGTTTCCCACGCCGCGCCACGCGCTGCAGTCTCTGGCCGTGCAGGCGCCGCTGCCTTTGGGTGCGCGGGTGCTCGACGCAGGCTGTGGCCTGGGCGATGGCCTCAAGGCCTTGCGCCATGCTTACCCTGCCGCCCAGCTCGACGGGCTGGAGTGGAGCTGGCCGCTGCGCCTGCTGTGCGCCCTGCGCTGCCCCTGGGCGCGGGTGCAGCGTGCCGACATGTGGAAGGCCGACTGGAGCGCCTACCAGATGGTGTACCTGTTCCAGCGGCCCGAGAGCATGGCTCGCGCGGCCGCCAAGGCCCAGGCCGAGCTGGCGACCGGCGCGTGGCTGGTGAGCCTGGAGTTTGCGGTGCCGGGCTGGCTGCCCAGCGCCCAGCTGCGTGCGCCCGGCGGGCGGGTGGTGTGGCTGTACCGCATGCCGCGCCAGCAGCAGGAGGGATGACATGCACACCATGCTCCACTGTGCCGGTCCCTGTGTCCGTCTGCGTCACCGGCCCCACACGGTTACAGAAAAGATACAAGCTTTTGCTACATTGCGCGGCTGGCTACAACCCCATACACAACAACCAAGAAACTCACAGCCAGAGGGGGCCGCACACAGCACGTATCCGCGCCGGGAGGGGGCGCACGGGCTGCCAGCACCCGCCTTGACCGGACTTCCACCACGCACGCCGTATTCACAGCACCCTCCCTCTGGCGGGGCTGTTGCACGGCTGCGCGTGGTAAGCGCGGGGTGTTTCTGGTGAGCAACCGACCGATCTGCAAGGAGCATCCATGACCGCCCACCCACCCCGTTTCCGTCCGCGCCTGCTATGGGCCCTGGCACTGAGCGCGGCCCTCACCGGCTGCGCCACCATGCAGAGCCATGACAAGCTGGCCACCGACATGCAAACCGCCGGGCGCAGTGGCGGCATCCCCGCCGCGCTGGCCAGCCTGGAGAGCACGGCCAAGACTGAAGAAGAAAAAACGGCGCTGCTCTACAACATGGAACGCGGCGAACTGCTGCGCATGGACCGCCGCTACCCCGACAGCACCAACGCCTTCCTGCTGGCTGACAACAAGGTCAAGGAATGGGAAGAAACCGCCAAGACCAACCCCAGCAAACTCATGGGCACCGTGGGCGCGGCGCTGATCAGCGAACGCCTGAAGGTCTACGAAGGCCAGGATTACGAAAAGGTGTGGGTGACCACGCGCCTGGCGCTCAACCGCATGGCCGTGGGTGATTTTGAAAACGCCCGCGTGGACATCAAGCGCACCCACGAGCGCGAAGCCATCATTGCCGAATTCCGCGCCAAGGAAACGCTGGCCGCTGAAGAGGAAGCCAAGTCCAAGGGCGCCACATCGGGTGGCAAGGAGCTGAATGGCTACCCCGTCGAGACCCTCAACGACCCCGAGGTGCTGGCGCTCAAGAACGGCTACTCCAACGCGCTGAGCCACTACCTGGCCGGCTTCCTGTACGAAATGCTCAACGAGCCCGGCCTGGCCGCGCCCGGCTACCGCAAGGCCATCGAGCTCAAGCCCGACACCCCCGTGCTCGAAGAAGGCCTGCGCGGCCTGGACAACCGCACCGGCTTCACTTGGAAGCGCCGCCAGCGCATGACCGATGTGCTCTTCATCGTCGAGGCCGGTGACGCGCCTGCACGCAAGCCCAAGGCCTTCACCATCCCCGTTCCCACCGGCCGTGGCCTGGTCACCGCCAGCATTTCGTACCCCGTGATCGAGCCTTCCAAGGATGCGCCCCTGACGGTGGTGTCGGCCGCTGGTACCGACCTCAAGCTCGAAAAAGTGGTGGACGTGAACGTGATGGCCCGCCGTGCCCTCAAGGACGAAATGCCGGGCATGGTGCTGCGTGGCTTCACCCGCGCCGTGGCCAAGGGCGTGCTGCAGAACGAGCTGCAAAAGCGTGGCGGTCTGATCGGCGGCATCATCGGTGCCGCTGCCTCGGTAGCCACCGAGCAGGCCGACGACCGCCTGTGGCGCATGCTGCCCGGCCGCGTGTATGTGGCCCGTGGCTACTTGCCTCCTGGCGAGCACACCGTCACCATCAATGGCCGCCAGTTGCCACAGCCGATCAAGATCGACGGCCAGTATGCTCTGGTGCCCCTGCGCATGTATGACAACAGCGTGCTGATCGGCGACGTGGCCATGCTGGGCCAGCTGCCCACGGTGGCGGCCGCACCCCAGCCGGCTCCCGCCGCAGCAGCGGCACCCGCGGCCCCGGTGCGCACCACCAACAACAACCGCGCCCGCACCGTGCCCTCGTCCACCGTCAAGCCCACGGCCGCCCAGCCTGCAGCGGCTGCCAAGAACTGACCCCTGTTTCTGACCCCATTCAAGGAGCCTCTGGCATGAGAACCCGTTTTGTCCCCGCCGCGATCCCTGCAGTGCTGTGCGCGGCCCTGATGACCCTGGCTGGCAACGCCAGCGCCCAGTTGCACGATCCCGCCACGCCGCTGGCCGTGGCGGCCAAGGTGGCGCTGCGAGGCGAGGCCAACAGCATCGCCGTGCGCGAGATGCGCATCGTGCGCAAGAACGACATCCTGGTGGTGCAGGCCGACATGGCCAACATGGGCCGCACCGACCGCACCGTGTTCTACCGCTTCAAGTGGCTGGACAACGTGGGCAACCAGGTGGGCGATGGCGAGTCCTGGAAGCAGATGAGCGTGCTGGGCTTGGGCCAGCAGACTGTCAAGAGCGTGGCGCCTACCTCTGCGGCTGTCGATCTGCGCCTGGAAATGAATGTGGAGCCGCGCTGATCGCGCCGCACCAATCCCTGTTTGAGTGAGGAGTAAACCAACATGAACACCAAGAACCGCATCCAGCGCAGCGCGCTGATCCTGGCCTTTGCGGCCAGCACCCTGGCCCTGTCGGCCTGCCAGAACCTGTCGTCCCCCACCGTGCGTTTTGACCGCCAGGTCAACTACGGCGACGCCAAGGCCGTCGAGCTGGTGACCAACGAGTTCGGTTCCACCGACCTGCAGATGATTGCCGAGAAGATGACCGGCGGTTTGCTCGAAACCGGCATCTTCCAGGGCCGCCCCACGGTGACGATCTCCACCGTGAAGAACAAGACCAGCGAGTACATCGACACCACCAACGTGATGAACTCCATCCAGACCGCGCTGGTCAAGTCCGGCAAGGTGCGTTTTGTGCGCTCCATCAACGAGATGCAGGCCGGTGTGGACGAGCTGCAGCGCCAGAACCAGAGCGGCCTGTACAAGCAGGGCACCACCGCCAAGGTCGGTCAGATGACCGCCGCCAAGTACAGCATGGAAGGCGAGCTGACCAGCATCGTCAAGCAGAACAACAGCACCAAGGACGTGTACTACAAGTTCACGCTGAAGCTGTTTGATGTGCAGGAAGGCACGATCGAGTGGCAGGACGAGAAAGAAATCAGAAAGACCAGCAAGCGCTGATCTGCCCCAAGGAGCACACCATGCAACGCAGAATCACCCTCCACACGGCCCTGGCCGTGATCGCGGCCACCACGCTGGCCTGGGGCACGGGCGCGCAGGCGCAGCAGCCCGGCGCCGCGCCCAAGATCGCCGTGACCGACCTGGCCTATGCCCAGCGCGTGTCCGAATACTTCCTGGCCGGCACCTACCAGCGCAGCAGCCAGATGAGCGCCCAGGGCAGCCAGGGCGGCAGCCACAGCCATGGCATGTACGGCGGCGGGGGCTCGTACTCCGGCCAGCAGTCCATGCAGGCGTCCGAGCAGGCCAGCGGCACCTATGTGGCCGGGCGCTACAGCTACATCGAGCAGCGCGAGCTGGGCGGCTATACCAACGACATCAAGGGCGCCATCCTGCAGGGCACGTACTTCCGCCTGGTGCAGGGCAAGGGCTTTGACGCTGGTAAGCCCCAGCCCAGCAAGGCCGAGCAGGTGCTCAACCAGGTGCAGGGCGGCAAGATGGCCACGCCCCAGGCACAGCCCCAGGTCAATGACGTGATCACCCGGATCAAGAAGGGCGAGTTCAACGGCGCCGACTACGTGCTGTTCGGCGTGGTGTCCAGCATCGAGTTCACCGACGCGCTCTCGCCCCTGCAGGGCACCACCAGCGCCACGCGCCAGTACGGCCTGCAGCTGCTGGCCGACTTCTCGCTCATCAACACCAAGACCTACGAGATCAAGGCCGCGTTCTCCGCCCAGGGCGAAGGCAACGACACCAAGATCCTGTCGATCCGTGGCGACATTGCGCCCCCCAACCGGGCCAAGGTGATGCGCGAAACCTCGCTGTCGCTGGCGCAGGACGTGTACCAGCAGCTCGCGGTGCAACTGGGCTACACCGACGCCAACCTGGCGCGCGGCGTGCGCCCACCGGTGGTTTACCAACAAGGCGGCCAGCCCATGCCCGTGCCGCAACCGCAGCAGCCCGAGCAGGTGCTGATCCTCAAGTAGCCGAGATTTTTGACAACCTCTTGAGGATGACGCACTGCTTGGCCCCTGCGCCGCACATTGCTGCGGCAAACAGGGCGCCTCGGTCCGCCCAGGCCAGCCATGTGCTGGCTTTTTTTATGCCTGTGCTGATGGGTATGGCGGGCGTGCTGGCCGGGTGCACGCAACCGCCCCAGACCTTCTATGCGGCTGCGGCCTCTGAATCGCTGGTCCAGGTGTATGGCAACGATCCGTCAGGTGCTGTAGCAGCGCGAACCGTAGCGCCGGACCCGGATGCCATGTCGCCCTCCACTTTCACTTCCCGGCCTCTGCCGGGTGCACAAGGGGCCATGCTGCAGGCACTGCAACGCAACGGGCGCACGCCGCCGCTGCGCTACCGGGTGATCGTGATCCCGGGCTCCGGCTGTGCAGGCATGGGGCCCATTGCGGAGCGCTACTTTGCGGGGTTGCTGCATGCCCAGGTGCTGGTGCTGCACAAGCCCGGCGTAGACCCTCAGACCCGCACGGCATCTGCAGACTGCGGGCCCGACTTTGTGCAGCAAGACCGGTTGTCGGCGTGGGTTGCGCACGCCCGCGTCGCGCTGCAGGCCGATGCCCTGCAGCGCGAACGCGATGGTGCCCCGGCGCTGCCGCAATTGCTGGTGGGCATTTCGGAAGGTGCGGAGCTGTTGACGGCCCTGGCGCCCGAGGTGCCGGGGCTCGCTGGCCTGGTGGTGCTGGCTTCCAGCGGCCTGGACCCGCAGGAAGCGGGCGCGCTGCAGGCGCAACGCCTGGGTGCCCAGGCCGATTGGGATGCGCTGGGACGTTCCCAGCGGGGGCGCATGCCCGACAGCACCGTGCTGCAAGGCCGCAGCCTGGGCTACTGGCGTGACCTGTGGAACTGGCCACTGGCCCTGCCGCTGGTGCAAAGTCCCTGGCCGCTCCTGCAGGTGTGGGGCGGGGACGATGCCCTGGTGCCGCAGGTGGCGTACGAACGCTTTGCGGTGCTGGCATCCGCCCGTACTGAGCCCTATTGTGCGCGGCGCATCGACGGCGCCGACCATGGACTGCAACGCCGCCATGCCAGCGAGGGGACAGAGGATGGTGTGCAGCAGGTGTGGGCCTGGACGGAGCAGTGGGCGCGGGCCCCTACAGCAGGTCTGTGTGCTTCGCTGCTGGGCGCCCAGGGCGTCATCAAGCCTGCGCAGTGACGCCTGCCTCGCCCGGCCAGGTCACCTACCCTGAACGGGCCTGGGACTCTGTCGGCGGTTTCTCAAGGCACGGCGTAGATTTGCCCAAACGTTCCGCGCTCCAGCATCTCGCTGGGTGAGGTGCCATAGCCCGCAAATACCTGCGTGCCGCGCAAGCCCGACACATCGGCAGCTGCCAGGATGGGCACCATGTGGCTGCCCAGCGTGGCGGGGCTGGCTGCGGGCAGGTTCCCGTCCGCTACAGGCACCCAGCCTCCGGGCGACAGCGCAAACAGTCCCGCGCCTGGCACCAGGGCTGCCACGTACAGGCCTCCGGCGCGCCCGGCGTCGGGTGCCGAAACCTGGATCGCCGCCCACAGGTTCAGCTTCTGCAGTGGACCCGATGTGGAAGCTGAAAACACAGGGGTGGCACTGGTGTACGGTACCCGCGCACTGTCGCTGTAAAAGCCGGGTTGGGCCATGACCGGACTGAGGTCCACCGCCTCGAAAGCCGTGTGCGGCACGGACTGGACCTGCGAGATGGTGGCATCGCTCCACAGGCGGCTGGGGTCGCCGGTGATGTACATGTCCGAACCACCATCGGCGATGTACATGCCGTAGGTCTTGAGTGCCTGCAGGATGGCCCGTGCCTGCACGCTGTAGGTCTGAGGCACGGGGTAGTCCGCACGCAGCCGGAACAGCTGGCCCATGGGGGGCTTGCTGGCCGAGGCGTCCCCATTGCGGGTGAGGTGCCGTGCGGGCCAGGTGTAGCTGGTTCGGATCTTGTGACTCTGGATGGTGAAGCGAAGCGCATGGCGGATGTCGCCAGCGCTCGCCTCGTCGGCCTTGAGCAGCAGGGGCAGTATCGGAAACCCGGCCGCGTCTGCTGAAGTCCATCCCGCAGGCCGCAGCGCGTTGGACCGCAAGTCGAAGGCGGCGCTGCCGTAGATGTCCCAGCCCCCATCGGGCCGGGCGTAGCTCAGGTAGCTTTCCCACAGCGTGCAGGTGTCGGTGTCCACGGTCAGGATATGGTGGTCGTTGTAGACCGCCTTGTTGCCGCTGATACCGCCCTCCACCAGGGGCTGCGGCGGAATGGGCAGGCGTGCGGGCTCGCGCAGGCCGGCGCAAGGCCGCGCGAGGCTTCCGTCACCCCGCGCGCAGTCGCTCTCGTCGGGGGCTCCATCGCCATCAAAGTGCACCGTCGGCCACCCGAAGCTGCGGCCTTGGACCACGTTGTACGGGATGCCCCAGTACTCGGGGCTGCGCATGTCCTCGCTCTGGCCCAGGTCCAGGTGCAGGCGTCGTGGGGTACTGCTGATGGTCTGCAGGAAAGCTGCCGACTGAGGGTGCACCGGAAAGTTGTCGATGGGCGTATTGAAGAGGTGGTCTGGCGGTAGCACCGGGCAGTTGCCGATGAGCGGTGGTCCAGCCATGGCCAGCGGCACCAGGGCGGCCGACAGGCAGGCAAGGGTTGCACGTACGAACTTCATAGGGTCTCCGGCCGAGGGGGGAGGGCAACAGCCTCCCGACAGGCGGGTATAGCGCAAACCTCCAGGGGATGCCAGGGCTATCGCGTGACAGCCTGTTACCTGCTGGCCGCAGTCAGGGCCGGGGCCGATACATCCTGAACAGCTGCTCTGGCCCCACAGTGAAATAGTCCGCCGGCCCGCCGCCGCGCAGGATGTGCCCCGCGTTCGCGGTGTCGTACACGCCGTCCTTCAGCAGCGCCTGATCGATGTGCACGGCCACCACCTCGCCCAGCACCAGCCAGGTATCCACCAGGGCCCCGTCCACCCCCTGCAGCTGCAGGATCTGCGTGCTGCGGCATTCAAAGGTGACCGGGCTTTCGGCCACGCGCGGGGGGCGCACGCGGGTGGAGGGCAGGGGGGTCAGACCGGTCAGGTTGAACTCGCTCACTTCAGGTGGCACGGCCGCGCAGCTCTGGTTCATCACCTCGGCCAGGTCGCGGGTGGCGAGGTTCCACACAAACTCGCCCGTGGCCTGCACGTTGCGTACGGTGTCCTTGTAGCCAATGCTGGCAAAGCCCACGATGGGGGGCACGTAGTTGAAGGCGTTGAAAAAGCTGTAGGGCGCGAGGTTGGTCGCTCCCGTGGCGCTTTGCGTGGAGATCCAGCCGATGGGGCGGGGCCCCACGATGGCGTTGAACGGGTCGTGCGGCAGGCCGTGGCCCAGGCGGGGTTCGTAGCTGTGGAAGGTGCGTGGGGGCTGTGGAGTGGTCATGGGGCTCGGCAGGGTGGGGCGAACAAGCGGACACCTTAGCGGCAGACGCGGCGCGCTGCAGTCATCGGGGTATCTGCATGCTCACTTTTTCATAGCTGTCCGGGCATATGGTTCTAGCGCACAGGGGCAACAGGAGGCAGATATCGGCCTACAGAGCTCCCGTATGCCCTGGTTAAGGCTCAGCACGGCGTGGTCATGCCGTAACGCCCGGCAGCCTCGGTAGCACGCACCGCACGGGGCTACGGGACCACGGCTGCCGGCTGCTGCTGCCCCAAAAACCGTCCCGGCGGCTGCCCCACCGACTTGCGCACCATGGCGCTGAAGGCGCTCGCGCTGTAGCCCAGCTCGGCGGCGATCTGGCCCATGGGCATGCGGCCGGCGGCCAGCGACACGGCCTTGGCCAGGATCACCTGCTGGCGCCATTGGGTGAAGGTGCTGCCCAGTTCGGAGCGGAACAGGCGTGCCACCGTGCGGGGGCTGGCGCCCGTGTCCTGCGCCCAGTCGGCCAGGGTGTCGTGGCGCGTGGGGTCGGCCAACACGGCCTCGCACAGGTGGCGCAGGCGCTTGTCCTGGGGCAGGTCCACGCCCAGCTTCACGGCGGCGGCACGGGCCAGTTCGTCGCGCACCAGGGCGCTCAGGTGCTGCTCGCGTCGCAGGTCGGCGGGGCTGATCGCGGCGCCGCCATCGGGTGCGGTGGGCATCTCGCGCACCAGGGCGCGCAGCAGGTCGGACACCTCCAGCACGCGGCACTGGCGCCATGCGTCTTCCTGGTCGCGCGGCACGCCGGGGCCGCAGCGCCCCCGGGGCTGGTGAAAGTACAGCGTGCGCAGGTCGGCGTCTTCCACCATGGTCACGGCATGTTCCACACCGGGCGGAATCCACAGCGCGCGCGAGGGCGGCACGATGTAGGTGCCGTGGTTCACCGTGAGCCTGATCACGCCCGTGGTCGATATTGCCACCTGCGCCCAGGGGTGGCTGTGGGGCATCACCTGCGTGTCGGCGGCCAGCCAGCGCAGCTTGGCGCGCACCGGGCGGGCGGCGGTGGGCACAAACAGCTCGGGCGTGAGCGAGTCCACGTACGACATCCCGCGCGGCTTGCCGGCCTGGGCGCGAGGCACGACCTCGGCGGCGAAGTGTTCCACCACCGGTTCGGTAGGGGTGGGGGGCCTGGTGGGTGGGTTTGGCATGTTTGCGATAGAAATTGGCCGTCTATCGTAAACCTGCCGAGGGCATGCTGCCTAAGATCCAACCCATGACTGCTTCCACCTCCGGCGCTACCGCCACCACTGCCAACCCCGTCCCCCTGCGGCAGGACGCCCGCACCATCGGCCTGATCGGCCTGGCCCACGGCAGCTCGCACTTCTTTCACATGCTGCTGCCGCCGCTGTTTCCGTGGCTGATCGGGGAGTTCGGCTTCAGCTATTCCGAGCTGGGCCTGCTGGTGTCGGTGTTCTTCGTGATCTCGGGCGTGGGCCAGGCGCTGTCGGGTTTCCTGGTGGACCGGGTGGGCGCGCGACCTGTGATGTTTTTTGCGCTGTCCAGCTTTGCCGCGGCGGGGCTGGCGGCGGGCACGGCGCAGGGCTACACGGGCCTGCTGCTCGCGGCGGCTTTGGCGGGGCTGGGCAATGCACCGTTCCACCCGGTGGACTTCACCATCCTCAACAAGCGCGTGTCGCCCCAGCGCCTGGGGCATGGCTTCTCGGTGCACGGCATCAGCGGCAACCTGGGCTGGGCGACGGCCCCGGTGTTCATGGCGGGCATTGCTACCGCTACGGGCTCGTGGCGCACGGCCTGCCTGTGCGGCGCGCTGCTGGCCCTCACGGTGCTGGCCATCATGGTGTGGAACCGCGATGCCATTGATGACCGCCAGGGAGCCTGGGCCCACCAGGCCAAGGGCGGCGCGGCGGCGGCGAAGCCCGAGCACCCCATGGCCTTCCTCAGGCTGCCTTCGGTGTGGCTGTGTTTCTCGTTCTTCTTCTGGAGCACCTGCGCACTCAGCGCCATCCAGAGCTTTGCCAGCCCGGCGCTGCAGTCCATGTACGGCCTGCCGTTGAGCGTGACGGCCATGGTGGTCACGGGCTACATGCTGTGTGGCGCGGCGGGCATGCTGGTGGGCGGCTTTCTGGTGGGGCGTGTGCAGCGGCTGGAGAAGATCATCTCCGTGTGCCTGCTGGGCTCGGCCGCGCTGCTGGTGGTGGTGGCCTCGGGGCTGCTGCCCGGCATGGCGGCGCTGGTGGTGGCCTCGGTGGCGGGGCTGGGCACGGGCCTGGCGGGCCCCTCGCGCGACATGCTGATCAAGCGCGCCGCGCCCCCCGGTGCCACGGGCCGCGTGTATGGCACGGTGTACTCGGGGCTGGACCTGGGCTTTTGCCTGGCGGCACCGGTGTTTGGCGCCATGCTGGACCACGGCATGACGGCGGGCATCTTCTACGGCTCGGCCGTGACGCTGGGCCTGAGCGTGCTGTCGGCCGCGCTCGTGGGGGTGGGCGTGGCAGCACGGGCGGCACGGCCCGTGCCTGCAGCGGCCTGAAGGGTCCACGGGGCGGGGGCTCTGTACGGCGCCCAGCACGCCGCGCGGGCCTGTGTTGCAATCGCGGTCGGTGGCGCCGGGGCCCTGTTTGGCAGGGTTCGCAACGGCGCCCTTTGTTTTCAACGCACTTCCAGGACACCGCCCATGACGAACCCCATGTACAACGCCAGCATCCCCGTCTTTCGCCAGATGCTGGGCTCGCTCCAGGACATCCTGGCCAAGACCGAGGCCCATGCCACGGCCCGCAAGATCGAGCCGGACGCATTGCTGCTGGCCCGCCTGTTCCCTGACATGTTTCCCATGGCCCGCCAGGTGCTGATCGCCTGCGACTTTGCCAAGGGCGTGGCCGCGCGCCTGGCCGGTGTGGAGGTGCCTTCGCTGCCCGACGCCGAGCGCCCCGGTTTTTCCGACCTGACCGAGCGCATCCGCACGGTGCTGGCGTTCATCGAAGGCCTGCCGCAGGCAGCCTTTGCCGAGGCCGCCACGCGCCAGATCACCATCCAGCCCGGCACGCCGCGCGAAAAGCAGTTTGTGGGCGAGCACTACCTGCTGCACTACGGCCTGCCCCAGTTCTTCTTCCACGTGAACGCGACCTACGCCATCGCCCGCCACAACGGCGTGGAACTGGGCAAGCGCGACTACATGGGCAAGTTCTGACCCTGGGCCCTGTCCTGGGGCGCCAAGGTGCCCCGGGTGCTGCCGTGTGGGGCCAGGCATGCAAATATGGGCAAAAAATGGCCCGTAGCGCTAGTGAAACATGCCTGATGTGCTATCAAATTTGTAGTATTGAACACGACGCCTAGTGCGGATAAAAAAGACAACGGAGACCCGACCCATGCCCACCCCCCGTGCCACACCACGCACCCTGCCAGCCTTGGCGCTGGCCGGCGTGACCTGCCTGCTTTCTGCCTGCGCGCCGGTGCCCACACAACCACCAGCTTCGGCGCCGGTGAGTGCCACGGCCGAGGCCGCGCCCACGGCCACCCCGTGCCCCAAGGACCTGGCGCCCATCGCCCGCTGCCTGTCGGGCAAGGACTCGGCCGGTGCGTATTACTTGGTGGCGGTGCCTCAGCAGTGGAACGGCCACCTGGTGCTGCACGCCCACGGCGGCCCGGCCCTGGGCGCGCCGAAGATGGAGCGGTCGGTGGAGGACCTGGAGCGCTGGGCCATCATGGTCCGCGCGGGGTACGCCTGGGCGGGCAGCACCTTCCGCCAGGGCGGTGTGGAGGTGCGTGCCGCGGCTGAGGACACCGAGCGGCTGCGCCAGATCTTCGTGCGCCATGTGGCCCAGCCGCAGCGCACCATCCTGCACGGCCAGTCCTGGGGCGCCAGCGTGGCGGCCAAAGGGGCCGAGATGTTCCAGACCACGGCCGATGGCAAGCGCCCCTACGACGCCGTGCTGCTCACCAGCGGCGTGCTGGCGGGCGGAACGCGCTCTTACGACTTTCGCACCGACCTGCGCGTGGTCTACCAGTACCTGTGCAACAACCACCCCCGGCCCACCGAGGTGCAGTACCCGCTGAACATCGGCTTGCCTGCCGATGCGGCGATGACCCAGGCGGACCTGGCCGCACGCGTGAACGAATGCCTGGCACTGAACAAGCCGGTGGCCGAGCGCACGCCCGAGCAGCAGCGCAAAGTCAAAACCATCGTGGATGTGGTCCGCATCCCGGCCAGCTCCATCCAGGGCCACATGAACTGGGCCACCTTCCACTTCCGCGACGTGGTGCAGCACCGCACGGGCGGCGCCAGTCCGTTTGGCAACCGGGGGGTGTCGTACCGGGGCTCGCCCGACGATGGCGCGCTGAACGCCGCCGTGGTGCGCTACCGTGCAGACCCTGCCGCTGTGGCCCGCTTTGCGCAGGACACTGACCTGACCGGCCGCATCCCCGTGCCCGTGCTCACCGTGAAAGGCGTGGACGACCCAACGGCCTTTGTCGAGCTGGACGCGGCCTTCCGGGCCACCATGGTGCAAGGCGGCAGCGCGGCGCGCCTGGTGCAGACCTTCACCCAGCACAACACCCACAGCTACCTGAGCGACCCCACCTACCCCACGCTCATGACCGCGCTGCTGCGTTGGGTGGACGCGGGTGACAAGCCCACGCCCGAGGGCATTGCGCAGCAGTGCGCAGGCATGGAGGCCACGTTTGGCAAGGGCTGCGCCTTCCTGCCTGGCTATGTGCCGGCGGCGCTGAACACCCGCGTGGCCGATCGCGAGCGGCCTTAGGTTATTTCTGTTGCGGTTCCCGCCGCGCCATGAAAAAAGGCCCCGCAGAGCGGGGCCTTTTTCATTTGCCGCTGCAGCACAGGGCCGCAGCAGCGGTGGGGCCGGACTCAGGCCGCCACGGCCTTGAGGGCTTCGTTCAGCGTCTTGCTGGGGCGCATCACGGCGTCCAGCTTGGCCACGTCGGGCAGGTAGTAGCCGCCGATGTCGGCGGGTGCACCCTGCACGGCAGCCAGTTCGGCCACGATGGTCTGCTCGTTGTCGGCCAGTTGCTTGGCCAGTGGGGCGAACAGTTGGGCAAGTTCGGCATCGGCCGTTTGCGTGGCCAGCTCTTGCGCCCAGTACAGGGCCAGGTAGAACTGGCTGCCACGGTTGTCCAGCTGGCCGGTCTTGGGCGAGGGATTCTTGTTGTTGTCCAGCAGCTTGCCTGTGGCGGCGTCCAGCGTCTGGGCCAGGATCTTGGCCTTGCCGTTGCCGGTCTTCAGGCCCAGGTCTTCCAGCGACACGGCCAGCGCCAGGAACTCACCCAGCGAATCCCAGCGCAGGTGGTTTTCTTCCACCAGCTGCTGCACGTGCTTGGGGGCCGAGCCGCCCGCGCCGGTTTCGTACATGCCGCCGCCGGCCATCAAAGGCACGATGGACAGCATCTTGGCCGAGGTGCCCAGTTCCATGATGGGGAACAGGTCGGTCAGGTAATCGCGCAGGATGTTGCCGGTGGCGCTGATGGTGTCCAGGCCCCGGATCACGCGTTCCAGCGTGTAGCGCATCGCACGCACCTGGCTCATGATCTGGATGTCCAGGCCGGTGGTGTTGTGCTCGTGCAGGTACATCTTGACCTTGGTGATCAGCTGCGCTTCGTGCGGACGGTACGAGTCGAGCCAGAACACCACGGGCATGCCGGAGTTGCGGGCGCGGTTCACGGCCAGCTTCACCCAATCGCGGATCGCGGCGTCCTTCACCTGGCACATGCGCCAGATGTCGCCTTGCTCCACGTTCTGGCTCAGCAGCACTTCGCCGGTGGCCAGGTCGGTGATGTTGGCCACGCCGTCTTCGGGGATCTCGAAGGTCTTGTCGTGGCTGCCGTATTCCTCGGCCTGCTGGGCCATCAGGCCCACGTTGGGCACCGTGCCCATGGTCTTGGGGTCGAACGCGCCGTGCCATTTGCAGAAGTTGATGATCTCCTGGTAGATGCGGGCAAAGGTCGATTCAGGCATCACGGCCTTCACGTCCTTCAGGCGGCCGTTGGCGTCCCACATCTTGCCGCCGTTGCGGATCATGGCGGGCATGGAGGCGTCCACGATGATGTCGTTGGGCGAGTGGAAGTTGGTGATGCCCTTGGCCGAGTCGACCATGGCCAGCTCGGGACGGTGCTCGTGGCAGGCGTGCAGGTCGCGCTTGATCTCGTCGCGCTGGCTTTGCGGCAGGGTCTCGATCTTGGCGTACAGGTCCACCATGCCGTTGTTCACGTTCACGCCCAGCTCTTCAAAGGTCTTGGCGTGCTTGGCGAACGCGTCCTTGTAGAAGATGCGCACGCAGTGGCCGAACACGATGGGGTGGGACACCTTCATCATCGTGGCCTTCACGTGCAGCGAGAACATCACGCCGGTCTTGCGTGCGTCTTCGATTTCCTTCTCGTAGAACTCCAGCAGCGCCTTCTTGCTCATGAACATGCTGTCGATCACTTCGCGGTCGAGCAGGCTGACCTTGGGCTTCAATACGATGGCCTTGCCGCTCTTGGTGATCAGCTCCATCTTCACGTCACGGGCGCGGTCCAGCGTCATGGACTTTTCGCCGTGGTAGAAGTCGCCGGCGTGCATGTGCGACACATGCGAACGCGAGGCCTGGCTCCACTCGGCCATGCTGTGCGGGTTCTTGCGGGCGTATTCCTTCACGGCCTTGGGCGCACGGCGGTCGGAGTTGCCTTCGCGCAGCACGGGGTTCACGGCCGAGCCGGTGCACTTGCTGTAGCGGGCCTTGATTTCCTTTTCCTTGTCGTCCTTGGGCTGGTCTGGGTAGTCGGGCAGGGCGTAGCCCTTGGCCTGCAGCTCGGCGATGGCTGCCTTGAGCTGCGACACGGACGCGGAGATGTTGGGCAGCTTGATGATGTTGGCATCGGGCTGCAGCGTCTTCTTGCCCAGCTCGGCCAGGTTGTTGGGCACGCGCTGTTCTTCGGTCAGGTAGTCGGGGAACTCACCCAGGATGCGCGCTGCCACCGAGATGTCGCTCTCCAGCACGTTGATGCCTGCCGGTGCCGCGAACGTGCGAATGATGGGCAGGAAGGAAGCCGTGGCCAGACGGGGTGCTTCGTCGGTCAGGGTGTAGATGATGGAAGGTTGCTGGGTCGTCATGGCTTGTCTCACGAAACAGAGTAGGTAGATGCCCCTGGCTGCGTCGCAGCGGGGCCAAACGCGGATGCTCTCTGATTCTCCTTGCTCGGGGCTGTCACTGCCCGCTGTTTTTGCAATCGAATCTCACAATGCAAAATTATCATAAGCCCAGGGCACTTTTTTTCACCAAATAGGTGGTAATCACCCTGCGGCCTTCTGCAGTTTGAACCCGTTAGCGCTCGCGCGCCACCCCCCGCAGACCCTAGGAACTCCCCCCAGGAACAGCTACCACGCGGCCAGGCAGGACGGCAAACTGCGTCCAGTGCGCGGGCAGGGTGTCGGGCGCCGTGCCGGTGAAAGCCCCGAAGGCGGGCATGACCAACTGTCCGTCGCCCCAGCCAAAGCAGGGCGCCCGCAGCGCATCGCGCGCCGGGCCCCGCAGCCGCAGCGTGGGGTGCAGATGCCCGGCGAGCACCGTGTGGCCTGCCACAGCCTGAGGGTGGTGGCAGGCCAGCACCGGCGCATCGGCACAGGGCAACCAGGGCTCGTTGACCAGCGCCACTGCCAGCGCGGCCGGCGGGTCGCCCGCATGCAGGTCATGGTTGCCGCGCACCAGGGTCATCGCCACACGGGCATGGCGCTGGCGCCAGGGCAGCAGCTGCTGCCACAGCGCATCGGCCGCGCCGCTGCGCGCGTGCAGGAAGTCACCCAGAAACACCAGGTGATCGGCGCCGGTGGCAGCGAGCACCGCGTCCAGCCGCGCCAGGTTGTCGGCCGTGGTGCCGTGGGGCACGGGCTGGCCCGCGCGGCGGAAAGTGGCCGCCTTGCCGAAATGCACATCCGCCACCAGCACCATGTGCGCGGCGGGCCACCACAGGGCGCGCTGGGGCAGTAGCTGCAGTGCGGTGCCGCAGGGCAGGGCAATGGCGTGCGCACCGATGGGGGGCGTAGGGACAGCCGGCGTGCCGAGGACTGCCGTGTGAAGGGGGAGCGTGGTCATCGTGCTCAGAATCCGTGGCGTCTGCGGGTGCGGCGGGGGGTGTCCCCGCCCGCTGCACGGCGCGCGCGTTGTGTGCGGGCGCCGGAGCTATCGGGCAGGTCCCACGCCATATCTGTGGACTGCACCGCGTGCTGCGCCAGGTGGGTGCCCGTGGTCGCGTCGGCCGCCTGCTCCAGCGCCTGCACCATGCGCGCCAGCCGGTCGGCCAGGGTCTCAGTGCTCAGGCGCTCGCGAAAGCGTTCCACCATCAGCGGCAGGGCAAACGGGGTGGGACGCTCCAGGGCATGAATGGACAGGGTCTGCGCCTGCATGCCGCGCAGCGTGCGGGCCAGTCGCTCCATGTCCAGCTCGTTCGCTAGCAGCTCGGCACGGGCCTGGGCCAGCAGCAGGTTGCCCGGGTCGTACTGGGCAAACACGTCGTAGTACAGCGACGACGAGGCCTGCAACTCGCGGCTGCTGCGCTGCTCGCCCGGGTGGCTCTGAAAGATCAGGCCCGCGATGCGCGCGATCTCGCGAAAGCGCCTGCGCGCCATCTCGGTGGCGTTCAGGCTGGCCAGCACTTCGTCTTCGAGCCCGCGACCGATGGTGGTGTGCGTGCCTTCGCCAATCAGCCGCGGCAGCAGCGTGGCCCAGTCCACCGGCTTGGCCGACAGCAGCTCCAGCCCATAGTCGTTGACCGCGATGGAGAAGGTGTTGGGCACCTGCTGCGATGCGCGCCAGCCCAGCAGCCCGGCCAGGCCCAGGTGCACCAGGCGCCCCGCCAGCGGGTACAGGTACAGGTGCCAGCCCTCGCGCGTGTGCAGGGTTTCGGCCACCAGGCGGCCCGGGGTGGGCAGGGCCGACCAGGCCTGCTGCAGCTCCAGCAATGGCCGGGCGCAGCGCATCTCGGGCGTGGCGAACTGGCCGCGCTCCGCCTGCGCCAGCTGTTCCAGCATCGCATCGGCCAGCGTGTTCGACAGCGGCATGCGCCCGCCGCTCCAGCGCGGCAGCGCAGCGCTGCCCCTGGGGGCGATGCGCACATAGGCCGTCATCTGCTGGGTGCGCACCAGCTCCAGCAGCCGGCCTGCAAACATGAACACATCGCCCTTGCGCAGCCGGGCGATGAAGCTCTCTTCCACCGACCCCAGGCGCCCGCCGCTCACGAACTGCACCTGCATGCTGGCGTCGCTCACGATGGTGCCGATGTTGCTGCGGTGGCGGCGCGCCAGGCGCGCATCGGGCACGCGCCAGATACCTTCGTCGTCGGGCACCACGCGGTGAAAGTCCGGGTAGGTGGCCAGCGATGCGCCGCCCTGGCGCACGAACTGCAGCGCCCATTGCCAGTCGTTGTCGGCCAAGGCAGCGTAGGCGGGTGCGCGGCGCACCTCGGCCAGCAGCGCATCGGGCACAAAGCCGCCGCCCAGCGCCACGGTGACCAGGTGCTGCACCAGCACATCGAGCGGCGCACGCGGCGTGTGCCGGTCTTCAATGCGGCCCTGCGCCAGTGCGTGGCGCGCAGCGGCTGCCTCCACCAGCTCCAGGCTGTGCGTGGGCACCAGCGTGATGCTGGAGCTGCGCCCCGGCGCATGGCCCGAGCGGCCTGCACGCTGCACCAACCGCGCCACGCCCTTGGCCGAACCGATCTGCAGCACCTGCTCCACCGGCAAAAAGTCCACGCCCAGGTCCAGGCTCGATGTGCACACCACGGCCTTGAGCTGCCCGGCCTTGAGGCCTTGCTCCACCCAGTCGCGCACCTCATGCCCGAGCGACCCATGATGCAGCGCAATGGTGCCAGCCCAGTCGGGCCGTGCCTCCAGCAGCGCCTGGTACCAGCGCTCTGCTTGCGACCGGGTGTTGGTGAACACCAAGGTGGACGCCGCCGCTTCGATCGACTGCACCACCTGCGGCAACAGGCTCAGCCCCATGTGGCCCGCCCAGGCAAAGCGGTCGGCCCGCGCGGGCAGCATCACCTGCACCTCCAGCCGTTTGTCGATGAGGCCTTGCACCAGCACGGCGGGCGGTGGCTGTGACCCGTCCAGCACGGGCTGCGGCAGCAAGGTGTGCAGCGCCTCCTCCAGGTTGCCCAGCGTGGCCGACATGCCCCACACCTGCAGCGCCGGGTTCCAGCCCGACAGGCGCGCCAGCGCCAGCTGCACCTGCACGCCGCGCTTGTTGCCCACCAGCTCGTGCCACTCATCCACCACCACCAGGCGCACGCTGGCCAGGCGCTCCCGCGCATCGGCGCGGGCCAGCAGCAGCGACACGCTTTCGGGCGTGGTCACCAGCAGCGTGGGCAGGCGGCGGTCTTGCGCGGCGCGTTCGCCGCTGGCGGTGTCGCCGGTGCGCAGGCCGCTGGTCCAGGTGGGGGCCAGTTCGGTCAGCGGTGTCTGCAGGGCGCGCAGCGAATCGGCAGCGAGTGCACGCATGGGCGTGATCCACAGCACGGTGAGGGGCGGTGCCGCAGCGCGGCGCGTGCGCAGGGCGGTGCGGGCGTTGGATGCTTCTGCAGGCGCAGGTGCAGCATCGGCCTGCGCCAAGTGCTGCAGCGCGCCCAGCCACACCGCATAGGTCTTGCCCGCGCCCGTGGTGGCGTGCAGCAGGCCCGAGCGGCCCTCGCCCATCGCGCGCCACACGTCTTGCTGGAAGCCGAAGGGCTGCCACCCGCGCGCCGCCATCCAGGCGGCTGCGGCACTCGGTGCCACCGGGGGCAGGGGCTTGCGCGGGCGGCGGGTGGTGCTCATGCCGCAACGTCCTGCCCTGGCAGCAGTGCCATCAGCGTTTGCAAGGTATCGGCCTCGGCCACGGGTTTGTCTTGCCGCCAGCGCAGCATGCGCGGAAAGCGCACCGCAATCCCGCTCTTGTGGCGCGGGCTGCGCGCAATGCCTTCGAAGCCCAGCTCAAACACCAGCGTCGCATCCACGCTGCGCACGGGCCCGAAGCTCTCGCGCGTGGTCTTGCGGATGATGGCGTCCACCTGCGCAATCTCGGCATCCGTCAAGCCCGAATAGGCCTTGGCAAAAGGCACCAGCTGCCGGTCTGGGTCGTCCTGCGGCCCGGTCCACACGGCAAAGGTGTAGTCGGTGTAGAGGCTTGCGCGGCGGCCATGCCCACGCTGGGCGTAGATGAGCACCGCATCCACGCTCATGGGGTCGATCTTCCACTTCCACCACACGCCCACATCCTTGGTGCGGCCCACACCGTACTGCGCGCTGCGGTGCTTGAGCATGAAACCCTCGGTGCCCATGCTGCGCGCGGCCTCGCGCTGGCGTGCCAGGTTGTGCCAGTCGGCGCCATGCAGCAAATCGCTCAGGCGCAGGGCCTGGTGCGGTGCGGGTGCGATGGTGGTTTCATCAGGCTGTTGCAGCGTGGCCTCCAGCAGCGCACGGCGGGCCTGCTGCGGCTCTTGGCGCAGGTCCTGCCCGGCGTGTTCGAGCAGGTCGTAGGCCACCAGCACCACGGGCAGCTCGCGCAGCAGCTTGGGGGTCAGCGTCTTGCGGCCCAAGCGTTTTTGCAGGTCGGCAAAGGGGCGGGGCTGGGGCTCATCGGGCAGCCACACCAGGATCTCGCCATCGACCACCGAGCCATTGGGCAGCCGCGCCATCGCAGCCTCGGCCAGTTCAGGGAAGCGGTCGGTCACCAGTTCCTCGCCGCGCGACCAGATCCACACCGCGCCCGCACGCCGCACGATCTGCGCGCGGATGCCGTCCCACTTCCACTCCACCAGCCAGTCGCCGGGCGTGCCCAGCAGTGCGGGCATCTCAGCCACAGGCTGGTTGAACGGGTGGGCCAGTAAGAACGGGTAGGGCTGGCCCGCATCGGCAGCATCCGGCGTATTGGAATCGTCGTCCACCGGCGCGATCAGCGCCTGGTAGTCGCTGGCCTGCGGCTGCCGGCCGATCTGCGTGTAGCCCATCAGCCGGTGCGCGATGCGTTTGGGGTCCAGCGCGCTCACCGTGGCCAGCGCGTGCGTCACCTGCAGGCGCGACACCCCCACGCGGAAGTTGCCGGTGATGAGCTTGAAGTACACAAAGCGCTGCTCAGGTGCCAGCCTGTCCCATTGCGTGCGCAGGCGGGCGTCGGCCTCACCCTGCGGCAGGGTGCGCAGGGGTAGCAGCTGGGCCATCCATTCGGCCAGTGTCAGTTCGGTGGGCTGGGCGGGCGGGGGTAGCAGCAGGGCCAACGTTTCGGCCAGGTCGCCCACGGCCTGGTAGCTTTCTTCAAACAGCCACTCGGGCAGGCCAGCGGCCTCTTGCGCCAGCGCTTTCAGGCGCTTGGTGGGCACCATCTGGCGGGGTTTGCCGCCTGCGAGAAAGTGCGTGGCCCAGGCTGCATCGGCGGGCGGTGCCACGCGCAGGTAAGCCACCAGGGCCGCGAGTTTGGCCGACTGCGCGGTGGTGGCGTCGAGCGCCTGGAACAGCTGGGCAAAGGCCTTCATGCGGCTGCCTCAGGTGTGGGTGTGCTGCCTGGCACCTCAAGCGCCGCCCCTGCATCGTCCTCGTTGTCATCGGCGCCGTATTCGGTGGCGAACACCTGGGCGTCCAGCCCTTGCTCGCACAGCCAGCGCACCATCACGGACGTGCTGCCGTGCGTCACGATGACGCGCTCCGCGCCCGTGGCACCAATGGCTTTTTGCAAGCTGGGCCAGTCGGCGTGGTCGCTCATCACAAAGCCCCGGTCCACCCCCCGGCGTCGGCGTGCGCCGCGCACCAGCATCCAGCCGCTGGCAAACGCGTCGGAGTGTTCTCCAAACCGCTTGAGCCAGGGTGTGCCCGCTGCCGAGGGCGGCGCCAGCACCAGCGCGCGTTTCAGGTCGGCCTTGGTGAGGCCAGGGTCCGTCACGCGCAGCGTGGGCGGCAGGTCCACGCCCGCCGCGCGATACACGGCGTTGAGCGGCTCCACCGCCCCATGCACCACGATGGGCCCCATGCTGGCATCCACCCCGTGCAGCAGCCGCTGCGCCTTGCCGAAGGCGTAGGCATACAGCACGCTGGCCTTGCCCGCCGCTGCATTGGCAGCCCACCAGGCATTGATGTCGGAAAACAGCGCGGGCTGCGACGGCCAGCGGTAGATGGGCAGGCCGAAGGTGGATTCGGTGATGAAGGTGTGGCAGCGCACCGGCTCGAACGGCGGGCAGGTGCCATCGTCTTCCAGCTTGTAGTCGCCCGAGGCCACCCACACCTGGCCGCCTTGTTCGATGCGCACCTGGGCCGACCCCAGCACGTGCCCGGCCGGGTGCAGCGAAATGCGCACGCCATGGTGGTTGATGACCTCGCCGTAAGCCAGCGTCTGCAGCGCGATGTCCGCCCCCAGCCGGTTGCGCAGCGTGCCCGCGCTGTCGTGGTGCGCCAGGTAGTGGGCCGAACCCATGCGCGCATGGTCCGAATGCGCGTGCGTGATCACGGCCCGCTCCACCGGCCGCCAGGGGTCGATGTAGAAGTCGCCGGGTGGGCAGTACAGGCCTTCGGGGCGGTGGACGATCAATTCGTTGCAGGACATGCGTGTGGCATCGTAGGCGGCAAGGCAAAGCCGGTGGGGCTGCCCGGGTTTGCCCGGTGGGGTGTTGCAGGCACTTTTGACGTCCAATCTGCCACAAGCGCCGGTGTTGTGTGTCTCATTTGCTATCAATAATGAAGCATATTGAGCTGTTGGGCCGTGCCGCTGAAGGCGCGTCTCTGCCCATCATCCCGCCATCGGTTGCGCCGTCTGCAGGACTGCGCCGCGTTCTGCGCAAGGTCGGCTGTCTTTACGGCAGAAAACCACGCCCGTACGATGGCGGTCGCCTGCGGCCCAGATCCGCAGCCAGGGACTCATCCATGCACTTGTATCCGTCGTATCGGTCGCTTTTTGTCGTGCTCTACGGCCCGGTTTTGGGCCTCGTGGCCGCATCAGCCGCTGCCCAGGTCTCTCCGGGCGCCGCGCCGCGCACCAACGCCTTCAACGACCCCTTCGTCCAGGTCACCCAAGCCATCCCGCAATGCCCCGTGCCCGAAGGGCCTCTGTACACCGAGGCCGAGGTGCGCGAACTGGCGCATGTGCGCTCTCAGCATGGCGGCAGCTGCCACCGCGTGGGGCGCTGTCGCCTGCCCAACTCCTACCTGTACGACGCCGAGATCATCCCGCGCGTGCAGCGCTACATCCAGCAGGACGGCCGCTTTGACGACACCAGCGTGTGGGTGCTGGGCGAGCGGCGGCTGGTGACGCTCAAGGGCTGCGTGCAGTCGCAAGCGCAGTCTGATGCGCTGGAGAAGGCTGTGTGGCTGGTAGACGATGTGATGGGAGTGATCAACCTGCTGCAGGTGGGGACGGATGCGGCGGCGGCGCGGTACCCGTTGGCTGTGCCGCAAAAGCCGTGACATGCTGGGCCAGTTGGCTGTGCCTATCCCAGGTGCAGTGATTGCGCAATGGTCCTGGCGTCAACGATGAATCGCCAGCACCACACTAGCGCGCCAGGCGCTTTGGCTGGTGCACGTCCTGCTGCATATTGCCGGTTCGTCATGCTTCATTCTTCACGAAGGACTTTTCATGCCATTCAAGTTCTCATTGCCGGTGGTAGCCACCCTGGCCCTGGCAGTTGTTGCATCTCCTGCCGTGTTGGCTAAGCCGTTCAAGTGGTCCGGTTCCAGCGACATCCAGACCATGGACATCCATTCGCAGAACAGCGCGCTGGGCAACGGCATCCATGCGGCGGTGTACGAGTCGCTGGTCATGTTCAACAGCCGCACGCTCAGGGTAGAGCCGCTGCTGGCCACGTCGTGGCAGCAGGTCAGCCCCACGCAGATGCGCTTCAAGCTGCGCCAGGGCGTGAAGTTCAGTGACGGCTCTGCCATGACGGCGGACGACGTCGTGTATTCGCTGCAGCGTGCGATGAGCAAGACCTCCACCTACGCCATCTACACCCAGGGCATGGACCGCATCGCCAAGGTGGACGGCGAGACCCTCGACATCTTCCTGAAGAACCCCAACCCTGTGCTGCTCAACCAGCTGACCGAGCTGCGCGTGATGAGCAAGGCCTGGGCCGAGAAGAACAACTCGGTGGAGCCCAAGGACATCAAGGCCAAGGACGAAACCTATTCGCACCGCAATGCCATGGGCACCGGGCCGTTCGTGCTCAAGGAATGGGTGCCCGACCAGAAGATCGTGTTTGCCGCCAACCCCCACTGGTGGAATGCCGGCAAGGCGGAAGGCAATGTGACCGAGATCACCTATACCCACATCAAGTCCGAAGCCACACGCATTGCCGCGCTGCTCTCGGGTGAGGTGGACATGGTGCGCGACACCAGCATTCAGGACTTGGCCCGCCTGCGTGCCCACCCCAGCCTCAAGGTCATGGAGATGGTGGAGAACCGCACCGTGTACCTGGCCCTGGACCAGTTCCGCGATGAGCTGCCCGGCAGCAACATCAAGGGCAAGAATCCGCTGAAAGACCTGCGCGTGCGCAAGGCGCTGTACCAGGCCATCGATGGCGCAACACTGCAGCGCGTGACCATGCGCGGCATGTCAAAACCCACGGGCGCGATGGTTTCGCCCCTGGTCAACGGGTGGACCGAGGCGGTCGACAAACGTTTGCCCTATGACCCCAATGCCGCCAAAGAACTGCTGACGCAAGCCGGCTACAGCGACGGCTTTGAGGTGGACTTTGCCTGCAGCAACAACGCCATCGTGCAGGACGAGCAACTGTGCCAGGCGATCACCGCCATGTGGTCGCGCATCGGCGTCAAGGCCAAGCTGCGCACCATGCCCGCCGTGAGCTACTACCCTATGGCCCAGCGGCACGAGGCCAGCATCGCGCTGCTGAGCTGGGGCGTGCCGACGTTTGATGCGCTGTACACACTGCAGTCGCTCACCCGCACCAAGACCACGGGGGGCGATGGCAACTACAACCTGGGCCGCTACAGCAACGAGCGCATGGACTACATCGTGGACCGCGTGAAGACCGAGACCGACCTGCCCGTGCGCAACCGGCTGCTCACCGAAGGCCTGCAGCTGCAGAACGACACCGTGGCCCATATCCCCCTGCACAACCAGATGCTGGCTTGGGCCATGAAGAAAAACGTGGAGCTGGTGCAGCGGCCGGACAACCGCATCGATTGGCGGTTGATCAAGGTGAACTGAGTTGCTTCCTGAGGTGCCGGTCAGCGCCTTGCCCCCGGCGCATGTCGGCGTCAGCGCGCAGGTTGCAGCATGATGATCGCCATGCCTGCCAGCGCCACCAGCACGCCCGCTACATCCCATGGCGTGGGGCGGATGCCATCCACCGCCCACAGCCATACCAGTGCCACCCCGATGTAGACCCCGCCGTAGGCTGCATACACGCGGCCTGCGCCTGCGGTATCGTGCAGCGTCAAGAGCCATGCAAACAGGGCCAGGCTCGCTGCAGCAGGCAACAGGAGCCACGCGGGCTTGCCTTGCTTGAGCCAGAGCCAGGGCAGGTAGCAGCCCACGATTTCGGTGAGGGCCGTAGCGATGAAAAGCAGCAGGGTATTCAGCATGGTGCGGGGCCTTGTGCGGCACTGGAGTTCGGGGCATCCGTGTGGGTGGCCAGCCACTGGCGCAGCGCCAGCTCGCCCTTGGGGGTGAAGTGCACCACGCGTGAACCCTGCGCGCGGTGTGCCCATCCCCCTTCGAAGAGGCGCTGCAGCAGCGCCGCGCCCAATGCGCCGCCCAGGTGGTGGCGGCGCTCGCTCCAATCCAGGCAGGGGCGGCACACCATGCGTCGCTGCTGCGCCAGTGTGGATGTGTCGATACCCACGTGCGCAAACCACCGCGCGCCAGCGGGCGTGATGGTCGTCCCCTGGGGCGTGGCCTGCAGCATGCCCTGGCGCACCAGCGCTTCATAAAACTGCACGCCCACCTCGCCCGCCAGGTGGTCGTAGCACATGCGCGCGCGGCGCAGTGCTGGCTCCCGGGGGCTGGCGCGCAGCCGCACGGCACCGGCGCGAAACGCCACGTTCATCAGTGACTCCAGCAAGTGCGCCACATCGCGGTCTGCCAGCCGGAAGTAGCGGTGCCGACCCTGGCTCTCCACGGCGATCAGGCCTGCATCCAGCAGCTTGGCGAGGTGGGCGCTGATGGTCTGCTTGGTCACGCCTGCAATGTCAGCCAGCTCGGTGGCCGTGAGCGCGCGGTCGGCCATCAGGGCGGTGAGGACTTCGGCGCGTGCGCTGTCGCCGATGAGCGCGGCAATGCGCGCGATGTGGGGGCCGTCTTTCATGGTTCGATCTTGGGCGAACCATTGATGGCCGTCAACCGCCTATCGTGAAGCCCTTGTCCACCAACCTCTCCTGAACGCCATGATCACATGCTTCATTCGCTACGAAATCGATCCCTTTCAGCGCGAGCTGTTCGCCGAATACGCACGCCGCTGGGGCCAGATCATTCCCCGCTGCGGTGGCCATCTGCTGGGCTACTTTCTGCCGCATGAAGGCAGCAACTACGAGGCCTGGGGCCTGATCGGCTTTGAGTCACTGGCTGCCTACGAGGCCTACCGTGCGCGGCTGCGCGCAGACCCGGAAGGCCGTGCGAACTTTGCACTGGCGCAGGACGGACACTTCATCCTGAGGGAGGAGCGCACCTTCACCCTGGCCGTGGAAGGCACGCTGGGCCTGCCCGCACGGTGACGCAGCCGCCTGAGCCCGGACCTGGCGCTCCACCTCCTTGCGGAGGCCGACGGGAGTGAGCGTGAAAATGATCAGAACTGCGAGGCTCTGTCATTTCGCGACGTGGTACGTGCTGGCGGGCATGGATGTGACCACATCTGAAAGATGTTGCCCGCAGGACTCAGGGCCATGGGCAAGTTGGGTGTTCTGAACTCATCTCAGACCCATCGGGAGGAAGCGATCTGCCGTGCGAGTGATCACCAGATAGCCGGGAATACTCTTGGCACGGGCTAAACGCACCCTCTCCATAAAGGCTGCAGCCCTGTGCCAGCCGTCGTAGAGAACGATATCGCTGAGCTGCTGCGATGGATTGTCCGAAACCAGTGTTGCGGCGCAGAGGAGATATCCCTTGCTCGCCCCTTCCCCTGGGTCATGGATCAGCCGCTGAATATGGGCGGCTGATTCGCTGTCGTCCTGCGCCGTACCGGCTTGCCAGGATTCGACGGATCTCCCGTCTGCAAGAACGAGATTTCCGATATCGACCGCGTTCATTTCAACCTCAAAGACAGCCTGCGGTTCGCGCAACAGTATTCGCGCTATGTACGGTGATCTGGACAGGAGTGCGAATTCTGTGCACACCATGGGATTTGTGGCGTCAACCTGGATTTTTCCTGCCAGCCGACCTTGGGCCTCGTGCTCTCCCCAACGAGCTAGCGCATTCGTGAGCGTTTGCCGTGACTTGATTTGCATGCATGTCTTCTTATGTCATCACCGACCCCATTGACGGGATGAGTCGGGTGGATGGATGGCCCTTGAGATCGCGGAATTTGTTTGTTGTAGTGGCGCGAAACTGGCTGAGGCCTGGTGGGTGAACTGCCGACGGTAGTTTGCCTCAGCGTCTGCCAGTGCGATGCAGGCGAGGGGTTCGCACATGCGACGTTGTCCGAACCAAGATACCTGTCTCACGGCCTTTGACTTCACCGCCTCATCGCCTTCAACGGGGAGGGGAAAATCCCGCTCGACGGGACAACAGTCACTGTCCCTATGTTGCCGTCGCTTCAGCTGCTGCTGGCTGCTGGAGGCCCCAGAGGCTTCGAGCCCGCCAGCACCGTCATGTGTTGGCGGCACTATCGACGGGGAGGCTATGCCTTGACCGCAATCAACTCCATGCAGACGCGGTAGCGCTGACTGATGCCATAGCGCACGGGTTGGAAGCCCGACTCAGTGAGAAGTGCATAGAGTCTGTCACGTTCAAAATTGTGATAGTGCTCAATTTCTCCCCAGTAAGGGTTCGCGTTGTTTGCATCCAGCGCTTTCCAGACCGGCGACCCCATGTTGGGCAACGAAATTAGCAGGACTCCGCCAGGGTGAAGGAGCCGGTGGGCTGCGTGCAGACCGACCTTGGGAAATGGCATGTGTTCCAGCACGTCCGCCATGCTGATCACACTGGCTGGGTGGGACAACTGGAATTCGGCAACGTCCTGGCAGTGTGCGGCTACACCCCATTTGCGCAACTCGTGCACGGATTGCGATCGCAGGTCCAGGCCCACTGGCTCGAAACCATATTCTTGTGCCGTCAACAGCAGCGACGCATTGCCAAAGCCCACATCCAGCCAGGTACCGTGGGTCTGGTAGGCAAGGACCTTTTCGATCATTTGTGCGGAGACATAGCGTTGCCGCTCCAAGTCGTAGCCCACCACCTGCGACTCATTCGTACCACGAAAAACGATATTCAGTGCTGCATCGGAATAGTAGCCGCTACGGAACACGTGCCGGCAAGCCGCGCACTGACGCCAGTGCATGGTGCGCGAGAGCTCGGGGCTATAACGCGGATGGTGGGAGCAATCAGCACTGCACAGCGGCCCGAATGCTTTGCTTTCGCACAGCGGACAGGCCAGGTAGTCGATCAGTTCACCCGCCATGGCTGCCGGCGGAGGCGTGGCAGGGCGGTATGTGGTCTGCACCGGCACTGCGGGGATGTTGTACTTGATCATCCGGCCATTCTAGGTGCCAGGTGTCGCCATCGCCCAATGCGGCTACAGCGCAAAGATCTTGCCCGGGTTCAGGATGTTCTTCGGGTCCAGCGCCCGCTTGATGGCGCGCATCATATCCACCGCGCCGGTGCCGGTTTCGTCCAGCAAAAAACCCATCTTGTGGATGCCCACGCCGTGCTCACCGGTGCAGGTGCCGCCCATGCTGAGGGCCCGGGCCACCAGGGTGTGGTTCATGGCTTCGGCCTTGGTGCGTTCTTCGGCGCTGTTGGGGTCGATGAGGTAGCCAAAGTGGAAGTTGCCGTCGCCCACGTGGCCGACGAGGAAGTAGGGGATGCCGCTGGCTTCGACCTCGTCCACCGATTCGAGCAGGCAATCGGCCAGGCGGCTGATGGGCACACAGGTGTCGGTGCTGATGGCGCGGCAGCCGGGGCGGCTTTGTACGGCCGCGAAGTAGGCGTTGTGCCGCGCGGTCCACAGGCGCGTGCGCTCTTCGGGCGTGCTGGCCCATTCAAAAGCCTGGCCGCCGAATTCGCTGGCAATGTCCTGCACCATCTCGGCCTGTTCCTTCACGCTGGCGGGTGAGCCGTGGAACTCCATGAGCAGCATGGGTTCTTCGCGCAGATTGAGCTTGCTGTGCGCGTTCACCATGCGCACGGTGTGGTGGTCGATCAGTTCCACGCGGGCGATGGGCACACCTAGCTGGATGGTCTGGATGGTGGTGCGCACGGCAGCCTCGATGCTCGGGAACGAGCAGATGGCCGCGCTCACGGCCTCGGGCAGGGGGTACAGGCGCACGGTGATCTGCGTCATGATGCCCAGCGTGCCTTCGCTGCCCACCAGCAGGCGCGTGAGGTCGTAGCCCGCGCTGCTCTTTTTGGCGCGCGTGCCGGTGTGGATGACCTCGCCGCTGGCGGTCACCACCTCCAGCGCCAGCACGTTCTCGCGCATGGTGCCGTAGCGCACGGCGTTGGTGCCGCTGGCGCGGGTGGCGGCCATGCCGCCAATGCTGGCGTCGGCGCCGGGGTCGATGGGGAAAAACAGGCCGGTGTCCTTGATCGCATCGTTCAGTGCTTTGCGCGTGATGCCGGGCTGCACGGTCACCGTGAGGTCTTCGGCGTTGATGCTGAGCACCTGGTTCATGCGGCTCACGTCGATGCTGATGCCGCCCTGCACGGCCAGCAGGTGGCCTTCAAGCGACGAGCCCGCGCCGTAAGGGATGACGGGCACTTTGTACTGGCTGGCCAGCTTCACCGCGTCGGCCACATCCTGCGTGCTTTCGGCAAACACCACGGCGCTGGGCGGCGGGGCCTGCAACGAGCCCTCGTCGCGCCCGTGCTGCTCGCGCACGGCCTGGGCCAGCGAGCATTGCGCGGCAAAGCGGGCCTGCAGCGCATCGATGAGGGCCTGGGGCACGTCGCGCAGCTTGATTTCGGGCAGCAGGTGGGCGGCAGCGGTGGGGGCGTTCATGGTGTGTGTCTCCGGTGGGTGCGGTCAGTGAGAAGCATTCTAGGTTCGGCCCCGTGGCTGGGCCCTGGGTGATCCACCTTGGGCCCGGGTGGGGATGCGGGTATTCACGGGCTTGCTGGTCAGCGGTGGTGTAAATACATTACGTTCGAAATGTATATTGTGAAAGCGCCATGAACCACCGTGTTTCCCCCAAGGCCGGGACGCGCCGCACCCATGCGGAGCGCAGCGCCGCCACCCGCCAGCACCTGATCGCCACGGCCATCGACGTGATCCAGCACCGCAGCCTGGAGGAGATGTCCATCCACGAGCTGGCCAAGTCGGCGGGCATGACCTCGGGCGCGGTGCAGCACCACTTCGAGTCGAAGGCGGTGCTGATGATGAACGTGCTGAGCGAGCTGATCGAGTCCACCGTGCGCTCGGGCGAACTCTGGCCCAGCGCGGCACTGCAAGCGCGCGAGCGGGCGGCGAAGTTTGTGCAGGCGGTGTGGCGCCTGGTCTACGCGCAGCCGCGCTTCATCGTGGCCTGGAACATCTACTTGGGCTGCCGCAACCAGCCCGAGGTACTGGGCCACATCGCCGAGCTGCGCCAGAGTGTGCAGACGCGCATGCACGAAGGCTTCTTCACGGCCTTCCCCGAGCTGGCGGCAGAACCCGACCGCGATGGACTGCTGGGCCTCGTGCTGTCGTCGCTGCGCGGGCTGGGGCTGCTGCAGCTGTTTGCGCCTGCACCGCCCACCGTGCCCGATACCGTCCAGCAGGCACAACTGGCTTGCCTGGCCGACTGGATTGCCACCCGGTGCGAAGCGGCTGTGCCATCAACGGCCGCCGCTGTGTCCACCAAGACACGCACACGCCGTCGCTGACCCCTTTTGTCTGCCTGCTTGTCGTGCGGCATCTCCCGCCTGCACGCCACGCATCGCGGACATCCATCGAAGAAAACATTACCAGGAGACACACCCATGACCTCAGCTTTTACGCGCGTTCCAAGCATGGTCGCGCTGGCTGCACTCGCCTGCCTGGCCGGTCGCGCCCAGGCGCAGCAGCCTGCTGCCTACCCGGTCAAACCCATCCAGCTCATCGCCCAGCAGCCGCCCGGCAGTGGCTCGGACGCGATGACCCGCGTGTGGGCCGACTGTGCCGCGCGCGAACTGGGTCAGCCCGTCGTGGTGCAGAACAAGCCCGGGGCCAACGGCATCCTGGCTGTCAACTACCTCAAGGCCCAGCCTGCAGATGGCTATAACCTGCTGAGCATCGGCATGTCGCAGATGACCATCACGCCCTACGTCTACAAGCAGCAGCCCTACGATCCGTTGCGCGACTTTGACGGCGTGGCCGTGCTGGGCACGTCGCCGCTGGTGCTGGCCGTGCCCGCAGGGCAGGGTATTGCCAGCCTGGCGGATCTGCAAAAGCTGGCGCGGTCCACGCCGGGCGGGGTCAACTTCGGGTCGCCGGGCAAGGGCAGCCCAGCGCACCTGCTGACCTCGGCGCTGGTGGAGAAGCTGGGTGTGCCCGGCACCCATGTGCCTTTTGTGGGTGAGGGCGCGGGCCTGACCGCGCTCATGGGCCAGCAGATCCACGCGATGACGCTGGTGATTGGCACGGCGGCCGCACAGGTCAAGGCGGGCAAGCTGGTGCCGCTGGCGCTGTTTGGTGCGCAGCGCTCGCCCTTGCTGCCCGAAGTGCCCACCATCGCCGAAGCCTTGCCGGCCGCCAGCGACCTGGCGCGGCCCGCGTGGATCGCCGTGGTGGCCAAGGCCGGCACGCCCCCCGAGTTGCTGAACCGGCTCAATGCGGTCACTGAGAAGTGTCGGGGTGGCGATTCGCAGTACAAGGCTCGCCTTGAAGCCATGAACGTCACGCTCACTGCCACCGCACCTGCCGATGCGCGCACCTGGGCGGCGCGTGATGCGGCCGTGTGGCGCCCGCTGATCGACAAGCTGGGCCTGGCCACGGAATGACGACGGGCACTGCAGAGCCTCAGGTCACGCTGGCCCACGGTGGGCAACTGCGCGGCCTGTGGGAGGAAGGCGTGCGTGTGTTCCGTGGCATGCCGTACGCGCAAGCGCCACGCGGCGCGCTGCGGTTTGCGGCGCCGTTGCCCACATTGCCGTGGTCTGGTGTGCGCGATGCCACCGCGTTTGCGCCCATGGCACCACAGCTGGCCCGCACCGCGCGTGCCGATGCGCCCATGCTGGGGGGCGACGACTGCCTGGCGGTCAATGTGTGGGCGCCAACCGCCGAGCCAGGAGCCCACCTGCCCGTCATGGTCTGGGTGCATGGCGGAGGCTTCTTTCGCGGCGCGGCCAGCGAGTCGCTGTACGACGGGACAGCGCTGGCGCGGCGCGGCGTGGTGCTGGTGTCGGTGCAGTACCGTTTGGGCATTGACGGGTTTTTGCACTTCGAGGGCGAGGAGCACGCTGCGCCCGCCAATCGCGGCCTGCTGGACCTGCTGATGGCACTGCAGTGGGTGCGCGACCATATCCACGCCTGGGGCGGAGATGCAGCGCGCACTACGGCGTTCGGCCAGTCGGCCGGTGCCGGGGCCTTGGCCTGTCTGATGGGCATGCCCGCGTCGCGTGGGTTGTTCCAGCGCGCCATTTTGCAAAGCCCCAGCGTCGCCTGCCAGACCTTGCAGGAGGCCGCTGCGGCGCGCCATGCCGTGGCCGTGCTGGCGGGTGTGAAGTCCACCTTGGCTGCACTGGGCGCGGCGCAGCAGGCTGCTGTGCTGCACGCCGTACACCGGCTGGCCTCCGAGCCCGCCCTGCGGCAACAGCACGGGCTGGGCGGACGCAACTTCTTTCCCTTGCGGCCCGTGGTGGATGGCCAGATGCTCACCGCACCGCCGTTGGAGGCGCTTGCGCAGCAGTGGGCGGCCCAGCCGCCCGACCTGCAGGTGCTGGTGGGCAGCAACGCGCAGGAGATGCGCCTGTACCACGTGCCCGGCGGTGCCATTGACCGGGTGACAGAGGCGCAGGTCCATGCCTTTGCGCAGGACGTGGGCTTGAATGCCTCCGCCGCACAGGCCCTGCGAAACATGCTGCCACCCGCGCAGCAAACGCCTGGCGAGTGGCTGTGTGCGCTGCAATCCGACTACTACTACCGTGTGCCCGCGCAGCGTATTGCCGCGCTGGCCCACCGCTGGGCCCGCAGCGCCCATGGTTATGAATTCACCTGGCCCTCGCCGCAGTGGCGCGGGCGCTTGGGCGCAGCGCATGGGGTGGAGCTGCCGTTTGTGTTCGGCAATCTCCACACGCCCACAGGGCAGGAACTCACGGGGCCGACGCCGCCCGCTGTGCTGGCCGAGGCACTGCAGCAGCGCTGGGTGGCGTTTGCGCGAGATGGCAACCCTGGATGGGCGCCGTATGCCGGTGCACAGCCACCGGTCCAGCATGTGGGCGAAACGCTGTTTTGTGCGCCCCACACGCAGCCGGAGCGGTTTGCGCTGTGGGAGGGAGTTCTGTAGCGACCCTCTCTCAGGGCTCACCCGTCAGGGGTACCACAGCGGCCGTTGGCTCGCTACACTGAGCCAGCGCTTGCGCGCGACTGACCAACTACAGAGAGAGGGATTGCCATGGCTTCAGCCAGTGTGGGAGATTGCCTGTCGGGTGCCTGGGGCACCTTCAAGAAAAACGTCCTCACCCATGTGGTGTGCACCTTGCTGGTGATGGTGGTCGCCGGCATCAGCGCCGGCCTGCTGGCCGGGCCCATGATGGTGGGCTACATGCGCATGATCGAGCGCGAGACGCGCGGCGAAGCGGTGCAGATCGGCGACGTCTTTCGGGGCTTTGATGACTTTGTGCCCGCCTTTGTGGCGGGGCTCATCAGTTCGCTGGTGGTGTCGTTGGGCTTCATGCTGTGTTTCATCCCCGGCTTGCTGGTCATGGCGCTGCCCCCGGTGGCACTGTTCCTCGTAGCGCGCGGCGAGCGCGATGGCGTCGCGGCTTTCAGCCAGGCCTGGACCATCGTGACCAAGAACCTGGGCTCGGCGTTCTTCTGCTCGCTGGTGCTGGGCATTGTGGGCTCGCTGGGTTTCCTGCTGTGCTGGGTGGGTGCGCTGCTGACGCTGCCGCTGTCCACCATCGGCTCCTACTACATGGCACGCCAGCTGGTGGGCGATGAGCCGGTGGCCCTTCCTCCCCTCTGACCCCGGCCCCGCAGTGGTGCCGGTGGGCAGCCCACCCGCCTGGCAGCCTTTGGGCGGGGGCGATCGGCGGCAGCGACTGGCGTTGGGCCTGGGCTGGCCGCTGGCCATGGCGGCCACACCCTGGTGGCTGGGTCAGGGCGGGCTGGGTCTGGGTTGCGGGTTTCTTGCGCTGACGGGCATACCCTGCCCGCTGTGCGGCGGCACTCACGCGTGTGCGGCCCTGGTCCAGGGCGATTGGGCGGCCGCCTGGGCGGCCAACCCGGGTGCGCTGATGTTGCTGCTGTGGCTGCCGCTGCTGGCGGGCCAGGCGGTGGTCGAAGGCGCTCAGGGCCGCCGCCGCGTGGCGCGCTGGCCCTGGTGGCACCCGGCAGTGTTTGCCGTGTTGGGCAGCGGGTTGGTGCTGTCCTGGCTCTCGCGCCTGGTCGGGCTGGTGTAGCCGCCCGGGGTCTTGGTACTTACCTCTTCGTGAGGCAACCGCCTTCTATGGCCGTCTGAGTGCCCTGCGCAGCCGGTGGTCCGCCAACGCCAGCGCCTGCACCACATCCATGCACCAGCATCCCCTTGGGTCAGGTTAGCGCAGCCCCGCGCATCGTTGCGGGGCAGACTGCCCCATGGTGCACAGCCTCCGTGCGCCAGGCTGGTGCATTCAGCTTGTATACCAGTTGGCACGGAACCTGCGATACCGCAGGCAATGACCACCGCCACCGAGATCAGCAACCGCATCATCGAAGCCGTAATGGCCCAAAAGCTCGCGCCCGGCTCCCGCCTGGGCGAGCAGCAGCTGGCCATGCTGTTCGACTGCAGCCGCACCATCGTGCGCGAGGCGCTCACGCGGCTGGCCACACGGGGCATCGTCACCGTCAGTGCCCGGCGCGGCTGGTATGTGATCGAGCCGTCTCAGGACGAAGCGCGCGAGGCCTTTGAGGCGCGCCGCGTGATCGAGCTGGGCCTGCTGCACCAGCTCAAGGTGGTGGACAAGACGGCGCTGCGCCAGCTCAAGAGCCATCTGCAACGCGAAAAAGCCGCGCTGGCGGGCACCGATGTGGGCATGCGCAGCTTCTTGCTGGGGGACTTCCATGTGTGCCTGGCCGAATGCCTGGGCAACAGCCTGCTGGCCGACACGCTGCGCGACTTCACGGCGCGCACCACGCTCATCGCCATGCTCTACCAGTCATCGCACGATGCGGCTCAGAGCTGTGCCGACCATGTGCGCATCGTCGAGGCGCTGGAAGCGGGAGATATTGCCGGCGCCGAGGCACTCATGTCCGAGCACATCGGCACCGTGCAGTCGGCCCTGCGCCTGCAGGCCAGCAGCGACCCGCTGGCCGGGCTGCGCGACGCGCTGGCACCGGTGCGCAAGAGCCCCGCACCAACCACCGCACCAGCCCGCGCGCGCAAGCCCCGCGCCGCCACCAGTTCCATCCCCCCAGCGTCTGACCCAGACGCAACTGCCGACGCATCCACCTACCTAGGAGCCCTGCTATGACCACCGTCCGCACCGTCACTTCGTCCACCCGCCGCCTGACCCTGGGCGTGCTTGCCGCCACCGGCCTCGCAGCGGCCCTGATCGCACCTGCCGCCCACGCGCAGAATGCGCTGGACAACATCCTCAAGGCCAAGGAAATCAAGATCGCCATTCCCACCGACTACCCGCCCTACGGCTTTGTCGGCACGGACCTCAAACCCCAGGGGCTGGACGTGGAGATGGCCAACTACATCGGCACCAAGCTGGGCGTCAAGGTCGAGCTGATTCCCGTGACCAGCGCCAACCGCATCCCGTACCTGCAAACGCAGAAGGCCGACCTCGTGATCTCCACGCTGGGCAAGAACCCCGAGCGCGAGAAAGTGATCGACTTCACTGCGGCCTACGCACCGTTCTTCCAGGCCGTGTTTGCGAGCAAGAGCCTGAACATCAAGAGCTTTGCCGACCTGGCGGGCAAGACGGTGGCCGTGACGCGCGGCGCCATGGAAGACCAGGAGCTGGCCAAGGTCGCGCCTGCCGGCGTGGACGTGAAGCGCTTTGAAGACCACGCCGCCAGCATTGCGGCCTTTGTGTCGGGCCAGACGCAGGCCATTGCGACCAGCGCATCGACGGCGGGCACCATCATGGTCAAGAACCCCAACCTGGCCACCGAATACAAGCTGCTCCTCAAGGACAGCCCGAACTTCATCGGTGTGGCCAAAGGCGAAGACAAGCTGCGCCTGCGCGTGAACGAAATCATTGCCGAGGCCCGCAAGTCGGGCGACATCGACAAGCTGTCCAACAAGTGGCTGGGTCGTCCTGCGGGTGACCTGCCCCTGTGATGCGGCGCACAGGATGAATTGCTGAAACCCAAGGGCCTGCGGCGCGACAAGCGGCGCAGGGCACAAGCATGCTGATTGCGCTCGATTTTTCTGCCGTCCTCGCGTCGTGGCCGTTGCTGGTGCGTGGCGTGGTCTGGACCATAGCCCTCACCATCGTGGGCACCGTGCTGGGCCTGCTGCTGGGCACGGTCTGCGCCTGGGCGCGTGCACGCAATCTGGGCCACCGGCCCACTGCGCTGCGCTGGGCCGTGGCCAGCTATGTGGAGCTGGTGCGCAACACGCCTTTCATCGTGCAGCTGTTCTTCCTGTTCTTCGGGCTGCCCGCGCTGGGGCTCAAGCTCTCGCCCGAGTTCGCGTCGGTGCTGGCCATGGTGATCAACCTGGGCGCGTATTCCGCCGAAATCATCCGCGCAGGCATCGAGGCCACGCCACGCGGCCAGATCGAAGCCGCGCACAGCCTGGCGCTGACGCCGGGCCAGACCTTCCGCCGTGTGGTGCTGCCGCCGGCGCTGCAAAAGGTATGGCCCGCCATGGTCAGCCAGATCATCATCGTGATGCTGGGGTCGGCCGTGTGCGGGCAGATCTCCACACCCGAGCTGAGCTACGCCGCCAACCTCATCTCCAGCAACACCTTCCGCGCCTTCGAGGCCTTCATCCTGGCCACTGCTATGTACCTGGTGCTGTCGATGTTGACTCGTCGTCTGCTGGTGTGGGTGGGGACCCGATTCTTGGTGGGGAGGTAAATCGAGATGGTTGAATTTTCCCTGTGGGACATCCTGCGCAACCTGCTGCTGGCAGCGCGCTGGACGGTGTCCCTGTCCCTCATCGCCTTCATCGGTGGTGGCCTGGTGGGCCTGGTGCTGTTGGTACTGCGCCTGTCCAAAGTGCGTGGCGTGGATCGCGCCGTGGGCGCCTATGTGCAGGTGTTCCAGGGCACGCCGCTGCTGATGCAGCTGTTCCTGGCCTACTTCGGCATTGCGCTGTTCGGTATCAAGACCTCGCCGTGGACGGCCGCTGCGGTGGCGCTCACGCTCTACACCAGTGCCTACCTCACAGAGATCTGGCGCGGCTGTGTGGCCTCCATCCCCAAGGGGCAGTGGGAGGCGGCGCAGAGCCTGGCGCTCAACTTCGGCGAACAGCTGCGCCATGTGGTGCTGCCGCAGGCGCTGCGCATCGCGGTGCCGCCCACGGTGGGCTTTCTGGTGCAGGTGATCAAGGGCACGGCGCTGGCTTCGGTCATCGGCTTTGTGGAGCTGACCAAGGCGGGCAGCATGATCTCCAACGCCACCTACAAGCCCTTCCTCGTCTACGCCTGCGTAGCGCTGCTGTATTTCGTTTTGTGCTTCCCGGTGAGCCTGGTGGCGCAGTCCCTTGAAAGGAAACTCCATGGCCATCGCCGCTGAAGCCTCCGCAACCAAACCCACCCCTGCGCACGACGGCATCGTGGTGGGTGAGCCGCCCATTGTGGACATCACTGCGCTGCGCAAGTCCTACGGCAGCAACGAAGTGCTCAAGGGCATCGACCTGAAAGTGCAGCGCGGCGAGGTCATCGCCATCATCGGCAAGAGTGGCTCAGGCAAGAGCACGTTGCTGCGCTGCGTGAATGGGCTGGAGGAGTTCCAGGAAGGCGCCCTCAGCGTCAACGGCCAGAAGCTGCTGCACGACAGCCCCGCCGCCATGCGCGCGCTGCGCCAGCAGGTGGGCATGATCTTCCAGAGCTTCAATCTGTTTCCGCACCTCTCTGTGGGCCGCAACATCATGCTGGCGCCCACGCTCGTGAAGGCGCGCGATGCCACAACTGCCGAGGCGCAGGCGCGCCAGCTTCTGGCGCGCGTGGGGTTGGGCGAAAAGTTTGACGCCATGCCCGACCAGCTCTCGGGCGGGCAGCAACAGCGCGTGGCCATTGCGCGCGCACTGGCCATGGAGCCGCAGGTGCTCCTGTGCGACGAGATCACCTCGGCGCTGGACCCTGAACTGGTGGGTGAGGTGCTGCGCGTGGTCGAATCGCTGGCGCAAGAAGGCATGACGCTGATGATGGTCACGCACGAAATGGCGTTCGCCCGCAAGGTGAGCGACCGTGTGATCTTCATGCACCAGGGGCGGGTGCATGAGCAGGGCACGCCTGCCCAGCTGTTTGGAAGTCCGCAGACGCCTGAGCTGCAGCAGTTTTTGTCATCGTTGCACGACTGACCTGACCGACTGCGCAAAAATCCCGCCCGTGGTCTGGAGGTTCCAGTACAGGCGGGCGCGGGAACGATGGGCGGCTATGTCAAACCATGGGGCTGATGGGTTTGAGTACCCAAGCCGCAACCTGGAGGCTGGGTGTCAGGACAGCAAGCCTTTCTCGAACTCGGTGGGCGAGAGGGTGCCGTTGTGGTCAGCGTCCAGTTCCTTGAATCGTTGGCTGATCGCAGGCAATTGGGCGGCTTCCTTCTCGCTGAGCTTGCCGTCCTTGTCAGCGTCTGCGCGCTGGAATGCGGTGGTAGCCGCCTTGGAAGGATTGCCAGTGCCCGGGCCGTACGAATAGGGGACCTCTGTCGGAGAGGCGGTTTTTCCAGGTGAGGCGGTCTGTGCCTGCAAGGCACCCACACCACCCAGAGAGAGGGCGGCGAAGAGCATCACGCTGCGTGTGTCGAACGAGTAGTGGCGTCGTTGCAGTGCTTTCATGGTGAGCCTGGCTCCTTTGAAGTTGAACAGGCTTGCATTGCACCGCAGCAAAGCGTGCCGCGCCAGCACTCTTGCCTGCTGTTGCCTCACTCAACATTTGCCAGCGCGGTGTAACGCGGCACGCCTGTTGTGTGTAGATGTCCGCACAGTTTGTAGCCAGACGCAAGCGTCCCCTGGTGCGCGTTCACACCCCACCTGCTCAGGCGCTTGGCCTGACCTGCAGGCCCGTGAACGTCCTACAAGCGGGGTCGGGGCGCGACAAAACAATGCATCCAAGCATTTCGCTTGATCGTACGTTTTCCTGAAGGAGTTCTCCATGCAAAAGCAAACCGTCTTCGCCGCTCTGGCCGCACTGGCATGCACCGCTGCGCTGGCCCAGGCCCCCGCCAACAGCAATGCGCGCCCTCCGTCCGAGGTGAACCCTTCTGCATCCGGTGGTGCGGCGGCGTCCAAGGCACAAAACAAGGTGGACACGCGCAGCGCCAACAGCAGCGCCATGCCTGCCAACCCCGCAGCTGGCGACGGACGTGCGGCGCCGGTGGCCGAGATCAACCCCAGCGCTTCAGGCGGCAAGGCCGCAGCCAAGGCCGATGCACGCGTCAATGCACGCCTGATGGACACCAACGGCGACGGCATGGTGTCGCGCCAGGAGTGGGACACCTACCACGCACATGCATGGGACACCATGAAGCCCACCAACGCTGGCGTATCCACGGCAGACATCGACAAGCTCAACCGTGCCCCCGCTGCGCATTGATCTCGCCGTACGCAGCGCCTTGATAGCGCTGCGCCGTCGCCCTGTGGCACACCATGTTGTGTGCCACAGGGCGTGGGTTCGCGTAGCGGGCATGCTGCGTGTGGTGGGCGGTCAGTGCTCAGGGCGCAGTGCGTAGGGGGATTGGAGGCGAAACGCTTGCACCCGCGTGGCGGTGGCGGAGAATCCGGGCAGATTCACTGCGGTGGCTTGTGCCGCGCAGAAGCTGGCATCCATCCTCCCGTTTCCTCATCAAGGCTCCCCATGGGCAACCGACTCACAGAAATCGCAACCCGCACCGGCGACGCAGGCACCACCGGCCTGGGCAACAACCAGCGTGTCTCCAAGAACAGCTTGCGCATTCACGCCATGGGGGATGTGGATGAACTCAACTCGCACATCGGCCTGCTGCTGTGCGAGCCGCTGCCCGATGAAGTCCGCACCTTGCTGGTCGAGGTGCAGCACCAGTTGTTCAACTTGGGAGGGGAGCTGTCGATCCCGGGCTTCGAGCTGCTCAAGGCCGACGCCGTCTTGGCATTGGACGAAGCCCTGGCCCACCACAACGCCGCGCTGCCGCGCCTGCAGGAGTTCATTCTGCCCGCGGGCACCCGCGCCGCGTCACAGGCCCACGTGTGCCGGACCGTGGCCCGCCGCGCCGAACGCGCCGTGGTCGCCCTGGGCAACGAAGAGGCCCTGAACGACGCGCCGCGCCAGTACCTCAACCGCCTCTCCGACCTGATGTTCGTGCTCGCCCGCGTGCTCAATCGCATGGATGGCGGTGATGACGTGTACTGGAAAAGCGAGCGCCTGGCACAGCAAACCGCTACAGAATAGATAGCTACCAGCGCATATTCTTCTGGCGCTTGGGGCCGATTTCATCAAAAACACCCCCCAGCCTTTGCCACGGGCGCTTCCCCAGGCCAGGACCGCCGCGCAAGGGCCGCTCCGCCGCGCTGGCGGTGTCCCCCATCCCGGATCGCGCTAGCGATGCGAGAGAAGGGGGAAGGCGCGAAGCGCCTCAGGGGGATGCCCACTAGCGGGGTGCGAGGATCGCCATCGTCAGCCGCGACACACAGGTCAGCTCACCGGCTTCGTTGTGCAGATCGATGTGCCACACGTGCGTGGTGCGGCCGATGTGCACCGGCTTGGCCGTGCCGGTCACCCAGCCGCTGGTCGCAGAGCGCAGGTGGTTGGCGTTGATGTCCAGGCCCACGGCGCGGTAGCCCTCGGGCAGGGCGTAGTAAGCGCCGGTGGAGCCCATGGACTCGGCCAGCACCACGCTGACACCGCCGTGCAGCAGGCCAAAAGGCTGGATGGTGCGGTGGTCTACCGGCACCCGGGCGCGCAGAAAGTCGTCACCCACCTCGACAAATTCGATGCCCAGGTGCTCTACGGCGGTGTTGCGGTTGGCGGCCTTCAGTAGGGCCAGGTCGATGGGTTTTTTCCAGATGGGCATGGTGGTCACGGGGCAGGGCCTAGTCAGTGCAAGCCGCTGATTGTGCCAACGCCTGTGGTCCCGCCCTGTGCCGCAGGCTCCTAGCTTCAGCCCACAAACTTTCCGTTGGCGCCCATCACACCCAGGTCCAGAAAACGCGAGCCCACATACGGCGCGCCGCTGGCGTAGTCGATGGACAGGCCGCCCAGGTCGTTGCTGCGGATGCCTGCGAGGGCGTTGCGCAGCTTGGCGCGGGTCAGGTCGCGGCCAGCACGCTCCAGGCCCTCGGCCAGCACGCGGGCGTTCACATAGCCTTCAAAGCTGCGGGCCGAGAACTCCTGGTAGCCCAGTGCGCGCATGGCCTTCTGGTAGTCGCGCACCACGGCAAAGCTGGTGCGGGCCGCGTCGGGCAGCACCATCGACAGCGCAATGCCCGAGGCCTTGCCGCCCAGCTGGCGCAGGTTGTCGCCCGACAGCGCCACGCTGGTGGCGGCCAGCGGCGTGCTGGGCGACACTTTCTTGAACTCGTTGACCAGCGTGGCGGTGATGTCGCCCGCCGTGCCCAGCAGCACGGCGTTGGGCTTGGCGGCCACGGCCTTGCCCACCACATCCGCCACCTGGGCGCCTTGGGCGTCGAGCTTGAAGGCTTTGGGTGCGGGCTGCTTGGCGGCCGCCATGGCCTTGGTCACATCGGCCAGAAACTCGCGGCCAAAGGCGGTGTCCTGGTACACGACGGCCAGCTCGGTGATGCCCATGGACACCAGCTTCTGGGCCAGGCGCTGGGCCTCGTCGGTGTAGCTGGCTCGCACGTGGAACACCGAGCGGTACTCGGCCTTGCGCAGCGAGGTGGCGCCGCTTTGCGGGGCCACGTAGGGGATCTGCGCCTCGTCCACCAACGGCAGGATGCGCTGGTTGTTGGCCGTGCCCATGCAGGAGATCAGCGACACCACGTTGGCATCGGCAATCAGCTTGCGCACGTTGTCTTCGGAGCGCGCGGCGTCATAGCCGTCGTCCATGGCCAGCAGCTTGATCTCGCGGCCGTGGATGCCCTTGGCCTGGGCCAAGCCTGCGTCCAGCCCCTGCTTGAGTTCCTTGCCCAGGCTGGCCAGGGCGCCGGTTGTTCCCAGCGAGCAGCCAATGGTCACGCTCTTGGCGTCCATGGGGTCTTGCACGCCCACGGCGCGCGACGAGGGGGCAAGCAGCAGGCCGGCGCTGGCGGCCATGAGGGATTGGGTGAACTGACGGCGTTGCATGGTCATCAAAAAACTCGCAGACAAAATGCCACCAGCCCCGCATGGGGGCTGGTGGGGGTGGACGGGGGAGGTCGAAAGACCTAGGGTTAACCCTGATTTTATCTGCGCAGGCTGGCAATTGGCTGTCAAAGGCTCCAGCAGGGCCTGGGGCGCGCGCCGCGTCCCCTTGTGCCGGATTTGCCCTTTGTGGCCCTTGCGCCCTTATGCCGCGCTCGCCGGGCCTGCTGGCGCGCGCATGCTGCCCGTCTCCACATACCGCTGGTGCCACGACAAGGCCTCGTTCAGCAGGTGCGGCGTGTGCTGGCCCACGGCGCCGCGTTTGGCGCGGGCCACATAGTCGTGCAGGGCGGGGCGGAAGTCCGGATGCGCGCAGCGGTCGATGATGATTTCGGCGCGCTGTGTGGGCGAATGGCCGCGCAGGTCGGCCAGGCCTTGCTCCGTGACGAGGATCTGCACATCGTGCTCGGTGTGGTCCACATGCGAGGCCATGGGCACGATGCACGAGATGCTGCCGTTCTTGGCCAGCGACGGCGTCATGAAGATCGACAGGTAGGCATTGCGCGCAAAGTCGCCCGAGCCGCCGATGCCGTTCATGATGGCCGAGCCCATCACATGCGTGGAGTTCACGTTGCCGTAGATGTCGGCCTCAATCATGCCGTTCATCGCGATCAAGCCCATGCGGCGGATCAGCTCGGGGTGGTTGCTGATCTCCTGCGGGCGCAGCACGATGCGCTGCTTGTAGTAGTCGATGCGGTCGTTGAAGTCCTGCATCGCCGCCGGGCTCAGCGACAGCGCCGTGGCCGAGGCGCTGGCCAGCTTGCCCGAGCGCAGCATGTCCAGCATGCCGTCCTGCAGCACCTCGGTGTAGGCCGTGAGGTTGTCGAACGGGCCGTTGTTCAGCCCTGCCAGCACTGCGTTGGCGATGTTGCCCACGCCCGACTGCAGCGGCAGCAGGTCTTTGGGCAGGCGGCCCTTTTTCACCTCGTGCTGCAGGAAGTCGATGATGTGGCCCGCGATGCGGTTGGAGGTGTCGTCGGGCGCGGCGTACACGCTGTTGCGGTCGGGCTGGTTGGTCATCACCACGGCGATGACCTTGCTCGGGTCGCAGCGCAGGTAGGGCTCGCCAATGCGCTCATCAGGCCGTGTCATGGGGATCGGCTTGCGGTGCGGCGGTACATCGGTGCCGTAGTAGATGTCGTGCATGCCCTCCAGCTGCGGGTTGTGCCAGGCATTCACTTCCAGGATGACCTTGTCGGCCTGGTCCAGCCAGGTCTTGTTGTTGCCCACCGAGGACGAGGGGATCAGGCGCCCGTCGGGCAACACGCCCGCCACCTCGACCACCGCCACATCCAGCTTGCCCAGAAAGCCGAACCACACAAACTGCGCCACGTGCGACAGGTGGATGTCCACATACTGCATCTGCCCCGCATTGATCTGGCGGCGCACCGTGGGGTCGGACTGGTAGGGCAGGCGCATCTCGATGCCGTCCACCTGGGCCAGCGCGCCGTCCAATTCGGGTGCGGTGCTGGCGCCTGTCCACAGCCCGATCTTGAAGCCATGGCCCTGCGCGTTCAGGCTTTCGATGCGGCGCGCCAGCGCGCCGGGCACGGCCTTGGGGTAGCCCGCGCCGGTGAATCCGCTCATGCCCACATGGGCACCGGCAGGGATCAGGGCGGCCGCCTCGTCGGCGGTCATGGTGCGGGAGAGAAAGTCGGGGTACAGCACCCGATCGGCCAGGGACATGAACAAACTCCGCAAAAAGAAAAAGGCCACCCGCCCGGTGAGCGGATGGCCCTGTGGACAAAACCCAGGATGCTAGCCTTCGTTCCTTACAAATTAAGGGTTAACCCTTGCAAATGCGGTTCGGCCCGGCCACATCCACAGATTACGCCGCTTTGCGGTTGAGCAGCGCGTACAGCAGGATCGCCCCGAACGTAGCGGTGCCGATGCCGCCCAGCGCGAACTGGCCGAACTTGAGCGTGAAGTCGCCCGTGCCCAGGATGAGGGTGATGGCCGCCACGATAAGGTTCTTGTTCTGCGAAAAGTCCACCTTGTTGTCCACCCAGATCTTGGCGCCCGCCACCGCGATCAGGCCAAACACCACGATGGACACACCACCCATCACCGGCAGCGGGATGGTCTGGATCAGTGCGCCGAACTTGGGGGAAAAGCCCAGCACCAGCGCAAACACACCCGCCAGCAGGAACACGGCGGTGGAATAGATCTTGGTCGCCGCCATCACGCCGATGTTCTCGGCATAGGTGGTCACGCCCGTGCCGCCTGCGCTGCCACTCACCATGGTGGCAATGCCGTCGCCGATGAACGCGCGGCCCATGTAGCGGTCCAGGTTCTGGCCGGTCATGGCCGTCACGGCCTTCACGTGGCCCAGGTTCTCGGCCACCAGGATGATGGCCACGGGCGCAATCAGCAGCATGGCATTGCCGCTGAACTGCGGGGCCGCAAAGTTCGGCAGGCCAAACCACGCAGCGTTGGCCAGTGCGGTCAGGTCCATCGGCTTGCCCAGGCCCAGGCCGTTGGTCAGCACTGCATAGATGATGCTGGCCACGATCAGCCCCACCAGGATCAACAGGCGCTGCACCATGCCGCGCGTGAGCACGGCCACCAGGCCCACGCTCACAAAGGTCACCACCTGCATCCAGCTGTCAAAGTTGCTGGCCGCCATGTTCTTGATGGGAATGCCCGCGAGGTTCAGCCCGATCACCGCCACCACCGAGCCGGTGACCACGGGCGGCATGAAGCGTTCGATCCAGCCCGTGCCAATCGCCTGCACCAGCGCGCCGATGAGGGTGTAGACCAGGCCACACGCAATGATGCCGCCCAGCGCCACGCCGATGTTGGCATTGGCCCCTTGGCCCGCATAGCCCGTGGCCGCAATCACCACGCCAATGAACGCAAAGCTGGAGCCCAGGTAGCTGGGCACCTTGCCGCCGGTGACGAGGAAGAAGATCAGCGTGCCGATGCCGCTCATCAGGATGGCCACGTTCGGGTCAAAGCCCATCAGGATGGGCGCCAGCACCGTGGCGCCAAACATCGCAATCACGTGCTGCACGCCCATCACCGCCGTCTGCGGCCAGGGCAGCCGCTCGTCCGGCGCGATCACGCCGCCTTGTTGCAACACATCAGCGCTTTTCACACGCCAGTTCATGAATCCCATGTGGTTGTTCCTTGTGGTTGAGGCGCGAATGCTAGTGGATGCGGCCAGGGTGGGGGACGAGCATCCCGGGCGGGTTACGATGCCCCCGCCCCCGCGAGACACCCCGCACCGCTGCCCAGACCCTCACTGCCATGTTTCCTGCACCCACTTGCCCCTCGTGCCGCCAACCCATGCAGGCACACCGCTTTGCCAGCAACCTGGGCGATTCGCTGGAGCTGGACATCTGCTTTGCTTGCCAGGGCCTGTGGTTTGACCGGCACGAGAACCTGAAGCTCACGCCCCAGTCCGTGGTCGAGCTGTTTCGGCTGCTGCACGAGCACCGTGTGGACCAGCACCAGGCCCTGGCCGAGAGCATGGCCTGCCCGCGCTGCAACACCAGCCTGGCCAAGGGTTACGACGTGGTGCGCAGCGGCCGCTACATGGTGTACCGCTGCGGGCGACAGCATGGGCGCTTCAGCACCTTCTCGTCCTTCATGGTCGAAAAAGGCTTTGTGCGCCACATGACGCGCCCCGAGATCGACGACCTCGCCAAGCGCGTGGGCGCCATCTACTGCACCAGCTGCGGCGCGCCCGTGGACATCCGCAAGGACCACGCCTGCCCCTACTGCCGCGCCGCGTTCTCCCTCATCGACCCCCAGGCCGTGGTGCGCGCCATGGAGGGCTATGCCGCCGCGAGCGCCAAGGCACCAGCGGCGCCGGCATCGCCCGTGGACATTGGCGACGCCCTGGTGGCCCTGGAGCGCGACCGCACCCGGGCCGAGCGTGAGCGCCAGAAACGGGCGTTCACCACGGCCAGCAGCGACGCCAATGACAGCTCGTTCACCGGGGACCTGCTGGCCGCCGGGGTGGCGCTGGTGTGGGCGCTGGTGAAGGACTAGGGATTCAGCGTCGCGCTGGCCGCAAGCCCCGCCAGTGCATTGACATACCGCAGCACGCGCTGCGGTCATTCACGACAGACTGGAGCAGACCGTTCAGAATGGTCCAAGAACCTGTTCTGAGGTCCCGAGGCCCTTGCCCTGGGCCACCCACGCAACCGTGGCGCCCGCAGCCACTGGAGGAGCGCCCCGTGCCGCAGTCCCCCACCAGACGCCCTGTCCGATCGCCGCGCAGCCCTGCGCCACCGGCGCGTGCGCTCCACCGCACCGGCAGCCTGCTGCAGCGCGCGCAGCTGCCCCCCGTGCCCAGCACCTTGCTCATCCCTTTGGCCGCGCGTGCCCACGGCGGGCGCTATTTCCCCTGGCTCGACTGCCACGATGCCGTGGCCCAGGCCTTGCTGACCCAGTTGGGTGCCGATGTGAGCAACACCCTGGACGACCTGCCCACGGTGCTGCATGTGCTGTGGCGCACCCGCGCCATCAAGGAGGCGGGGCGCGCCTTTTTTGCCGAGCACCCGCAGGCCCTGGGCGTCAACCTGGGGTGTGGCCTCACGCACCACTTTCAGTGGCTGGACTCGGGGGCCAACCAGTGGCTTGATGCGGACCTGCCTGCGGTGATGGCGCTGCGCAAGCCCCTGTTGCCGCCGCAGTGCCCGCGCATGCGCCATGCCGATCTGGACTTGTCGCAAACCGGCTGGTGGCAGCGGCTCGGGCTGCCCGCGCAGCGTACCGCCCTCCCGGTGCTGCTGGTGTGTGAGGGCGTGTTGATGTACCTGCCACCCGCGCAGGTGCATGCCGTGCTGGCCGAGTTTGCGCAGCACGCGCCACCGGGCTCGCGCATGGTGCTGGATGTGATGACGCGCCAGGCCGTGGGTTGCGCGGCCCGCCACGCCAGCGTGGGGCCTACGGGCGCGGAGTTTCGGTGGGGGGTCGGCCGCATGGCAGAGCTGGCGGCCGTGCACCCGCGCCTGCAGCTGCTGCGCGAGCAAAGCGTGGCGGAGGGCTACGGCTGGGCCGGTATTGCCATGGACATGTGGTGGCGCCCCTGGCTCGGTGCGCCGCTGTATGGCCTGGCCACGCTGGGGGTAAGGGACGGCCCCCCCTGAGTCGCTTCGCGTCGTCCCCCTGAGGGGGACGCCACCGGTGGCCTGGCAAAGCCAGTTCCACGGTGGCGCTGGCGTAGGGCGCGCCCGTTGCAGAGGTTGGCTACGGCCTGAGCGTCAGTGCGCGCATCCATTGGGGTGCCTTGCCCGTCAGCTGCCCCACGATGGCCGCCTGCAGCGGTGGCAGGCGCCGCGCGCCCTGCAGCACCAGTTGCCGCAGCAGGCGGGGCACCGGGCGGGCGTCGGTGTACAGGCGCACGATGGCGTTGGTGCCCTGGTAGATGGGCCAGGCGTGGCGGTGGTGGCCCTGGGCGTAGGGGGTCAGGGCGTCGGCGCTGCCAATGTCCTGCCCGCGCTGGCGGGCGCTGACCAGCGCGGCCGTGAGCCGCTCCACCCCCGCCAGCCCCAGGTTGTAGCCATGCGCCGTGACCGGGTGCATGCCCACGGCGGCGTCGCCCAGCAGCGCGCAGCGGTGGCCCGCAAAGCGCTGGGCGTACACGGCCACCAGCGGGTAGGCGTGGCGTTCGCCCACCAGCGCCATGGGTCCCAGCCGGTCGTTGAACTGGGCCTGCACCTGGGTGGCAAAAGCCTCGGGGCTTTGGGCCATCAGCGCGGCCGCGTCGGCCGCGCCCGCCGTGACCACCACCGAGCACAGCGCTTGTCCCGTCTGTGGGTCATCGGGCAGGGGCAGCACGGCCAGTGTGCGGTCGTAGCCAAAACATTCGTGCGCAACGTTGCCGTGGGGCAGGGCGTGGCGCATGCGGCAGACGATGACGGTGCGGCCAAAGTCGGTCATGTCTGCGCCAAGGCCCAGTTGGCGGCGCGTGGCCGAGAAGCGGCTGTCGGCGGCCACCAGCAACGGGGCGGTGAGGCGCTGGGGCGTGGCGTGGTCGCCAGGGCCCGTGTGGGAGGGCTCGCAGTCTAGCTCGGCATGGCCGGGCAGCGCGGCCACGCGGGTGACCTGGGTGCCGGTGAGCAGGCGCACGCCCGGGGTGCTCGCAGCCACCGCGTGGGCCGTGCGTCGCAGCGCGTGGTTGGGCACGATGAAGCCCAGGGCGCCGGGAGCTGACACATCGCCGTGGGTGCCGCTGGCCGCGTTCAGTTGCAGCGCGCTGTGGCGGCCCAGCGGGCCGTCGTGCACCTGGGCCTCGGCAATCTGGCCCACCTCGTGGTTGGCCAGGTGCGCCCAGCTGCCCAGCCGCTGCAACGTTGCCCGGCTGGGGTGGGTGAGGGCGATTTCGCGGCCGTCAGGTGCGGGCTGGGCCAGTGCGCGGTCGCCCTGCTGCTCCACCACGGTGGCGGTGAACCCGGCCTGCGCCAGGGAGATGGCCAGCGACAGGCCCGCCGGGCCTGCGCCGACGATGAGCACGTCGCTGTGGTGGGTGGTCATGGCGGGATGAATACAGGGTGACAAGGTGCCCGCCCCGGGTCGGGGAGGCCGCGCGCCATTGTGGGCGGGCGGGTTGGGGCACGCTTTGCCCTGCGTCAAGCCATGGCGTGGTGATGCTATCCAATTGATAGCTGCTAAGGCATATGGTTCTAGCGCCTGAGGGCTAAACAATCGAAAATTAGTCTCTAGTTGCCTTGCGCGGGGCTTTGCTGGACTTCTTTTTGGCCGGGCCTGCCTTCTTGCCGCGCAGGTGCAGCACCCAGGTGACCAGCAGCCACAGGTAGCCCGCCGGGATGCTGTACGCCGCAAAAGCCGCCAGCGACAGTGGTGGTGCGGTGATGGAGCGCGGGTTGGCAATGGTCTCCAGCAACTGGCGCGTGCCGGTGCCCAGCGTGGGCGTGGCGTGCTGGCTGCCCGAGCGGGCCATGAGGGCGCCCATGAAGGTGAAGAACTCCATCAGCAGCGCGCCGATCAGAAAACAGGCCAGCAGGGCCATCAGCTGTGCAAACGCCCGCCGGTTGCCCTTGGCCAGGAACACGATGGCCGACACCAGCCACAGCGCGGGCAACAACAGGACCAGGGCGGGCCAGGCGGACAGAAGAGTGGACATGGGAGACACGGCAGGTAGCAACAGGCAGCAGGGGCCGCTGGTGTGGGCACCAGCGATTCATCGGCAGGGCGCCTCCAGGAAGGCGGTCGAGTGCGGATGATAGAGGCTGCCTGTCACCGGCTGATTCCGGCGGGTCGCGCGACCCGTCTGCCACCGCCGGCCGGCGCTTACGCCGCCACAAAGTCGGCCACGGCCTGCAGCACCTCCGCCTGCTGCAGGATCTTGCGGTGCCCCAGCCCCTCGGTGGCCAGCAGCGCGGCACCCGGAATGTGGTCGCGGTACGCCTCGCCGTCGGCAAAGCGGTTGATGCGGTCGCCCCGGTCGTGCACCACCAGCGTGGGCAGTGCAATGCGCGGGCCCACGGCGGGGGGCTCGAACTGTCGCATCAGGATGCCCTCGCGCGCCTCGATGCGCCGCTGCATGGCGGCGCGGGTGCGTTCGGACAGGCCAAACACCTGCGCGAACAGGCGCGTGTATTCGTGCGGCGAGGCGGGCGGCGCCAGCAGCACCAGCCGCTCGGTGGCCAGGCCCCGGCTGGCCGCATGGGCCGCTGCGTTGGCCGCCAGCGAATGGGCCACCACGGCGTGGGGCGCCGAGTCCTGCGCGTGCAGGCGGGCGGTGGCGTATTCGATGGCACGGGCGAACTGCGGCAGGTTGCTCACGCGGCCCCGGCTGCCGCCGTGTGCGGGCAGGTCCACCAGCACCGGGCGCAGGCCGCGGGCGGCCAGGGCGTCGGCCAGCGGCAGCATCTGGCGCGCATGCCCGCCCCAGCCGTGCAGCAGCAGCACCGTGGGGCCGTGCGGCTGGGCCTGGGGCAGGTACAGCGTGATCTCGGCGTCTTCAAACGCCAGGCGCTCCGTGCGCCAGTGGCCCGGTGGCACGGCGCTGCGGCCCGGTTTGCGCAGGGGCAGGGGCGTGCCAAACAAGCGGTAGGCCGCGCGCACGGCCAAGGTGGGCCACAGGCGTTCGGCCGTGCCCAGCGCCACACGCAGCAGGCGCATGCCGGGGTGCTCGCCGTAGAAGCTGGACGTGGCCTGCAGCGCGGCGGATGGGGAGGTGTTCATGGTGGGACTCCAGGAGGGAGATGGGGGTAGATGGGGGAGGTGGACCGGGTGGACGGTCAGTAAAAGATCCAGTCCCGGTTGCTGCGCGGGAGGCTGGTGAGGGTGCTGCGTAGCGACCGGATGGCGCCCACTGCGGCCGCAATGGCGGCAATGCCCAGGATGATCAACATGGTGGTTCCTTTCTTCGCACGGTTGTGCGAAATTGGGACATAAAAAAACAAGAGCACTCCCTGGCACACCACCGCGTATCAAGCGGGGGAGGGGAGGTAACTCTTGACGATGCGCGCCCAGGACGCCTCGGTGCGTGCCACTGCCTGCGGATCGCGCAGGAAGCGAACGTCGTGCAACAAGCCCATGATCAGGCCATAGATCTCGCCCACCAGCTGGTCGGGGGATGTGTCGGCCGCCAGGTGCCCGGCCTCGATGGACTGGATCACGGTGCGGCGCAATGCGGCGCGCCAGCGGGTGATTTCAGCGTGCAGCAGGTCGCGCAGTTCGCCCTCGCGGTCGTCCAGCTCGAAGGCGCCGGCGGTGTAGATGCAGCCCGTGAATGCCTCCACGTCGCGCGTGCGGGCAATCCAGCGGCGCAGGATCTCCTGCAGGCGCGGCAGGCCCTTGGGCTGCTGCATGGCGGGTACGAACACGTCGACCAGAAAGCGGCGGCCAAACTCCTCGATCACTGCTTTTTGCAGCGCCTCGCGCGAGCCGGCCCGCGAGAACACGCCGCTCTTGGACAGGCCCACGCGGTCGGCCACGGCCTGCAGCGTGATCGACTCCAGCCCCTCGGCCGCAGCCAGGTCCAGCGCCGCGCCGACGATGGCGGCGCGGGTGAGTTCGGCTTTCTGGGTTTTGGCGTCCATGGCTGCAATTTAGCACGATTGTGCGAAACAAGGCAATCCCCGCGCTGTCAACCGGGCGACGGGTGTGGCTGGCCTCTGCCGGGCGCCGCTGGTACGCTGCGTCGCCATGGAGACAACACACAACACCCCGCCCTACATTCCCCAGATCCGCCTGTACCAGAACTGGCTGCGCGACCAGCGCGGTCTGCAGTTCGACAGCTACGACGCGCTGTGGCGCTGGTCCACCACCGACCTCGACGCCTTCTGGCAGAGCATCTGGGACTACTTCCAGCTGCAGTCGCCCACGCCCCACACGGCTGTGCTGGCGAAGAACACCATGCCCGGCGCGTTGTGGTTCCCCGGTGCGCAGGTCAACTACGCACGCCAGGCGCTGCGGCATGTGGATGCCGCCCACGCGGCGGACCTGCCCGCCATCATCAGCCGCAACGAAAAGGGCCAGCACCGCGAACTGAGCTGGCCCGAGTTGCGCCGCCAGGTCGCGTCGCTGGCGCTGCACCTCAAGGCCCAGGGCATCCAGCCCGGCGACCGCGTGGCTGCCTACCTGCCCAACGTGCCCGAGGCCATGATCGCCTTCCTGGCCACGGTGAGCATCGGCGGCGTGTGGAGCATCTGCGCGCCGGACATGGGCACGCATGCGGTGCTCGACCGCTTCCGCCAGATCGAGCCCAAGGTGCTGATCGGCGTGGACGGCGTGAGCTATGGCGGCCGCGACCACGACCGCCGCCCCGTGCTGGCCGAGCTGCGCGAGGCCCTGCCCAGCGTGCAGCACGCGGTGCTGCTGGGCAATCTGGATGCTTCTGTTTCGATAGCAGGCTGGGCAAGCTGGACTAGCGCTACCGCCCAAAACGATGCAGAAACGGCTGCCTTCGAGCCGATGTGGCTCCCGTTTGACCACCCGCTGTGGATCGTCTACTCCAGCGGCACCACCGGCCTGCCCAAGCCCATCGTGCACGGCCATGGCGGCACGGTGCTGGTGGCGCTGCAGCTCAAGGTGCTGCACAACGACATCGGCTGCAGCTACGAGGCCAACAGCTTTGGCGAGCGCTACCACTGGTACAGCTCCACCGGCTGGGTGATGTGGAATGCGCAGCTCAGCGGCCTGCTGTCAGGCACCACCTGCGTGATCTACGACGGAAACCCGGGCGGCAGCAAGGAGCACCCGGACTGGGGCGTGCTGTGGCGCTTTGCGGCCGAGACGGGCGTGACCTTCTTCGGCGCGGGCGCGGCGTTCTTTGCCAACTGCATGAAGGCGGGCATCACGCTCACCGACTACGGCGACCTCACGCGTGTCCGCGCGCTGGGCACCACGGGCTCGCCGCTGTCGCCCGAGGTGCAGCAGTGGGGCACGGCGCAGTTCGAGGCCATTGGCACGCGCGACATCTGGTGGAACAACATATCCGGGGGCACCGACTTTTGCGGCGCCTTCATCGGCGGCAACCGCGAGATGCCCCAGGTGCCCGGCGAGATGCAATGCCGCATGCTGGGCGCGGCCGTGGAGTCCTGGGACGCCGAGGGCCGCCCCGTGCAGGACGCGGTGGGCGAGCTGGTTTGCGCGCAGCCCATCCCGTCGATGCCTTTGTTTCTGTGGGGCGACAAGGACGGCAGCCGCTACCTGTCGAGCTATTTCGACATGTACCCCGCAGGCCACGGCCGCCAGCCCGGCGGTGGCGATGGCCCCGCGAGCATGGGCGCGGTCTGGCGACATGGCGACTGGCTCAAGATCGGCGCCAACGGCGGTTGCGTGATCTATGGCCGCTCTGACGCCACCATCAACCGCCACGGCCTGCGCATGGGCACGAGCGAGATCTACAGCGCGGTCGAATCGTTGCCCGAAGTGCTCGACAGCCTGGTGGTGGACCTGGAGTACCTGGGCCGCGAGAGCTACATGCCGCTGTTTGTGGTGCTGCGCCCCGGCAGCGTGCTCGATGATGCCCTGCGCGCCCGCATCAACGGCGCGGTGCGCATCGCTTTAAGCCCGCGTTTTGTGCCCGACGACATCTTTGCCGTGGCCGAGGTGCCGCGCACGCTGAGCGGCAAGAAGCAGGAGCTGCCCATCAAGAAACTGCTGCTGGGCCAGCCCATCGAAAAGGTGGTCAACAAGGACGCGATGGCCAACCCGGGGTGTCTGGACTGGTATGTGGCGTTTGCGGCGCAGCGGGCGAGTGCGCTCCAAAAATAATAGCTGCTAGCGCTTATTCAATAAGCGCTAGCGCCTTGTTTGGATACAAGGTTGAGTGCGACACCGAGGCGGGCTGCGCCCCAGGGGGTCAGTCCAGCTTTGCCCCCGATGCCTTGATCAGCCGCTCCCACACCGGGCGCTCCTTGTTCATGGCCGTGGTGAACAAAGCCGGTGAGCTTTTTTGCACGTCAAAGCCCATGGCTGTGATGCGCTGGGCCACATCGGGATGCTCGGTGGCTTTGCGGACCTCGGCCGCAACGCGCTCCAGGATGGCGGGCGGTGTGCCTGCGGGGGCTCCAAACGCCAGCCAGCCCGCCACGCGGTAGGCCTCGTCGTTCAGGCCCTGTTCGCCCAGCGTGGGCACGTTGGGCAGCGTGCCCATGCGGCGCTCGCCGCTCACGCCAATGGCCTTGAGCTTGCCGGCGTCGATGTGTGCCTTGACCTGCAGTGCGCTCGCAAAAGCAATCTGGATCTGCCCACCCAGCAGGTCCTGCACCATGGGCGCCTCGCCCCGGTAGGCCACATGGCTCATGTCGGCGTTCTGCGACTGGCTCATGTACGCGCCGGCCAGGTGCGGGTAGGCACCCGTGCCGTACGAACCATAGGCCACCTTGCCTTTGTTGGCGGCGATGTATTTCAGCAGCTCAGGCCCCGTGGCCACCGGCACGCTGGGGTGGGCCACCAGCACCAGGGGCGCGATGGCGATCTGGTAGATGGGCGCGATGTCCTTCTCGGGGCTGTACGGCAGCTTGGTGTACAGGAACTGGTTGGTGAGCATGGAGTTGCTCAGCGCCAGCAGCAGGGTGTAGCCGTCCGGTGCGGCCTTGGCCACCGCGTCGGTGCCGATGATGCCGGCCGCGCCGGGCTTGTTGTCGATGACCATGGGCTGGCCCAGGCCCACGGCCATCTTCTCGGCCAGCACGCGCGCCAGCACGTCGGTGGCGCCGCCGGGGGCGAAGGGCACCACCACCTTGATGGGCTTGTTGGGATAGGCGGCCTGCGCCCAGGCGGCGGTGCCGGTGCAGGCGGTGGCAGCGGCCAGCGCGGCGGCGCCGAGCCAGGAACGGCGGGTCAGGGCGTGGAAGGGCATGGGTTTGTCTCCTGTCATGGTTATAAAAATCACTCAGCGGGCTCCGCGATGCATGGTGGCGGGCCGGGGCCTGGCTGTCACGCCATGGGCCTATGCGGTCTGGGGGCTCCCTGGGGCGGGGCCGGTGGTGACGTGCACGGTGAGGGGCAGGGGCGCGAGCACTTCGCGCAGGCGGGTCTGCAGCGCGTCGGCGTCGGGGCCCGGGGCCACGGTCACGCGCACGGTGTTGTCGCCCTCGGGCTGTACCTGGGGGCAGGGGCTGCCTGGGGCTTGTCCGCACACGCCATCGACCAGCGCTTGCACCGTGTGGCAGGCCGCGCGCTGGCGCAGCTCGGGCTTGTAGATCTTGCCCACGTTGGTCACGGGCATGGTCTGCAGCACCTGCACCCAGCGCGGGCGGGCCACGGCCTCGTCCACGCGTTCGGCGGTGAAGGCCAGCAGTTCGGCCTCGGTCACCGCCGGTGCACCGGGCACCAGCGTGGCGTAGACCACGGGCAGCTCGCCCGCATAGGCATCGGGGGCGCCCACGGCGGCGCACAGCTGCACGGCGGGGTGGGCGCCCAGCGCGTCCTCGATCACCTTGGGGTCGATGTTGTGGCCGCTGCGGATGATGAGGTCCTTGGAGCGGCCACTCAGGTGCAGGCGGCCTTGCTCGTCCACAAAGCCCAGGTCGCCGGTGGCCAGCCAGCCGTCCTGCGTGAACGCCTTGGCCGTGTCGGCTGCGTCGAGAAAGCCCGAGAACAGGTTGGGCGACTGGAACAGCACCATGCCCGGCTGGCCGGGCGGCAGGTCCTGGTCGGACGCGTTGCCCTGCGCATCGAGCGCTACCACGCGCAGCTGGGTGTACGGCAGCCGCCAGCCCACGCAGCCTGCGGGCGCGTTGACGCCCGGTGGGGTGATGGTGGAGATGCCCGCCATTTCCGTCATGCCCAGGCTTTCGTGGATGTGCAGGCCAAACAGACGCTCAAACCGCGCCGCCAGCTCGGGCGCCAGGATGGCCGCGCCGGTGCGGCAGTAGCGCAGCGTGGCAATGTCGGCCCCATCCAGCGGCACGTTGGCCAGCGCCGCCAGCACCGTGGGCACGGCCGAGAGGTAGGTGCAGCGGTAGCGCTCCACGAGCCGCCAGTAGTTCGCAATCACCTCGCGGTTGCGGAACAGGCCGGTGGTGGGGATGATGGTCTCCACCCCTGCCGACAGCGCCGCCAGCGAGCCGGGCAGCACGCCCGCCACATGGAACAGCGGGTAGCCGTTGATGCCCACGTCCTCGGGCCGTATGCCCTGCATCTGCACGCTGCCCCAGGCGGTGAACACCTGTGCGCCGTGGCTGTGGCGCGCCAGCTTGGGCGCACCCGTGGTGCCGCCGGTGTGAAAGTACGCGGCGATGTCAGTGGCCACAATGCGGCGGCCGCTTACCAGGTGGTCGCCCGGTTGCTGGTGGCGCGCGGCCAGGTCGAGCACGCCTGGGGGCAGGGCGGGCGTGGTACCCGTTGCCTCATCGTGCGGAGCAACGCGCAGCACCGTGGTCAGGGTGGGTACCAGGGCGCGCAGGCGCAGGGCCTTGCTCCAGTAGCCCAGGTCGCCCTCGCCGCCGTAGGCAATCAGCACCTTGGCCCGGGCCAAGGTCATCATGGCCGCGATCTTCTCGTCGGTGAGCATGGGGTTGAGCGGCTGCACGATGCCCGCCGCCTCGCCGCCCCACAGGGCCAGGTGGTATTCGAGGCAGCCGGGCAGCAGCACGGCCACGGCGTCCTGCGGGCCCACGCCCAGGTGGTGCAGCAGGTTGGCCGTCTGGTGGATGCCGGTGAGCAGCTGCGCATACGACCAGCGGATGGGCTCGGCAGCCGGGTCGGCGGTGGGCAAAAAGGCCAGCGCCGTCTTGTCGCCAAACGCCGCCGCCGAATTCACAAAAATTTCGTAGGTGCTTTGCACCGGTAGCGCCTCGGCCAGGGGGCGGGCTTCGAGCCGTTCCACATCCTGCAGGCTGCGCACCGGGGCGCCCGGGGCAAAAGGACTGTGCAGGGGGGGCAACGAGGGGTGGCGCATGGGGTTGTCTCGGGTCTTGTGGGGAATCAGGTCGGTCACCGACGGTGCACATATGCGGCGTCGTCCTACCTGGCGGCGACCGCCGCTTGCCCACAGTCTGTCCGTGTGCCAGCGCAAAAGCAGTCACGCAGATGTCAGGGCAGGTTTTCAGGGCATACAGGCGATCCGCTGCGCGATGGACAACAGGCTCTTGACGCGCTGGTGGCGCTGCAGCACACCCATAATGGACCTTGTTGATTTCCACTGCGCGCCCCGCTGCGCGCCTTTACTTCATGAACACACCGCAGCCGCCCAAACGTTTTTCGATGATCCGTGAGTTCCACCTGGCCGACTGGTTCACGCTGGGCAACGCGGTCTGCGGCGTGGGCGCGCTGTTCTCGGTCATGTCGTACCTGGAGACCAGCAATGTGGTGCATGTGTACTTTGCATGTGCCCTGGTGCTGGCCGCGCTGATCTTTGATGTGCTGGACGGCCGCATCGCCCGCTGGCGCCAGAAAAGCTCGGCCATGGGCCGCGAGCTGGACTCGCTGGCGGATGTGATCTCGTTCGGCGTGGCCCCGGCCATCATTGCCTATGGCTGCGGCATGCAAGGCCTGTACGACCGCATCGTGCTGGCCTACTTTGTGGCCTGCGGCGTGTCGCGCCTGGCACGCTACAACGTCACGGCCGAAACGCTGTCGGGCGACGATGGCAAGGTCAAATACTTCGAGGGCACCCCCATCCCCACCTCCATCGTGCTGGTGGGCCTGCTGGCCCTGGCCGCCTGGCTGGGCGCAGTGCGCGAGAACCTGTGGTTTGGCAAGCTGCTGATCGGCGGCTTCACGCTGCACCCGCTGGTGCTGCTGTTTGCGGTGTCGGGGTCGCTGATGATCAGCCGGATTCGCATTCCGAAGCTCTGAGCCGCTGGCTAGCGCGTCCTTTCTTTGTGGATGTTGAACACCATGGCACTCCAAAAAATCGCAGCGTTCTCCGACGGCACCCAGGGCGGCAACCCCGCCGGTGTATGGATCGGTGACGCGTTGCCCAGCCCCGCAGACATGCAGCGCATCGCCGCTGAGGTCGGTTTTTCTGAAACCGCGTTCGCCGCCCCGCTGGGCGATGGCCGCTGGCGGGTGCGCTACTTTGCGCCCGAGAGCGAGGTGCCCTTTTGTGGCCACGCCACGATTGCCCTGGGCGCCGCGCTCGCGCAGCGCGAGGGCGACGGCGTGTTTGCGCTGTCGCTGAGCCAGGCCGAGATCACGGTCGAAGGCCGCCGCGCGGGCGATCTGGTGCAGGCGGCGCTGCAGTCGCCCCCCACGCGCAGCGGGCCTGTGCCTGCGGCGCTGCTGGCCGATGCGCTGGCCCTGTTTGGCCTCAGTGCGGTCGATCTGGACCCGCGCATTCCGCCCGCGCTCATCCACGGCGGTGCGGACCACCTGGTGCTGGCGCTGCGCAGTCGCGAGGCTCTGGCGGCCATGCACTACGCGCTGGACGTTGGCCGCACGCTGATGGTGAACGCCAAGCTGGTCACCATTGTGCTGGTGTGGGTGGAGTCCGACCGGCTGCTGCACACCCGCAATGCCTTTGCGTCGGGCGGCGTGCTGGAAGACCCGGCCACGGGTGCCGCCACGGCCGCGCTGGCGGGCTACCTGCGCGACCTGGGCTGGCCGCACGGCGGTGCCATTGACGTGGTGCAGGGCGAAGACATGGGCATGCGCTCGCGCCTGCGGGCCGAGATCGGGCCGGTGGCTGGCAGCTCCATCCGCGTGTCGGGAACGGCGCGGTGGATGGGCGATGGCGAATGATTTTTGCTATTGAAAATATAGCTGCTGGCACATAATTCACTAGCGCTACCGCCCGATTTGTGCAGAAAGCGGGCCAGCCGAGCACGTGGGGCTCTGTGCGCCCTGCCCGGTCTCCCGCTCAGGCGCTGATCTCGTCCTGGAGCCACTGCACAAAACGCAGCGTCTCCGGTGACGGGTCCGGCGCCATGCCCAGGTAGTGCCGCGTGAGCGGCAGCCGCAAGCTGGGCAGCGGCGATACCAGCCGCCCCGAGGCCAGATCGTGGGTGATCAACGACACCGGGGCCACCGCAAAACCCAGCCCATCCACGGCGGCCTGCAGCACAAAGTGCAGGTGGTCAAACTGCAGACAGCTGGCGGGCTGGAGCCTTGGCGCGTTCACCAGCCTCTTCCAGCTTTCCCAGTCCTTGCTGCGCGATTTGGACAGCAGCAGCACATGGGCCGACAGCGCCTCGGGCTGCGCCACCGGGCGCTGGGCGAACAGGGCAGGCGCGCCCACCACCAGCGCCTCGTCCTCCAGAAACGGCTGCACCTGCATGCCCGGCGGCCAACCGCGTGGGCCGCGCCGCAGGGCCAGGTCGAAGGTCTCGGTGGCATGGTCCGGCGCCAGCGTGCTGGTGATGACCTGGGGCTCAATGTCCGGATGCTGGGCCACAAAACCCGGCAGCCGAGGGATCAGCCACCGCACCGCAAAGCTGGGCCGCACATTGATCTTCACGCTGCGCAGCCCGGCATCGCCCCGCAGCGACTGGGCGGCAGCGCCGATCTGCGCGAGTGCTGGCCCGACCTGTGCGTGGAACTGGTGGCCCGCCGCGGTGAGGAGCACCTGCCGGGTCTTGCGCTCGAACAGGTCCACGCCCAGGTGGGCCTCCAGCGCCTTGATCTGGCGACTGATGGCGCTGTGGGTGACGTGCAGCTCCAGCGCGGCGTGGGTAAAGCTCTGGTGCCGCGCCGCCGCCACAAAGGCGCGGACGGCGTTCAGCGGGGGCAGGCGGGGTGGCATGCGTGCAATTTTGTCACGCATGGCGCGCAGCAATATCGTTTGTCGCGCCCGGCACTGCCGCGCACCATGCGGGCCATGCCACAGCCTTCAGACCACACCTTGGCCTCAGACCACCACTCGCGCCGCGCTGCCTTGGCGCTCGGCCTTGCACTGCCTGGGGACACGGTGCTCTACCTGCTGCTGCCGATGTTTGCCCCAGCGTTTGGCGTCACCCTGTTCGAGGCGGGCATTCTGCTGGCCGCAAACCGCCTTGTGCGCATTGCGGGCTACAGGGCGGTGGCGCGGTTTTATGCCCGCCATGGCGAGCGTCTCACCTGCTCGCTGGCCGTGCTGGCCGCCGCCGCGTGTGCGCTGGGGTACGCCACCCTCAGGGGCTTCATCGCCCTGTTGGGCCTGCGGCTGCTGTGGGGCCTGGCCTTTGCGGCGCTGAACCTCGCGACGCAGGCGCTGGCCACGGGCGAGCCTGTGGGCGCAGCGCGACGCGCCGGGCAGTCGCGCGCCTTTGCAGCGCTGGGGCCCATGCTGGCCCTGCCTGCGGGGGGTGTCTGCGCCCTGTGGTGGGAGCCCCGGGCGATCTTCTGGGTGTTTGCCGCCGTCGCGTTGTGCGCCTTGCTGGCCACGCGGCATTTGCCCGCCCAGCCGCATGCTCTGCCGCCACCGCCAAAGCGCTGGGGCAAGTTGCCGGATCGCCTGGACCGCTTTTCGTTCGTTGAGGGGTTGGTGCTGGACGGCCTGTTCATCATCGGCCTGTCGTACCTGGGCCGCGATGTGCTGCCAGGCCATCCGGTGGTTGTGGCGGGGATGCTGCTGTCGGTCCGCTATCTGGCCGAGATCGCGCTGAGTGTGGTGGGTGGCGACCTGGCCGAGCGCTATGGCGCCGAAGTGCTGCTCGTGGGTTTTGCGGTGCTCACGTCGCTGGCCCTGGTGGGTTTTGGCCTGGGGTGGCTGTGGACCAGCGCACTGGCCATCGTGATTTTGCGAGCCCTGCTGCTGCCGCTGTTGCCACCACTTGTGGCGCGCCGCACACCGGGGCCCGGGCGCATCCGGGCCCTGGCAACGCGGTCGGTCTGGCGGGACCTGGGCGCTGGTGCAGGCCCGGTGCTGGCGGGTGTGCTGCTGCCCATTGCGCCGTCCGCCTGGGTGTATGGCGTCGCAGCCTTGCTGCTGTCGGCCACGGCCATCGCCTGCTGGGCGCCGCGCGGCGATTGATCGTCTGCGCATCGACCATCGCTTTTTCTCACAAATCCTCTTTTTTTGGAGAACTCCCCTTGGACATCCACACCACCCTGATCCGCTGTGCCGGTGGCACGGTCGACCTGCCCGTGCGGCCCATGAACCACCGCAGCGATGGCGGGCATGTGCTGGTCCACCCGCCGCGCCCCGTCTGGGAACGCAGCGAGCTGACGCCCGAAGAGCTGGGGCATTGGTCGTGCCTGGTGGCTGCTACGGGTCGGGCCATGCTCGACACCTTGCCGCAGCTCGCCGGTGGCTGCCTGAACTACTGGGAGGCGGGCAACAACGCGCTGAACCCGCTGGCCCATCCCCAGGGGCCCAAAACGCCCGCACTGCACCGCAAGATGCACCTGCATGTATTTGGGCGAAGCCCCCGGGCCGCCCACCCGGACTGGCTGTGGGGCGAACCACCCCGGTTCCCGAATTTTGCGCAGTCTGAGGCCTGGACCGCGCAGTTCACACGGCTGGAGGACGATGAAGGCGCCGCGCTGGGTGCGCGCATTCAAGTGTTGCTGGATACGCGGTACGCACTGAGTCGGGTTGGCTGACAACACACGTCTGCAAAAGAATTGCTATCAAAATGGCAGCATTGAGCGCCTGTTGGTAAAGCGCTAGGCCGTGTTTTTATGAAAACTCTTTTGTCACGGGTACTACGCGACCACAGGCCGCCGGTTCACCAGCACGATGCCTGCCGCCACCAGCACCAGCGCTGCCACCAGCCCGGGCGTCACGGGCTCACCCAGCCACAGCGCGCCAAACAGCAGCGCAAACACCGGCGTGAGGAACACAAACACCGAGATCTTGGTGGCCGGGTAGTGCGCCAGCATCCACATCCAGGCGAGGTAGCTCACAAACGCACCCACCAGCGCCTGCACCAGCAGCGAACCCCAGGCAAAGCCGCTGAACTGCCAGACCCAGGCCTCACCCAGGCCCAGCGATAGCACTGGCAATACCGCCGTGCTCACCGCCACTTGATAGAAAAGCTGCTTGGCAGGCGCCACGCGTGCCAGGGGCGTTGTGCGGATGACCACCGTGGTCAGCGCCCACATCAGGCCCGCAGCCAGTCCCAGAAGATCTCCCAGCCAGCCTTTGGGCAGCGCCGTGCTGGCATGGCCCAGCAGCCCGTCGCCCAGCGCCAGCCCCACGCCCACAAACGCAGCGGCCAGTCCAAGCCACTGCCAGCCCTGCAGGCGCTCACCGGGGATGAAACGCGGCAGCAGCAATGCCACCCAGAAGGGCGACGCATACAAAAACACTGTGAGCCGCGAGGCGGTGGTGTACTGCAGCCCCAGATAGATGCACGCGAACTCGCCCGCAAAAAGCGCCCCCGCCAACAGCCCGGCACGCGTGGCCCCGGCGGGCTCGCCCGCGCCGGAAAGGCCTACACCACGCCACAAGCACCAGGCCGCTACCGCGACCGTGGCCAGCGCAAAGCGCACAAAGGCCTGGAACACGGGCGCCACCTCAGCCACCGTGGCCTTGACCAACACCTGCTGGAAGCCCCAGAACATGCAGCAGGCGAGCAGCAGGGAGATGGCGAGGGCGTCGAGATGGGGCTTGCGGTCATGGTGCATGGTGCGGTGTTTCGCGGATCACGCGGTTAAGGGCAGGTCCAGGTGCCGCCGCTGCGGGTGAATTGCGCGTTGCCGTAGAACAGGGCGTTGCCGTCGCGAGCCAGTGCCCAGGTGCCGCTCAGGCCGCGGGACACGGCGGTCTGTCGCTGCCAGGCACCACCGCTGCGGGAGTACAGCCCGATGTACCAGCCGTCCGCAGCCAGGCCCGGGCAGGTCAAATCGGACGGCTTGAGGTCGAGCTCGGTGGTGGGATGTCCCGGCACGTTGCTCGCGTGCACGGCCAGGGTGCTGCCATCGCTGGACAGCGCGAGGTTGCTGTACACCAGGCCCGTGATATCAGTGCTGCTCACGATACCGGCCGTCAGGCGCGCCTGCTGGGTCCAGGTGCCATTGCTCTGCTGGGCAAACACCCGCACCGCCGGAGTGCTGGCGGTTCTCAGGTCGCCGAGACGCCACCCGTCTTCGTTCATGGCCAGGGTACTGCCGTCGCTCGACAGGGCCATGGACGACACGAACTTGCCTCCCGACTCCACCAAGGCCTGGGGCGTCCAGGCACCTGCATTGCGGGTGTAGGTGGCCACGCCTGACGCCGTGCTGAAGCTCACAGATGCGGCCAGCAGGTTACCGTCTGCTGACAGGGCCAAGAGGCTGGCAAAACTGCTGCTGCAGGGCTGCGCGCAGGCCGCCGGGGCGCTGGGAGCTTCGACCTGGGCCTGAAGGTTCCAGGTGCTGCCGCTGCGCTGGTAGAGGTACACGACCGCTTTGGTGGCGCTGCTGCCGCTGCCCGTCGGCCCGCTGACCTGCACTGCCAGTGTGCCGCCATCGGCCGACAACGCGATCTGGCCCCCAAAATTGGGTTGGTCGTTGCGCAAGACAGCGTGCTGCTGCCACGGCTGCGCACTGCTGCCGCGCGTGAACACGTACACCACGGAATCTGCGGCGTTAATGCTCGGGGAGCTGATGGCGAGCGTGAGCGCATCCTGGGATAGTCTGGGGACAAAATCGGCGCCCAGCGACGACCTCAAAGGCACCCGTCCAGAGGCGAATTCGTGGCTGACGCCGTTGACGATGTCCAGCGACTGGGGCGTGGAAAAGGCGCCACATCCATTGGCGTCGCAGGCGCGCAGCCGGTAGCTCGCGTTGAGGCGCGCCGTCAGGCTGAGCACATCGCGGCCGTAGATGGTGCCCTGCACTTCTGAAGCTCCGACGGCAACGTATTGAAAGCCGGTTCCCGTGGCAGGGTTGTAGTCGGCCAGCTTGGCTTCGGTCAGCGGCCCCGAGCCGTCGGGGTCTGCATGCAGTTCGTAGCGGGTGGCGCCGGGCGTGGCGTCCCAGCGCAGGTATTCGAGGCTGCCGAGCCTGACTTCGAAGTTTGTCGGGGCGGCCAGGGGGGTTGGGGGAGGCGCGTCGGATGACGACCCGCCTCCACAGCCTGCCAAGGCCAGTGCTGCACCGCCTAGTGCCAATGCGGTGCGCACGGTGCGCATGGTTCGAGCGCCCCGTCGGTAGGCGCCTTCCCGGGCAAGGGTCAAGGTGTTGTCATGCATACATGCTCCTTCTTGGAAGTGTGAAGTCGTGTTCTCGTATTCGTAGCGGGAGATTGCAACCTTTGTGAAGGTCTTTCCCCGCTTGCGGGTGCCAGATAGTTTTGTACCTCTGACTATCAAAAGGATAGCTGTGAGTGCCGAACAAATAAGTGCTGCAGTACAGTTTGATACAAATATCGGCCCGTCGTGTCGGTGGATCAGCCCGACCTCCCTGCCTTCAGCGACTGTCCCAGCAGCGAGCCCTGGGCAAAGTCGCTGAACTGTCAGCTCCAGGCATCATCCAAGCCCAGCGATGGCACCGGCAGTAGCTGCGTGCTTTCGCCCACTTGGCCGGGCAGTGTTTTGGCGAGGCTCAGCAGCTAGCCAACCAGGAAACGACGAGGAAGTCGCTGTGTGTTTTCGGGTGGAGGGCGTTGAAACCATCCAAGGGACGCTGCGTGCGTGCGTGCGTGCGGTCCCGGTGCGGTGCCGCCAGGCCACTGCCAGAGGAGGTTGAACAGGCGCTTACACCTACCCACGGTACACTTTGCGCCTTCTGAAACAGGTTACCGCGCTCCTTTTTCCTATCCCCCCTCATGGCCCTTACGACGGCGGCGCAGTCCCGCTCCAGCTTTGACCTCAAGAGCGCCTCGCTGCCAGTGGTGGCGGTGTTGCTCAAGACCACTGACGCCGCCCAGTTCGTAGCCGATCTGGCCGAGCGCGTGGCCGACGCCCCGGGATTTTTTGACAACGACCCCGTATTGATCGACCTGGCGCCCGTGCGTGAGGCCGAAGCACCCATCGACTTTGCCGCCATCGCAGCCGCGCTGCGCCAGCACAACACCCTGCCCGTGGCCGTGCGCGGCGGCAGCACTGCCCAGATGGAGGCTGCGCGCGCCGCGGGGCTGGCCGCCGCACCCGACGCGCCTCCCGCGCGTGCCGAGGCGCCAGCGCCGGTGCAGGAGGTGGTGCGTGAAGTGATCCGCGAGGTTGAGGTGGAAGTGGTCCGCGAAGTGCCCATGCCCGGCCCCGGCACCGTGGTGGTGGACAAGCCCTTGCGTTCTGGCCAGCAGGTCTATGCGCGCGGCGCCGATCTGGTGGTGATGGCCGTGGTGAGCTTTGGCGCCGAGGTGATTGCCGACGGCAACATCCACGTATATGCCCCGCTGCGTGGCCGCGCAATTGCCGGTGCGCGGGGCAACACTGAAGCCCGCATCTTTTCGACCTGCCTGGAGCCCCAGCTGGTCTCCATTGCAGGCATCTACCGCACCACCGAGACCGAGCTGCCTGCCGATGTGCGCGGCAAGCCGGCCCAGGTGCGGCTGGAAGGCGAGAAGCTCCTCATCGAGCCGCTGGCCTGACCCCTTCATTCCCCATTCGTACCAACCCCACAGAGAATCAGCAACACATGGCCAAAATCGTCGTCGTGACCTCCGGCAAAGGTGGCGTGGGCAAGACCACCACCAGCGCCAGCTTTGCCACCGGCCTCGCCCTGCGCGGCCACAAGACCGCCGTGATCGACTTTGACGTCGGCCTGCGCAACCTGGACCTCATCATGGGCTGCGAACGCCGCGTGGTGTACGACCTCATCAACGTCATCCATGGCGAGGCCAACCTGAACCAGGCGCTCATCAAGGACAAGCAGTGCGACAACCTGTTTGTGCTGGCCGCCAGCCAGACACGCGACAAGGATGCGCTCACGCAAGATGGCGTCGAGAAGGTCCTCAAGGACCTGGCCGCGATGGACTTTGAATACATCGTCTGCGACTCGCCTGCCGGCATTGAAAGTGGCGCCCTGATGGCCATGCACTTCGCCGACGAGGCGCTGCTGGTGACCAACCCCGAGGTGTCTTCGGTGCGCGACTCCGACCGTATCCTGGGCATGCTGGGCAGCAAGACCAAGCGTGCGATTGACGGCGGCGAGCCCATCAAGGAACACCTGCTCATCACGCGCTACAACCCCAGCCGCGTGCAGGACGGCCAGATGCTGAGCCTGGAAGACATCCAGGACATCCTGCGCATCAAACTGATCGGCGTGATTCCCGAGTCGGAAGTGGTGTTGCAGTCGTCCAACCAGGGCACGCCCGCCATCCATGCGCAGGGCAGCGATGTGAGCGAGGCATACAAGGACGTGATCGACCGCTTCCTGGGGCAGGACAAGCCGCTGCGTTTCATTGACGCCGAAAAGCCCGGCTTCTTCAAACGCCTGTTCGGGAGCAAATAGCCATGGCTTCTTTTCTGTCCTTCCTGCTCGGCGAGAAGAAAAAAACCGCCAGCGTTGCCAAGGAGCGGCTGCAGATCATCCTGGCGCACGAGCGCAACGGCCGCAATGCGTCCGAGCCCGACTACCTGCCCGCGCTGCAGCGCGAGCTGGTGGCGGTGATCTCCAAGTACGTCAAGATCAACCCCGACGACCTCAAGGTGCACCTGGAACGCCAGGACAACCTGGAAGTGCTGGAAGTCAAGATCGAGCTGCCCGATACCGTGCGTTAGGCAGCCAATGCCACCGGGCCACGCACTCCCATCGCGCCCCGGTATCGCCCCAGACCCTGCCCCGCAACCCTGCGCGGCAGGGTTTCTTTTTGGGCCGGCGTGGCCTGATTTGGCCTGACAATTGCTAGATGTACTAGGGTAATCCCTAATCTCTCGGCAACAAGGCTCCTGTGGACACAACCTGGAAACTCAGCTGGCAGCGTGCACGCAACCACGAAGGCGTCACGCGCGGCGCGCGTGCCTTGGTGGCCCTGGCCGCCGTGCTGGCCTATGGCTGGTGGGCCGACTGGCAGGCCGAGTTGATGCCGGTGCTGCTGGGCGTGATCGCCAGCGCGCTCACCGAAACCGACGACAGCTGGCGCGGGCGCCTGCGTGCGCAGTGCCTGGCGCTGGCGTGTTTTGGCCTCATGGCGGGGGCCGTCTGGGCGGCGGTGTCGTGGCCCTGGGTGCTGATGGGGGTGATGGCGCTGCTGGCCTTCGGCATCACCATGCTGGGGGCGCTGAGCGAGCGCTACCGCGCCATTGCCTTTGGTTCGCTCATCCTGTTCATCTATGCGGGGCTGGCCGCCCACAGCAGCCGTGCGGGTGCGGGTGACGCCATCCCCCGCATGCTGGCGGGTGCGGTCTGGTACGGCGTGGTGTCGGTGCTGTGGCATGCCGTGCTGCCGCGTGCACCGGTGCGCTACCGCCTGGCCAAGCTCTACGCCATGCTGGGCGAATACCTGCGCCTGAAGGCGCTGTTGCTGGAGCCGGTGCGGGATGTGGACCTGGAGCGCCGCCGCATGGCGCTGGCACTGCACAACGGCCGCGTGGTAGACGCCCTCAACGCCACCAAGGAGAGCCTGATCAGCCGCATGGGTGCGGGCGCACCCCCGCTGTGGCTGCAAACGGCCATGCACCAGTACCTGGCTGCGCAGGACGTGCACGAGCGCGTGAGTTCGTCCCACGAGCATTACGACCTGCTTGCCCAGTCGTTCTTTCACAGCGACGTGCTGTACCGCTGCCAGCGCGTGCTCACGCTGCTGGGCGAACAGGCGCTCAAGCTGTCGGTGGCCATCGAGGCGCAGTCGGTGCCCCAGCACTGGGGCGTGACGGCCCGTGCCATCGAGGACATGCAGGCCGCCGTGGCGCACCTGCAGTCCCAGGCGCAGCCCGCCGGTGCCGCGTCCCTTCCCGCCCAGTCCCGGGCGTTGCGGTCACTGCATGCGTTGGCCGACAACCTGACCGCGCTGGCCGGGGTGTTTGCCGGTGCGCTGGCGCTGCCAGCTGGCAACGCCGAAGTGGCGGTGGACCACGCACTGTTTGACCGCGAGCCCCGCAGCCTGCGCGATGCCTGGACACGCCTGCGATCGCATTGGCAGCTGCAGTCTCCCTGGCTGCGCCACAGCCTGCGGCTGAGCCTGTCCCTCATGGTGGGCTTTGCCCTCATGCAGGCCACGGCCGATCCGCACGGATACTGGATCTTGCTGACCATCGTGTTCGTGAGCCAGCCGCAGTACGCGGCCACGCAGACGCGGCTGATGGAGCGCGCCAAGGGCACTGCCATGGGGCTTGCACTGGGGTGGGCGGTGATCCAGCTGTTTCCGGGCGAGCTGGTGCAGGCCGCCTTGCTGGTGCTGGGGGGCGCGGTGTTTTTTGGGGCGCGGCACACCCGCTATACCTTGGCTACGGCGGCTGTCACCACCTTGTTGCTGCTCAGCTTTCACCAGATGGGCGCGGCCAGCGGCGTGATCTCCGCGCGCCTGCTCGATACCGTGGTCGGCTGCGTGATCGCCGCCGTCGCCTCATGGCTGGTGCTGCCGTCGTGGCAGTCGCGCCACTGGCCCCGGCTGGCCGCCCAGGTGCTGCAGACCCAGGCGTTGTACCTGCGGGAGATTCTGGCGCAGTACCAGGGTGGCAAGTGCGACCATCTGGCCTACCGCCTGGCCCGGCGCAATGCCCACAATGCGGATGCCGCACTGTCCAACTCGTACAGCGCCATGCTCAAGGAGCCCTTGCATGTACGTGGCAACGCCGAGGTGGTGGGGCATTTCCTGTGCCTGTCGCACACCCAGCTCAACTACCTGTCGGCCCTGGGTGCCCAGCGCGGTGGTGCGGCGGCCCAGCCCATGGACGAGGCCACGCGTGAGCTGGCGCAAAGCCTGCTGGCGTCCCTGCAGCAACTGGCGCTGGAGCTGGGGCGCGCGCAGCAGTCAGGCCGGGTGCGCAAGTCCCACAGCGCCCCGGCAGTGGCCCAGGTGCTGCGCGAGTGGGGCACGGTACCGGCAGCGCCCAGTGCGCACAGCCTCATGGCGGCGCAGCTGCAGCTGGTGGGCAAGGTGTTCCCGCAGCTGCAGGCGCAGGCGCGCCAGCTGGTGACCACGGAATAACCTGGGTGGAGTGCGGCGCGCGAATGCTGCCGCAGCCGGGTCAGCGTGCGTGCTTGGCGAACTTGCCCGCAAATGCCTGGGCAATGCTCAGCCCGCGTTGCCCCGAGACCAGCGTGGCGGTCTGCCCGGCGACGATGGTGCCAGGCCGGTCCACCGCCAGGTAGTAGCCGCAGCAGCCCGCCACCGCCATGGCGCGGCCGGCCTGGGCAAAACCCATCACGGCATTGAACTTGAAGCAGGGCTCGCGGGGGGCCGTCACGCGCAGCACGCAGTCCGGGAAATGCCACTCGTCGCCCACAAACACCTCATGCTCCAGCGGTCCGTCAATGGTGAGGTTCTCGCCCATGAAGCCTGGTGGCAGCGCCTCGTCGAACAGGCTCACGCCCCGCTCGCGGCGTTGGGCCTGCCAGAACGCATAGTGCGCAGCGGGGTAGGCATACACCGCCTTGGCCAGACCGCCGTGCACGCTCAGGTCGGCCTGCTCGTCGCCCGCCAGCCCCAGTGGGCCCACAGCCACGGGGTCGGTGACGGATGTTTTGCCGATGGCGGTGAGCACCGACCGCTCGCCCACCTTCAGGCGGCGGGCGGAGCCGACGTTCACGTGGCGTACGACGATGAAGGGCGCCGTCACAGCGGGTGCTCGGTGTAGAACTTGCCGCCGTGGTACAGCAGGGGCGACGCGCCCTCGCGGTGCTCGCAGCGCTCCACCTCGCCCACGAAGATGGTGTGGTCACCCTCCTTGTACTGGCTGCGGTTGAAGCACTCGAACGTGGCGGCGGCACCGGCCAGCAGCGGCGCGCCGCTGATACCGGGGCGGTGCTCCAGGCCGGCCCAGCGGTCGATGCCGCGGGTGGCGAACCGTTCGGCCAGGTCTTTCTGGTCCGCTGCCAGCACATGGATGGCGTAGTGTGAGCCGTTGGCAAACGCCGGCATGGTGCTGGCGCCATGCGACAGGCTCCACAGCACCAGCGGGGGCTCCAGCGACACCGAATTGAACGAGCTGGCCGTGAGCCCCACCAGTTCACCCGCGGCATTGCGGGCGGTCACGATGGTCACACCCGTGGCGAACATGCCCAGCGCATTGCGGAATTCGCGGGTCGAAAAGCTCGGCGGCAGGGCGAGGGCGGGGCGGGGGAGCGATGGGTTCACAAAAGCGGCGCCAGCGGTGGCGGCGTGGGGGCAAGCAACAGGACCTATTATCAGGCGCCACCCTCCGCCGCGCTGTTGCGGGGTTTACTTCTGCTTTTCACCGCATGGCTGCACTGCTCCCTACCTTCACCACCCTCGGCTCCGGCCCCACCGTGCTCATGCTGCACGATGCCGACGGCGACCACCTCACCTTTGCGCCCCAGGTGGAGACCCTGGCCACCGCTGGCTACCGGGCTGTGGCCTGGGACATGCCAGGTTATGGCCGCAGTGCGCCCGTGGAGCCCTACACCTTCAAGGCACTGGCACAAAGCTGCCTGGCGCTGATCGATGCGCTGCGCTGCGGCCCCGTCACGCTGGTCGGCCACGGTATGGGCGCCATGGTGGCGCTGGAGGCCGCCGTGCGGGACGTGTCCAAGGTGCGCCGCATGGTGCTGTGCGCGGGCGGTCCGGCGCTGGATGCCCAGGCCGTGCAAGACTGGGTGGCACCGCGCGAGCAGGCCCTCAAGGCCCTGGATGCGGGTGGCAGCATGGAACAACTGGCCCAGACCCTGGTGCCGCAGTGCATCGGCACCGGCGCCTTGCCTGAAGGTGTGCGGCTGGCGGGCCATGCGCTGGGCCAGGTGTTCCCGGGCGCTTACCGCCGCGCCCTGGAGGCCCTGCCCACGTTTGACCGGGGTGTCGCCGCGCTGGCGCACCTGGCCATGCCGGTGCTGCTGGTGGGCGGTGATCAGGACCGGTGCACACCCCCCGCAGCCTTGCAGGCGCTGGCCCAGGTGTTGCCCGATGCGCAGACGTTGCTGCTGCCGCATGTGGGGCATTGGCCCCAGCTGGAAGACCCCGAGGGGTTTGACGCTGCGCTGCTCGATTTTCTGGCCCACCGGCGCACGCTGCACTGACCCTTTTGATCTTGGCTCGCCTGGCCGCCGCGCCCGGGCATGAACGCTGCCTTCTTTCTCCATGTTGTTTGCCCTCAAGAAAATTCTGTCTGCGCTGCTGTTGCCGCCGGTGTCCAGCATCGTGCTGGCGCTGTTTGGTCTGTGGCTGGCGCGGTACCACCGTCGCACTGGCAACACGCTGGTGGTGCTGTCGCTGTTGTCGGTGCTGGTGTTGTCCTGGCCGCCGGTGTCGGACGCGCTGGTAAGCAGCCTCGAGCGCTACCCCGCCGTCACGCCGCGCCAGTTGCCCGAGGCGAAGGTGCAGGCCATCGTGGTACTGGGTGGCGGCGCCGACACCGTGGCGCCCGAATACGGGGTGGACGTGCTCAGCCGCGGCGCACGCGAGCGGGTTCGCTATGCCGCCTACCTGCAGCAGCAGACCGGCCTGCCCATTCTGGCCACGGGGGGCTCGACGGGCGGCACACGGGCCGAGGCCCTGGTGATGAAGGATGTGGTGGAGCGGGAGTTCAAGGGCCGCGTGCGCTGGACCGAGGTGGAGTCCCTCGACACCCGCAACAACGCCGAAAAATCGGCTGTCCTGCTCAAGGCCTCGGGCATCGAGCGCATTGCGCTCGTCACCCACGGCTGGCACATGGTTCGGGCGGCGAAGGACTTTGAACACGCCGGGCTGCAGGTGCTGCCTGCGCCCATGGGCTTCAAAGGGGGGCAGTCACGCAAGCTCTATCGCGTGCTGCCCCGCGCCTCGGCCCTGTCCGACAGCAGCCTGGCGCTGCACGAGTGGCTGGGCATAGTGGCCCAGCGTGCTTCGCTGGACCGCTGAGAGCTCGTTGACGATCCCCTGCGAGATCGTCCACAGGCTCTCAGATCAGCCTGCAGCGGGTGTGACCAGGAAGCGGCTGGCCGCCTCCACCGCCTGCGCATCGGCCTGCACGGCGCCCGGGGGGCCGCCCTTGCCCCACACGGCGCCGCCCCAGGTCATGGACAGGAACTGCGCACACAGCGCCACCGAATCGATCATGGGCTGGGCCTTGGTGCGGTCGCCGCTGGTGGTGATGAGCGACAGCGTCTTGCGGCCCATGGCGTCCTTGAAGTCCACGCCTGGCACACGCATCCAGGCACTCCAGTGGTCGAGGTAGGTTTTGAGCGGCGAGGGGATGCTGTACCAATACACCGGCGCCACCCAAACGATGTGGCTGGCGGCCAGCGTGGCGTCCAGCAGGGTTTTCATGTCGCCCTCGGGGGGGGCGTAGGTGCCGCTGGTGTGGCGCTGGTCCACAAAGGGCGGCAACTGCATGCGCGCGAGGTGGTGCCAGGTTTGCTCCGTGCCCGCGGGCAGGGCGGCGGCGGCCTGCCGCGCCAGCCATTCGGTGTTGCCGAGGTGGCCGGGTTCGCGGGTGGAGGTGGTGAGGAAGAGGTAATGGGGTGCAGACATGGCCGGCATCGTAGCGGCACCGGCCCGTGTCTGCAGGCGCAAGGTGGGCGCCGCCCCTCAGGCCGGGACCACAGCGCGCGGCGCGCGCACGGCTTCGGCACCCAGAAAACCAAAGTTCATCGCGGGCTGCTCGCCGCTGATCAGCTCGGCCAGAGCCTTGCCCGAGCCCGCACCGTGCGTCCAGCCCAGCGTGCCGTGGCCCGCGTTGACCCAGAGCTTGCCCACGCGGGTGCGACCGATGAACGGGATGTTGGTGGGCGTGGCGGGGCGCAGGCCGGTCCAGTACTGCGGGTTGCCGCCTTCCTCGGGCGTGCGGGTGTCGCACACGCCGGGCAGGATGGCCTCGATGCGGCGCGAGAGCATGTGGCAGCGGGCGCGGGCCAGCGAGCTATCGAGGGTCAGGTCCCAGCCATTCAGTTCAATGGTGCCCGCCACGCGCAGGTGGTTGCCCAGGCGGCTCATGGCGATCTTCTTGCCGTCGTCGATGGTGGAGACCATGGGCGCGCCCTCGGGCTTGAGCAGCGGGAACGTGGCGCTGTAGCCCTTGCCAGGGTAGATCGGCAGGTCCACTCCCACGCTGCGCAGCAACGGTGCGCTGTACGAGCCGCAGGCCACCACGATGGCGTCCGCCTTCAATATGAAGTCTTTTTTGCCGCTTGCGCTAGTGGAATTTGGCATGACTGCTACTGAATCAATAGCATTACCAATCTTGTTCAGCCGCAGCACATCGTGGCCGTACAGGAACTGCACGCCACGCGCTGCGCAGCGGCGGGCCAGCTCCTGGGTGAAGACCCGTGCATCGCCGCTCTCGTCGGTGCTGGTGTAGGTGCCGCCGGTGATCTTGTCGCCATAGGCCTTGAAGGCCGGTTCGATCTGCAGCAGCTCGTCGCGGCTCACCAGGCGGCGCTGTACGCCGTGCTTGCGCATCAGTTCGACCGCATGGCCTGCGGCGTCGAAGGATTTCTGGTCGGTGTAGAAGTGGGCAATGCCGCGTTCGAGCCGGTTGTATTCGATGCCCGTGGTTTTCACCAGGTCCTTCAGAGCCGCATGGCTGTAGGCGCCCAGCGCCACAATCTGCTGCACATTGCGCTCGAACGCCGCGTCGTTGCACTGCGCCAGGAACTGCAGGCCCCAGCGCCATTGCTGCCAGTCCATCTGCGGGCGAAACAGCAGCGGCGCTTCCTTGTCGAACATCCACTTGAGCGCCTTGAGCGGCGCCTCGCGGTTGGCCCAGGGCTCGCAGTAGCTCACCGAGATCTGCGCCGCGTTGGCAAAACTGGTTTCGAGTGCTGCATCGGGCTGGCGGTCGATCACGATGACTTCGTGACCGCGTTCCAGCAGGTGCCACGCCGTGCTGATGCCGATGATGCCGGCGCCGAGAACAATGGTTTTCATATGCGGAATGCCTTGTGAGCCTTTGCGTGCCACACGCCCCAGTGCGGGACACGATGTGGCGCAGTGTGCGCGACATTGCATTCAACTAAAAGCAAAATTAAACTTACTCCAAAAACATCAGCGCACCTAATGAATAGCGCTGCGGAGACAACCCTCTTTTGTTCGAGTCCGAGACCATGAGCACCTACGATCCCGCCGCCCTGGAATGCCTTGCCGCCATCGTCGAAGAGGGCGGCTTCGAGCGCGCCGCGCAGCGCCTGAACGTCACGCAGTCGGCCGTCTCGCAGCGCCTGCGCGCGCTGGAGGCGCAGGTGGGCTCGGTGCTCATCGTGCGCAGCCGCCCGCTGCGGCCCACCTCGGCCGGGCAGCTGCTGCTCAAGCACACCAAGCAGATGCGCCTGTTGCGCGCCGACCTGGAGCGCGACCTGCAGGAGCTGGCGCCCAGCGCGCCGGGGGGCTCGCGCGAAGACGAGCGCATCTCGATCGCCATCAACGCCGACAGCATCGCCACCTGGGCCATGGGCGCGCTGCACGACCTGGTGCGCCAGCGCCTGCCGCTCGAAATCATCGTGGACGACCAGGATTTCACGCAGGAATGGCTGCGCTCGGGCCAGGTGCTGGGCTGTGTGACCACGCTCAAGCAGGCGCTGCGTGGTTGCAAGATGGTGCCGCTCGGCGCCATGCCCTATGTGGCGGTGGCGTCGGCCAGTTACGCGCAGCAGTATCTGCCGCAAGGGCTGACGCCCCACAACTTCCGCGACGTGTCGTTTCTGTCGTTCAACCGCAAGGACGACATGGCGGCCGAGTTTGTGGCCCGTGCGTTCGGGCTCAAGCGCGTGGCGCTCAACCACCTGTTTGTGCCGGGCTCTGAGGCGCAGATGCGTGCGGTGGCCGCTGGCTGGGCCGTGGGGGTGATGCCCGAGCTGATGGCGCGGCAGGCGCTGGCCGACGGCAGCATGGTGGACCTGGCCCCAGGCCGCTCACTGCCGATCCAGCTCTATTGGCATTGCTGGAACCTGGAGTCCGAGCTGCTGGATGCATTGTCGGCAGCGCTGACGGGCGCCGCGGCCCAGGCGCTGGTGTCCTGACACGGCCTTGCTGTTCGCCACATGCGGGGCGCAAGGCACGGTTTGTGCTGTCAAAAACGTGAACGACGTAGTTGCATTGCAACTTAGTCATTTATTTTTTTACTGCAATGTATAAAATGGACGCCATGCAAACGCCGCAACCCAAAGTCTCTTTCAAGGAGCAGATGCATCAGGCCCGCGAGGATGCCATCCTCCAGTCCGCCTGCCGCCTGCTGGGCGAAAAAGCCTTCGACGCCATGACCATGGACGACGTGGCCAACGCCGTCGGTATCGCCAAGGCCAGCCTGTACAAGCATTTCTGCAGCAAGGAAGAGCTGTGCAGCGCCGCCATGGTGCAGATCCTGGGGCGCGTACAGGCTTATCTGGCAGGGTTGCCGGCCGACATGCCCCCGCTGGAAAAGCTGCATGCGCTGGTGCGCTGGTCGCTGGAGCGCCTGCTGACCAACGAGATGCCCCTGCTGCCCAGCCGCAACTCCACGCTGCGTGCGGTGCTCATGGCCAACAAGGACTACCTGAACGGACTGGTGGCCGTGAGCGACCAGATCGGTGAATGGATCACCGAGGCCCAGGCCCAGGGGGTGATCAGCCCCACGCTGCCACCGCTGGTGGTGCTGTACACCCTGTATGCGCGTGCGTGCGACCCGGTGGTGAGCTTCCTCAAGGAAGGCGGGCAGTACTCGGACGCCGAAATCGTGGACCTGGTGGTGCGCACCTGTTTTGACGGCCTGGCGGCGCGTTGAGCCGGGCGGCTTCATAGGCCACACAGCAAAAAGCCCGGCACGCCGGGCTTTTTGCTGTGTGGGTGCTGCGCCGGTGGGGCCGCGCAGCACCTGGGGCCCTGTCACTTCGGCAGGATCACCTTGTCCACCACGTGGATCACTCCATTGCTGGTGAACACGTCGGTGGCCACAATGCTGCTGGTGCGCATGTTCTGGTCGGTGATCACCAAGCTGGAGTTGATGGTGAAGGTCTGGCCCTGGACGGTGGTGATGGCGGTGTTCACAGGCACTTCGGCCTTGAGCACGCGCGCGGGCACCACGTGGTAGGTCAGCACCTGGGTCAGCAGGGTCTTGCTGGCCAGCAGCGCGTCCTTGGTCACGCCCAGCTCGGTCAGCAGCGCCGCAAACGCCGCGTTGGTGGGGGCAAACACGGTGAAGGGGCCAGCGCCTTGCAATGTGCTCACCAGCCCGGCGGCCACCACGGCCTCGACGAGGATGCTGAAGTCAGGCAGGGCCGAGGCCGTGGCCACGATGTCCTTGTCGGCAGGCAGCAGCACCTTGTCCACCAGATGCACCACGCCGTTGCTGGCCTGGATGTCGGTGCTGGTGATGGTGCTCACGCGGTTGCGGCCGTCGGTGATCTTCAGGCCGTTGTTCGACTCGATCTTGAAGAAGCCGCCCGACACCGGCGTGATCGCCTTGCCCAGAGGCACATCAGCCCGCATCACCTTGCTGCCCAGCACGTGGTAGGTCAGCACGGCGGTCAGCAGGGGCTTGTTGGCCAGCAGCGCTTCCTTGGTCACGCCCAGTTCGGTCAGCAACGCCGCAAACGCCGCGTTGGTGGGCGCGAACACGGTGAGCGTGCCTGTGCTCAGCGTGGGCGCCAGGCCGGCTGCGACCACGGCTTCGACCAGGATGCTCAGCTCGGGGGTGTTTTGCGCCAGTTCGACGATGTTGCGCTGGGGTTCGTCGTCGCTGCCCCCGCAGGCCTGCAACAGGGTGGTGCTGGCGCCCAGGGCGGCGGCCATCAGGACGGTGCGGCGATTGAATACGGTGTTCATGGCGGCTTCTCCTCGTGAATGGATGGTGGGTGAAAAGAGCGGTGGTGCCAGTGGCTTACTTGGGCATCAGCACCGTGTCGATCGCATGGATCACGCCGTTGCTGGCGGCCACGTCGGCGGCGATGACCTTGGACTGGTCCACCATCACGCCCATGTTGGTGGTGACGGTGAGTTCCTGGCCTTGCACGGTCTTGACCTTGCCCGCCTTCACATCCTTGGCCATGACCTTGCCGGGCACCACGTGGTAGGTCAGCACCTTGGTCAGTGCGGCCTTGTCAGCCAGCAGGCCGTCCAGCGTGGCCTTGGGGATCTTGGCGAACGCTTCGTCGGTGGGGGCAAACACTGTGAACGGGCCGGGGCCCTTGAGGGTGTCCACCAGACCGGCGGCCTGCACGGCGGCTACCAGGGTCTTGAAGTTGCCCGCCTTCACGGCGGTATCGACGATGTCTTGCGCCATGGCGCTGAAGGTGGCGCCAGCGGTCAAAGCGAGTGCAATCAGGGTCTTCTTCATGGGTCGTTCCTCTCGGTTTCGATGGAAATGACACGCCAAGATGGGCGTGGCGCGAATGTATAACCATTTGGTACGAAAGTAAACTAATTGGTTATTCAATAACCATTCAGTCGTAACGAGATGAAAAAAAGCCCTGCACGGCAGGGCTTTGGGGTGGGCGTTGCGCCGTTGCGCGCTGTGGACCTGTGCGTTCAGCGAACGATCAGCAGCGGCACCTTGCTGTGGGCCAGCACCTGGGTGGTCACCGAACCCATCACCAGCGTGGCGATGGCGCCATGGCCGTGCGAGCCCATGACCAGCAGGTCGAACTTGCCGGTGTCTGCCACCTTGGCAATGGTCTCGCCCACCGCGCCGACCTTGACGCTGCGCTTGGCATCCACCCCGTGGCGGCCCAGGAACTTGCACACCGGGGCGAGGATTTTTTCGGCTTCTTCAGCGTGGTAGTTGTCGACCACTTCCTTGCCCAGCGCGGCGCGTGCACGGGGAGGCAGCGGGGCCTGCACCGTCAGCACGGTGTAGGTGTGGGTGCCGCCCAGCAGTTCTTCGTGGGTGGCCAAGTAGGCCAGCATTTTCTTGGTGTAGGCGCTGCCATCGACAGCAAGCAGGATGTTCATGGTGTTCTCCGAAAAAGGATGAAGCAGACTACTCTGCGCGGGTGCCTGTTGTCTTGACCTGGGTCATGTTGTTCTGTTCGGCGCGTGGCGGATTCGTACGAACCGCGCACCGATCATACGGTGACCATGCAGCGCGGCTGAAACGCTATCTGCTCGCCCTTGCGCGCATAACCCAGCGGGTTGGCCACCACCCGGCACTGCCAGGCGGAGCCATCGCTGTGCGTGCCCTGGGCGGTGTAGTCGCTGGGCGCATGCAGGTGGCCGTGCAGCCACAGCGGGGTGTACATCAGCAGGTCGTCCAGCGCGTTGCAAAACCCCGCCGTGCCAGGCACCAGGCCGTAGCGGGGGTCGGCGCTGCGCAGGCTGGGCGCAAAGTGGGTGACAACCACGGTGGCACCGTCAAATGGCTGCTGCAGCGCATCGCGCAGCCACTGCTGGCAGACCAGCGCCTGATCGCGCATGGGTTCGGCCAGAAACGGCTCCGCGTGGCGCGTGCCGCCGGTCTTGCGCAGGTAGAAGTTGGCCGCGCGAAAGGCCTTGTCGCGCAGCTTGAGCCGGCGCGTGAGGTCGGTGGTGCCCTCATGGTCGGCCAGCGCGTCGAAATCGCTCCAGAGCGTCGTGCCGACAAAGCGCACGCCTTGCAGCACCAGGGTTTCACGTTCGAGCCACGCAATGCCCAGGCGGTCGCAGGTCCGGCGCAGCCGCAGGTGCGCGGCATCGAAGTCCTGGGCGTCGTACTCATGGTTGCCGGGCACAAACAGCACGGGGGTCGGCCAACCTGCATATTGGGACAATGGCGAAAACCGGGCCAGGCCGAAGTCGTCGTCGTCCAGTTGAGAGCCCTGCTGGTAGGAGCCCACGTCCCCCGCCAGCACCAGCACATCCGCGCCAAGGGCGGGCTCGGGCACAAAGTGGGGGTGTGCCTCCAGATGGAGGTCGGACAAAAGCTGGATATTCATCAGCCGTGCAGTCTAAGGCGTGCCGTGCAGGTCCTGCCCCGGAAAGGTGCGCCGTGCTGACCGTGCAAGCGCCTGCAGCAGCCAGGTCATTGCAGCCTGCTGGGGGCCGCGCCGGCGCCACAGGGCATCCACGTGCACGGCGGGCACGTCCAGCGGCAAAGCCCGTTGCACCAAGGCGTCGGCGATGCCGGTCACTGGCACAAAGTGGCGCGGCAGCACGGTCAGCAGGTCCGAGCCCGACACCACCCGACCGGCCGTGAAGAATTGGTTGACCGTGATCACCACCTTGCGCTCGCGGCCCAGCGACGCCAGGGCTTCGTCGATGAAACCAAAGGGCCGGCCCGAAAAACTCACCAGCATGTGCCGCGCAGCGCAGTAGGTGTCCAGTGTCAGGGGCGCGTCGGCCAGAGGGTGGCCCTGGCGCATCACGCACACGTATTCGCCGTCGTACAGCCGGCGGCTTTCAAAGGCGACCACGCCGCCTGATTGCGCCCGCGCGGTGAGGTCGGCCAGTGCCGCTGGAAAGTAACCCACAGCCATGTCGGCCGCCTCTTCTTCGAGCAGACGCCGGGGGTCGCGCGTGGTCAGCGGCAGCACGCGGATGGAGATGCCGGGGGCTTCGCGCTCGATGATCTCCACCAGGGCCGGCACCAGCGTCGCCGCCGTGGCATCGGCCATCGCCAGCACAAAGGTGGACTCCGCCGTTGCCGGGTCAAAGTGCCCCGGCGCCAGGGACTCCTGCAAATGGGCCAGCGCCTCGCGCACGGGCGGCCACAGGGCCAGCGCACGTGGTGTGGGCTCCACCCCCTGGCCGCTGCGCACCACCAGTTCATCGCCCACCACATCGCGCAGGCGCCGCATGGCATTGCTGACGGCCGGCTGGGTGATAGACAGCTTGTGCGCAGCCCGGGTGAGGCTGCGCTCTGCCATCACCTCGTCAAAGACGCGCAGCAGGTTCAGGTCCAGGGAGCGGAAGTTCAAGGGAATCATGGTCACCCGAGAGCATATTCATCACTGATATGAATATCAATGATTCAAAATATAAACTTGAACATGCAAAGGGTAAACCCTAATATCACCCCATCGCCCGGCAATCTCGCCACAAGCGTTAGAAAAGGGAAACCGAAATGACCGCCTTTGCACACGTTGAGTACCCCACCGAACACCCCGGCGTTGTCCGCGCCGAAAACGCAGCCGCCGCTCTGAAGAGCGCTGCCGCCCATTTTGACGGCGCGCGTGGCGCAGCCTCCCTGCTGTTGGCCGCCGTGGTCTCCGCGCTGCTGGTGGTGGCCAACCAAGTCATCGACACCTGGACCGAAGGCCACCTGCTGGCTGCCTGGATGGTGCTGTGGCTCGTGGCCTTTGCGGCCCTGGCGCTCCTGACCAGCCCCGCCCGCCGCGCCGGTGTTGCGCTGCGCGGCACTGCGCTGGCATGGGCTGAAAGCCGCCGCCGCGCTGCTGAAGATCAGCGCACCTGGCAAGTCGCCCTGAAGGACCCACGGATCATGGCTGAACTGAACCATGCCATGGGCATTCCCACGGTGAACAGCATCCGCAAGTACTACTGAAGCATTTGCGCGGCGCACGCTGCGCAGAGACTCCCATTCAAAGCCGTGGCCAACGCCACGGCTTTTTTTATGCCCCGTTGCGCCCCGCGTGCAGTCTGTTCTTGCAGTGTCCGCACGAAAAAAAAGCCGCCCCGCAAGGGCGGGACGGCTTTGAATGGTCAGCTTCCTTGACTGAACGTCGCAGCGTCAGGCTGCCAAACGCTTTTGCAGTTGCGCCTTGGTATCGAGCAGCGCCTTTGGCAGGTGGTAAGCCAGCTGTTCGAAGTGCGCATCGTGCAGCTTGAACTCTTCGGCCCAGGCCGCCTTGTCGATGCTGGTCACGGCGTCAAACTTCTGGGCGCTGAAGTCCAGGCCCGTCCAGTTGATCTCTGCGTACTGCGGGGCCATGCCGAACATGGTTTCCTGGCCTTGGGCCTGGCCTTCGATGCGGTCAATCATCCACTTGAGCACGCGCATGTTGTCGCCATAACCGGGCCAGACGAACTTGCCAGCCTCGTCCTTGCGGAACCAGTTCACGCAGAACACCTTGGGCAGCGCCTTGCCGGTGGCGGCAATCTTGCCTTCCATGTTGAGCCAGTGCTGGAAGTAGTCGCTCATGTTGTAGCCGCAGAACGGCAGCATGGCGAACGGGTCGCGGCGCACCACGCCCTGGGCGCCAAACGCAGCGGCAGTGGTCTCGGAGCCCATGGTGGCAGCCATGTACACACCTTCGGTCCAGCTACGGGCTTCGGTCACCAGCGGCACCGTGGTCGAGCGACGGCCGCCGAAGATGAAGGCATCGATGGCCACGCCATTGGCGTCGTCCCACTGGGCGTCCAGTGCGGGGTTGTTGGTGGCAGCCACCGTGAAGCGCGAGTTGGGATGGGCGGCCTTGGCGCCGGTTTCCTTGGCGATCTGGGGCGTCCAGTCCTTGCCTTGCCAGTCGATCAGGTGGTCGGGCAGCTTGCCCGTGTCCTTTTCCATGCCTTCCCACCACACGTCGCCGTCGTCTGTCAGGGCCACGTTGGTGAAGATCACGTCCTTGTCCAGGCTGCGCATGCAGTTGGGGTTGGTGTGCATGTTGGTGCCGGGAGCCACGCCGAAGTAGCCAGCCTCGGGGTTGATGGCGTACATCTTGCCGTCGGCATGGGGCTTGATCCAGGCGATGTCATCACCGATGGTGGTGACCTTCCAGCCGGCAAAGCCCGCCTCGGGCGGCACCAGCATGGAGAAGTTGGTCTTGCCGCAGGCGCTGGGGAAGGCTGCTGCCACGTGGTACTTCTTGCCTTGGGGGTTGGTCACGCCCAAGATGAGCATGTGCTCGGCCAGCCAGCCCTGGTCGCGGCCCATGGTGGATGCGATGCGCAGGGCCAGGCACTTCTTGCCCAGCAGCGCGTTGCCGCCGTAGCCCGAGCCATAGGACCAGATCTCGCGCGTTTCGGGGTAGTGCACGATGTACTTGACCTTGGGGTTGCAAGGCCAGCTGGTCGTGTCCTTCTCGCCTTCGGCCAGGGGCGCGCCCACGGTGTGCATGCAGGGCACGAACTCGCCTTCCACACCCAGCACGTCGTACACGGCCTTGCCCATGCGGGTCATCAGGCGCTGGTTCACGGCCACGTAGGCGCTGTCGGTCAGCTCCACGCCGATGTGGGCGATGTGGCTGCCCAGTGGGCCCATGCTGAACGGCACCACGTACATGGTGCGGCCCTTCATGCAGCCGTCAAACAGTGGCTGCAGCGTGGCGCGCATTTCAGCGGGAGCCATCCAGTTGTTGGTGGGGCCGGCGTCTTCCTTGGCGGCCGAGCAAATGTAGGTACGGTCTTCCACACGGGCCACGTCCGATGGATCGGACCAGGCCAAGAAGCTGCCGGGGCGCTTGGCGGGGTTCAGCTTCTTGAATGTGCCAGCATCGACCAGCTGCTGGCACAGGCGGTCGTACTCTTCCTTGGAGCCATCGCACCAGTAAATGGTGTCGGGTTTGCACAGGGCGGCCATGTCGGCCACCCAGGCGAGCAGCCGGGCGTTTTTGACGTAAGCGGGGGCGTTGAGATTCAGGCCCTGCATCGTGGGTGCGTTCATCGGGGAGCTTCCTAAGTTGAAAAAACGTTTTTTCAAAGGAAGCGGACCGGGCGGGTCACGGCGAGGCCTGGCGCAGTTGCGGTGCTGAGCGCTGCCTTTGAAAAAACGGCTTTCGTGCTCAGTCGGCGGGCGGGAGCGTGTGTCAGCCCCACGGGTGGAGGCTAGTTCCACGGATTCCGCGGGTCGGCTGGGATGTCAATTTTATGAATCTGCCGCCGGTTTGTCTGTCAGACAGGGGTCAAAACCATGCAAAAATAACATAGGTTTATGCATGGTTCTTGCCCCCATCTTCGTGGACTTTGGGACTAGGCGGTCGTGGCACCGCTCCAGTGCTCATAGCCGCTTTTGCGCAGCGCGCAGGCCGGGCAGGTGCCGCAGCCGTAGCCCCACGCATGCAGCGTGTCGCGCACGCCGTGGTAGCAGGTGTGCGAGTCGTTCACGATCAGATCGACCAGTGCCTGCCCACCGAGGGCCCGGGCCAGTTCCCAGGTCTCGGCCTTGTCCAGCCACATCAGCGGGGTATCGAAGGTGAAACGCTGTCCCATGCCCAGCGACACGGCCACTTGCAGCGCCTTGAGCGTGTCGTCACGGCAGTCGGGGTAGCCCGAAAAGTCGGTCTCGCACATGCCGCCCACCAGGGTGTGCAGGCCACGCCGGTAGCCCACGGCGGCCGCCAGCTGGAAGAACAGCAGGTTGCGCCCGGGCACAAAAGTGTTGGGCAGGCCGGCGGCGGTCATCTGGATCTCGGTGTCGCTCGTCAGCGCCGTGTCGCTGATGTGGCCCAGGACCGCCAGGTCCAGCATGTGGTCATCGCCCAGCCGGGCGTTCCACTGTGGAAACTGTGCGCGCAGCGATGACAGCACGGTCTGCCGCGCCTGCAGTTCGATATGGTGGCGTTGGCCATAGTCAAAGCCGATGGTTTCGACATGGGCAAAGTTCTCCAGGGCCCAGGCCAGGCAGGTGGTGGAGTCTTGGCCTCCGGAAAAGAGGACGAGTGCGTGTCCGGGTCTCATGGGGGTTCTCCAGGTCAAACGAGGATGAGAGTGGGGGCTGGACGAAAAAAAGCCCCGCACTGCGGGGCTGTGGGTTATGCCTGCCGGAGCGGTCAGGCCATCATCACGGCGATGAACGCCAGCAGGAACATCATGATGCCGCCCACCACCGGCAGCACCACGGGGACCACGTGAACGACGTTTTCCACAGGGTCGTTCGATGGTGTTGCGGGGGCGTGCGAGGTGTTGTGGTCAGACATGGTGGGCTCCAGATGCTTAAAACTTGCGCAATTCTAGCCGCGAGAACCTGCGTGGGGCGCAAAACCCTGTGGTCTCAGATCAGGTCGGCCTGCATGCCCGCCGTGCGGAGCTGTCCCAGCACCTCATCCACATGGGGCTTGCCCCGGGTTTGCAGCACCAGTTCGATCTCCACGTTCTGCGCGGCCAGCATGGTGAAGGCGCGCTGGTGGTGCACTTCCTCGATGTTGGCGCCCGCATCGGCCACGGTGGCGGTGATGCGCGCCAGCACGCCCGGAATATCGCGTGCGCTGACCTTGATGCGCGCCAAGCGCCCCGAGCGCACCATGCCGCGCTCGATGATGGCCGCCAGCAGCAGCGGGTCGATGTTGCCGCCACACAGCACCAGGCCCACGCGCTTGCCCTGGAAGCGTTCGGGGTAGCGCACCAGCGCCGCCAGGCCGGCGGCGCCTGCGCCTTCGACCAGGGTCTTTTCGATCTCCAGCAGCATCAGCACCGCTTGCTCAATGTCGCCTTCATCCACCAGCACCAGGTCGTCCACCAGGCGCTTGACGATCTCCTGCGTGATCTTGCCCGGCGTGCCCACGGCAATGCCCTCGGCTATTGTTGATGTGCCCTGCGGGTGGTGCGTGCCCTTGACCGCGTTGACCATGGCCGGGAAGCGCATGGTCTGCACGCCGATGACCTCGATGCCGGGCTTGATCGCCTTGGCCGCCGTCGCCACACCCGAGATCAGCCCGCCGCCGCCCACGGCAATCACCAGGGTGTCCAGGTCGGGCACGGCCTGCAGCATCTCCAGGCCCAGCGTGCCCTGGCCCGCAGCCACTCCCTCGTCGTCGTAGGGGTGGACAAAGGTCAGGCCTTGCGCATCGGCCAGCGCGTAGGCGTGGGCGCGGGCTTCTTCCAGCGTGTCGCCATGCAACACCACCTCGGCACCAAACCCGCGCGTGCGCTCCACCTTCACGCCGGGCGTGAAGCGCGGCATCACGATGACTGCGCGCAGGCCCAGGCGCTGCGCGTGGTAGGCCACGCCCTGGGCATGGTTGCCGGCGCTCATGGCCACCACACCCCGCGCACGCTCCTCGTCCGTCAGCAGCGTGAGCCGGTTGCAGGCGCCGCGCTCCTTGAAGGACGCGGTGAACTGCAGGTTCTCGAACTTGAGGAAGACCTGCGCGCCCACGATCTGCGAGAGCGTCTTGGATTCCACACAGGGGGTGTCCAGCACCTGGCCTTGCAGGCGGGTGGCGGCGTCGCGGATGTCTTGGAGGGTCAGCATGGGCCGATTGTGGCGCAACGCGGGCCGGTGGAGCACTGTGGCGGGTGCCGGGCAAGAAATTGAATGAAAAGTGCCGCAAGCGCTAGAAATTCATGCACTGTTTGCTATCAATTTTGATTCTCTATTTGAGGCCCAGCCTGCTCGCCAGTTTGTGCAGGTTGCTCGCGTCCACCTCCAGCGCACGCGCGGCCTGGGCCCAGTTGCCCTGGTGGCGCGCCAGGGCCTGCGTGATGGCGAGCCGCTGGCAGGCATCCACCGCGTCGCGCAGCGGGCCTTCGGCGGTGGCGGGGGGCGGCGGCGTGGTGGCCGCAGCGGGGGTGCTGGCGTCCAGGGGCGCGTGGGCCACGCTGGCGGCGTCGGCGTCCAGGTCGAGCAGCGCGGGCTCCAGCGTCACGATGTCGGCGCGGTTCACGCCCCGGCTCAGGGCCTTGAGGGCGGCGCGGCTGACCACATGCTCCAGCTCGCGGATGTTGCCGGGCCAGGGGTAGCGGCGCAGTGCCGCCTGTGCCGAGGTGGACAGCCGCAGGCTGCGCAGGCCCAGGCGCGCGCGGTTGAGTTCCAGAAAACGGCCCGCGATCAGCAGCACATCGTTGCCCCGTTCGCGCAGCGGCGGGATGGGCACGGGGTACACCGACAGCCGGTGGTACAGGTCGGCGCGGAACGCGCCGTCGCGCACCTGGTCGCGCAGGTTGCGGTTGGTGGCGGCGATCACGCGCACGTCCACGCGGCGCGGTCGGTCGGCGCCCAGGCGCTGGATCTCGCCGTTCTGCAGCGTGCGCAGCAGCTTCGCCTGCACGGCCAGCGGCAGCTCGCCCACCTCATCAAGGAACAGCGTGCCGCCCTCGGCCGCCTCGAAGCGCCCCGGCCGGTCGGCCACTGCGCCGGAGAACGCACCGCGCACGTGGCCAAAGAGTTCGCTCTCGGCCAGGGACTCGGGCAGCGCCGCGCAGTTCACGTGCACCAGGGGCTTGGTGCGGCGCGTGGATTGGCGGTGCAGCAGGCGCGCGAACAGCTCCTTGCCCACGCCGGTTTCACCCAGCAACAACACGGGCAGGTCCGAGCCCGCCACCACCTCCAGCTCGTGCAGCAGGCGTAGCAAGGGTTCGCTCTGGCCAACGATCTCCATGTCGCCATCGCCCGCGCGGGGGGTGCGCTCGTCGTCGGCGCTGCGGGTGTGGGGGGCGCTGCGCAGCGCCTGCACCTCGCGCTCCAGCCGCGAGATGCGCACAGCCGCCTCCACCAGCACCTTGCAGTCGGCCAGCGCGGCGCGTGCGGCCTCGCCGAAGGTGCCGGTCTGCAATGCGTCCAGCGTCAGCACGCCCCAGGGCTGGCCGTCCACCCACAGGCTCGCGCCCATGCAGTCGTGCACGGGCAGGGGCTCGCCCACCAGGGTGTCGAGCAAGCCGTCGTAGGGGTCGGGCAGGGTGCTGTCGTGGTCGAAGCAGGTCACCTCGCGCCGCGCCAGGATGGCCGCGAGCCGGGGGTGCTGGCTGACCACAAAGCGCCGGCCCAGCGCCTCGCGCACCAGGCCTTCCACGGCCATGGGGCGCAGGTGGTCTTCCTCCAGCTGCAGCAGCGCCACCGCGCCGGAATGAAAGCGCTCCCGCAAGTGGGCGACTAGGCGCTGCAGGCGCACGGCCTGGGGCAGATCGGTGGCCAGGTCGGCCAGCAGGGGGCGGTGGTCCATGGTGATATTTACCTTTAATGGGTGGATTAGACCCTATTTGAAAATGGTAAAAAAGACCACGACTGGTGTAAGTGGTTGATTTGATAGGCCTACAGCCCTGGCCCGGCGCTTGCAATGTGGGCAGTGACACCGATTCACTCGTTCCAAAAAGCCATGACCACAAGACCCCGACCCCATGCCGCCAGCGCACGCTGGCGCCGCCCCTTCGTTGTTGTTCTGTTGAGGCAGGAGGCCCGCCATGGGTAACTACCGCAAGCTCTGGTTCACGCTGATCGGCGTGCTCATCGTCACCTTCAGCCTGTTGGGCTATTACGGCGCCGAGGTCTACCGCACCGCGCCGCCCATTCCCGACAAGATCGCCACCGCCGGAGGCGAAGTTCTCTACACCCACGACAGCATCCTGGACGGCCAGACCGCCTGGCAGTCGGTGGGCGGCATGCAGCTGGGTTCCATCTGGGGCCACGGCGCCTACCAAGCCCCCGACTGGACGGCCGACTGGCTGCACCGCGAACTGCTCAACTGGCTTGACGTCGCCGCCGAGCGTGCGCACGGCAAGCCCTTTGCCGAGCTCGACGCCGCCGCCCAGGCCGTGCTGCGCGACCGCATGAAGACCGAGTACCGCACCAACACCTACAGCCCCGAGACGGGCGTGGCCACGGTGTCCTCGGTGCGGGCCGACGCGATCGCGATGACCGCGCTGTACTACGACCAGCTTTTCAGCGACGTGCCTGCGCTGCACAAGACCCGCGAGCACTTCGCCATGAAGGAGAACACCCTGCCCAGCGCCGAGCGGCGCGCGCAGATGACGGGTTTCTTCTTCTGGACGGCCTGGGCCGCCGCCACCGAGCGTCCCGGCACCACGGCCACGTACACCAACAACTGGCCGCACGAGCCACTCATAGGCAACAAGCCCACGGCCGAGAACATGGTCTGGTCGGTGATGAGCGTGGTCGTGATGATGGCGGGCGTGGGCTTCCTCGTGTGGGGCTGGTCCTTCCTGCGCAAGCACGACGAGGTGGAACCCACGCCACCCCAGCACGACCCGCTCTCGCGTGTGCCGCTCACACCGTCGCAGCGCGGGCTGGGCAAGTATTTGTTCCTCATCGTTGCGCTGTTCAGCTTCCAGGTGCTGCTGGGCGGCTTCACGGCCCACTACACGGTGGAAGGCCAGCAGTTCTACGGCATCAACGTGTCGCAGTGGTTCCCCTATTCGCTGGTGCGCACCTGGCACATCCAGAGCGCGCTGTTCTGGATCGCCACGGGCTTCCTGGCGGCGGGGCTGTTCCTCGCGCCGCTGATCAACGGTGGCAAGGACCCGGCCTGGCAGAAGCTGGGCGTGGACATCCTGTTCTGGGCGCTGGTCGTGGTGGTCGTGGGCTCGTTTGTCGGCAACTACCTGGCCATCGCGCAGATCATGCCGCCCGAGTGGAACTTCTGGCTGGGCCACCAGGGCTATGAATACGTGGACCTGGGCCGCCTGTGGCAGATCGGCAAGTTCACCGGTATCGCCTTCTGGCTGGTGCTCATGCTGCGCGGCATCGTGCCGGCGCTGCGCACCCCCGGCGGCGACAAGAACCTGCTGGCGCTGCTGACGGCGTCGGTGGTAGCCATCGGCCTGTTCTACGGCGCGGGTTTCTTCTACGGCGAACGCACCCACCTGTCAGTGATGGAGTACTGGCGCTGGTGGGTGGTGCACCTGTGGGTGGAGGGCTTCTTCGAAGTCTTCGCCACCACGGCGCTCGCCTTCATCTTCTCGACGCTGGGGCTCGTGTCGGTGCGCATGGCCACCACTGCCAGCCTGGCCTCTGCCTCGCTGTTCATGCTGGGTGGTGTGCCCGGCACCTTCCACCACCTGTACTTTGCAGGCACTACCACCCCGGTGATGGCCGTGGGCGCAGCCTTCAGCGCGCTCGAAGTGGTGCCGCTGGTCGTGCTCGGCCACGAGGCCTGGGAACACTGGCGCCTGCAGCACCGCACGCCCTGGATGGCCCGCCTGCGCTGGCCGCTGATGTGTTTCGTGGCCGTGGCCTTCTGGAACATGCTGGGCGCGGGTGTCTTCGGCTTCATGATCAACCCGCCCATCTCGCTGTACTACGTGCAGGGCCTGAACACCACGCCGGTGCATGCCCACGCCGCGCTGTTCGGGGTGTATGGCTTCCTGGCGCTGGGGTTCACGCTGCTGGTGCTGCGCTACATCCGGCCGCAGTTGGTGTTCAGTGAGCGGCTCATGACGACGGGCTTCTGGTGGCTCAATGCCGGCCTGGTGCTGATGATCGCCACCAGCCTGCTGCCCATCGGCTTGTTCCAGTTCCACGCCAGCGTGAGCGAAGGCCTGTGGTACGCCCGGGGTGAGGCCTTCATGCAGCAGCCTTTCATCCAGACGCTGCGCTGGGTGCGCACCTTCGGCGACGTGGTCTTCATTGTCGGCGCGCTGGCCATGGCCTGGCAGGTAGTAAGCGGCGTGTTTGGCTCGCGGGCCCCTGCTGCCAACGCTGGCGCCTACCTCGCGGAGACCCGCCGCTGATACGCCACCGACCTGCGCCGCGCGCCACCACCCCCCTCGGCGGCAGCGCAGGTCCTTCATTCATCCCACAAGGACTGTCCATGAACCTCGAAAAATTCAAGCACCAGCACACCGACATCCTGCGCAGCATCGCCACCTTGCGCGCCCTGGCCCACGCAGGCGTGGAGGCCAACGCCACGGCCATCGCCCAGGGCATTGTGGCGATGAGCGGCACCATCAAGCTGCACTTGGCCGTGGAAGACCAGGTGCTGTATCCCGCGCTGCAGCGTGGCGGCGATGTGGAACTGGCGCGCCTGGGCCGCCAGTACCAGAGCGAGATGGCCTCGATTGCCAGCGCCTACGACGCCTTCGCGCGCCGCTGGAACACGGCCGAGAACGTGCGCCGCGATGCGCAGGATTTCCGCAATGAGGCCAACGTGGTGCTGCGCCGGGTGTTCGAGCGCATGCAGCGCGAAGACCATGACTTCTATCCCCGCATCGAGGAGGAAGAAACCGCCGCCTGCCATTGAGCACCAACGAGAGCGCCCCCCTGCCGCAGCGGTGTAGCCCCTGCAGCCCACCAAGAAAGACACCCACCTTTTCCACGCACACCCCCTTGTGCTCCAGCGTGCCACAACACGCACCCCCATCCATCGGTAGGGCCTGACGGCACCTTCCTTTTGCCGGCCTTTGTGCCGGCATTTTTTTACCCCTGCTTACCGCCTCGATTGTGTTGGGTCAAACTACCTATAGTGTTTGATGGGTATCGTGGACACCATAGGTAGTGTTTTTAAACCGTTCCATAGATTGGTCGAACCCATGGTGCCCACCCTTGTGACCCTGCCCCGCGATGTTGTGTTGCGCAGCGGCCAGCGCGTTCCTTTTGATGCCGAACGCATCCGCGCTGCGCTGGCCAGTGCAGGCCAGGCCTCGGGCGAATATGGCGCCGAAGAAGCCGCGTTGCTCACCGCGCAGGTCACCAAGGTGCTGATCCACCGCTTCCATGGCGACGCGCCCACCGTCGAGCAGATCCAGGACGTGGCCGAGCAGACCCTCATCGCCGCCAACCACCTGGCCACGGCACGGGCCTACATCGTCTACCGCGAGCAACACGCCACACTGCGCATCGACAAACAGACGCTGGTCGATGTGGAAAGCTCCATCAACGAATACCTCACGCGCGCCGACTGGCGCGTGAACGCCAACGCCAACCAGGGCTACTCGCTGGGCGGGCTGATCCTGAACGTGGCAGGGAAGGTCACGGCCAACTACTGGCTGTCGCACGTCTACACGCCCGAGATCGGCGAGGCGCACAGGAGCGGCGACCTGCACATCCACGACCTCGACATGCTCAGCGGTTACTGCGCTGGCTGGTCGCTGCGCACGCTGCTGCACGAGGGGCTCAACGGCGTGCCGGGCAAGGTGGAGGCGGGGCCGTCCAAACACATGAGTTCCGCCGTGGGGCAGATCGTGAACTTTCTGGGCACGCTGCAGAACGAGTGGGCGGGCGCGCAGGCGTTCTCGTCGTTCGACACCTACATGGCGCCGTTTGTGCGCATCGATGCCATGGACTACGCCGCCGTGCGCCAGTGCATCCAGGAGCTGGTCTACAACCTCAACGTGCCCTCGCGCTGGGGCACGCAGACGCCGTTCACCAACCTCACCTTCGACTGGACCTGCCCCGAAGACCTGCGCGAGCAGGTGCCCGTGATCGCGGGCCAAGAGATGCCGTTCAGCTACGGCGACCTGCAGGTGGAGATGGACCTCATCAACCGCGCCTACATCGACGTGATGACCACGGGCGACGCCAAGGGCCGCGTGTTCACCTTCCCCATCCCCACATACAACATCACCAAGGACTTCCCGTGGGAGAGCGAGAACGCGCAGCGCCTGTTCGACATGACGGCCAAGTACGGCCTGCCGTACTTCCAGAATTTCATCAACTCCGAGCTGGAGCCGAACATGGTGCGCTCCATGTGCTGCCGCCTGCAGCTCGATTTGCGTGAATTGCTCAAGCGCGGCAACGGCCTGTTCGGCAGCGCCGAGCAGACGGGCAGCCTGGGCGTGGTCACCATCAACTGTGCGCGGCTGGGCTACCAGCATGCCGGGGATGAAGCGGGCTTGCTCGCCGCGCTCGACCGCCTGATGGAGCTGGGCAAACAAAGCCTGGAGACCAAGCGCAAGCTGATCCAGCGCCTGATGGACCAAGGACTGTTCCCCTACACCAAGCGCTACCTTGGCACCTTGCGCAACCACTTTTCCACGCTGGGCGTGAACGGCATCAACGAGATGGTGCGCAACTTCACGGCGGACCAGCACGACATCACCAGCGAATGGGGGCATGCGTTTGCCGTGCGCCTACTCGACCATGTGCGCGAGCGCATGACGGCCTTCCAGGAGGAAACCGGCCACCTCTACAACCTGGAGGCCACGCCTGCCGAAGGCACCACCTACCGCTTTGCCAAGGAAGACAAAAAGCGCTGGCCTGCCATCTTGCAGGCGGGCACGGCCGAGCAGCCGTACTACACCAACTCGTCGCAGCTGCCCGTGGGCTTCACGGACGACCCGTTCGAGGCCCTGATGCGCCAGGAGGCGCTGCAAGCCAAATACACCGGCGGCACCGTGCTGCATCTGTACATGGGCGAGCGCTTGTCCAGCGGCGCGGCCTGCCGCGACCTGGTGCGGCGCGCGCTCACACGGTTTCGCCTGCCCTACATCACCGTCACGCCGACGTTCTCGATCTGCCCCAGCCACGGCTATCTGGCGGGCGAGCACCCGTTTTGCCCGCGTTGCGATGAAGAACGCCTGGCCGCCAAGCGTGCGGCACGGGCGGCCTGAACGCAGGGTTGCTGCGCATTGACGTCAAACAGCCCGTTGGTGCCAGTTTTATAAGCACAGACAGCTATTGATTTCATAGTGAATCAATGGGGCAGGCAGAACCCCGTTCAACCTTTGCCCCGTTGCCCTCGGCGGCGCAGCACCCGCTGCGGCACGCCCGTTTATTGACCCCAAGGAGCACACACCCATGAGCCACTTTTCCGCCACCGAACACACCGCCGTTGCTGACATCCAGCTCACCGACGCCGAGCGCCAGCCCTGCGAGGTCTGGACCCGCGTGATGGGCTACCACCGTCCGGTGGCGAGCTTCAACGTCGGCAAGCAGGGCGAGCACCACGAGCGCCGTTTTTTCTCTGAGCAGTCGCGTGGTTGCAGCAACATCTGCTGAGGCGCTGCGTGTGGGGGGCCTCACGCCGCTCACCACCATCGACTTCCCGGGCCGGCTCGCGGCGGTGGTGTATTGCCAGGGCTGTCCCTGGCGCTGCAGCTACTGCCACAACCCCGAACTGCTGGACGCCACGGCACCCGCCGCGATGCCGTGGCCGCAGGTGCGGGTGTTTCTCGAAAGCCGCCGGGGTCTGCTCGACGGTGTGGTGTTTTCTGGCGGCGAGCCCACCTTGCAGGCCGCGCTGCCCGCAGCCCTGGCGGAAGTTCGCGCCATGGGTTTTGCTACCGGTCTGCACACCGGGGGCATGTACCCCGAACGACTGGCCGGTTTGCTGCCGTTGCTGGATTGGGTGGGGCTGGACATCAAGGGGCCCCAACATCGGTACGACGCCATCACGGGTGTGCCGGGCAGCGGGGGCCGTGCATGGGAGTCGCTGGGTCTTCTGGTGGCCAGTGGCGTGGCGCACGAGTGCCGCACCACCTGGCATGCCGGGCTGTTCCCGACCGAGGAACTGCAGGTGCTGGGCAACACGCTGGCCAACGCGGGGGCCGCGCGGTGGAAGGTGCAGCCCTGCAACGTTGGGGGTGACCCCACGGCGGCGCGCCCGCAGAAAAGCGAACAGGGCAGCCACGTCGTGTCGTAGGCCGCCCTGGTCGCGTCGGCTCAGCGCTGGTTTCAGCTGCGGCCGGGCACCCAGCCGAGCAGGCCCGGTTCCTTGCGCCATGCATCGGCAAAAACGACCAGGGAGGCCACGGCCCAGAACACCAGGTATTCCACCCCGGACTTGTTCCAGTACCAGCCCACACCGTTGACGATCATGATCGCACCCGCAGCCATGACCATCAGGCCGGCGGACAGGAGCGCCGCGTACTTGGTGAACACGCCCACAAGCAGCGCCACCCCCACCGCGAGTTCCATGCAACCGGACAACACCACAAACACCTCCGGCGGCTGGAAGCCGGCCTTGCCGAAGAACACCACGGTGCCTGCAAAGCCGACGATCTTGGACAGCACATGGGGCAGGTAGAAAAAGCCCACAAGCATGCGCAGGACGCGCATCAGGGGATCGTTCGCCTCACGGGAGGCGAACGAGGAAGCAGTGAGCGGGAGCGATGACATGATGACCTACCTCGACAACGGTGCACCTTCCACGTGCGAGGCGGCGAAACCTTTTGGGCCTTTGCCTGGCAACCCCGTTCGTACAGAAGATGAGGTCAGTGTATTGGTCGAGAATTTGTTAATAAATCAGGCAATACGGGACACACTGGTGCGCCATTGGTGCTGATATTGCGCCCAATGATTGATGCATATCAAGCACGGCGGGCGCGTGTTGCGCTGGTGTTTTGGGGCCTCCACGGCAAGGCATACAAACTGCTCTCCCCCGGCTACCCCACCCAGCCGGGCTAGGTGCTTGTGCACACCCTCAACACCTCCGCCCCATACGCCTCCAGCTTCTTCGCTCCCATGCCGCTGATGCCTTGCAAGTCATCCAGCGACCCTGGGTTGCGCTCGGCAATCGCCGCCAGGGTGGCGTCATGAAAGATCACATACGCGGGCAGGTTGTGCTCGCGTGCCACTTCGGCGCGCCAGGCCTTGAGGTTGATGAAGCGCACCTGTGCGTCGGGTCCCAGATTGGCGGCAGCGGCGGGCGGTGCGCTGCCCTTGCGGGTGCGCTTGGCGGGGGCGGACGACACCGATTCGCGCAGCTGCACCGGCACCTCGCCCTTGAGCACCGCACGCGAGCCCTCGGTGAGGCACAGGGTGTCAAAGCTGTGACCGCTGTCCAGCATCACCTTCTGCAGGCCCAGTGCGCCCGTGGCGATCAGCTGGCGCAGCACGCCGCGCAGCTGGGGCTCGGTCAGGTCTGCGCCAATGCCGAAGGTGGAGATTTTTTCGTGCCCGAACTGCGCGACCTTCTCGGTCTTCTTGCCGCGCAGGATGTCCATGATGTGCCCCGTGCCAAAACTGATGCCGCTGGCTTGGTTCACGCGGTAGATGGTGGACAGCAGCTTGCGGGCGGCATCGGTCGCATCCCACACAGCGGGCGGGCTGATGCAGTTGTCGCAGTTACCGCACGGCGTGGACTGCTCGCCAAAGTAGGCCAGCAGCCGCACGCGGCGGCAGTCGGTGGCCTCGGCCAGCGCCAGCAGCGCATCGAGCTTGCCGCGCAGCGCCTGCTTGAACTCCTCGCCCGCGGGGCTCTCGTCGATCATGCGGCGCTGGTTGACCACGTCGTTCAGGCCATAGGCCATCCAGGCATCGGCGTTCAGGCCGTCGCGGCCGGCGCGGCCGGTCTCCTGGTAGTAGCCCTCGATGTTCTTGGGCATGTCCACGTGCGCCACAAAGCGCACGTCGGGCTTGTCGATGCCCATGCCGAACGCGATGGTGGCCACCATTACGATGCCCTCCTCGCGCAGAAAGCGGTCCTGGTTCTTCTGGCGCACTTTGGTGTCCAGCCCCGCGTGGTAGGGCAGGGCTGTGATGCCCGCGTCGCTCAGGGTGGAAGCCAGCTCCTCCACGCGCTTGCGCGACTGGCAATACACCACGCCCGCCTCGCCCGCGTGCTCGCGCTCGATGAAGCGCAGCAGCTGGGTGGTGGCGTCCTTCTTCTCGACGATGGTGTAGCGGATGTTGGGCCGGTCAAAGCTGCTGATGAACAGGCGTGCGTCTTCGAGCTGCAGGCGCTCGATGATGTCCGCCCGGGTGAGCGCATCCGCCGTGGCCGTGAGCGCAATGCGTGGCACGCCCGCATAGCGCTCGTGCAGCACCGTGAGCGCGCGGTATTCGGGGCGAAAGTCGTGGCCCCACTGGCTCACGCAGTGCGCCTCGTCGATGGCAAACAGCGAGAGGTGGCCGCCTTCGTACAGGCTATCGAGCAGGCCCAGAAAACGCGGCGTGTTCAGCCGCTCGGGCGCGGCGTACAGCAGGGTGATGTCGCCAGTCTGCAGGCGCAGCTCCACATCCTGCGCCTCGTCAAAACTCAGCGTGGAGTTTAAAAAGGCGGCATCCACCCCCGCCTCGTGCAGCGCGCCCACCTGGTCGTGCATCAGTGCGATCAGCGGAGAGACCACGATGGTCACCCCGCGCCCCTGTCGCTGGCGCACGATGGCCGGCACCTGGTAACACAGGCTCTTGCCGCCGCCGGTGGGCATGAGCACCAGCGCATCGCCACCGGCGATCACGTGCTCAACAATGGCCTGCTGCGGGCCGCGAAACTGCTCGTAGCCAAAAACGTCCTGCAAAACGGCATGGGCAGGGGACAGCGCGGGAGACGGGCGAGAGGACAAGCGGATACTCTGAAATTAATAGCATTTATCGCTTGCTGATTAAGCGATAACGGTCGGTTCGACCCATATTCTGGCGACGGGAGTGCTCGCTAGCGAGCGCGCCTATTGTGCGCTGGGTGGGAGGCCTAGCGCATGGAACCGTACGACGGATGCCCCGCCAAATCGCTGAAAAAGTCCAAGCTTTGCGGTCACTTCGCCGGAGGGCCTGTCGTTCCCAGCGCCTTGATTACTTGATTGGTGATGTCCACCTTGGGGCCGACCAGAAGGGCATCCTGGAGGATCAGGTCGTACTTCTCTTCCCGGAAGATCCGCCGGATGGCGATGTAGGCCTGTGAATCCAAACCGGCACGTTCCTCGTTGACGCGTTGGGCAAAATCTTCATTGAACTCACGGCGCTTGCGCGCCAGGTTCCGATCTTGCTCGAGCAGTTCCCGCTGTCGGCGTCCGCGCTCGGACTCGGGCAGTGTGGGGGCGATCTTGTCCAGCTCTTCGGCCGCGGCTCGCAGACGCGCTTCCTGCTCCCCCAGCTCCGTCTCTCGCTTGCTGAATTCGGCGTGCAGTTTGGCTTCTATCGTTTTGGCAGGGAGTGATTCGACCCTCACGCGTTCGCGGTCCACGTAGCCGATCTTCAGGTCCTGGGCCCGAGCCGACAGTGGGCTCAGCGAAAGCACGCAGGCCGCAACCGTGCAGGTAACGATGACAGCAGCCCGGCAAGCTATTTCCCGACGGTTCGCTGAGAAAGCAGTCAGATGGAATGTGTTCATGAGAATGCCTACTTGAACGCGCACGAATGGGATGGTATCCGTGATAAACAAAAAGCCCTCCCCGGGCACAGACACTGCTAAACCCTCAGAGATCAACATCCGCAGGTTCTCTCGCGTCCGCAGAGGAGGAGCGGAAGGCCATGTGCGGAAACCTAAAGATAAGGTCAGGGATTCCGGCGAGTGATTGCTTTGAGATAACACCTCCCCTGTGGCTTGCGTTGTGCAGCGCATGCGCGCTCGTCTTGCGGAGCGCCAGCTTTCTACAATAGGGGCCTATGCAAGCCCTCCACTACACGCGCGCTGCGCAACTGCCCGACATCCTCGCCCAACGCATCGTCATCCTCGACGGCGCCATGGGCACCATGATCCAGCGCTTCAAGCTGGGCGAGGCGCAGTATCGGGGCGAGGGCTACACCGGGCCGGATGGCGCGGGGGACCGGTTCAAGGACTTTGCGTACGACGTGAAGGGCAACAACGAGCTGCTCAGCATCACCCGGCCCGACGTGATCCGCGATATCCACGAGCGGTATCTGGCCGCTGGCGCCGACCTCATCGAGACCAACACCTTCGGCGCAACCACTGTGGCGCAGGAGGACTACCACATGGCCGAGCTGGCGCGCGAGATGAACCTGCGCTCGGCCCAGCTGGCGCGCGCGGCTTGCGACAAATACAGCACGCCCGACAAGCCCCGCTTCGTGGCCGGCGCCCTCGGCCCCACGCCCAAGACGGCCAGCATCAGCCCCGATGTGAACGACCCCGGTGCGCGCAACATCGACTTTGAAACCCTGCGCGCTGCCTACTACGAGCAGACCGAGGCGCTGGTCGAAGGCGGCGCCGACGTGCTGCTGGTCGAGACCATCTTCGACACCCTGAACGCCAAGGCGGCGCTGTTCGCGATTGACGAGTTCTTTGAAAAGAGCGGCGAGCGCCTGCCGCTCATCATCAGCGGCACCGTGACCGACGCCTCGGGCCGCATCCTGTCGGGCCAGACCGTCACCGCCTTCTGGCACAGCGTGCGCCACTCGCGCCCGCTGGCCATTGGCCTGAACTGCGCCCTGGGCGCCACACTGATGCGCCCCTACATCCAGGAGCTGAACCGGGTGGCCGAGGACACCTTCATCAGCTGCTACCCCAACGCCGGCCTGCCCAACCCCATGAGCGACACCGGCTTTGACGAAACGCCCGAGATCACCAGCCGCCTGGTGCACGAGTTTGCGGCCGAGGGGCTGGTCAACATCCTGGGCGGCTGCTGCGGCACCACGCCAGACCACATTGGCGCCATTGCCAGGGCGGTGGCCGATGTGCCCACGCGCAAGATGTTCTACCCCGCAGAAGCCTGAATTTGAGTCGAATTGGCTGCTAGCGCCTGTTCCATATGTGCTGGTAGCTATAAAAATAGTAGTCAATGCCGTACCAGCGCAGTGCGGCAGCCCATTGCAAGGCGCCGCTGGGTGCGGCAACCTTGCAATCCCCCCTTCATTGCGCCATCCCGTTTCGCCGTCTGGTCCGTCCATTCCATGCTTGATACCGCCACCCCGCCCGCCTCTTCCTTTGTGGAGGGCGACGACGCTGCCGCAGCGGCTGCCAAAGCCGCCGCCCACGCCGCGCTCAAGCTCGAAAAGCGCCTGGTGCGCCAGGTCAGCCAGGCCATCACCGACTTCGGCCTCATCGAAGACGGCGACAAGGTCATGGTCTGCGTCTCGGGTGGCAAGGACAGCTACGCCATGCTGGACGTGCTGCGTTTGCTGCAGCAGCGCAACGGCAACAGGTTCGAGCTGATCGCCGTCAACCTCGACCAGAAGCAGCCGGGTTTTCCGGCCCATGTGTTGCCCGAGTATTTGACGAAGGTGGGTGTGCCCTTCCACGTTGAAACGCAGGACACCTACAGCGTCGTCAAGGAGCACATCCCTGAAGGTAAGACGATGTGCAGCCTGTGCAGCCGCCTGCGCCGGGGCATTTTGTACCGCGTGGCCGACGAGCTGGGCTGCACCAAGATCGCCCTGGGCCACCACCGCGACGACATGCTGCAGACGTTCTTTCTGAACATGTTCTTCGGCGGCAAGCTCAAGGGCATGCCGCCCAAAGTGCAGAGCGACCGGGGCGACCACCTCATCATCCGCCCGCTGGCCTATGTGGCCGAGGATGACCTCACCCGCTGGGCCGAGGTTCGCAACTTCCCCATCATCCCTTGCACCCTGTGTGGCAGCCAGGAGAACCTGCAACGCAAGCAGATCGGCCATATGCTGCGCGACTGGCAGCAGCTCTACCCCGGCCGCATCGAAAACATGGCCGTGGCGCTGCGTAACCTGGTGCCCTCGCACTTCGTGGACCCGCGCCAGTTCGACTTCAAGGGGTTGGTACCCAATGGCGTGGCGGATGCCGATGGCGACAAGGCCTTTGATGCCGAAGAACTGCCTGCGCAGGCCGTCGGCATGCTTGCGGGCTTGCCGCTGATGCCTGCCGCGCCCCGCTGAACCTGACCCCGACGATTTTTAGATTGGGCCACCCCATGACCACCCTCAAAGCCCCCGAACTGCTCCTGCCCGCCGGCTCGCTCGACAAGATGCGCGCCGCCTACGACTTTGGCGCCGACGCGGTGTACGCAGGCCAGCCGCGCTACAGCCTGCGCGCGCGCAACAACGAGTTCCGTCTGGAGCAGATCAAGCAGGGCATTGACGAGGCCCACGCACGCGGCAAGAAGTTCTTTGTGACCAGCAACCTGATTGCGCACAACGACAAGATCCGCACCTACCTGCGCGACATCGAGCCCGTGATCGACTGCCAGCCCGACGCGTTGATCATGGCCGACGCGGGCCTGATCATGATGGTCAAGGAAAAGTGGCCCGAGCAGGTGGTGCACCTCTCGGTGCAGGCCAACACCACCAACTGGGCGGCGGTGAAGTTCTGGCAGAAGATGGGCGTGGAGCGCGTCATCCTCTCGCGCGAACTGAGCCTGGACGAGATCGAGAAAATCCGCCAGGAATGCCCCGACATGGAGCTGGAAGTGTTCGTGCACGGCGCGCTGTGCATTGCGTATTCGGGCCGCTGTTTGCTCAGCGGCTACTTCAACCACCGAGACCCCAACCAGGGCACCTGCACCAACGCCTGCCGCTGGAACTACGCCACGCACGACGCGGACATCGACCCCACCACGGGCGAGGCCATCGCGCAAAAGATGGAAGGCGACTTCAACTTCGAGGCCGCGCAGCAGAAGGCCGAACAATCGTTTGCCTCCACCACCGGCAACGGCGAGCGCCACCCCAAGGCCGACAAGGTCTACCTGATCGAAGAGGCCGGCCGCCCTGGGCAGATGATGCCCATCATGGAAGACGAGCACGGCACGTACATCATGAACAGCAAGGACCTGCGTGCGGTGGAGCATGTGGCGCGCCTGGCGCAGATCGGCGTGGACTCGCTCAAGATCGAAGGCCGCACCAAGAGCCTGTACTACGTGGCCCGCACTGCCCAGGTGTACCGCCGCGCCATCGACGACGCCGTGGCGGGCCGCCCCTTCAACCCCGAGCTGCTGATCGAGCTGGAAGGCCTGTCCAACCGGGGCTACACCGGCGGCCTTCTGGAGCGCCGCCCCAGCAACGACTACCAGAACTACCTCAGCGGCCACTCGGCCACGCAGCGCAGCCAGTATGTGGGCGAGGTGCTGGGTGCCGAAGGACAGGCCAATGTGGGCCTGTCAGGAGATTGGGTACAGGTCGAAACCAAGAACCACTTTGCCGTGGGCGACCTGGTCGAGGTCGTGCACGCCAGCGGCAACACCACCGTGCGCCTGCAAGAGATGCGCAACGTGGAAGGCCAGCCCGTACAGGTCGCCCAGGGCAGCCCGGTGCGCGTGTGGATCCCGCTGCCCGGGCGCTACAGCGGCGCGCTGCTGGCGCGGGTGATTGAATCGCAACCGCCTGCTGCAGCGGCAGAGCCTGCATTGGCGGTGTAACTCTCTCGCAGGGGCTGGAGCATGAAGACCTTGGTGCACGCCACACGGCCTCGCCACTGGACCATGGCTGCTTTGCTGGGCGCAGTTCTCGTAGGCCCGGTCAATGCCCAGACGCCGGCTGTGGCGCCCGCCAAGCAGCGTTATGTGCAGGGCTCGTGGGTCAACCTGCGCGAGTCGGCCCAGTCGCAGGCGCGCGTGGTGGCCCAGGTGCCCGCCAACACCGTGCTGCAGCAGATCACCGAGCGCGACGGCTGGTGCGCCGTGCTCTACACGGGCGATGCGCGCCTGGGCCCGCCTTTGCCTGAGCCCCTGCAAGCCCATGTGGCCTGCAACCTGCTGGCCGACCAGCCCCTCACCCTGGCCCAGGCGGGCAAGGACGCCGCCCGCGCCTTCTGGGTGGCGCCGTCCGCCAACCGCATGCGGGCCTATGGCAACGCCCTGCCGCGCCCCGCTGCATTGCAGTTGCCCGCGTTGGCTCAAAGCCACACGCCCCAGATGCCCGTGCAGTACCCCCTGCGCCCCGAATGGGAGGCTGCCAAAAAGCTCATGCGCGGCGGCGTGTTGCTGCGGCCCGAGCAGGAGATCGACCGGGGCCGTCCCGTCAACCCGCTGGACAACTTGAAGCTGGCCACCCGCGCCGTGGACCATATCCCGGCCGTGGCGCCCCTGGCATCCGCCCCCACGCTGCCTGCCGTTGCCCCGTCGTACTTCCGCAGCCACACCCGCGTGGCCCTGCTGCACGAGACCGAGGCCGACGGCATCGCGGCCGTGGCGGGCAGCCGCATTGCCGTGGAGCCCACCGCTGTGCCCTACGGCAGCTTCAACCGCCACAGCGGACCCGAGATCGAGTTCGTGACTGGCTTCTGGGACGTGGGCGGTGCCGATCTGGCCTTTGCCCCGGCGCTCACGCTGTACGCGATCACGCACCAGGGCCTGGTGGGCGCCCGCACCATGGGGCGGCGGTATTGGGACATCAGCAATGCAGACCACTATTGCGGCGGCCACTACCCGGGCAAGGGCTTTGACGACCCGCGCAACGACGAGACCACTGCCGTGCGCGGCTATGCCAAGGTGTCAGATTCCGCTGAAGTGCTGGTGCGCCTGGTGGTGCCTGGCAGGCTGCCGCCCGATGCGGTGAAGGTGCGCTCCAGGCGCTACGCCACCAGCTGGATGATGCCTGCCGACCCGCCCATCCGCGACAAGCCCCAGCGAAAAAACACCGCCGTGATGGTGCACGAGATCGACCTGGACCGCGACGGTGTGGCGGACATCCTGCGCATCGACACCCCTTCGCCAGGGGGTATGAGCTTTGAGCCCATTTTTGAATGGCGCTGGTACCTCAATATCAACGGTCAATGGTTTCCGGCGGGGTATTGGGTGGATCAGGAGTGCACGTGAGGGGATGCAGTTGGACTGCTTTGGGTCAGGATCGGCAGCGCTTAAGCCGTAGCCCCCCGCGCCGGTTGCATGACAATTCGCCTATGACGCTTTAAAAGGTGTCACTGCATGCTTTACTGGAAGCACTCATGGCGGAAAAACTGAATCCGGACGGCTGGCTTGACCTGCGGCTGTATCACGCGGTCTTTTTCGATCACATCATTTCCGACATCAAGTTCTGCCTTGAGAACAAGCGTATGGCCGCTGGAGCGCAGCTGCTGATGAGCGCCATCGACATAGCATCCGGAATCGAGCGACCACGCGAGAAAATGGATACAGACCGGGAGGACTTCATCTCCTGGGCAGACCGCTACTTAACCTTGTCTGGGCCAGAGTACACACTCCGTGGCGTTGATTTGTACGCTGCGCGATGCGGTCTCCTTCACGGCTACACATCGCAGGCCAAGCTCATCCGGCAGGGTAGGGCAGTGATGCTCGGATGGCTTGACGATATGCTGCCGCCCGTCCGCGCCAATGAGGACCAGTCACTGGTTCTTGCAAGTCTGGCCGCCCTGTTCGTGGCCTTCAATCATGGCTTGGCAGATAGCATTGGCCGCATTAACAGAAACGAGAAGCTTGCCGTTGTCGTCAATGAGCGCCTGGCGTTCATGTTCCAGACTTCCGACATTGACGCTGACCTCAAGACATCGATGGGGCAAGCAGCTGAGAAGTGGCACGAGGCTTTGAAGGCCAAAAAAAAACCGCGGAATGAATAACGCTCCTGTGAGCGGAGCGTATTTCGTCGTCAAGCCTTCACTCCGTTCGCTTCTTATCGCAACCCCGGCTGACGCAACAACGCCCCCAGCACCAGCGCCTCAGCCACCACTTCCAGCCCTTCTTCCAGCGTGGCCAGAAGGGCGGGCAGCTCGGGCAGACTGGGCCAGCGCGCTTGTACTTCGGGCCATTGGTCCACACCAATCGCCAGCCAGCCCACAGCCAGGCCCGCCCACAGCAGGGCGCGGGTGCCGGTGTGTAGCAAGGCGCGGTGCAGCCAGGCCATGGTCAGCAGGCCCACCACCGCCACGGCGAGCATGGGGGCTTCGCGCACGGGAGCCCAGCGGCAGGCGTCCGTCCATTCATGGCAGCGGAACTTCCACAGCTCGTGCAGCATGAACTGCTCGTCCAGCGCCAGTACAAAAAACGAGAGCGCCAGCCAGGCACCCAGCCGCCGGGGCAGGGCGCGGTCCCCCACCATCCGCAGGGCCGTGATGCTGAGCGCCAGCAGCAGCGCACTCGACAGCCACGACACCGGCGAGCCGTCCGAGCGGAAGGCGCGCTCCCACTGCGGCGCATACATCCACCCACTGAACAGCAGGAAGCCCAGCACGGCCATCAGCAGTGCAGGCGCAACCCCGGTGTGGGGTGTGGGGTGGCGATCAACAAGGCGCGAGCGGGCGGTGGTGTGCGGGGGCATGGCGGGGAGGTGGCTGCGCACTGAGAGGCAAGGCGGCGGGCGGTGGAACCGGATTGTGGGCAAAAAGTGCCGGTAGCGCCGGACTTTATTGCACCTTTTGCTATGTAGTTGATAGCTGATGCGGGCAACAGGTTTGCCCGCACCATGGCCTGTTCACGCTGGACGAATCACTACAGAATCGGGCATCCATTCCCCAGGCAACCCGGCATGACCCTCCCGATCGATCCGTCCCGCACGGCACTGCCGCCCGTGGCCCAGTTCCTGGCCGAGGCGGCGCTGCAGCGGCAGACGGCGTTGCTGGGGCTGGACAAACCCAAACCCAAACCCGCTGTACCCGCCGCACCCTCGCCGTTGCCCACGGCAGACCCCAGCGCGCCGCCGCCCTCGGTCACCTCACCCAGCCCGCCCGGCGGGCCGTTGCCTGCACCGGCGGACCTGGCCAGCATCTCGCCCCAGGCGCGCGAACAGTTGGCGGCGGGCTTCGACCCGCGCCGGGCGGGCGGGGCCGATGGCAGCTTGCCGGGCGCAAGGGGTGAGGGGGCCGCGCGGGCTGCCCCCCCGGGGGCATCGGCGCTGCCTCGTGGCGCAACCCTGGGTACGTCTGGCAATGTGGCGGCGTCCGCTGCCTCCGCCACAAGTGGCACGGCCTGGCCTGCGTCGGGCCTCAGCGCACCGCTGCTGCGGATGGTGAGTGCCCTGGTGGCACAGGTCACCGCCCAGGCCGGGGTGCCGCAGCGCGTGGTGGCCGCGCAGCCCTGGCCCATCGGCATGGCGCAGGCGCTGGAGAGCGGGGCGCTGGATGCCGACCAGCCGCCGCTGCAAACCTGGCTGGTGCGCCAGGGCGTGGTGTCGACGCCCGAGGGGCCGCGCGGGCTGGCGCTCACCTTGCGTGCCCCGGTGCCGTGGCTGGCGGCCCAGGCGTCACCTGCCGCTGTGGGCGCTGCGGCGGCGCAAGGCAGCGCAAGCCTGGGCGCGGGCGCCAGTGCTGCGGGTGGCGCGCTGCAGGTGCCTTTTGCGGGCGGGGGCCAGGCGTTGCAATCGGGGGTGATGGCCTTGGTGTTGCAGGGCATGGATGCTGCCGCGCCGCGCACCAGTGCGCTGCTGGTGCTGGACCTGCAGCCGCAACTGGCCGCCACCGTATACGGCCGCGACATGCTGCAGCAGGCCACCGGCCGCCTGGACCCCTGGACGCAGATGGCCGTGCTGCAGGCCAGCGGCCAGGTGCCGCGCGAGGACGCGCGGGCGCGCAACGGGGATTCGGGCCTGTGCGAGACCGTGGGCTGCCCGTATGCAGCGCGCGCTGAGTGTGCGCAGCCCTTCTGTCTGGCGCTGCGCGGCGTGTTGCCGCCCGAACCGGTCGGGCCAGCGCCGTCTGCCTGAGGGCGCTCCCGGATGTTCTCTAACGACTGTGTGCGAAGTCGTGCCCACCACCGGGCAGGGTGCGTGAGGGCTCCCACGCAGGGCGGGTGGTGTGTTCGCTCTGGCGCACAGGGGTTGCGGCCACTGCTGCCGCACTGGCCGTCTCCGCCGGGGCGGCAGCGCCCACGCTGCGCACCAGGTCTGCATGGCGGGCGCGGGTGATGGGGTAGGCCATCAGCAGCGGGATGGCCAGCACCAGGCACAGCGCCGGCAGCAGGCCCGTCATGGCCGTGATGCCTTGCAGCGCCTGGGCCGACTGGGCCACGTTGGGCACATACCCGGTCAGCTCCAGCATGCCGGCCACCAGCACCGTGGCCAGGGTGCGAGCCAGCTTGTCGACCAGGCCATACAGACCGTAGTACATGCCGGTCTGCCGCTCGCCCGCTTGCATGTGGCCGTGGTCGATGGTGTCGGGCACCATGGCAAACGGCACGATCCAGTGCGCGCCCATGCCAATGCCCACCACCACCAGGATGCCAGTCACCAGGGCCTGCTGGCCTGGGCCCACCCAGTACAGCGCTAGCAGCCCCGCACAGCAAAACACCAGCCCGAGGATGTAGGCCCGGTTCTTCTCCCAGCGGTCCACCACGCGCTTCCAGACGAACAGCGAGACGCCCACCACCGCGAGCAGGATGCCCATGAAGCGTGGCAGATCGCCCTTGTCGCCCTGCAGCTGGTAGATGACGAAATAAGCGAGCGAGGCCTGCACCAGCGTGAGGCCCAGCCGCACCAGCCCGGCTGCGCTCACCAGCATCACAAACGGGCGGTTGCGCAGCGTGGCCAGCAGGGTGCTGCGCACCGACGCCCAGCCGGGTGTGGCTGCTGGAGGGTTTGGTGCGGCAGGCGATAAGTCGCCGGTGGTGGCGGGCTCGCGCACGCGCCAGGCCACCACGGCCACAGCGACCCCGGCGGCCAGGCCGAAACAGGCGCCTGCCAGTGCGTAGCCCGTGCGCGCATCGGGCGCGGCCCGCACCAGCAGGGGCATGAACACGCTGCCCGCAAAAAACCCCAGCAGGGCACCCAGGGATGCAAAAGCCGTGAGGCTGGTGCGCTCGTCGTAGTCCTGCGTCATGTTGGCGGCCATGGCCTGGTAGGGCAGCTGCACCAGCGTCATCACGGTGTCGAACAAGGTGTAGGTGACGGCGATCCACACAAACGCTGCCCAGGGGCTCAGGCCTGGCGGCACCATCCACACGGCGGCGGCCACCACCGACAGCGGCAGGGCGCCATAGATCAGGTACACGCGGTGGCGGCCGTGGCGCGAGCGCGTGCGGTCGGTCAGCCAGCCAAACAGCGGGTCGTTGATGGTGTCCCACACCTTGCCCACCAGCAGCGCCGCACCGGCCACGGCCGGAGGCACCAAGGCCACATCGGTGTAGAAGATCATGAGCAGGAAGCTCATGGCCGCAATCAGCATCTGCAGGCCGACGTTGCCCACGGCGTAGCCGAGCTTGGTGCCCAGGCTCAGCCGGATGTGTGGGGTGTGCTGCATGTTCATGGGGGCTGTCATGGGTGTGCGTATGCCATTGCTTCGGCCTGGGGAGCAGTCGACATCGAGCCCGCCACAGGGTCTGCGCGCGCCGTGTGCGCCGCGCTGCTGCGCGGCGGCATGGCCTCCAGCATCAGGCGCACCTCGCGCCGCAGCATCTTGTTGAGGAAGCTGCGCGGAATTTCGGTGACCAGGCGCACATCGTCGGGCCGCATCTCGGGCGGCAGGTGTTGCACCAGGAACTCCGCCAGGTCGTGCTCCAGGGCCTGGGTGCCCCGGTCGTTGCGCCAGCTCTGCCGCAGGCTGGCCACCAGCACGGCGGCGGTGCCATGCTGCACCAGACAGGCCTCTTTGACGGCCGGGTGGCAGTGCGCCACTTCCTCGATCTCGCGCGGGTTGAGTGCCTGGCCGTGGCGCACCACGCGGTCGGCGCTGCGACCCAGCACATGCAGATAGCCCGCAGCATCGAAATAGCCCAGGTCGCCCATCACCACCCAGCCGTCGCGCAGGGTCTCGCTGGTCTTTTCCGGGTCCAGCCAGTAGCCATCAAACCGCACCGGCGTCTGCACGGTGATCAGGCCCATCTGGCCCAGCGGCAGCGGCGCAAACTGCTCGTCGCGGATGACCACGTCCACGCCCGGCATCACGCGGCCCACGGTGGAGAGGATGTCGTTGCCCAGCGGGTTGCCTTGCGCGTCCACATGCTCGTGGGGCAGCAGCCAGGTGATGGGAGGCAGGGCCTCCAGGCAGCCGTAGCCCTGCTGGAAGATGGGCCCGAAGCGGCGGATGGCCTCGGCGATCTTGGGCGCGGGCATCATCTCCGAGCCGTAGGGCACATGGGTCAGCGACGACAGGTCGTACTGGCCCAGCGTGGGCTCGTCCAGCAGGTCGATGATGGCCGAGGGCGAAAGGAAAGCGCGCGACACGCGGTGCTTCTGGATCAGCCCGGCCAGCGTGGTGGCGCGGAAGTCCTCGGGCATCACCAGCGCCGCACCCGCCAGCAGCGTGGGCAGCACCAGGCCCGAGCCCGGGCCGGTGAGCGGCAGGCCCAGCATGTTCACGTCCGGCCCGTTGGCGGGCGGCTTGAAGTCGATGGCGCGGGAGATCAGGCGCACGCTGTCCAGGTACTTGCGGTTGCTGTAGCCAATGGACTTGGGCAGGCCCGTGGTGCCCGAGGTCATGTGCAGCGCGAACACATCGTCCTCGTGCACGTCGGCCGTTCCCGCAGAGGGGGTCTGCTGCGCCAGGGCGCGCTCGTATTCATCCCCCAGCGCCAGCACGCGCAAGCCGGGCAACTGCTCGCGCACGGCCTGCAGGATGGGCGCGCTCAGCAGCGGGTCGTGGATGAACACCGTGGGCTTGACGCGGCCCATGGTGGTGAGCGCTGCCTCGGCCGGCAGGTGCTTGTGAAAGCTGGCAAAGATGGTGCCGTTCTCGAACGTGGCCAGGCGGGTTTCGTACTGCTCACCGGTCTCGGGCAGCCAGGTGAAGACCACATCGCCTTTCTTCACGCCCTGGGCCTGCATCCAGGCCTGCAGGCGGTACACGCGATCCTGCAACTGCGCATAGGTGAGGGTGCCGCGCCGGTCGATGAGCGCGGGTTTGTGGGGATTCAGGCGGTACGCCAGACGGGCCACGGAGCGCGCGGTGCGCAGGCGGCTGAGCAGAAAGCGCGCCAGCAGGCTGCGCAGGGATGGAAGGGCCACCAGAATCTCCCGAAGACGGCGTGAGTGCGAAGTCCAGGCAGTTTTTCACGCAAGGTCCGGTGGAAAGATCACCATTTGTATGTGTGCGTATCTTTTGGTTTCTGCGGCGGCTGCGCGGTCGTTCTGGGGCCTTGAACGGCCGTTGCGCGCGCTTGCTGCGTCGCCACGGCGCAACAGCCGCGGTGGCTGCGCAAGGCCTGGGCAAAGAAAAACCGCCAGGGCTGGATCGCAGCGGCTGGCGGTGGTGTGACGGCCTGCCCCGGGTAAGGGGCGGGCCGGTGGGGCGGGCGAGGGCTTATGGATACAGGCCGCGCATTTCGCGGGCGTGCAGGATGCGCTGGCAGGCCACGATGAAGGTGGCAGTGCGCAGGCTCACCTTGTGCTCTTGCGCCACTTGCCAGATGCCCGCAAAGGCCTCTTGCATGATGCGCACCAGGCGGGCGTTGATCTCGTCCTCGCTCCAGAAGAAGCTGGAGAAGTCCTGCACCCACTCGAAATAGCTCACCGTCACGCCGCCGGCGTTGGCGATCACATCGGGCAGCACCAGCACGCCCTTGTCGTGCAGGATGTCGTCGGCCTCGGTGGTCGTGGGGCCGTTGGCGCCTTCGATCACGAGCTTGGCCTTGATCTGGCCCGCGTTGTCTTTGGTGATCTGCCCTTCCAGCGCGGCAGGGATCAGGATCTCGCAATCCACGCCCCAGAACTCTTCGGCCTTCATCACATCGGCGCCGGCAAAGCCGCCCACGCCACCACGGGTCTTTACATGCGCCAGCAGTGCGGGCACATCCACGCCCTTGCTGTTGAAGATGGTGCCGGTGTGGTCTTGCACTGCCACCACCTTGGCACCCGCCTCGGCAAACAGCTTGGCGGCAATGCCACCCACATTGCCAAAGCCCTGCACGGCCACGCGGGCACCGTCGAGCGCCAGGCCGGTCAGCTTGGCGGCTTCCACGCCCACGGTGAACACGCCACGGCCGGTGGCTTCCACACGGCCCAGCGAGCCACCCAGGTCCACGGGCTTGCCGGTGACCACGCCGGTGGCGGTGGCGCCCACGTTCATGGAGTAGGTGTCCATCATCCAGGCCATGATCTGGCCGTTGGTGTTCACGTCGGGTGCGGGGATGTCTTTGGACGGGCCGATCAGCAGGCCGATTTCGCTGGTGTAGCGGCGCGTCAGGCGCTCCAGCTCACCCATCGACAGCTTCTTGGGGTCCACGCGGATGCCGCCCTTGGCACCGCCGTAGGGCACGTTCACCGCGGCGTTCTTCACCGACATCCAGGCCGACAGGGCCATCACTTCCGACAGCGTCACGTCCTGGTGGAAGCGCACGCCACCCTTGCCGGGGCCGCGGCTCAGGTTGTGCTGCACGCGGTAGCCTTCGTAGTGGGCGATGGTGCCGTTGTCCAGCTCAATCGGCACGTCCACGATCAGGATGCGCTTGGGGCGCTTGAGCGTTTCCACCCAACGCGCCAGGCTGCCCAGGTAAGGGGTGACGCGGTCCACCTGCTGCAGGTAGTTGCCCCAGGGGCCGAGGTGGTCGGCCTGCAGGTACGAGGGCAGGGGGTGGGATTGTGCGGCGGGGGCGCCGACGGGGTTTGACATGGTGAATTTCCTTGTGGGATCAGTTCAGACTGCGAAGCTTATGCCTCGGCCCGGGCACTGTCCAAGGCCGGTGTGTTTGTGGGTTATGCATTTGATGCATAGTTTGGCGTAACCCAATCCCATGCTGCAGTGCGGCAATCTACCGGCGGGGCAGCGGCCCGTGGGCCCGGACCTTGCCGGGCGGCCCGTTGCGCCTAGACTCGGCCAGCCCGGCGCAGAACCAGGCGCTGCACCGGGCACACACCGGACGCACCGGACCGCCGGGCCCATGAAAAAAGAGAGGGAAATCCCATGAGCGTGACCTACACCGCCTGCCCGCAGTGCCAGGCGCCCAACCACCCTACGGCGCGTTGGTGCGTGAAGTGCGCCCACCCCCTGGAGGCAGAGGCCAACCTCGCCACCCCCGCTGCCCCGGCGCCGATGGAGTTTGTGTTCGATGACGACGAGCACCCTGCTGCGGGCCCGGCGCGCCAGCGACCGGCCATGGCCTACGCAGGCGCCGCAGTGGCCCTGCTGGTGGTGGCGGGCGCCGCGGCCTGGTACCTGCGGGGCCGGCCCGATGCCGTGCCGCCCCCGCAGCAGGCCCCGGCCGTCGCAGCCCCTGCCGCCGTGCCCGTCATCGCAGGCACTGCGGAGTCTGCACCTGCCCGCGCCGAGCCGGTGGAGGAAATCATTGAATCCGAACGCGCACGCCCGGCAGCCGCTGCGTCCGCACCAGGCAGTACCGCTGCTGCACCGCCGTCTGCATCTGCGGCCTTTGCGCCGCCTTTCACGCCTGTCACCGCGCCCCGCGTGGCCGATGCGGCATCGCTGCCTGCCACCGGCAAGCCACGCACAGTGGCACCGGTCGACAACGCACCGTGGCCGCCGCCCGCAGCGCCCGCGCCGTCGCCCGGCGACAGCCTGGCCCGCTTGCGCGGCGCGCTGGCCCAGTGCGCGGCCATGAGCAACGAGCTGTCGCGCGCAAGCTGCCTCACCCGCACACGGCAGAACTTCTGCGGCGACGCCTGGGGCCGCATCCCCGAATGCCCGCCGGGCCAGTGATGGCATGCGCAGCCTGTCTCCGCGCCGCCCGCTGCCGTGTCCGCAGCGGTGCGGGGCCTATTCGATGCGGATCTTCTGCAGCGCCGGGTCGCCCGGCGGGTAGCGCAGGTCCAGGCCGGTGAGCACTTCGCGCACCAGCGTGGCGATCATCAGGTTGCGGTGGGTCTTGGAGTTGGCAGGCACGATGGTCCACGGCGCCCAGGGCGTGTGCGTGGCGGCCAGCAGCATTTCGTAGGCCTTCTGGTACTGGCTCCACTGCTTGCGTGCCTCGATGTCGCTCATCGAGAACTTCCAGTGCTTGGCCGGGTCGTCCAGGCGCTCCTGCAGGCGTTCGCGCTGCTCGTCAGCGCTGATGTGCAGCATGAACTTGAGCACGATGGTGCCGGTGTGCGTGAGCATGCGCTCGAAGTCGTTGATGTGGCCAAAGCGCTGGTGGTGCTGCTCGGGGGTGATCCATCCGTTCACGGCGGGCACCAGCACATCCTCGTAGTGGCTGCGGTTGAACACCGTGATCTCGCCCGCGCCGGGCACCTTCTGGTGGATGCGCCACAGGTAGTCGTGGGCACGTTCGGCCTCGGTGGGGGCGCTCCAGCCCACGGCGTGCACGCCCAGCGCGCTCATGCGGCCAAATACGCCCCGGATGGTGCCGTCCTTGCCGGCCGTGTCCGTGCCCTGCAGGATCACCAGCAGTTTGTAGCGCTTGTCGGCGTAGAACAGGTTCTGCAGCGCGTCCAGCTCCTGCGCAATCGACTCGGTGGCGGCCTTGTCCTTGAGCTTGTCGCCCAGCGAAAACGGCTTGGCCGACGGATCAAAGTCCTTGAGCGCCACCGTGCGGCGGTGTTTTCCGGCCTTGCGCCGCTCGGGCTGGCCGTCGAGCCGCTTCTCGTCGTCGTGCTGCGGCGCGTCCGGCTGCCACTGCGACCAGCGCTGGGCCACGTCTTTGTTGCTGCTGTGAAACGGGTGGTTCATGCGGGCTCCTCGATGGGCCATCGTACGTCAGCAGTGGGGGCGCGGTCTCATCTTCTACGAAAACATGATGCTATCAAGTAGATAGCTGATTGCGCATGATTCACTGGCGCTTGGGGCAGATCGGGCTTGAAAATTGGCGCAGGAGCCGTTTAGGGACCCTCTGCACAAATCACCGCGCCGTGTGCAGCTGCGGTCTCGGGCGGTCTGCGGCGTTGCAAATACTCGCAATAGCTGCGGCTATTGCTGCGTTTTGCGCCTTGCAGCCCATCCCGATCCGCAGCGCCCACTTGCCGCTCGATTCGTGCAGAGGATCCCTTAGCGCGCGCCATGTGCCATGCGGTAGGCCAGCGGCGTCTGCCCCGTGGCCTGGCGGAACGCGCGGTGCAGCCCGGCCTCGCTGGCAAATCCCAGGTCTTCGGCAATGCGCTTGAGCGGCAGCGGCGTGTCGCACAGCGCCTCGCTGGCCTGGCGCAGCTTGATGCGGCGCATCCACAGCGCCGCCGTCAGGCCCGTGTGGGCCTGCACCCGCCGCGCCAGCGTGCGGGGCGAGAGGCCCAGCGCCTGGGCCAGCGCGGGCAGTCGAAGATCGGTGGCGGGGCTGCGCTGCACCCACAGCATGGCGCGGCGCAGGTCGGCGTCGGCCAGCGTCATCAGGTCATGCCCGGCAAATGCGGGGTGCGCCGTGCGGGGGCGGGGCAGCATCAGCAGCTCCTGCAGGTCGGTCAATGCCTGGGGCGGCAGGCGGGCGGACAGCGCGTGCAGCATCAGCGGCAGATAGCCGTTGGCCCCGGCGGCCGTGGTGGCAGTGGGGCCGGCCACCAGCGGCTCGTCAAAGCGCCAGTCCACCGGCGCAAACTGCTGCTCCAGCGCCGCACGCAACCACCAGGTGGCTGTGGCGCCCTGGCCGCGCAGCCGCCCGCTGGCAGCCGCCAGCACCACGCCCGCGCAGTAGCTCCACACCTTGGTGCGCCGAGGCAGCGCGCGCAAGGCCTGCACCACCGGGGCCAGCTGCTGCAGCGGCCCCTGCAGCTGGTCAGGCGACGAGAGCCACAGGCCCGGCACCAGCACCACATCGGCCTGGGCATGCTGCAGCGCCACGGTGGGGGCCAGCGCGGGGCCTTGCCAGGTGGGCACCGGCAGCAGGTCCACCCCCGCCCAGCAGATGTCCATCACGCTGGCCTGCGCACGCAGGTTGGCGGCGCGTGCCATGTCCGCCGCAGCAAACAGGCCGGCGGGCATGCAGCCCGGGTAGAGCAGCAGCGCCACGCGCAGGGGCGGCTGGGGTGGAGAGGTCGGTGAAACCATGGGTGGCTTAAAAAGGAAAGAAATTGTCAATCTGCGCCATTTTCGGGGGAGGCCTGCTTTTCAACAATGGCAACACCCCTTCCCACTGAAAGCACCCCATGCTCATCACCCAATTGCGCAACGCCACCGTCCTGCTGGAGTTCCAGCACGCGGGCCGCCCTGTCGGCCTGCTGGTGGACCCCATGCTCGCGCCCCGGGGCAGCCTGCCTGCGCTGCGCTACCTGGGCACCCGGCGCCAGCGCAACCCCCTGGTGGATTTGCCCGCCGAGGCCGACGCGGCGCTGCAGCGCGTGACCCACGCGCTCATCACCCATTGCCAGCGTGGGCACTTTGACCACCTGGACCGCGCGGGCAAGCGGTTTTTGCGGGAGCGCCAGATTCCCGTCCTGTGCATGCCGCGCGACGCCGCCTACCTGGCGCAGCGCGGCCTGCAGGTGCTTCCGCTGGCGGGCGAGGGCCGCCAGCCCTTTGCGCTGGGCGGGCAGGTCACGCCCGTGGCTTGCACCCACGGCCGGGGCTGGGTGGCGCGCTTCATGGAGCACGGCCACGGCTACCTGCTGGAGCTGCCGGGCGAGCCCAGCGTGTACCTGGCGGGCGACACGGTGCTGACGCCCCCAGTGCGCGACTGCCTGCAGCGTCTGCAGCCCGGTGTGGCCGTGTTGCCCGCAGGTGGCGCCCGGTTCGACCTGGGCGCGGACATCCTGATGGACGCCGCCGAGGTCGCACAGGCTGCCGCGCTGACGACGGGCGCCGTGGTGGTCAACCACCTGGAGGCGCTGGACCACTGCCCCACCACCCGTGCTCAGGTGCGCGCCCTGGCGCAGCGCGGCGGGTGGGCGCACCGCCTGTGGGTGCCCGAGGACGGCGAGTGCCGTGAATACCCCGGACCCATCGCCCAAAAAAATGCTATGAATTTGATAGCTGTTACGGCATGATCGACTAACGCTACCGCCCAAAAGGGCCATAAATCACGCCAGCTCGGTCTCCAGCGCCCGCTGGTCCCGCATCAGCGCCACAAACCGCGCAGCGCCCAGGCCCAGCGGCCGCTCCTTGGACCACACCACGTCCACCCACAGCGCGGTGCCGTTGCTCAGGTTCTCGAACGGCATTTCCACCAGCCGCCCTGCCTCGATGCGCGACTGCACCAGCGCGCGCGGCTGCCAGCCCCAGCCCAGGCCGGCTTCGATGAGGCCCAGCGCGGCCAGGTGGTTGTCGGTGCGCCAGTGGTGGCGGGCAAACACAAAGCGCGGGTCGGTCTGTGCCAGGTCGCGGCTGGCCACCACGATCTGGCGCGTGGTGGTCAGGTGCTCTTCGCGCAACATGGCGTCCTCGGGCGGGGCGCCGCGCGCCTGGGCGGCGGCGCGGGCGGCCACCAGCACCGGGTGCTGCGGCGCCATCACCGCCACCAGGGTTTCGGTGCCCACTTCCTGAAAGCCCTCGCGCCCATCGATGCTGGGCCGCTCGAACACCAGCGCCAGCTGCGCGCGGCCGCTGTGCAGCAGCGCCAGCGCATCCACCTGCGGCGCGGCCAGCACCTCGATCTGCAGCAGCGGGTGTTCTTGCGCCAGTGCCGCCAGCGCCTCCGTCCAGCGCGAGGCCAGCAGCTCGGGCGCAATGGCCAGCGTGAGCCGCTCCTCCAGCCCCTGGGTGAGCGCCAGCGCCTGGGCGTTGAGCTGCTGCAGCTGTCCCGCCAGCAGCCGGGCCTGCGGCTCCAGCGCGCGGGCGGCGGCGGTGGGGCGGGGCTCGCGTCCGCTGCGGTCAAACAGCTGCACATCCAACTCGGCCTCCAGGTGGGCGATGGTCATGCTCACGGCCGACGGCACACGCGACAAGGCCCGCGCGGCGGCCGAGAACGAGCCGTGGTCGAGCACGGTCAGAAACACCTGCACGCTGTCAGAGTTGAAGGCCATGGCGGTTTGATCTGTCAATAAAACTGAAATAAGCTGACTTTATATGTCAGTACGGTGAATATAAAGTACCGCCCATGGACAAGACACCCACTCTTTTTGGCCTGCAAGGCGTCAAACGCCGCGTGATCTACGTGACCCTGTACGAGCTGATCGCCATCGGCGCCGCCACGGTGGGCCTGGCGCTGCTCACGGGCCAGGGCGCGGGGCATTCGAGCGTGGTGGCGGTGGCAGCCTCGGTGATCGCCATCGTCTGGAACATCGTCTTCAACTGGGCGTTCGAGCGCTGGGAGGCACGCCAGCCCGTGCGCGGGCGCAGCGTGGCGCGGCGCGTGGCGCACGCCATCGGGTTTGAGGGCGGCCTGGTGTTCACGCTGGTGCCGCTGTTTGCCTGGTGGTTTGGCGTGAGCCTGTGGCACGCGTTCGTGATGGACCTGGGGCTCATCGTGTTCTTCCTTTGCTACACCTTTGTCTTCAACTGGGTGTTTGACCACCTGTTCGGCCTGCCCGCATCGGCCATGGCGGCGTCGTAGCAACAGCCCAGGGCGCGCTTCTTCAAACAATGTCAACCGCCGTTCGCCGGCGGGCTGGGGCGCTCAGCGGCCACCCATAATCGGCCCCATGCGTAGGCCGTTTTTATTGCTGCTGCGGGGGGTGCGGGGTCGGTGGGCTGGCGTGGCGGCCTGCTGCGTGCTGGCAGGCTGTGCCAGCAACGCCCCCACGCCGCGCGGCGAGGTGAAGGGGGCGCCCACCCATGCCGCCGAACTGGCCCAGTCCGACGCCAATCGCATGGCCACCCTGGCCATGCAAGAGAACCTGGACGGCCTGCTGCGCCTGGCCGACAAGCTGTACCGCCGCAACCCCGCCGAATGGCGCAAGGGCGCCGCCACCGGCCGCGAGCAGGCGCTGGAGCAGCTACGCACCGCCGTGCTGCAGCGCCAGCCCTGGGCCCCACTGCAGGGCCGCCGTGACATCGCCGCCATGGCGCTGGCCCTGGCGCCCGAGTTCTCAGGCGACCGCGTGGCGGCCTTCATTTACGCCACGGCCGACATGATCATCACGGCCCACGGCGGCAAGACCGAGTTCTTCTTGCTCGACGGCATGGATGCCCAGCACCTCTACAACGCCGCGCGCAACGTCGAGACCGCCGTGTGGCTGCTGGCGCAGCGCCGCAACGCCCAAGGCCAGCCCCTGCTACTGGCCGACGAGATCGGCCAGCAGGGCCGCAACCTGAGCTTCGAGCGCGAGTTCGGCAAGATCATCGCGCGGCTGGACCTGCTGGCCGCGTTCACTACCGAAAAGTACCGCCGCGCCGCCATCAGCTATGTGCAGGGCATTGTGGGCGGCACCTTTTTGCAATTCCTGCCGGTGCGTTGAGCCGATACCGGGCCCCGCTGCTGGCCTGCCGCGGGGTGTATGCGAATGCACAACATCCCGTTACACTGCGGCGCTATTCCTATTCAAACCTGAGGGGATCTCGCCATGCTGCAACGTGTTGTGTCCTGGGTGTCTGTGGTCTTTTTCATGATGATGATGGGGGCCACGGCCGCACATGCGCAGTCTTCCGACCTGGCCATCACCAAGACGGACGGCGTGACCACCGCAGTGCCGGGTGGTTCGGTCACCTACACCATCACCGCCAGCAATGCGGGGCCGGATCCCGTGACTGGCGCGACGGTGGCCGACACCTTCCCAGCCGCGCTGACCGCCACCTGGACCTGCGTGGGCGCGGGCGGCGGCACCTGCACAGCCTCGGGCAGCGGCAACATCAACGACACGGTCGATCTGCCGGTCGGCGGGTCGGTGACCTACACCGCCACGGCGTCGATCAGTGCGGCGGCCACGGGAAGTTTGTCCAACACGGCGACGGTGGCACCGCCAGGAGGCGTGACCGACCCCAATCCGGGCAATGAAAGCGCCACGGATACCGATACGCTCGATCCGCAGGCCGACCTGGCCATCACCAAGACTGACGGCGTGACCACCGCAGTGCCGGGGGGGTCTGTCACTTACACCATCGTCGCCAGCAACGCCGGGCCGTCCGACGCCCCGGGCGCCACGGTGGCCGACACCTTCCCGGCCGCACTGACGGCCACCTGGACCTGTGTGGGCGCGGGCGGCGCCACCTGCACGGCCTCGGGCAGCGGCAACATCAGCGACACAGTCAATCTGCCTGCGGGCGGCTCGGTGACCTACACCGTGAGCGCCACGGTGAGTGCGGCGGCAACGGGCACGCTGAGCAACACGGCGACGGTGACGGCGCCTGCGGGCGTGACCGACCCCACCCCGGGCAACAACAGCGCCACGGACACCGACACCATCACGCCCCAGGCCGACCTGGCCATCACCAAGACCGATGGGGTGACCACCGTCACGGCCGGCGGGACGGTGACCTACACCATCACCGCGAGCAACGCCGGCCCCTCCGGTGTGGCGGGTGCGACGGTTTCGGACACCCTGCCTGCTGCGCTCACCGGCGGCACATGGACCTGCGTGGGCGCGAGCGGTGGCACCTGCACGGCCTCCGGCAGCGGCAATATCAGTGACTCGGTCAATCTGCCCGTCGGCGCCTCGGTGATCTACACCGTCACCGCCACGGTCAGCGCTTCGGCCACAGGCACGCTGAGCAATACAGCCACGGTGTCGGCCCCTGGCGGCGTGTCGGACCCCACGCCGGGCAACAACAGCGCCACCGACACGGACACCATCACAGCGGCGCCCAGTGCTATCCCGACGCTGTCCGAATGGGCGCTGCTGGCGCTCGCGGGTCTGGTGCTGCTGGCAGCGGCACGCAGCCGTCGCATGCTGCGCTGATCCCCGGGCTGGCAACTACAATCGCTCCTCGGTCCAAGGAGCGTTGCAGCGGCCCGCCGTGCCTTTCATGGGGTAGGGCGGCCCGTCAGGCTTGGGCCGCGCACGCCCCCGCCTTCCATCGACAACGACGCTCACCTGAACCCCTTGTGCCGCGCAGGTGAGCCTTATGTCCGATTTGTCCATTCCCCCCCTGAAGCTGTCCGGCCTGGAGCCCGTCTCCATCGGTGAGGGCACGCTGTTCGTCAACATCGGCGAGCGCACCAACGTCACCGGCTCCAAGGCGTTTGCGCGCATGATCTTGAACGGCCAGTACGAAGAGGCCCTGGCTGTGGCGCGCCAGCAGGTAGAGAACGGCGCCCAGGTCATCGACATCAACATGGACGAGGCCATGCTCGACAGCAAGGCCGCCATGGTGCGCTTCCTGCAGCTGATCGCCTCCGAGCCCGACATCGCGCGCGTGCCCATCATGGTGGACTCCTCCAAGTGGGAGGTGATCGAAGCCGGTCTGCGTTGCATCCAGGGCAAGGGCATCGTCAACTCCATCAGCATGAAAGAGGGCGTGGAGAAGTTCAAGCACGAGGCGCGCCTGGTCAAGCGCTATGGCGCTGCGGCCGTGGTGATGGCGTTTGACGAAGTGGGCCAGGCCGACACTTACGCGCGCAAGATCGAGATCTGCGAACGTGCCTACCGCGTGCTGGTGGATGAGGTGGGCTTTCCGCCCGAGGACATCATCTTCGACCCCAACATCTTTGCGGTGGCCACCGGCATCGAGGAGCACAACAACTACGCGGTCGACTTCATCGAGGCCGTGCGCTGGATCAAGCAGAACCTGCCGGGCGCCAAGGTGTCGGGCGGTGTGTCGAATGTGTCGTTCAGCTTCCGCGGCAACGACCCGGTGCGCGAGGCCATCCACACCGTGTTCCTGTACCACGCCATCCAGGCGGGCATGGACATGGGCATCGTCAACGCGGGCATGGTGGGCGTGTACGACGACTTGGAGCCCGTGCTGCGTGAGCGTGTGGAAGACGTGGTGCTCAACCGCCGCCCCGACGCGGGTGAGCGCCTGGTGGAGATCGCCGAAACCGCCAAGAGCGGCGCCAAGGACGAGAGCAAGAAGCTCGAATGGCGCGGAACGCCCGAGCACCCCAAGACCGTGGGCGAACGCCTGTCGCACGCGCTGGTGCATGGCATCACCGACTTCATCACCGAAGACACCGAAGAGGCCTACCGCGCCATCCTGGCCAAGGGCGGCCGCCCGCTGCACGTGATCGAAGGCCCGCTCATGGACGGCATGAACGTGGTGGGCGACCTGTTCGGCGCGGGCAAGATGTTCCTGCCCCAGGTGGTGAAAAGCGCGCGCGTGATGAAGCAGGCCGTGGCCCACCTGATCCCCTACATCGAAGAAGAAAAGCGCCAGGACGAGCTGGCCGGCCGCGACGTGCGCAGCAAGGGCAAGATCGTCATCGCCACTGTGAAAGGCGATGTGCACGACATCGGCAAGAACATCGTCACCGTGGTCCTGCAGTGCAACAACTTCGAGGTGGTGAACATGGGCGTGATGGTGCCCTGCCACGAGATTTTGGCGCGCGCCAAGGTCGAGGGGGCCGACATCGTGGGCCTGTCGGGCCTGATCACCCCCAGCCTCGAAGAGATGCAGTACGTGGCCGGCGAGATGCAGAAGGACGACCACTTCCGCATCAAGAAGATCCCGCTGCTCATCGGTGGCGCCACCACCAGCCGCGTGCACACCGCCGTCAAGATCGCTCCGCATTACGAAGGCCCTGTGGTCTACGTGCCCGATGCGTCCCGCAGCGTGAGCGTGGCGCAAAGCCTGCTGGGCGACGGCGTGCAGAACTACGTGGACGAGCTCAACGCGGACTACGACAAGGTGCGCACCCAGCACGCCAACAAAAAGGCCACACCCCTGTGGCCCTTGGCCAAGATCCGCGCCAATAAGACGCCGATCGACTGGTCGGCCTACCAGCCCGCCGTGCCCCGCGCGCTGGGCCGCCGCGTGTTCAAGAACTTCGACCTGGCCGAGCTGGCCAAGTACATCGACTGGGGCCCGTTCTTCCAGACCTGGGACCTGGCCGGCCCGTACCCCGCCATCCTCACCGACGAGATCGTGGGCGTGGAAGCCACGCGTGTGTTTGCCGATGGGCAGGCCATGCTTAAGAAGATCATCGAAGGCCGGTGGCTCACGGCCAGCGGCGTGATTGCCCTGCTGCCCGCCAACAGCGTGAACGATGACGACATCGAGTTCTATACCGACGACACCCGCACCGAAGTGGCCATGACCTGGTACGGCCTGCGCCAGCAGGCCGAGAAACACACCATCGACGGCGTGACCCGCCCCAGCCGTTGCCTGGCCGACTTTGTGGCGCCTAAGTCCAGCGGCATTGCCGACTACGCCGGTATGTTTGCCGTGACGGCGGGCCTGGGCATCGAGAAGAAGGAAAAAGCCTTCATCGACGCGCTGGACGACTACTCCGCCATCATGTTCAAGAGCCTGGCCGACCGCCTGGCCGAAGCCTTTGCCGAAGCCCTGCACCACCGCGTGCGCACCGACCTGTGGGGCTACGCTGCCGGTGAAGCGCTGAGTAACGACGACATGATTGCCGAGAAGTACCAGGGCATCCGCCCCGCGCCCGGCTACCCCGCCTGCCCGGACCACAGCGCCAAGACCGACCTGTTCCGCGTGCTGCAGGCTGGCGAGATCGGCATGTCGCTCACCGAAAGCCTGGCCATGATGCCCGCCGCCAGCGTGAGCGGCTTCTACATCGGCCACCCCGACAGCGTGTACTTCAACGTCGGCAAGATTGGCGAAGACCAACTGCACGACATGGCCCAGCGCCGGGGCATGGAGGAGAGGGTGCTGGAGCGGCTGCTGGCGCCGAACCTGTGATGCTATGAATTGAATAGCTTCCAGCGCTTTTTCGATAAGCGCTGGAAGCCTGTTTGATTCAAATGTTCCGGCCCATCAGCCCTTATAGCCAGGCAGCTTCGCGATCACCTTGATCTCGAACTGGAACCCGTACAGCCAGGTCACCCCGATGCCGGTGAGCGTGGGGTAGGGCGCCTCCCCCCAGAACTCGGGCACGACGCCCCAGACGGTCTCGAAGTTCGCCTCCGGGTTGACCACGAACATCGTCACGTCCACCACGTCATCAAACGTGCAGCCTGCAGCGTGCAGCACGGCGTTGAGGTTGCTGAACGCCAGGCGCACCTGGGCTTTCAGGTCGGGCTCGGGCGAGCCGTCCTCGCGGCTGCCCACCTGGCCCGAGACAAACAAAAAACCGTTGGCGCGCACGGCGGGCGAATAGCGGTTGCGCTCGTACAGCGCCTGGCGGCCTGCGGGGAAGACAACATCACGGTGGGGCATGGGATTCCTTTCGTTCTGCAGGGCAGATGATTGCGATGAAGGCACTGTAGAAGCGCGCGTTGTTCCGATAAACCGGCTAATCTGTGCACCACTGTTCCTGATCGCCAAACAATGGCGGGCATGCCGCCCCTTCGGCACGCCTCAACTACCTGTACGCCATGGACCGTTTTGACGCCCTGCAGGCCTTTGCCCGCGTTGTGGAATCCGGCAGCTTCACCAAGGCTGCCCTCACCCTGCACCTGAGCCGCACCACCGTCACGCAGCTGGTGCAGCAGCTCGAAGCGCGCCTGCGCGTGAAGCTCCTGCACCGCACCACCCGGCGCGTGCAGGTCACGCCCGATGGTGCTGCCTACTACGAGCGCGTGGTGCGCCTGCTGGCCGACCTGGACGATGCCGATGCCAGCGTTTCCACCGCCGCCGCCGCGCCCCGGGGCCGCCTGCGGGTGGACGTGCCCAGCCCCCTTGCGCGCCTGGTCCTCATCCCCGCGCTGCCCGCGTTCCACGCGCAGTACCCCGACATCCTCCTGCACATGGGCGTGAGCGACCGCCCAGTGGACATGGTGGGCGACAACGTGGACTGCGTGGTGCGCGGCGGCGCCCTCACCAACCCGGCGCTCGTCGCACGCCATGTGGGCGACCTGCAATTGCGCGTGTACGCCGCCCCCAGCTACCTGCAGCGCGCGGGCACGCCCGAGCACCCGCAGGCGCTGGAAGGACCTCACCATCGCACCGTGGGTTTTCTGTGGGCGCGCACCGGCCAGCCTCTGCCTTTCGAGATGCGCCGCGGCACCGAACATGTGCACGCCCAGGGCCACGACATCTGCGCTGTGGACGACGGCAACGCCTACCTGGCCGCAGGCCTGGCGGGCCTGGGCGTGCTCTGGCTGCCCGACTACATGGCCCGCCCCCACGTGGCCACAGGCGAGCTGGTGCCCCTGCTGCAGGACTGGACGCTGGAGCCGATGCCGCTGTACGTGGCCTACCCACCCCAACGGCATGTGAGCGCCAAGGTGCGGGTGTTCATTGAATGGGTGGCAGGGTTGATGGCGCTGCATGCGCCGGTGATGGGGCGCAGCAGGTAAATTGCTATTGAATAAATAGCTAAAAGAGATTACTGGACAGGCGCAAGGCAGGGTTTTGAGTCAAAAATTCACCACACCAAGTGAAAAATCTGCGGCACCGCCATCACCCAAGTCACCCACGCCACGCCGCCTCAATGGCCGCCACATCAATCTTGCGCATGCCCATCATCGCGTCAAAGGCCCGCTTGGCTGCCGCGCGGTCCGGGTCATCGATGGCCTGCGTCAGCACCCGTGGCGTAATTTGCCACGACAGCCCCCACCGGTCCTTGCACCAGCCGCAGGCGCTCTCCTGCCCGCCGTTCCCCACAATCGCGTTCCACAGCCGGTCGGTTTCAGCCTGATCGTCCGTCGCGATCTGGAACGAAAACGCCTCGCTGTGCGTGAAGGCCGGGCCGCCATTCAGCCCCAGGCATGGGATGCCCAGCACCGTGAACTCCACCGTCAGTACGTCACCCTGCTGGCCTGCGGGGTAGTCGCCGGGCGCATGCATCACCCGCCCCACGGCGCTGTCGGGAAAGGTGGCTGCGTAGAACGTCGCCGCCTCCAGTGCCGTGCCGTTGAACCAGAGGCAGAGGGTGGTTTTGGGGGACATGGGGTGCTCCTGTTGGGAACCGGAGGATGATCGGGCTGAGCGGGATGGAGCCGAGATTTTGGCAGTTTGTGCGGTGTCGAATAGCTCTTTGAGATTGGGATGGAATGGGCCCGAAGCCGACGGTGGGCTTTGGTTCCCCAAAGCGGTCTGTGATTCAGGTTGCCTTGTAAATCAACCGCAACTGAGAGTTACTATAAAAATGCGTCAATGAACAACCCCGATTACCGCGCGGCTGTCTTCGCAGCAACAGCCAACGATTACGCTGCTGCCAGAGTAGGCTTTGAGAAGCTCATCGCTCAATCGCGAGATGCAGGCGACAACGAATCTTTGGGGTTCCTGCTACACAACCTTGGCGAAGTGGAGGCTCGTGCTGGTTACCCTGACAAAGCACACCAGCTGTACCGAGAAGCGGCTTTGCTTGATCCGTTTAGTCCGCAACCACTGCTCTTCTATGCACAGAGTTTGATCAAGGCATTTGCAGCGCCAAATTTAGTTGAGAGCGTGCTTCAAGAAGCTGAGCAACGTCTAAATTCACCGGCCTTTGACATTCAGCAAGAGCTTCCACGCTCCTACTACGTGCGCCAGTTTGAGCTGCTTCGCGAAGAGCTACGCCGTGCGGCGCCGGCCCCCTGAGCATCAATTGCTGAGTGAATGCTTATCCGTGATGCAACCGACGGCTCTTGGCCGTTGTCTGCCGTTGGTTGTCTGAACCGATAGGCCTTTAACCGTGCTTGGAGCCGCAAATTGTCTTGCCCTTCAGCGCGACCCCGTCCCACTCGCACTCTCCGCCATCTCCAACTGCATCATCACCATGTTGACCAGCGTGTGCACCGAAGGCCGTCCGGTTTCGATCACGTAGTGGGCGGTCTCGCGGTACAGGTGATCGCGCTGGGCGTAGAGGTCGCGCAGCTTGTCCATGGGGTTACCGCCTTGCAGCAGGGGGCGGGTCTTGTCGTGTTTGACGCGCTTGAAGATTTCTTCGGGCGAGGCGCGCAGGTACAGCACGTTGCCGAACTGGCGCAGCACCTCGCGGTTCTCGGGGCGCAGCACGGCGCCGCCGCCGGTGGACAGCACCATGCCGCCGGGCTGCTGGGCCACGTCGGCCAGCACCTGGGATTCGATGTCGCGAAAGCGGGCTTCGCCTTCGGCCTCGAAGAAGCTGCGGATGGTGGTGCCCAGGGTCTGTTCCAGCCGGTGGTCCAGGTCGATGAAGGGCACACCCGCCCGGTGGGCCAGTTGCCTGCCAACGGTGGATTTGCCCGAGCCGGGCATGCCGACCAGTGCGCAGCGAATCTGCATAGGTTCAAAAAAGAGATCTGGGGGACGGGTTTGCGTGCTGCGGGTGGCGCTGCGCCGCGTGCCGTGACTGGACGCCGAGTGTAAGCCGGGGCCTCTGTTGCCATGCGCAGCGGTTGGAACTGGCGCTGCCCCCGCCAGAGACGCCGAGCAAGGGCCGCCCCGCAGCGAGGGCGTCGTCCCCCTGCCCGCGCGCAGCGCGAGAGCGGGGGGAAGCGGCAAAGCCGCTCAGGGGGGTGTCCGAATCACAGTGCGGCGTACACCAGCGCCGGGTACAGCTCGCACAGATACCGCAGCTGGCCGGGCGCCTGGGTGAGCAGGATCGCGAACAGGTCTTCCGCAGGGTCCACAAAAAAGAAGGTGCCGCCCAGGCCGCTCCAGCTGTAGTGCCCGGCCGATCCGGGGCGCGTGGCCTGGCCGGTGGCGGTGCGCACCGCCACGCCCAGGCCAAAACCGTAGCCGGTGGGCAGGATGTCGCCCGCCACGGGCAGGCTGCCCAGGTGGTCGGAGGTCATGAAGTCCACGGTGGCGCGGCCCAGCAGGCGCACGGGGGCGCCAAGGCCGTCGGGCCCGGGGGCGGTGCCCCGGCCCAGCATGAGCTGCAGGAAGCGCGCGTAGTCGCTGGCGGTAGACACCAACCCGCCACCGGCCGATTCGAACATGGGCGGTGCGGTCACGTCGATCAAGGGCATGCCGAGCCCGGTCTGCGGGTCGCGCTCAAAGGCTTCGGCCAGGCGGTGCTGCTGCGCGGCGGGCACCGCAAAGCCCGTGTCGTGCATGCCCAGCGGGCCGAACACGCGGCGTTGCAGGATGGCGCCCAGGCTTTCGCCCTCGATCACCTCCAGCACCGCGCCCAGCACATCGGTGGCCCGGCTGTATTCCCAGCGGGTGCCTGGCTGGTGGACCAGGGGCAAAGGGCCCAGCGCCGCGACCAGATCCGCATTGCTATGGCGGCGCGAGCCGACGCGGGCGGCGCGGTAGGCGTCTGGCACGGTGCCGGCCTCCCACGCGTAGCTCAGGCCGGCGGTGTGGCGCAGCAGGTCGTGCACTGTGGCCTCGCGCTGCACGGGGGCGGTGGTGCCGGTGGCTTCGTCGTACACGCGCTGGCCTGCAAACGCGGGCAGGTAGTGCGCCACGGGGTGCGACAGCAGCAGGCGGCCTTCTTCCATCAGCATCATCGCCACCAGCGAGGCGATGGGCTTGGTCATGGAGTAGATGCGGAACACCGTGTCGGGCGCCATGGCGGGCACCGCCGATGCGGCGCTGGGCGGGCGCTGGTGGCCCACCGCCGTGTGCAGCACGGTGTGGCCCTGGTGATGGACAAGGGCCACGGCACCGGGCAGCAGGCCCTGGTCCACATGGGTTTGCAGCACGGAGCGCAGGCGGGCGAGGGCAGAGGGGTTCATGGCGGCTGGAGGAGGGATTTGAGGCAATTTGGGCCGGTAGCGCTAGTGCATATTGCGCTGGAAGCTATCAAAAAGAGAGCGCACGGGGTAGGCCTTTAATGGGGCTCAGGACGTCGTGCCAGCGGCATGGCTGCGTTCTTGCTCCTGCAGCTCGCGCCACTGCACCTTGCCCGTGCCGGACTTGGGCAGGCTGTCCACCAGCTGCACGATGCGTGGGCTTTTGTAGGCGGCCATGTGTTCGTGGCTCCAGTCGATGATGGACTGCTCGCTCACTTGGCCCTTGAAGGCGTCGCGCAGCACGACCAGGGCCTTCACCGTCTCGCCCCGGCGCTCGTCGTGGGCGGCGATCACGCACACCTCCTGGATCGCAGGGTGGGCGTACATCATGGCCTCGACCTCGGCGGGCCAGACCTTGAAGCCCGAGGCGTTGATCATGCGCTTGAGTCGGTCCACCATGAAGAAGTAGCCGTCCTCGTCCACCTGCGCCAGGTCACCCGTGCGCAGAAAGCGCTTGCCGTCCAGCGTGATAAAGCTGTCGGCGGTGGCCTGTGGGTTGTTCCAGTAGCCCAGCATGACCTGCGGGCCATGCACCACGATCTCGCCAATCTCGCCCGGGGGCAGTTCGGCGAACGTGGCCGGGTCCACCACGCGCGCATCCACATCGAACACCGGGATGCCCAGGCACTGCGGCTTGGGGCGGTGGGGCGGGTTGATGTGGGTGGCGGCCATGGTTTCAGACATGCCGTAGCCCTCCACATAGTCGAGCCCGGTCAGGTCCTTCAGCTGCTGCGCCACGGCCTTGGGCATGGCCGCGCCGCCGCCACGTATGGCCTGGATGCTGCTGATGTCGTAGTCGGCAATGCGCGGGTTGGCCAGAAAGTCCACCACCATGGTCGAGATGGCCTGCCAGATGGTGACCCGGTAACGCTGGATGAGCTGGGCGGCGGCATCGCGGTCCCAGCGCGGCAGTACGACCACGGTGGCGCCCACAAACAGCGGCCCGTTCATGCTGCCCGACATGCCGGTGACGTGGAACAGCGGCAGCACCGTGAGGTAGGTTGAATCCTGCGTGCGCGCAAACCACTGCACGCCGCCCACCAGCGTGCTCATCGCACTGCGGTGCGTGTGCATGCAGCCCTTGGGATGGCCCGTGGTGCCCGAGGTGTAGGGCATCACGCACAGGTCGTCCGGCCCGGTGGTGATGGGGCCGGGGGTGCGCTGCTGCGCGAGCATGTCGCTCCACAGCGTGACGCCCGGGGCATCAATGGCCTGGCGCGGTGCCGACACGAAAGCGGGCACGGACAGGTCGGTGGGCACCTGCAGGTAGTCGCTGTACGCGGCCACGATGAGGTGCTGGAGCTTGCCCTCACCAGACTTCTCGCCCGCCACATCCACCAGCGGCTGGGCCTGTGCATGCAGGTCCTGCGGCACAAAGGCCACGGTGGCGCCGCTGTCGTGCACATAGTGGCGCAGCTCGTCGGTGCGGTTCATGGGGTTCACCGGCACCACCACCGCGTTGGCGCGCAGGATGCCGTAGAACGCCAGAATCCACTGCGGGCTGTTCTGCATGTACAGCAGCACGCGGTCGCCCGCCTTCACGCCACACACCTGCTGCAAGTAGGCCGCAATGTGCTCGGCCTGTTGCTGGAACTGGCGGAAGGTCACCAGCGTGTCGTAGAACACCAGAAAAGGCTTGTCCGGGTAGCGCGCGGCCGACACCTCGGCGTTGTGGAACAGATGGGTCTGCGGCAGCGTGAGGTGGCGCGACAGGCCGGGCGGCCAATGGGCGAGGTGGCGGTCGGACATGGTGACGGAACTCTGGGTTGGTTCGTGCAGGGTACAGGCCGGGCAAAACAGGGCGTAACCCAGGCGAGGGACGGCCAGCAAGGGCCGCCCCGCAGCAAAGGCCGTCGTCCTCCTGAGGGGGAAGGCGCCCAGCGCCTCAGGGGGCTCAGATCAAACTGGCACCACCGTCCACCACGATGCTTTCACCCGTGATGTGCCGCGAGGCGTTGGACGCCAGGAACACCACCGCGCCCTTGAGGTCCTCTTCGCCGCCAATGCGGCGCAGGGGCGTGCGCTCGATCATCGCAGGGCCCAGCTTTTCAATCAGGCCGCTGGCCATTTTGCTGGGGAAGAAGCCGGGGCAGATCGCATTGACGCGAACGCCGTAGTGCCCCCATTCGGACGCCAGCGTGCGCGCAAAGTGCAGCGCGGCGGCTTTGGAGGTGTTGTAGGCAATGGTGTTCATGCCCGGGGGCGTGCCCTTGAGCGCGGCCACCGAGGCCGTGACGATGATCGAGCCCTTGCCGCGCGGGATCATGCAGCGCTTGCCCACTTCGCGCGACAGGAAGAACGGCGCGCTCACGTTCAAGTCCATCACCTTGTGCCAGGCGGCGTCGGGGTAGTCCTCGGCCTTGGCGCCCCAGGTGGCGCCCGCGTTGTTGACCAGGATGTCAATGGTGCCAAAGCGCTCGACCACCTGGTCCACCAGGCCGGGGATGTCCTCGGTCTTTTGGAGGTCGTTCACCACGGTCAGCACCTCGTAACCCTGCGCCTCCAGGTGCTTCTTGGCCTCGGCCAACTCATCGGCCTTGCGCGCGGTGATGGCGAGTTTGGCGCCCATTTCGCCCAGGGCCTCGGCCATCTGCAGGCCGAGGCCGCGCGAGCCGCCGGTGACCAGGGCGACCTGGCCGGTGAGATCGAAGAGTTGCTTGACGCTCATGGAAAAAACGCTTTCGTGCAGAGAGGGGTGAGTTGAGTGAATGCCAAGACCAGCCCGGCGGCTTGTGGCCCGCAGGCTGGGTGAGGAGGTGCGGCTGGGGCGGCGGTGGCCGCTGTGTCAATGGCGGTCGAGTCAACCGACAGCGCCCCATGCTAGCCCTGCCCAGGCACCGTGTAAAACCGGTGCTGTCACCTTTGAAACTCTGTGCGATGCATCCGGCACGGTGCGTGTGGGACAGCGCCTACCCCGCCTCGCGGCTGCGGCGGATGGATGGGGCCGCCGCCAGGCCTTACGCTCGCGGGGATGACCGCGCCCCCTCCGTCCCTGATGGCGACTTCGCTTGCCCGCATCGCCCAGCCCCTGTTGCCCCTGTGGCGCCTGGTGCAGCCGTTCTGGCGCGCCGCGCAGATGTGGCTGGACGCCGATGGGCTGCGCATGAGCGCGGCCATGTCGTTCTACGGCATGCTCAGCCTGGCGCCCCTCCTGCTGCTGTTGGTGGGCGTGCTGGGCTGGTGGGTGGACCGCAGCTACCTGGAGAGCAGCCTGGTCGCCCAGGTGCAGTCGGTGATGGGCCAGCAGGTGGCCGATGTGGTGCGCCAGGCCATGGCCAGCGCCCAGGCCCCGTCCGAGGGGCGACTGGCATCGGCCATCGGGTTTGTGGTGCTGGTCTCGGGCGCCACCGGGGTGTTTGTGGAGTTGCAGTCGGCGCTGGAGCGGCTGTGGCGCCGGGATGGCTACACACCTCCCCAGCGGGCCGCGTGGTGGCGCATGGCGTCGCTGCGGCTGCGGGGGCTGGCCTATGTGCTGGCGCTGGGCTTTTTGCTCATGGTGTCGCTGGCGCTGTCCACGCTGATCCACCTGTTGGCGGGCTGGGCGGGAGAGCGGCTGACCGTGGCACACCTGCCCACCTTGGCGCCCCTGGCACCGTTGCTGCAGGTCGTCAACGAAGCCATTGCCTTCGGGTTTGCGGTGGCCCTGTTTGTGGGGCTCATGCGCATCGGCGCGGGCCCCAAGCCGTCGCTGCGCTACCTGGTGATGGGCGCCGTGGTGGGGGCCACGCTGTTCACGGTGGGCAAGCAGCTGCTGGCGTGGTACCTGTCCACGGCAGCCGTGGTGTCGGCCTACGGTGCGGCGGGCTCGCTGGTGGTGCTGCTCATGTGGATCTATTTTTCATCGGCCATCCTGCTGTTTTCTGCCAGCTGCGCCCAGGCGCTGGAGCAGGCCTTGCACCCCGGGCCGCGCCGACCGGTGGGCTGGGCCCGGTGGACGGCCGCAGCCCGCGCGCGGGTGCAGGAGCTGTAAATGTTGGCAACAGCGCACAACAAGCGGGGGCCAGCGCGGCGCCCGGGTCGTTCGGGCCGCTGCGATGGTGCCCGTTGCGCTGCTGGGCTGTGCGGGCAGGGGTCATACGCGGGGCCTGGCGCCGCAAGTGCTGGCCAAGGTGGTTTACCGCTGCTTACTGCCGCTTACAAACCGGCCACACCGCAGCGCCCCCCGCTGTGTACCTTTGCACCATCCAGGCCGTTGAAACACCACGGCCCCATTCCGTAGCGGGCGTGCAGCGCACATCTACCTGCCGCCCCGTGCGGATTTCTCCGACATGAACAAGGACATGACCATGAACCTGACTGTTTCTTCTCCTGCCTCGCCCGTACCCGCAGCAGCCCCCGCCGGACCAGCCCTGAAATGGATGTGGGCGGCCATTGGCGCGCTGGGCGTGAGCGTGCTGGCCTTGGGCGCCACCCTGGTGATGCAAAACCGTACGCCCTCGGCAGCAGCCGATGCGACAGCCCCCGCCACCCTGGCGGCGGCCCCCCGCACGCCCGAATCCGAGATCATTGAAGAAAAACGGGCCCAAGCGCCGGTTGTACCTGCCCAAAGTGCTATGAATAGCGGAGCAAACTACCGTCCGCAGACCGGCGGCAGCGCAGGCCGATCCGGTGACGTGGCGGGTGGCATGGCCCCAGGGGGCGCTGCGCAGCCCGTGCGCGCTGCAGCCCCTGTGTGCCGCAGCTGCGGCCGTGTCGAATCGGTGCAGGCCGTCCAACAAGCCGCCCCCGCCACGGGCGTAGGGGCCGTGGCCGGTGGTGTGCTGGGCGCCGTTGTGGGCAACCAGATCGGCAAGGGCAGCGGCCGCACCGCTGCCACCGTGCTGGGCGCTGTGGGCGGTGGTTATGTGGGCCACAAGGTGGAAGAGCGCACGCGCACGACCACCGTGTACCAGGTCGCCGTGCGAATGGAGGATGGCTCGCTGCGCCACTTCCAGCGCGCTGAACCCACCGCCGTGGGCACGCCCGTGGTGCTTCAGGGCAAGGGCTTCCGCGTGGACCAGGGCGGCTCGGCCCGTGCTGCAGACCCCTATGCACAACCGCAGCCCCAGCCGGGTGCGGTGCGGGTGTCGGACACCTACTGAGCCCGGCAGTCGCTTCCCCCAAAAAAAAGCCCGCAAACGCGGGCTTTTGTTTTGTTCAGCCGTTGGCTGAGTGCCGCTTGGTGGGCGGGCTACAGCACCACCGGGATCTCGGTCGCAGGCGGGGTGTTGCGGCTGCGTCCACAGCGCACCAGGCCGTCGATCATCACCATGCCAATGCCCGGGATGTCGCCCAGCTGCACGCTCTCCAGCAGCGTGGCGCCGGCGGTGTGCTGGGCGCGGTCCATGAACACAAAGTCCGCCGCGCGGCCCACCTCGATCAGGCCGCAGTTCAGGTTGCGGATCCGCGCCGTGTTGCCCGTAGCAAAGCAGAACACCAGTTCGGCGGGGATGTCGGCAAAGCTCGATATCAGCGCAATCATGCGCAGCATGCCCAGCGGCTGCACGCCCGATCCCGCCGGGCCGTCGGTGCCCAAAATCACGCGGTGCGGGCACTTGAGTTCGATGGCCGCCCGCGCGGCCTGGATGGCAATCTTCTCGTTGCCGTTGTGCACCAGCTCGATCGCGCGGGACGACTTCTCGCACAGCTCGCACACATGCTTCCAGGGCAGCGAGGTGTGGCCGCCGTTGATGTGGCCGATCACGTCGGCATCGGCCTCCAGCACCACGTCCTTGTCGATCAGGCCCGAGCCTGGGATGGACGGTCCGCCCGTGTGGATGGTGCTCTGGATGCCGTGCTTGCGCGCCCAGGCCACCATCTGCTGGGCCTCGTAGCCCGCCTTGACGGAGCCCAGGCCCACTTCGCCCAGCAGCGTCACGCCGGCGTCGGCCAGGTCCTTGAAGTCCTGCTCGGTCATGCCTTTCTCGATGACCGGGGCGCCTGCAATCACCTTCACGCCGCCGGGGCGGAAGTTGTCGAACGAGCGCTGCGCGGTGATGGCCAGCGCCTTCAGGCCCACGATGTCCTTGGGCCGGCCGGGCAGGTGCACTTCACCGGCCGAGACCATGGTGGTCACGCCGCCGTTCATGGTCGAGTCGATCCAGCCGATCTGGTTCTGGCGCGGCGTCCAGTCGCCAAACACGGGGTGCACATGGCTGTCGATCAGGCCCGGCGCCACACAGGTCTGGCGTGCGTCGATCACGGTGTTGGCGTGGTCGGTATCGCAGTCCTTGTAGTGGCCCACGGCCACGATGAGGCCGTCATTCACCACGATGGTGTCGGCGTCGAGGATGGGCCTGTCCAGGTCGCCCGACAACAAAAGACCGATGTTCTGGATGACGACCTTGCCCGATTTGCCGCCTGCTGCTGCTTCTGCCATGGATTCTCCTTGTGGGGTGGTGGGCGGGGCACCACGCGGCACCCCGCAGGGAAAAATCTCTTGTTGATTCAGGCCGCTGCCCTGCCCTTGGGCAGGCTGGGGCCGGGTGCCACGGTGCGTAGCACGCTGTCGATGACAAACGATTCCCAGTGCGCCAGCGCGTCGGGCGTCTCCAGGTCTTCGCCCAGAAAGGCCGACAGCGTGTGCCGGTTGGACATGTAGAAGTAGCCCGTGGCGGCGATCAGCAGGTACACGTCGCGCGCCGACACGTCCTTGCGGAACAGCCCTTGCGCCTGGCCGCTCTCCAGCACGCGGCGGATCACCTCGATGGCGGGTGACGAGTATTCGCGGGCGCGCATCGACTTGGAGATGTGCTTGCCCTTGTGCAGGTTCTCGGTGTTGAGCAGCGTGATGAACTCGGGGTTCTTGCGGTAGTAGCCCACCACAAAGCGGATCACCGCCTGCAGCGCCTCGACCGGCTTGGCGGTGTCCAGGTCCAGTTTGGATTCCGCGTCGTTCATGCGCCGGTAGGTTTCCTCCAGCACTTCGATGAACAGGCCTTCCTTGCTGCCGAAGTAGTAATAGATCATCCGGTCGAAGGACTTGGCCGCCTTGGAGATCTTCTCCACGCTGCCGCCTTCGTAGCCGTAGCGGGCGAACACCTTGGTCGCCGCCTTCAGGATGTTGTCGCGCGTGGTCTGTGCGGCCTGCTCGCGCACGCCCGTCTTGCGGGCAGAGGCTGCGCGGGGGGACGCGGTCCGGGTCTTGGTGGGAGTGGCAGACATGGCGGGTCCTGGTGGATGAGGCGGGCCCCCGGTAAGGGGGCCGCCGGGGGATCACTGCTCTGCGAACGCGCGCTCGATCACGAAGTCGCCGGGCTTCGTGGTGTTGCCTTCCTTGAAGCCACGCTCTTCCATCATGTGCTTGAGGTCGCGCAGCATTTCGGGGCTGCCGCAGATCATCACGCGATCTTCGGTGGGGTTGAGTGCGGGCAGGCCCAGGTCGCGGGCCATCTGGCCGTTTTCGATCACGGTGGTCACACGGCCCTGGTGCTTGAAAGGCTCGCGCGTCACGGTGGGGTAGTACTTGAGCTGCTTGGTGACCATCTCGCCCAGGAACTCGTGTTGTGGCAGCTCCTGCGTGATGTAGTCGTGGTAGGCCAGCTCCTTCACCTCGCGCACGCCGTGCACCAAGATGACTTCCTCGAACTTCTCATAAGTCTCGGGGTCGCGGATCAAGCTCAGGAACGGGGCCACGCCCGTGCCGGTGGAGAGCATGTACAGCCGCTTGGCGGGCAGCAGGTAGTCGATCAGCAGGGTGCCTGTGGGCTTCTTGCCGACCACGATGGTGTCGCCCACCTTGATGTGCTGCAGGCGCGAGGTCAGCGGGCCGTCGGGCACCTTGATGGAGAGGAACTCCAGGTGCTCTTCGTAGTTGGGGCTCACGATGCTGTAGGCGCGCAGCAGGGGTTTGCCGTTTTCGCCGCGCAGGCCAATCATCGTGAAATGGCCGTTGGAGAAGCGCAGCGCGGTGTCGCGCGTGGTGGTGAAGGAGAAAAGGCGGTCCGTCCAGTGGTGGACCGTCAGGACGCGTTCGTCAAGAAAGGCGCTCATGGTGCGTTAGATGGAAAAGTTGGAAGCAAATAAGGAATTTGGCTGAAGAGCAGGGCCCCGTGCGCTCTACAGCGCAATGTTCAGGCCTGAAAGCTTGTGGCTCACAACCCTCCATTGTTCCGCATCTGGCAAAGCCGCTTTTCTTTTGGTGATTGTGGGGAGTGTGGGCGCCAGCTTTTTGTTGAACTGCAGAAAGATTTCCATGCCTTCGGGCAGGTCGTCTTCGGCATAGATGGCGTTGGCCGGGCACTCCGGAATGCACACCGCGCAGTCGATGCATTCGTCCGGGTCAATGACCAGGTATTCCGGCCCTTCCTTGAAGCAATCGACAGGGCACACATCGACGCAGTCGGTGTACTTGCACCGAATGCAGGCGTCTGTCACAACGTGCGTCATTTTGGGGCTCCTCATGCACCATTTTTGGGGGCGCAAAAACACCATTGCAGAGTCTGGTTGATTCCGCTACATTGACATCGAATGTAGTGTTCACAACATTTAAGTTAAGTGAATGCTACACAAAATGCAATGCGCGTACAAGCACTTGCCACAATGCAATGAATGGGCCGCCACGATGACTGAACACACCAAGACCGACGGGCTACCTGGCATGGATGCGCCGGATCTGCCGCAGGTGCTCGAGCGCGCCCGGCCCCGCAACGAGCGCATGAACGCTGCCAAGGTCGAGTGCAATGCGTGTCCGGTGCTGTGCCAGATTTCCGAAGGCCGCGCAGGGGCCTGCGACCGTTATGCCAACCACGCGGGCGTGCTTGTGCGGCTGGACCCGGTGGTGCTGCTGCGCAAGACCCTGGAGGCGGGCGAGGCCACGCTGGTGCCGTTTGCGGGCCGCGCCCCGGCTGCACAAGACGCTGAGACCGCAGTGGCTTCAGAACCCGCATGGAACGGCGACCTGCTGCTGTCTGAAGAGGTGTTCGTGACGGGCGTGGGCTCGTCCACCACCTACCCCGACTACAAGCCGGCGCCCTTCATCGTGGGTTCCCAGACCGATGGCGTGGACATGGTCACCGTGGTCACCGAGGGCATCTTCAGCTACTGCAGCTTCAAGGTGAAGATCGACACCGACCGCTTCCTCGGCTCCGAGCAGGCCAACGTGCGCTGCAAGGGCGAGGTGGTGGGCCATGTGACCACGGCAGAGTACGGCTCGCAGATGCTGTCGCTGGGCGGTGTGCACCACCTCACGGGTGGCACCAAGAAAGAAGGCCGCATCACCGCCGAGATGATGCAGGCGCTGGGCAACAAGCAGGCGGTGGAGTTCACCATCGACGGCGGCTCGCAGCTCGTGATCCAGGCGGGGCGTGCGCCCATCGTCAACGGTGTGGCCGAGCAGCGCATGCGCGTCGGCTGCGGCTCTGCGGCCATTGGCATCTTTGCGCGCCAGTTCTTCGGCCATGCGGACGAGGTGGTGGTGGTGGACGACCACATCACCGGCGTGCTCACCGAGCACCAGGCGGGTCGTTGCCTCGACATGAAGCCTTCGGGCATTCAGATGCGCGGGCGCAAGTCCACACCGGGCCGTTACTTTCAGGTGGCCAACCCGGGCACCGGCTGGGGCGGCACCGACATTGCCGACCCGCTGTCCATAATTGAGGGCTGGGACGAATCCGTGGCCTGGCCGGGGCTGCGCTTGTTGATGACCTCCACCACCGGCGAGCATGCCTCCTGGTACGTGCTGGACGAGCAACTCCATCCGGTCGAAGCCGAAATGCCTGCCGAGGTGCGCCGTATCGTGGACCGCATCGGCGAAAACTGCGAGCCCTCGCTGGCGTCTGTGCTGTTCCTTGGCGGAGCCGGCGGCAGCCTGCGCGCGGGGGTCACCGAGAACCCGGTGCTGCTCACGCGCTCCATCAAAAACGCGCTGGTCAACGTGACCTGTGGCGGTGCCCCTGCCTATGTATGGCCGGGCGGCGGTATTACCGTGATGGCCGACGTGCTGCGCATGCCGGACAACAGCTTTGGCACCGTGCCCACCCCCGCTATCGTGGCGCCCATCGAGTTCAGCATGCGCCGTGCGGACTACGAAGCGCTGGGCGGGCACACCGAACAGATTCGCAGCCTGCGCGACGTGCTGGAGCGCGGTGCGTGGCACAACGATGGTGCACCGCAGGCGCGCGTGTGGCAGACCTTGCCCGCCGCCAATCCGTGGCCGCTGGGTCGCCCACCTCTGCTGGGTTGATATGAAACACCCCCTTAGTCGCTTCGCGCCTTCCCCCTCCAGGGGGACGACACCCTCGCTGCGGGGCGGCCCTTGCTCGGCGTCTCTGGCGGGGGCCGCGCCGGTGTTTACGGCTGCCGGCGGTGCGCCCTGCGGTGAGTACTGAAACGCACATGCAAGCCGCTCGCAAGCTCCTGTCCGATCGCCGCTGGCATTTCCAGCATGGTCCGATGGACCTCATCCTCCAGGCCGAAGGGGCGCGCGACGCCGTGGCCCAGGCGCACGAACGCGCGTGGCAACGTTTTGAAGGGCTGCTGCAGGAATTGGTTAATGAGCTCCCCAGCCTGCGCGCGCCAGTGGGTGCGCGCTGCACGTTGCAGGGCGTGGTGGCGCGTCGCATGTGGGCCGCCTGCAGTCCCTACCGCGCAGGCTTCATCACATCGATGGCGGCGGTGGCGGGTGCAGTGGCGCAGGAGATTCTGGCCTGCTACGAGCAGCCGGGCATAGACCGCGCCTGGGTCAACAACGGCGGCGACATTGCGCTGCACCTGGCGCCCGGCCAGTCGGTCACGGTGGGGGTGTACGCTGACATCGCCGCACTGAATGCGGCACAGTTGCGCAACGGTTTGGTGCTGGATGGGCAGATTCGCATCGACAGCGCCATGCCGGTGCGCGGTGTGGCCACCAGCGGCTGGCGGGGGCGCAGCCAGTCGCTGGGCATTGCGGACAGCGTGACGGTGCTGGCGCGTACGGCGGCGCAGGCCGATGCGGCGGCAACCATCGTGGCCAACGCGGTGGATGTGGCCGATGCGCGGATTGTGCGCAGGCCCGCGTGGCAGGTGCGGGACGACAGTGACCTGGGGGCCATTCCAGTCACCGTGGAGGTCCCTGCCTTGCCCAGGGAGCTGGTGGCCCGGGCATTGCACCAGGGGCTGCAAAAAGCGCAAGAATTGCAGTCCAGCGGCCTGCTGTGGTTTGCGCTGCTGGCGTGCCAGGGGCAGTTCGTGGCGACCTCGGCGCCCCAGGCGCTGGCGGATGTGGTGTGGCCCCGGGATCCGGCGGTGGAATCGGAAGTTGGTTCAGTATTTGCTTAACGAAATGCACAGGTCTCCAGAATGATCCAGATACGACGCGTTTTCACCCATCTTGAGGAAATCCGGCACGAATTCGGGCCGGTGGCCGACGTGCCGCTGCTGCGCGGCGCCATCGGCGCGGTGCTGACCAACCCGTTTGCGGGGCGGTACGAGCCCGACATCCTCCCCATGATGGACGCGCTGCAGGACGTGGGGCTGGACATGGCCCTGCGCCTGCTCAAGGCCATGGCGGTGCCTGCCGAGCGCATCGAGACCTATGGCAAAGGTGCCATCGTGGGCGCGGCCGGTGAGCTGGAACACGGCGCGCTGTGGCATGTGCCCGGCGGCTACGCCATGCGCGAACTGCTGGGCTGGAAGGGCGACCGCAACGCCTACGCCAAGGGCCAGGCCGAAGAGAAGACGGGGCAGCCCGCGAATGCGCTGTCCATCGTGCCCTCCACCAAGAAAGTGGGCGGCCCCGGTGCAGCGCTGGATGTGCCGCTGACCCATATCAACGCCAGCTACGTACGCAGCCATTTCGACGCGATCGAAGTGCGTGTTCCTGGCGCGCCATCCGCTGATGAGATCGTGTTCATACTTGCCATGACAACGGGCCCGCGCATCCACGCCCGCGTCGGAGGGCTCAAGGCGGCAGACATCAGCCAGTGGAACGGCCTGCGCTGAGCCGCCCGCCGACCCGCACACCATCGAACAAGACAAGATCCCAAGGAGCCAAAAAATGCCAGCCAAGATTCGAAAGATCATCGTCCAGACCGACGAGGTCCGCGTGGAAATGGGGCGTGACGTTCAGCCCCCGGTGCGCAAGGCGCTGGCCATGGCCGTGATCGAGAACCCCTTTGCCGGACGTTATGTGGAAAACCTCGACGAACTCATCGCCATCGGTGAGGAGCTGGGAGGCCTTCTGGGCGCCCGCTGCGTGCAGGCCCTGGGCATTGCCCCGGGCGATGCGCACAGCTACGGCAAGGCCGCCATCGTGGGCGAGGCGGGCGAGCTGGAGCACGCCGCCGCCATCCTCCACCCCAAGCTGGGCGCACCACTGCGTGTGGCTGTCGAGAAGGGCGCCGCGTTGGTCCCATCCAGCAAGAAGATGGGCGGCCTCGGCACGGCCATCGACGTGCCCCTGGGCCACAAGGATGCGGCTTACGTGCGCAGCCATTTCGACGCCATGGAAGCCCGTGTAGCCGATGCACCGCGGGCCAATGAAATCGTGGTGGCCGTTGTCGTGACCGACAGCGGGCGGCCATTGCCACGTGTCGGCGGCCTCACGGTCTCTGAAATAAAAGGCGTTGACGGCCTGCGCTGAGCCCGGGGCGCGTACAACACACACCTGTTCTGTCTCACCCCCGTTCGATCTCTCTCCAACCATCCTTCAGGAGTCTCCCCATGACGATGCGACGAAACCTCATGCGTGCCACGGCTGCGGCTGCATTGGCCCTTACCCTGGCCCCTGTTTTTGCCCAGGGCGTGATCAAGATTGGCGAGGTCAACAGCTACAAGGCGCAGCCCGCTTTCCTGGAGCCCTACAAGAAAGGCATGGAGCTGGCGGTCGATGAGATCAACGCTGCGGGCGGCGTCAATGGCAAGAAGATCGAACTGATCACGCGCGACGACAACGCCAACCCCGGCGACGCCGTTCGTGTGGCCGAAGAGCTGGTGTCGCGCGAGAAGGTCGATGTGCTGGCTGGCACCTTCCTGTCGAACACCGGCCTCGCAGTGGCCGACTTTGCCAAGCAGAAGAAGTTCTTCTTTCTCGCAGGCGAGCCTCTGTCCGACAAGATGACCTGGCAGGGTGGCAACCAGTACACCTTCCGCCTGCGTCCCGGCACCTACATGCAGGCCGCCATGCTGGTACCCGAGGCCGCCAAGATGAAGAAAAAGCGCTGGGCCGTGGTCTACCCCAACTATGAATACGGGCAGTCTGCCGTGGCGGCGTTCAAGCAACTGCTCAAGGCCGCCCAGCCTGATGTGGAGTTTGTGGCTGAACAAGCCACGCCACTGGGCCGGGTGGACGCCGGCAGCGTGGTGCAAGCGCTGTCGGATGCCAAGCCCGACGCCGTCTTCAACGTACTGTTTGGCGCAGACTTGTCGAAGTTCGTACGCGAAGGCAACACGCGCGGCCTCTTCAAGGGCATCGAGGTGGTCAGCGTGCTGACGGGCGAACCCGAATACCTGGACCCCCTGAAAGACGAGGCCCCCAACGGCTGGCTGGTGACCGGCTATCCCTGGTACGGCATCAACACCCCCGCACACAAGGCGTTCGAGCAGGCGTACCAGGCCAAGTTCAAGGACTACCCGCGCCTGGGGTCGGTGGTGGGCTACAGCATGATCAAGTCGGCTGCAGCCGGTATTGCCAAAGCCAAGAGCACTGACACCGACAAGCTGGTCGCAGCCTTCAAGGGTCTGCAGGTAGACACCCCGTTCGGCAAGATCACCTACCGTCCTGAAGACCACCAGGCCACCATGGGCGCGTTTGTTGGCCGCACCAAGAACGAAGGCGGCAAGGGCGTGATGGTGGACTACGTCTACCTGGATGGCGCCGATGCCAAGTACCAGCCGTCCGCTGCCGACGTGAAGAAGTCACGAAGCGCTGATTGATTCCCCTAGGAGTCTGAGGCGCCTGCTGCGCCTCGGTCCCAGCAGACGCTACCGGCAGTCCGGCACAGCCGGATTTCTGGTGGCGCTGGCGGGGGCGCGCCTGGCTTCTTTCATGTGCTGCGAGCGATGCGCAACACGGGTGGTGATGACTTGAGGGTTTTTCGAACATGAGTTTTTCGGGTTTCATCGTCCAGCTCATCAACGGGCTGGCGAGCGCGTCGTCGCTGTTCCTCGTGGCGGCGGGTCTGTCGCTGATCTTTGGCGTCACCCGCATCGTGAACTTTGCCCATGGCTCGTTCTTCATGGTGGGCATCTACGTCGCGTACTCGCTGGTCGAGCGTCTGAGCGGTGCGCTGGGCTTCTGGGTGGCCTTGCCGCTGGCCGCGCTGATCGTTGGCGTGCTGGGGGCGCTGATCGAGGTGGTGCTGCTGCGCCGCATCTACAAGGCGCCCGAGCTGTTCCAGCTGCTGGCCACGTTTGCCCTGGTGCTGGTCATCAAGGACGCGGTGCTGTGGCTCTGGGGCCCCGACGAACTGCTGGGCCCGCGCGCGCCGGGCCTTTCGGGTTCCGTGAACCTGCTGGGGCGGCAGTTCCCCAGCTACGACCTGTTCCTCATCGTGGTCGGTCCGCTGGTGCTGGGCGCGGTCTGGCTGCTCCTCACGCGCACCCGGTTTGGCACGCTGGTGCGTGCCGCCACACAAGACCGCGAGATGGTGAGCGCCCTGGGCGTCAACCAGGCCTGGTTGTTCACGGCCGTGTTTGCGCTGGGCGCGATGCTGGCCGGGCTGGGTGGCGCACTGCAACTGCCGCGCGAGCCCGCGACGCTGGAGATGGACCTGCACACCATCGGTGCCGCCTTCGTGGTGGTGGTGGTGGGTGGCATGGGCTCCATTCCGGGCGCGTACGCCGCCGCCCTGCTGATCTCCGAGATCAAGGCCATCTGCATCTGGCTGGGTGTGGTCGATGTGTTTGGCCTGAGTGTGTCGTTTTCCAAGCTGACTCTCGTGGTGGATTTTCTGGTGATGGCGGTGGTGCTGGTCTGGCGCCCGTGGGGCCTGTTCGGCAGGCCGCAGGCGCCCAGCCGCTACGTGGGCATGCAGGAGGAGCCGCTGCGTCGGCCTGGCAGGGCCTACCTGGTGGCGGCCGCCGTGCTGGGCCTGCTGCTGGCGGCAGCCCCGCTGCTGACCGCGCAGTCGCCGTACACCACGGTGTTGCTGATTGACCTGCTGATCGCAGCGCTGTTTGCGGCCAGCCTTCACTTCATCATGGGGCCTGCGGGCATGCACTCCTTCGGCCATGCCGCCTACTTCGGGCTGGGCGCCTATGGCGCGGCCCTGCTGGTGCGCTCGCTCGGGCTACCGATGGAGGTCGCACTGGTGGTGGCGCCGCTGGTGGCGGCGGCCGGGGCGTTTGTCTACGGGTGGTTCGCAGTGCGGCTGTCGGGTGTGTACCTGGCCATGCTGACGCTGGCCTTCGCCCAGATCACCTGGGCCATCACGTACCAGTGGGACAGTTTCACGGGTGGCAGCAACGGCCTGACCGGTGTCTGGCCTGCGGCGTGGCTGGCAGACAAGCGCATGTATTACTGGCTCACGCTGGCACTGGTGGGGGCAGGGGTGTGGTGGCTGCGCCGCGTGCTGTTCTCGCCGTTTGGCTATGCGCTGCGCGCGGGGCGCGACTCTGTGCTGCGCGCCGACGCCATCGGCATCGACGTCAAGCGCATGCAGTGGGCGGCGTTTGTGGTGGCGGGCACGGCTGCAGGGCTGGCAGGGGCGCTGTATGCGTTCTCCAAGGGCAGCATTTCGCCGGAGTCGCTGGCCGTGGGCAAATCGGTGGACGGGCTGGTGATGGTGCTGCTCGGCGGCATCCAGACGCTGGCGGGCCCCGTGGTGGGCGCGGTCACCTTCACCTGGCTGCACGACACCGTGGCGCGCAACACCGACTACTGGCGCGCCATGCTGGGCGCCATCATCCTGATCCTGGTGCTGCTGTTTCCGCAGGGCATCGCTGGCACCATCAAACAGATTTTTGACAACATGCGCGACGCCAAGAACACCAAGGAGGGCGCAGCATGAGCCTCCTCAAAGTCACCGGTCTGGGCAAATCGTTTGGCGGCGTCAAGGCGGTGGATGGCATCCACTTCGAACTGGCGGCTGGCGAGCTGCTGGCGCTGATTGGGCCCAACGGCGCGGGCAAGTCCACCACCTTCAACATGGTCAACGGCCAGCTGCCTGCCGATGCAGGCTCCATACAGCTCAACGGCCAGGAGCTGGTGGGCCGCAAGCCCCGCGACATCTGGCGCATGGGGGTGGGCCGCACCTTCCAGATCGCTGAAACCTTTGCATCGCTGACGGTGGTGGAGAACGTGCAGATGGCACTGATCTCCAACGACGGTCTGCTGTTCTCCCTATGGCGCAGGGCTGCCGACCACAAACGCGAAGAAGCCCTGGCGTTGCTCGACCAAGTGGGCATGAAGTCGCAGGCCGACCGGCCCTGCAGCGTGCTGGCCTATGGCGATGTGAAGCGTGTGGAGCTGGCGATTGCCATGGCCAACGCTCCCAAGCTGCTGCTCATGGACGAGCCCACCGCCGGCATGGCGCCCAAGGAGCGCAACGAACTCATGGCGCTGACCAAACAGCTGGTGATCGACCGCAATATGGCGGTGTTGTTCACCGAGCACAGCATGGACGTGGTGTTTGCCTATGCCGACCGGATGATCGTGCTGGCGCGCGGGCGGCTGATTGCCGAGGGCAAGCCGCTGGAGTTGCGCGACCACCCCAAGGTGCAGGAGGTCTACTTCGGCACCGGCAAGACGTTTGAGAAGAAAGCCGCAGCCAATGCGGAGGCGGCATGACCATGACGACCCACAACCCCAAAGAACTGCTGCTCCAGGCTAAGGGCCTGCAGGCCTGGTACGGTGCCGCGCAAATCCTGTACGACGTGGATCTGGACGTGCGCCGGGGCGAAGTCGTGGCCTTGATGGGCCGCAACGGCGCAGGCAAGTCCACCACGCTCAAGACGCTGATGGGCATGCTGGCCAAGCGCAAGGGCAGTATCCAGTTCATGGGCAAGGACCTGTCCAGAACCGACCCGCACGACGCTGCCCGCCTGGGCTTGGGCTTTGTGCCGGAAGACCGCCGCGTGTTCACCGACCTCACGGTGATGGAGAACCTGGAAGTGGGCCGCCAACCCGCCCGCACCTGGCCCGATGGCACAGCCGCCCCGGTGTGGACGCCCGAGCGCCTGTTCAAGCTCTTCCCCAACCTGGGTGAGATGCCCCAGCGCCCGGGCGGCCGCATGAGCGGCGGCGAACAGCAAATGCTCACCGTGGCCCGCACGCTCATGGGCAACCCCTATCTGGTGCTGCTGGACGAGCCCTCTGAAGGTGTGGCGCCTGTCATCGTGGAGCAGATGGCGCACATGATCCTGGAGCTGAAAGAGCAGGGTGTGAGCATCCTGCTGTCGGAGCAGAACATGCACTTTGCCGAGTTGGTCTCCGACCGCGCCTATGTGCTCGAAAAGGGCCAGATCCGTTACCAGGCGAGCATGGAAGAGCTGGCCGCCAACGAAGAGGTGCGGCGCGCCTACCTCAGCGTGTGAAGCAGAAGTTCCCCGGCCCTGGTCCTACCGGGCCATGGCCGATGTGTCAGTGCGTTCCCAACCGGAGTGTTCACCATGCAAACTGCGCAACGTCGTCGCTTTCTTCTTCAATCGGCCGCGCTTACCGTGGCCGGGGCCAGCTTCCCCGCCAGCTGGGCGGCAGGCAAGATCAAACCCGGTGAGCGAGCGGCGCTCATCGTGGTCGATGTGCAGAACTGTTTTGTCCCGGGCGGCACGCTGCCCGTGGCCAAGGGGGATGAGGTGGTGCCCGTCATCAACCGCATTGCTACAGCGTTTGAAAACGTGGTGGTCACGCAGGACTGGCACACCCAGGGCCACGCCTCTTTTGCCAGTGCTCACGCGGGCAAGAAGCCGTTTGAAACCACCAAGCTGAGTTACGGCCAGCAGGTGCTGTGGCCCGACCATTGCGTGCAGGGCACCGACGATGCCGCCCTGCACAAGGACCTCCAGGTGCCCAAGGCCCAGGTCATCCTGCGCAAGGGCTTTCACCAGCATGTGGACAGCTACTCGGCCTTTGAAGAGGCCGACCGCAAGACCTCTACCGGCCTGGCGGGCTACCTCAAGCAGCGTGGCATCAAGACCGTGTTTGTCACGGGCCTGGCCACCGACTTCTGCGTGGCGTGGACGGCGCTCGACGCCAAACGCCTGGGCTTCGAAACCTATGTGGTCGAAGATGCGACCCGCGCCATCGACCTCAACGGATCGCTCGACGCTGCCTGGAAAAACATGAAGGCCAAGGGCGTCAAACGCATCCAGTCCAGCGACATCGATGTCGCCTGACGGCGCACCGCCCCGGTGCTTCGGCGCCGGGGTTTGACGGATTCACAACACCCCGCAGAAATGGTTGCGCAGCCGCTCCGCTTGCAGGGAAACTTGCGCCTTTGATGTAAGGAGCGTTTCATGAAATGTCGTGGGATGGAGGAGGGCAGCATCGACCGCCGTGTGGTGCTGACGGCCCTGGCCGCCGCTGCTCTGGGGGCCGCGGGCCCGGCTGCTGCCGAGACCGGGGTGACGGACACCCGCATCAAGGTGGGGCAGTCGGCCGTGTTCACCGGCCCGGCCAAGGATTTCGGGGTGGACTACAAGGCGGGCATTGCGCTGGCGTTCGACAAGGTGAACAAGACCGGCGGCGTGCAGGGGCGCACGCTGGAGCTGGTGTCGCACGATGACGCGTACGAGCCCAAGAAGACCGCCGAGAACACGGCCAAGCTCATTGACGAAGACAAGGTCTTCGCCCTGATCGGCTATGTGGCCACCGGCAATCTTATCGCCGCCATGCCCCTGGCAGAGAAGGCGGGCGTGCCCATGTTCGCGCCGCTGGTGGGCACCACCTCGTTTCGCACCACGCACAACCGCTACCTGTTCCACGTGCGCGCCAGCTACGAGACCGAGCTGCGCAAGATCGTGGGCCACCTCGCCACGCTGGGCATCAACAACATCGCTGTCATCTACCAGAACAGCGCGTTTGGCAAATCCAACCTCGACACCTGCCTGCAGATCGCCCAGGGCCTGAAGGTCAAGGTGGTCGATTCCGTGCCCATGGAGATCGCAGCCACCGACGCCAAGCCCCAGGTGGCGCAGCTCACCAAGGCCCAGCCGGGCGCGGTGGTGATGATCATGGCGGGCAAGATGGTGGAGGTGTTCCTGCGGGACTACCGGGCGGCGGGCGCGGCGTCGCCGCTGTACACCATCTCGGTGGGCATCACCGATGCACCGGGGTCTGCCCAGCGCCTGAACGGCGGCATCGAAGGGCTGGTCACGGCCAGCATCGTGCCCTCGCCGCAGGCCAGCCGCCTGGCCATCGTGGCCGACTACCGCAAGGACCGCGCGGATGCAGGCGAAAAGATCGACAGCTACACCATGCTGGAGGGCTATATCGCCGCGCGCGTGTTTGTGGAGGGCCTCAAGCGTGCAGGCAAAGCGCTCACGCGTGAAGGCTTCATCAAGGCCATGGAAGACATGGGCACCACCAAGATCGGCGACTTTCCGCTGCAGTACGGCCCGAACAACCACAATGGCTCCAACTTTGTGGACCTGGAGATGTACACGCGCAGCGGGTCGCTGCGACGCTGACTGAGAACAACCCACCGAGACATGCACGCGCCCGCTTCACCCTCCCCGGTCGTCGTCAATGGCCAGCCGTTTGCCCTGCCGCAAAGCACTTTGGCCAGCGCCACGTTGCTGCACGTGCTGCGCAACGACCTGTCGCTCAACGGCCCCAAGTACGGCTGTGGCCTGGGGCAGTGCGGGGCGTGCACGGTGCTGGTGGATGGGATTGCCGCGCGGGCCTGCGTGATCCCGGCGCATGGCGTGGCGGGCCGCGAGGTGACCACGCTGGAAGGGCTGCCCGGGCGCTGCAGCCGCACCGCAGGACTTCACCCGGTGCAGCAGGCCTTTGTGGATGAACAGGCCGCGCAATGCGGCTATTGCCTGAGCGGCATGGTGATGATGGCCGTGGCCTTGCTGGAGCGCAATCCTGACCCCGACGAAGCGGCCGTGCGCCGCGAGCTGTCGGGCAACCTGTGCCGCTGCGGCACGCATGTCGAAATCATCCGCGCCGTGCTGCGCGCGGCAGTGCTGATGCGCGAGGCCCAGGCATGAACACGCCTCCATCCCTGCGCGCCCACAGCCCGCTCACCCGCGCCGACTTCCGTGCCGCCCAGGGCGTGCTGCTGGTGGTGCGCAACCCACCGCCCGCACCACCGCCCGTCAAGGGCCAGCCCGCGCTCGTGGCGGGCAACCCGGCCGAGGGCGTGGAGATACTGATCGCCGTGTGGGACGACGGCAGCGTGACCGCACTCAACGGCCATGTGGACCTGGGCACGGGCATCCGCACCGCACTCGCGCAGATCGTGGCCGAAGAGCTGGACGTGCCGCTGGCGCAGGTGAACATGGTGCTGGGCGACACCACGCGCGCGCCCAACCAGGGCGCCACCATCGCGAGTGCGTCCATCCAGATCCACGCCAAGCCCCTGCGCACCGCTGCCGCGCAGGCGCGCCACTGGCTGGCGGCCCAGGCCGCAGAGCGATTGGGCGTGCCGGTGGATCAATTGCAGGTGCGTGCCGGTGTGGTGCAGGTCACTGCAGACCCGTCGCGCCAAGTGGCCTACGGCGCGCTGCTGGCGGGCGCACACACCACGCTGGAGCTGGTGGATGCCACGACCACCAAGGCCGCCGCCGATTACACCGTGGTCGGCCAGTCCGTGCCGCGCGTGGACATCCCCGCCAAGGTCAGCGGCGAGCTGGTGTTTGTGCACGACATGCGCGTGCCCGGCATGCTGCACGGCCGCGTGGTGCGCCCGCCGTATGCGGGGGCCGACCATGGCGACTTCATCGGCAACACGCTCGAATCGGTGGACCAGCAGTCCATCGCCCACATCCCCGGCATCCGCGCCGTGGTGGTGATCCGCGACTTTGTGGGCATCGTCGCCGAGCGCGAGGAACAGGCCGAGCAGGCGCTGCGCGAGCTGAAAGTGCGCTGGAAGGACTGGCCAGGCTTCCCGCGCCAGGACAGCGCCGAGGCGCTGGAACAAGCCATCCGCGCCAACCCCGCCACGCGGCGCCGCCTGGTGGACGAAGGCGATGTGGAGGGCGCCTTGGCCGCGCTGTCTGCCGACGGCCAGCCCATGCCGCGCACCTATATGTGGCCGTACCAGATGCATGGCTCCATCGGCCCGTCGTGCGCGGTGGCCGAATGGCGCAGTGATGACAGCACAGGCCGCCCGCGCATGGCGGTGTGGGCGGGCACGCAGAACCCCCATGTGCTGCGCGCCGACCTGGCCCGCCTGATGGGCTTGGCCGATGTGGACATCGACCTCATCCGCATGGAGGCCGCAGGCTGCTATGGCCGCAACGGTGCCGACGATGTGGCGGCAGATGCCGCGCTGCTGTCGCGCGCCGTGGGCGCCCCGGTGCGCGTGCAGCTCACGCGCGAGCAGGAGCATTTGTGGGAGCCCAAGGGCACGGCGCAGCTCATGCAGGTGCGCGGCGGGCTCAAGGCCGATGGCTCCGTAGCGGCGTACGACTTTGAAACGTCCTACCCCTCCAACGGCGCCCCCACGCTGGCCCTGCTGCTCACCCGCACCATCGAGCCCGTGGCCCAGGCCTATGAGATGGGCGACCGCACCGCGCGCCCGCCCTACCAGTACGACAACCTGCGCGTGGCCGTCAACGACATGCCGCCCATCGTGCGCGCGTCGTGGCTGCGCGGCGTGTCGGCCCTGCCCAACTCGTTTGCGCACGAGTCGTATGTGGACGAACTGGCTACTGCTGCGGGTGTGGACCCGGTGCAGTTTCGCCTGCAGCTGCTGAACGACCCGCGCGCCGCCGAGCTGGTGCAGGCCACGGCCGAAAAGGCGGGCTGGATTCGCCGCACCGGCCCCCAGCAGCGCCCCTTGGATGGGGATTGGGTGCAAGGCCAGGGCTTTGCCTATGCCCGCTACATCCACAGCAAATGGCCCGGCTTTGGCGCCGCCTGGGCCGCCTGGGTGGCCGATGTGGAGGTCAACAAGAAGACCGGCGAGGTGCATGTGCGCCGCGTGGTCGTGGGGCACGATGCGGGCCTGATGGTGAACCCCGCCGGTGTGGAGCAGCAGGTGCACGGCAACGTGCTGCAGACCACCAGCCGCGCGCTCAAGGAGCAGGTGACGTTCGAGCCCGTCAAGCAGGCCGTGGACAACCGCGAGTGGGGCAGCTACCCCATCCTGAGCTTCCGCGAGGTGCCGGTCATCGAGGTCATGCACATGCCCCGGCAGGACGAGGCGCCGCTGGGCTCCGGCGAGTCGTCGTCTGTGCCGGGCACGGCGGCCATTGCCAATGCAATTTTTGACGCCACGGGCGTGCGCTTTCGCGCGCCGCCGTTCACGCCCGAGGTGGTGCGTGCCGGGCTCAACCCCTTGCCCGGTGGCGCAGGCGAGGCGGCTGCAGGCAGCACCGCACCCACTGAGCAGGCCGAGGTATTGCCCACGCTGGAGCTGCCCGCACCCACCGTGCCCGCCAGCGCCACATGGCCCACCCAGCGCAGCCCCTGGGCGCGCGCCCTGGCTCTCGTCGCCGGTGGCATCGCCATGGGCGCGGCGCTGCTGGGTTGGCGCCCCTCCATCGCGCCCGTGGTGCAGACGGCAGGGGCCTCGGTCTACAACGCTGCCACCATCGAGCGGGGCCGCCTGCTGGCCGCTGCGGGCGACTGCGTGGTGTGCCACACCGCCCCGGGCGGCACGCCCAACACGGGTGGCCGCGCCATGGAAACGCCATTCGGCAAGGTCTACACCACCAACCTCACGCCCGACGCCGAGACCGGCATCGGCCAGTGGTCCTTCAGCGCCTTCCAGCGCGCCATGCGCGAAGGCATCTCGCGCGACGGCAAGCACCTGTACCCCGCGTTCCCCTACACCTCGTTCGCCAAGATGAGCGACGACGACCTCACCGCGCTGTACGCCTACCTCATGGCGCAGCCCGCCGTGCGGGCCGAGGTGCCGAAGACAGAGCTGGCCTTCCCGTTCAGCGTGCGCCCGCTCATGGCGGGCTGGAACGCGCTGTTCCACGACGCGACCCCGTTCAAGCCCGACCCGACCCGCCCGCCCGAATGGAATCGGGGCGCCTACCTGGTGCAGGGCGTGGGCCACTGCGGCGCCTGCCACACGCCGCGCAATGCGCTGGGGGCCGAGCTGGGCGGGGCTGTGTTCCTCTCGGGCACCATGGTGGATGGCTGGGAGGCGCCTGCGCTCACCGGCCTGTCGAAGGCGCCCGTGCCCTGGACGGCCGATGCGTTGTATGGCTACCTGCGCCACGGCCACAGCCCGCAGCACGGCAGCGCCTCCGGCCCCATGGCGCCTGTGGTGCGCGAGCTGGCCCACTTGCCGGACGAAGACATCCGCGCCATGGCGGGCTACCTGGCCTCGTTCACCGCGACGGATGCGGCTACCCAGCCAGCCACCCTGCCTGTGCCTGACCCCCAGCAGCGCGCCCAAGCCGCTGTGGCCCAGGCCGCTGCGCTGGCCCCGCAGCCCGGCCAGGCCCAGCGCCTGTTCGACGGTGCCTGCGCCGCCTGCCACCACGACGGCGATGGGCCGCGCCTGCTGGGCGTGAACGTGCCCCTGGCGCTCAACAGCAACCTGCACAGCGACCGGCCCGACAACCTGCTGCAGGTCATCGTGCACGGCATCCGCGAGCCCGCCGCGCGGGACATCGGCTTCATGCCCGGCTTTGGCCACGCGCTCAGCGACGCGCAGATCACCGAGCTGGCGGGCTACATGCGCCAGCGCTACGCCCCCGGCCGCCCGGCGTGGCGCGATGTGCCCGAGGCGCTGGCCCGCGTGCGGGCGGGGCCTGCACATCCGTAGACTGGCGATCTCGCAGACCCCCTCTGGGCGATCGTCAACACGGTTTTGGAGCCTTTTGGTGCTGAGGCGCTAGTGGAATATGCACAAGCCGCTATCAAAAATAGAGCGACCGTAGGTGCAGTGTTCGGCCCGACAATCGGGCTGCACCACCGCCCTGACACCATGACAGCTGCCGCTCCCTTGCCATCGCACAGCGCTTTGCGCACCCCGCACCGGCGCGTGCAGCGCATCGGCGGCGCCGCAACGCTGGCCCTGTGTTGCCTGGCCCTCACGGCCTGCGGGCCGGATGTGCAGGGGTCGCCCAAGCCGCCCCCGGCGTTTGGCCCTGTGCAGAGCAGCTGGTTCGGCTGCCCGTCCCTGCAAGGGGTGTACGCCTGGCCGCCGGTGGAGCCTGCGGGTGTGCGGGGCAGCCTGCCGTTTTTCACCGGCTCGGCCGAGATGCAGGTCTGGGTGCAGCAGCAGCGCGGCGAAACCACCCTGCGCACGCGCACCGTCAACCGCGCGCGCAACGTGCGCACCTCGCTCACCCGGCAGTGGAGCCTGGTCACCTACGGCGGCGCGCAGGCCCGCTGCAGCTCCGGCATGCTCGACCTGGTCCCGCAGACCGTGTCGCCGGACAAAGAGCCTGGGGCCTCGGGCGTGCTGCAAGGGTTCAGGCTGGCGCTGCTCAAGGATGGCGGGCTGGCCGTGGGCAAGCGCACCGTCAGCACGGGCAACAAGGGCTCGTACTTCTCGTGGGGCGGGCAGTCCTACGGCAGCTACGACGCACCTGATGTGGAGACCTGGACCTGGTTCAAGCTGGCCCGCACCGCTGCGGGGGACAGCGAGCCGCCGGTCATTGACGCCTACGTGCCCGGAGCCACCTCGCCTTAGGCTTTTTGGCTGCAGAGCGGCGTGCCAAAAAGCCCGCGAACTTCCCCGTTTATTGCGCTACCGCCTGCGCCGCCTCCTCGGCACAGTGGCATCGGGGCTTGGTCCATGGTGGGGCAGGCCCGGTCGCCCGCCTCTTTTTGTCGTGGCTGGCGCCCATGTCATCGGCCAGCCCCTGCGGCGGCCGCCCACTGTTGCCGTTCAAGGAGAAAACCATGCCCGCTAGCGAAATTGAAATCCACGCGATCGTGCTGCGACTGCTGCGTGAAGGCTATACCGCCCTGACCGCCGCCCAACGCCGGGTGGTGGACACACTGATGGCGGTGTGCTGACAGCTGCCCGCGGGCTGTTCGGAGGCCCCACGGGGCTGTTCGCGATCCGTTTGAAGCCTTTTGGGCCGGATGCGCTAGTGCTGATTGCCTGAATAGCTATCAAAAATGTAGTAACTGCAGTTCGGCCTGCATCGCCTGCGCAATCAGGCGCATGTCGTGGTCGCTCACGGCAAACAGCCCAAACCGGAACTTGCTGCCCCAGCGCTGGCGGTCGTCCACAAACTCCAGCGCGTCCAGCAGCGGCGCAATCGCCGCCTCGCGCGTAGGCACATAGGCCACGTCCCGCCGCGACGGCACAAACCCGCCGCCCATGTCAAACGCATACGGCGCTCCCGGCAACACGATGCCGATGGAGACAAACGCCTGCAGCCGGTCCTTGCCCCCCATGGTCACCGTCGGCGCGTAGTACGCCACGCGGTCTCCGGGGCGTATGCGCTGCAGCGGCGCCACCTTGCCATGGCACACCTGCATGTAGCCCGCGCCTGGCGTGGCACAGCCCCGGCGGGCATGCTGGGCGCAGGCCACGGCGATCCAGTTGCGGCGCGTGGCGGCCGCAGAGGTCGCTGCCGACAGGGGCATGTCGTTGCGCGCAGGCTCGGCATCCGGCCAAAGAGGGTGTTGCAGCACGGCGTCGGTCATGAGAAAAGCTCCGGATCAAAGAAGCCACCGATGGTGCGGGCGTGCTGCTGACACCGCAGTGTCAGTACCTTTGCAGCATCCCTGTCAGCAGCGCGCGGGTTCTCAGACCAGCTGCCCCCACTGCCACAGTGCAAACCCGCCCAGCAGCAGGGCCGAGGCCCGGTTGATGCGCTGCCGCCAGGCGGGCGTGAAGCGCTGGCGCTGGTAGGCAATCGCGCCGGTCAGCAGCAGCCACCAGGCGGCAGAGCCCACCAGCACGCCCGCCACCATCCACAGCGGCGACGGCAGGCTGGGCCGGCCGCCACCCAGCGAGCCAAACACCGCAATGAACGACACGATGGTGGCCGGGTTGGCCAGCGTCAGCGCGAACGTGCCCGCCGCCAGGCCCAGCAGCCCCCGCGCGTCGCGGGCCGGGGCGGCGTTGTGGGCCACCGGCGCGTGCCAGGTGCGCCAGGCCAGCACCAGCAGCAGTGCGCCGCCGCCCAGTGCCAGCGGCGTCTTGGCCTGCGTCAGCCCGTCGATGAGCCAGCGCACGCTGAAAGCGCCCACGGCGCCATACACCGCATCGGCCGCAGCGGCGCCCAGGCCCGTGGCCAGCCCGGCTGCCAGGCCCCGCTCCAGGGTGCGTTGCATGGTCAACAGGCCGATGGGGCCCACGGGGGCCGCAATGAGCACGCCGATGACGGCGGCTTGCAGAAACACGGTGATTGAAGTGAAGTCCATGCACCGATGCTAGGGCGGCGGTGGGCGGTAGAAAATGCAGAAAATTCGGCGAATTCCGCATTGGGTTTCGCTTTTTTCTGTGCCAATCGATAAAGGCTTGTATGGATATCGATGACAAAGCCTGGCGCCTGATCAGCGCGCTGCAGGCCGATGGCCGCGCTTCGCTCAAGGAACTGGCCGAGGCCGTGGGCCTGTCGGTGCCCGCCACGCTGGAGCGCCTGCGCCGCCTGCAAGACGCGGGCGTGGTGCGCGGCGTGCATGCTGACATCGACCCCGCCAAGGTCGGCTACGGCGTGCGCGCCGTGGTGGGGATCAACGTGCCGCAGCCCGGCAAGAAGGCGCTGATCGACAAGCTGCGCCAGTCGCCCCAGGTGCTCGAATGCCACCACGTCAGCGGCAACGACTCGTACGTGATGCAGGTCGTAGCGCGCGACCTGCCCGATCTGGAGCGCTTTCTGGGCGACATCAACGGCTATGGCGAAACGCGCACGTCCATCGTGTTCTCCACGCCCATCCCGCTGCGCGGCCTGACCCGCCCGGAGGCGGGCTGATTCACATGTTCAGAACGTGATCTTCACCGACGCCGCACTGCGCTGCGCGTCGCCATGGAACACGGCCTCGATGTTGTTGCCATCCGGGTCCAGCACAAACGCGGCGTAGTAGCCGGGGTGGTAGGCGCGTTCACCCGGTGCGCCGTTGTCCTTGCCGCCATGGGCCAGGGCCGCCTTGTAGAACGCATCCACCATCGCCCGGTCCTGCGCCTGAAAGGCCAGGTGGTGCCGGCCTGTCAGGTGCCCCTGCGCGGCCACGCTGTCGGCGGTGGAGACAAACAGCTCATCCGCCCAGAAGTAGTCCTCGGTAGTGCCGCCCATGGGCACGTTCAGTGCGTCGAACACGGCCGCGTAGAACCTGCGGCTGGCGGCGAGGTCGCGCACGACGAGCTGGATGTGGTCGATCAGCCGGCCTCGGTGCAGTTCCTGTGTTTCCATGGGGGCTCCTTTTGGTGAGAGGGATCGGTGCCAGGGCTCAATCGGGCGCATGCAGCCCGACACGGTTGCCATCCAGGTCATGGATGTGCGCAAAGAACCCCATGCCCGGCGGCAGCGCCTGGCGCGGCAGGGCCACGCGGCCGCCTTGGGCCACCGCGCGCTCCAGCGCTGCGTCGAGCGAGGGCGATGCGTCCAGGTACACCAGCGTGCCGTTGCCCGACACCTGGGGCGCCGTGGGGCCCATCATCAGCGCACCGCCCGCGCCATCGGCTTCGGGGTCGTAGGCAAACACGGCGCCTTCGCTCGGGCCCATGTTCTCGCGGCGCATGGGCTGGCCCAGCACGGCCTCGTAAAAGGCCTGGGCGCGGTCCAGCTGGGTGGTGGGGATTTCAAACCAGGCGATGGCGTTTTTCATGAAAGGCTCCTTGTCGTTTAACGGGTGATGGAAAGAAAGAAGCCCCGATGGTGAGCGGGGGCTGCTGACAGCGGCGTGTCAGCAGCCTGTCACCCCGCATCACATTGCCGGAGCGGGCGCCGACGCCGCCACCTGCGCCCGAAACGCACGCGGTGACAGCCCCGCATCGCGCGTGAAGGCGCGGGTGAAGTACGCCGGGTCGGCATAGCCCAGCGTGTAGGCAATGGTGGCCACGCCCAGGTGGGTGTAGGCCAGGTTGCGCCGCGCCTCGCGCATCAGCCGCGCCTCAATCAGCCGCTGGGCCGACACGCCCGTGGCAGCCCGCGCCAGGCGGCTCAGGTGCGTGGGCGACACGGCCAGCGCCCGCGCGTAGTCGGCCACCTGCCAGTGCTCCAGAAAATGCGCCTCGATCAGCGCCTCCAGCCGCTGCACCAGGCTGGACTCTGGCGCGTGGGTGTCGTCCGGGCTGTGGTCTTCCATCGCGCGCGCCACCCAGCCCAGCAGCGTGGCGCTCAGGCCCCGCAGCACCAGCGCACGCGCCTTGGCACGGCCCGAGAACTCCTGCCAGACCTGGCCCATGGCCTGGTGCAGCTGTGGCGGCGCAGGCGCCACGGCGGGTCGCGCCAGGTCGCGGCGCACATCGCCCACGCGCACAAAAATCTCGTCCATCAATTCATCCGCCAGCGTGGCCACCCAGCCCTGCGTGTGCTGCGTGAAGCGGAATGCGTGCACATGCCCCTGCGGCACGTTGATGAGCGCGCCTGCAAACAGCGCAATCCGCTCGCCATCCAGGTGCGCCACGCCCCCGCCCGAGGTGATCAGCAGCACCTGGTGCAGCCGCGTGTGCCGGTGCGGTGCCAGCTCCCAGTCGTGCAGCGCCGATCGCTCGGCAATCGTCTCGCAGTGCAGCACATCGGGCAGGTGCTGCGACTCGCCGAACAGGCTGTACGAGTGGATGGTTCCGATGTTCGAAAAGTGCATGTTCTGGCTCCATCCGTCCATTCAACGCGGCGACTGTGCCACGTATCTTTGGGTGGTCCGTTTGACCCATGTCATGAACACACCAACCACTACTGGAGACGCTATGAAAACCCAGGTTTGCATCATTGGCGGAGGCCCCTCGGGCCTCATGCTCTCGCAGCTCTTGCACCTCAAGGGCATCGACACCATCGTGCTGGAGCGCCAAAGCCGCGAGTACGTGCTGGGCCGCATTCGCGCCGGCGTGCTGGAGCACGGCTTTGCCGCACTCATGCGCGAGGCCCAATGCGGCGAGCGCATGGACCGTGAAGGCGAGATCCACGACGGCTTCATCATTGCCCACGACGGCAAGATGGACCGGGTCGATTTGCACAAGTACAGCGGCGGCAGCTCCGTAGTGGTCTACGGCCAGACCGAGCTGACGCGCGACCTGTATGAAGCGCGCGACCGCATGAAGGGCGTCGTCATCCACAACGCCGAAGACGTGCAGCCGCACGACCTGAAAAGCGCCAACCCGTATGTGACCTACCGCAGTGGCGACGAGGTGGTGCGCATCGACTGCGACTTCGTCATCGGCGCCGACGGCTTCCACGGCGTGAGCCGCAAGTCCATCCCGCGCGACGTGCTCAAGGAGTATGAAAAGGTCTACCCCTTCGGCTGGCTGGGCGTGCTCTCGCGCACCAAGCCCGTCTCGCCCGAGCTGATCTACGCCAAGCACGAACGCGGCTTTGCGCTGTGCTCGCTGCGCTCGCAAGTGCTGAGCCGCTACTACATCCAGGTGCCGCTGACCGACAACGTGGAAGACTGGTCTGACGAAGCCTTCTGGGCCGAGCTGAAACGCCGCCTGCCCGCCGAGGTGGCCGCACAGCTCACCACCGGCCCATCCATCGAAAAGTCCATCGCCCCCCTGCGCTCCTTCGTGGCTGAGCCCATGCGCTACGGCAACCTGTTCCTGGCGGGTGACGCCGCCCACATCGTGCCGCCCACCGGCGCACGGGGCCTGAACAGCGCGGCGTCCGACATCTACTACCTGTACCACGCCATGGTGGCGCACTACAAGGATGGCGACAGCACCGGCCTCGACAAATACTCCGAAAAAGCCCTGGCCCGCGTGTGGAAGGCCCAGCGCTTCTCGTGGTGGATGACGACCATGCTGCACACCTTCCCGGATTCGATTGCCTACGACCAGAAGCTGCAGGACACGGATCTGGCGTACCTGTTCTCGTCCGAGAAGGCACTGGGGTCGCTGGCGGAGAACTATGTGGGGTTGCCGTTCTAGTCACCCAGCAATAGCACTGACACCCAATCAAAGGCCTGCATGGGGTTCTCTCATGCAGGCCTTTTTTGTATGTGCCCGGTCGGCGTTGTGTGCAAGCGGCGCTCCGTCTGCTCACGCGGCGCGCCCTACGGCCTGCGCACTGCGGCTCCATGCGAACCTCATTCCAACGCCGCTTTTCATGCAGCCGCCCTGCACGGCAATATTCATCTGCTACGCAAAATTTAGGCAGAACTGATGCTTACGCCCGCACGGCGGGGCCGATAGCATCGCATCAAGTTTTCAGATCATTGGCCCAGTGGTGTCGGTGTGCAAATCGACGATGGCTTGAACACGATGAAGCTGCCGACGCAGCGTTTTGAGGCAGTGCACTTCATGCCCGACAGTGCCAACCAACAGCCAGGAAAATCTTAAAAATGGATTGGGTCCCAATAGTCTTCATCACCTTCAAGGTGCTCGTGTTTGGCACTTGCATGTTCTACGCCATCAAGTGGCATCACGACCAAGGGAAGAAGGCGAAAGAAGAGGCGAGCAGATTGCAGACGGCGGCTGAACGCAAGCCGGGTGCGTCAGAGTAGGCAGCTGATTCCCTGCTATGGTGTGTGGGCCATCAGGACCTATATCTACCTGCACTACGCTTTGGTGGCCTGGCTCGCTACCGAAACGGCAACAGCGCCAAGCTTGAAAATATTCCGAGAAAGCTCTGGCCCTAGTAGTAAAGGCTAACGCTCATTGTGTTGAATGGTGATCGTGCTACGTAGCTTCCCGAGTCTCTTTTCTACGATCAGAAACTGCGGGGCAGTGACTTGTCATATCTGTTCTCCTGCGAGACGGCTCTGAGTGGATGCATGGCCTATCACTTCAGCACGCAGCGCGGCAGGTTCTCCAGCAGCTCCTACCCTGCCCATGGAGGGCCGAGCCAGCTTGAACTCCTTCAATAGTATGCGGGTTCTGTCTGTCGGGCCAGGCGCAGACAACCGTTCGACATCTGGCCTCGGCGCGGCGTCGCTGTAGCAATGTGAATCTGAAACACCGTGTACGATCTTTGTTGCATCATGATTCACAATTGGTTGTACTTAGAGTGCGGGAGGGATTCGAGATGACCGGACAAGTGGAGGCAGCAACGTTGGACGCATTAACGCCTATGGTCGAGCGCGCCGAAAAGCTGAGCCTGCTGCTTTTGCTTATCGAACGAGCAACAAGCATTGCGGTCGTCCGTGATTTTTTGAAGAGCCGAGGGCTTCAGCATTCGGCAGGCTCTTGGGAGGAGTTGCGCACGAAACGTGTACTGCCGGCATATGACGAAGGCAAAATTTCTCTTGCCGATTTGCAGGAATTACTTCGTCGTACCGAAGGTTTCGGTCGTCAACACGTATTCCTTTTCAAGTGTCCCGCGGATCGGGCAGCGCTGCTGATTGCAGACGACCGCATTCAGCGGGTACTGGCTGAGAACAATATTTCGGAGGTCGGGTTTGACCCGTTGGTGGTAGACCTGCCTGAACAGCCAACCTTTGTTGATGTAAGAACAGCAGTGATCGACGGTGTGAAGTCAGTCTCCATCAAGGAGATTGAAAAGCGTACTTCCAAGAAATTAACCTCGCAGGTGGATGACACTGCGGCTATGACGCTCACGAAGGTGTACCGTTACGAGCATCAAAGAGCCATCAATGTCGCAAGGCTTTGGGCAGACGGTTTGCTGGAAGTCCGGATTGCTTCTCGCGATAACTCGACCCAGTACAAGGATGATCTGGCCCAACTCTTCTATCGGTTGCGATCAATTTTTCCGCGTTCTGAGTTTAAAGATGTCTCTTTGGGTGACCTTAAGAAGAATCTCTGGGAGAAACGAGCGGAACTTCAAGGCCTAGTGAAGTTTTCGACCTACACCCTTCGAGACGACGAAGGGATGACACTTCGTGCTAACACAGCAGTTAACACTGATGATTTGGCGGGTAGCGAACGCATCGCAAAAAGCTTGGCCGAATTCGACGCTGACAACGCCTATTGTTCCGATTCGAACGTGTACTTCAAGATCGTGGAAGGGGAAGAAACCTTGAAGGAAATTCACGTACTTCTGAACGGAGAAGACAATGAGTTTGCAGTTACTGCAGCAATAACTGAAGAGGAGTACGAATTTGTTCTCCGCCAAGTTCTTGAACATAACTGAGCAAATCCCCTCCAATGCCAAGGCGTTGCGCTTGGTGGAGAAGTATTTGGAAGATGCTGCCTCACAACAGCGTCTGGGCAAACTTCGACTGGAGCCCCGGTTCATCCAAAAGATTAGTCAGATCGACTCAAGTCACGAGCTCGCTGTACTGATTTCGTTGCTCCTATCGGAGCACATCCTACGTAGAGTTATCGTTGTTGAGTCGCCTGCTGGAGGCGGCGTTGCCGAGTTTGCGTCGATCGACGAAGTGCCAGAACGGCTGCACGACCATCATCGCGACATTTGGATGGATGTGACTCCAGACGTCCTCCGTACGTACTACGTTGCAGAGTCGCCATGAAGCCAGAAGACTTACTTCAAAGACTCAAAGAATTTCTCTCCGGTATTCCAGACAACGAGGTGGTGAGTGCTTTTCGTGGGTACAAGGCTGCACATCCCAAAGAGCAACACTCAATACTTGATGTGGGCTTCGACCTGTTCTGTAACGGCTTGGACCTTGCAGCGACTGCGGCCAAGCTAACTGTCGTCGCGCTACTTCACGGCATTCGAACCGCTGCAGGTTGGCAAGAAAAGGCGCGTGCTGCCTTGGAGGCGCCGAATTCTGTCAAGGTCGTACCCATTGGATACCGCTATATGGATGTGGTTCGATTCCTCGGCCCGTGGCGAGGCCATGCGGTAGAGCGCGTTACGCGCGAACTCCGGGATTTGCAGAGACTGAACCCCGGCTGTGAGCTGGTCGTCATGGCTCACAGCTTTGGTACCTATGTCATCTCGAGGATTCTCAAAGACTCCCCTGACATTCGAATCCAACGCTTATTGCTATGTGGTTCGATCATTCCCGCAGCTTATCGGTGGGACCAATTGCCGCACGAATTCACAGATAAGACATGCGTAAACGAAGTTGGAACCCGTGACGTTTGGCCCGTGTTCGCTCGTGTCGCATCATGGGGTTATGGGGAGAGCGGCTCCTTCGGATTTAAGACGGCTCGCGTTACCGACCGATTCTTTGACTACGGGCATAGTGATTTTTTTACAGACGAGCACTTTGAGAGGTTCTGGAAACCATTCATCGCGCACGGGCATGTCACCCCGTCTCCATGGGACTCAGCTCGTCCAACTCCTCCGTGGCTTTTGTCCGTGCTCGGCGGCTTGCCTTTGATTAAGGGAGTATTGTTTTTTCTTGTGGCCGGAGCGGTCATTTTCGCACTCCGGCTGTTGGGTCTTTTTTGATTCAGCAGTCTCTGAATCGACCCTCTTCTACTCAATTGCGCAATCTCTGATCAAGGTTCGTCAGCTGGTGCAACCGCATAGAGCAGCGTTTCCAGTCATCCCCTCATGCAAAGAGCTCGGCACCCGCCGGGCTTCTCACTTTGAGTCTGTCATCAATCGCAACCAAAGCTACTCGCACTCTCCGCATCCCCCGCACCGTTGTAACGTGCCACCTTGGGATACACACAGCGGCGGGGTGCGGTTGGCGGACTAGTTGGTAGGCAGTTCGGCATTCCCCAAGTTGGCCCCCGTGCCGGTCTCTTGGCGGTCGCGCTATCGAGTGCCTTGCCTTATTCCACCCAGATGACCACGGAGACGTCCGCATCCATTTCTTCAGCATCTGTCACAGCACCCTCACGTCACACGTCTTGTGAGCAGGAGGCCGATATCGCCCTCCGCCCAACATTCAACGTAAAGGAACCGCTGTATGAATCGCGCTGTTTGGTTCAACGTATCGCCCGAGGGTGCCAAGGCCGTGGGGACGCTGCACCACTTCATCACCCAGGGCACGGGCCTGCCCAGCTTGCTGACGCACCTGGTCTTCCTGCGCGTGTCACAGATCAACGGGTGCGCGCACTGCATCGACATCCACACGCGCGACCTGCTGGCCGAAGGCATGTCTGTGGAGAAGGTGGTGCTGGTTCCTGTCTGGCATGAGGCGGCGTATCTGTTCTCCGAGCAGGAGCGCGCTGCGCTGGCCTGGGCCGAGGAAGTGACCCGCGTGAGCGAGACGCATGCCTCCGATGAAGCCTATGCGGCCGCACTGGCCGTGTTTGGTGAGAAGGACCTGGTGGACCTGACGCTCACGATTGCCACCATGAATGCGATCAACCGCATGGGTGTCAGCTTTCGCATGAAGCCTCGCGCCAAGGCGTAAAAAGAAAAAAGGGAAGCCCGGCTTGCGCCGGGCTTCCCGCTTTTCAAGCGCTGAACTGATTACTTGCAGCTGAAACTGCTTGCGCTCTCCACATCCCCCGTGCCGTTGTAGCGCGCCACCTTCGGGTACACACACAGCGGCCGGGTGCGGTTGGCGGACCAGCTGGCGGGCAGCTCGGCGTTGACCACATTGGCGCCCGCGCCGCGCACTTTCGCCGTCACGCTGTCGGGTGCCTTGCCTTGTTCTACCCAGGCCACCAGCGGGGCCAGCATGTCGAACTGGTCGGTGGCGGGGCCGCCGGAGCAGTGGTTCATGCCGGGCACCAGGAACAGGCGGGCAAAGGCGTCGGCCTTGCCGCTGTGGTTGGCCTGCAGGCGGTCCATCCAGTTGGCGGTGTCCATGGGCGAGAACACGCCGTCGGCCACGCCGTGGAAGACGATCATCTTGGCGCCCCGGTTCTTCAGGGTGCTCAGGTCCGTCTCGTTGGGCGGGGTCATGTACGACCAGGGCGACTCGGTGTAGGTGGTGTTGGTGGCGAACATCTTGGGGTAGTCCGTCTCCATGCTGAAGTTCAGCGCGTACTGCATGCCGGGGATGGCGGTGAATGCGGCCACGCTGGATGGGGGCGAGGTGAAGATGAAGGCCACTGCACCGGCGTCACGCGTGGCGGGGGCGCCAAAGTGCCACGACGCAAAGTTGGCGCCGGCAATGCCGGGGTCCCACCAAGTGCCGGCGTACTGCGCTTCGCCCTTGCTGTTCTTGGGACCCGCAAAGATGCTGGCCAGCACGCCCTTTTGCTCGCTGGTGATGCAGCTGCCGTCGCGGGCGCCGGTGCAGGTGGGCACGTCGGTCTGCAGGTTGAAGGCGGCCTGGCAGGCGGCCACGTCATTGACCTGGCCGTCGGCCACGCCGTCCAGCGCGTCGCACTTGGCGACGATCTTGCTGCTGATGAGTTTGAACTCGGCCGGGCTCACGGCGGTGGTCAGGTCGGGCAGGCCGCTGGCGTCCTTGGTGGATACCTTGGCGTATTGCTGCGCCTTCCACAGCTGGGTGGTGGCTGCCTTGGGCAGGTGAAAGCCGGGGTTGCCCGCCAGGATGCCGTCGTACTGCTCGGCATAGCGCGACGCGCCCACCATGGCGTGGCGGCCGCCGTTGGAGCAGCCGGCCAGGTACGAGCGGTCGGGCGCCCTGCCGTAGGCGCTCTTGATGAGGTTCTTGGCCATGGGGGTGAGGGTGCCCACGGCCTGGTAGCCGTAGTCCAGCCGGGCCTGCGGGTCCACGCCAAAGAAGGGCGTGGGTGCGCTGTGGCCTGCGTCAGAGCTGAGCACCGCAAAGCCCTGCACCAGGGCGGGCGCCACGGGGGCGCCGCCGCTCACCGAGCCCAGCGCGGTGACCACGCTGCCGTCCAGGCCGCCGTTGGCCTGGTGCAGAAAGCGGCCGTTCCACTCCACGGGCAGGCGCATTTCAAACCCGATGGCGTAGCTGGCGCCGTCCACGGGGCCGGTGCGCTCTTTCATCTTGCCTTTGACGAGGCAGTGCGCGGGCGCCTGGGTGGTCACGCCCTGCACGGTGATTGGGCCTGCGGGCACCTGTTCGGCCGAGGTGATGCGCGTGTCGGGCAACGCCAGGCTGCTGGCCAGCGTGGCGCACGACTGCAGGGTGGCCGGTGTGGCGGCGGAGAGCTGGGGCAGGGCGGCGTCGGACGAGCCGCCACAGCCCATGAGCAAGGCAGCAGCCGCCGCCGAGATCGCCAGGGGGTGGTGGGCACGCATCCGGTTTCTTCTCATCTTCAAGCGCATGGTGTTGTCTCCAGTGGTTTTTTTGAGGCGCAGGGAACCCCGCAACGTGGCCTCAACACGCTGTGGGTGGGAGATGGATGAAGCTTGTGTTTTGCTACTGAATCAGGAGCTGCTGGTGCATATGAATCATGCGCTTGCGGCCTCCTGCGGCCTGAATTCAAATGCCTGGGCAATGCGCTGGCGCAGGATGGTGGTGCGCAGGTCGAATTCGGGCAGCACCCACTGGGCGAAGGCCTGGGCGGGTGGGGTCCAGCGGTCTGTAGCGGCGGTGGACTGCTCGGTGCGGTGGGGGCGGGCGGCGCCGATCTGGGCCCAGGCCCATTCCAGCAGCACCAGTGCCACGGCGCGCAGGTAGTCGTCGGCCACCCAGTAGGGCAGTTCGGGGTCGGACTGGGCGGCAATCGCCAGGGTCTGCGTGATCTCCACCAGGGCATGGCGGCGCGCGCTGGCGGCGGCGCTGGGGGCTGCGCCGGGCAGTGTGGTCAGCAGCGTTGCCAGGCCTTGGCCGCCATCGGCCAGCACCTTGCGCACCAGCAGGTCGATGGCCTGGATCTCGTTGGTGCCCTCGTAGATCATGGCCACACGCGCGTCGCGCACGATCTGCTCGATGCCCCATTCACGCACATAGCCGTGGCCGCCAAACACCTGCAGGCAGGCGCTGGCGCCGTGAAAGGCCTGGTCGGTGAGCGCGGCCTTGAGCACGGGCGTGACCAGCGCGCACCAGCGCTGCGCGGCGGCACGTTCGCCGGCGTCGGTGCTGTGTTTGGCCACATCGAGCTGCAGGGCCGTGTGGTAGGCCAGCACGCGGCCGCCGTCGATCCAGGCGCGCTGTGTGTGCAGGATGCGGCGTATGGCGGGGTGGTCTTGAATCAGGCTGGTGTCCTTGGCGCCGGGCGCGCGCATCTGGCGGCGCTCGGCCGCATAGGTGCTGGCCTTTTGCCACGCGGCTTCCAGCAGGCCGATGCCTTGCAGGCCCACGTGCAGGCGGGCGGCGTTCATCATCACGAACATGGCGTTCAGGCCCTTGTTGGGCTCGCCCACCAGCCAGCCGGTGGCGTCGTCAAAGCGCATCACGCAGGTGGGGCTGCCGTGCAGGCCCATCTTTTCTTCGATGCGTTCGCAGACCACGGCATTGCGTGTTCCATCCTGAAGCACCTTAGGCACCAGGAACAGCGACAGGCCCTTGGGCCCCGCAGGCGCATCGGGCAGGCGCGCCAGCACCAGATGCACGATGTTGTCCGTCAGGTCGTGCTCGCCGCCGGAGATGAAAATCTTGCTGCCGTTCACCCGGGCGCTGCCGTCGGGCTGGGGCACGCCGCGTGTGCGCACCATGCCCAGGTCGCTGCCTGCGTGGGCTTCGGTCAGGCACATGGTGGCCAGCCATTCGCCGGTGGCGACCTTCTCCAGGTACTGCGCCTTGAGTTCGTCGCTGGCGTGGTGCTTGATGCATTCGTACGCGCCGTGCAGCAGGCCGGGGGCCATGGTCCAGCCGTGGTTGGCGCCGGCCAGCCATTCAAACAGCACACACTCCAGCACCGCAGGCAGGCCCTGGCCGCCATCGTCGGGCGCGCAAGACAGCGACGGCCAGCCCGCTTGCCAAAAGGCCTGGTACGCATCGCGAAAACCTGCGGGGGTGTGCACGCGTCCACCGTCAAAGCGGCAGCCTTCTTCGTCGCCGCTGCGCTGCAGCGGGGCGATGGCGCTGTCCACAAACTTGGCCGCCTCGTCGAGCACCTGGGCCGCCAGGTCGCCATCGGTATCCGCAAACGGCGCCAGGCCCTGCCAGCGCGTGGGCGCCTTCAGCACGGTGGTCAGCAGGTGCTGGATGTCGGCAAGGGTCTGGCGGGCTTGCATGGTTTGCTCTCTTATTGGTAGCTGTCTGCGCTTGTTGAATGGGCGCTAGCGGCTGATTTCTTGTATTTTTTGCCATGCGGCAGCCCGGACTGGGGTGCCAGTCCGGACCTGCGGCGCAGGGGAAATCAGGACTCTGCGGTAAAGCCGATCTTCTTGATCAGCGGGCCCCAGCTGTCGTACTCGGCCTTTTGCCAGCGGGCCTGTTCTTCAGGGGTGGAGCCATGGGGCATCAGGCCCACGATGGCCAGGCTGTCGATGACCGACTTTTCCTTCAGCGCAGCGTTGATGGCAGCGTTGGCAGCGGCAATCACCGGCTTGGGCGTGGCGGCCGGGGCGTAGAAGCCAAACCATTCTTCAGTGGTCAGCTCAGGGAAGCCCTGTTCGGCAAACGTGGGCACATCCGGCACGTAGATGGAGCGCTTGGGGCCCGAGGTGGCCAGGATGCGCAGCTTGCCGGCCTTGTAATTGGCGATGAAGTCACCGTGCGGCGTGACCATGGCAGCCACCTGGCCGCCCACCACGTCCGTCACGCCAGGGATGGAGCCACGGTAGGGCACGTGGCGCAGGTCCACACCGCTGTTGATGCCCAGCAGCGCGCCCAGGAAGTGGGGCGTGGAGCCCGCGCCGGGCGAGCCGTAGCTGGCGTCCTTGGGGTTGGCCTTGGCCCAGGCCAGGAAGTCCTTCACGTTCTTCACGCTGGCGGGCACCATGGGGCCCACGGCCAGGCCGTGGTGCATGATGGCTGCGATCGACACGGGCGCGAAGTCCTTGTCGGTGTAGTTCATCTTGCTGTAGATGTGCGGGTAGTTGGCCAGGGCCGATACCTGCGCCACGGCCAGCACCGAGCCGTCTGCTGGCGCAGCTTTGAGCGTCTCCAGCGCAATGCGGCCGCCCGCGCCGGGCTTGTTTTCCACCACGCCAGGGTTCTTGCTGAACGCGCTGCCAGCCCACTTCTCGGCCACGCGGCGGGCCACGGTGTCGCCCGAGCTGCCGGCGGGGAAGCCGAAGTACACCTTCACCTGGTCCACCTGGGCATGGGCGGCAAAGGGGTGGAAGGCGCCCAGCGCGGCGCTGGCGCCAAGGGCCTGAACAAATTGACGGCGGGTGGTGGTCATGCTGATGTCTCCTGGTGTGTGTCTGACGGAAATCTCGGGGGTCAAGCTGGAGCGCTTTCGCGCCCTCTTGTTATTTACTGATGTGTGGCGCTGATCGTTTACCGGGGCGCCATGCGCAGGGCGCCATCCAGGCGAATGACTTCGCCGTTCAGGTGGCCGTTGGTCACGATATGGCAAGCCAGCTCGGCAAACTCTTCGGGTTTGCCCAGGCGTGGGGGGAAGGGGATGCTGGCCGCCAGCGACTGTTGCACGGCTTCGGGCAGCTCTTTCATCAGCGGCGTGGCAAACAGGCCCGGCGCCACGGTGCACACGCGGATGGCGTGCTGCGCCAGGTCGCGCGCCATGGGCAGCGTCATGCCGGCCAGACCCGCCTTGGAGGCGCTGTAGGCCTGCTGGCCCACCTGGCCATCAAAGGCGGCGACGGAGGCGGTGAACATCATCACGCCGCGCTCGCCATTGTCCAGCGTGGGCAGCTTGCTGCAGGCGGCGGCAAACAGGCGGCTCACGTTGTAGCTGCCGATGAGGTTGATGTTGATCACGCGCACAAAGTCTTCCAGCGGCGCGGCGCTGCCGTCGCGTTGCACCACGCGCTTGGCGCTGCCAATGCCGGCCACGTTCATGAGGATACGGGCGGGGCCATGGGCGGCGGCAGCCTTCTCCAGCGCGGCGGTCACGCTGGCGGCGTCGGTGATGTCGCAGGGGCAGGCAACGCCGCCAATGTCGGCGGCGACCTTTTCGGCCAGCTCGGCATTGCGGTCGAGCACGGCCACTTTGGCGCCCAGGCGGGCCAGTTCGCGTGCGGTGGCCTCGCCGAGGCCCGATGCGCCGCCGGTCACGAGGGCGGCTTGTCCTTGAATCTGCATGGTGGGTCTGTCCTGTTCGGGGTGGGGTTCAGGCGCCGGGCTTCAGGATGCCCGGTGCCGTGTCGTCGTGCAAGGCCGTGACGAGCGCATCGCGGTGCTTGAGCACGGCACGCTGGTTGACGGAGCCCTTGTCGGTGATTTCGCCCTTGTCGATGGAGGGCGGCTCTGCCATCAGCAGCGCACGGGCCACGCGGCTGGCGCTGCCGGTGGCTTCGCGGGCCAGCCCGTCCAGCACCGCCTCGATGCGCTGGCGCACGGCGGGGTGGGCCACCACGTCGGCCCAGGGGGCGTCCGGGCCCAGGCCCGCCACTTCGCGGCAGGCGGGGGAGGGGAACAGCAGGGCGCCGACTTCTTTCATGTTCAGGCCGGTGAGCACCACGTCCTGGATGTAGGGCGCGCCCGCCACGATGATCTTGGCGCGCATGGGGCCCACGCTCACGAAGGTGCCGGTGGAGAGCTTGAAGTCTTCGGCAATGCGGCCGTCAAACGCCAGGCCCCGGTGGATGTTGTTCTCGTCGATCCACTTCACGGCGTCGCCGGTGCACAGGTAGCCTTCGTCGTCAAACGCGTCGCGCGTGGCGGCGTCGGAGCGCCAGTAGCCGGGCGTGACGTTGGGGCCGCGGTAGCGCACCTCGGTCTTGCCGTCCACCTCCACCAGTTTGAGCACCATGCCGGGCACGGGCGCGCCGATGTGGCCGGAGCGCACGTCGGGGCTGTTGCAGAACATGGCCGAGGGGGCGGATTCCGTCATCCCCAGGCCCGTGCACATCACGATGCGCTCGCCAATGGCGGCTTCCTGCGTGGCGTGCAGGCTGTCCCACACGGGCTGGGCCAGGCCGGCGCCCGAGTAGAAGAACAGGCGCACGCGCGACAGCAGGTTGGCGCGCAGTTGCGCGTCGGTCTTCATGGCCTCGGCAATCATTTCAAAGCCGGTGGGCACGTTGAAGTACACCGTGGGTGCGATCTCGCGCAGGTTGCGCAGGGTCTCGCCAATCAGTGCGGCCGTCGGCTTGCCGTCGTCGATGTACAGCGTGCCGCCATGCATCATCGTGAGGCCGAAGTTGTGGTTGCTGCCGAAGGTGTGGTTCCACGGCAGCCAGTCCACCAGCACGGGCGGGGCCTCGGCCAGCACCGGCAGCGACAGCGAGATCTGCTGCAGGTTGGCGCACCACATGCGCTGGGTGTTGATGACCGGCTTGGGCATCTTGGTGGAGCCGCTGGTGAACAGGAACTTCACGATGGTGCCGGGGCCGGTGGAGTGCATGGCCGCGTCCACCGCCGGGGTGGCGGTGGTGTGGCGCAGGCTCTGGAAGGTGCCCGCCTTGCGGCCCTCCAGCGCGCCCTGGGCCAGGATCACTTCGACATCGGCCGCCACGGTGGCTGCGATGGCCTTGCCGTAGCGTGCGCCGTCGGCGGCAAACACCAAGCCGGGGGTGAGGGTGTCGATGACGTGGCGCAGCTTGTCGTAGTCCTGGCTCACGGTGGCGTAGGCGGGCGACACGGGGCAGTAGGGCACACCGGCGTAGATGCAGCCCAGTGCCAGCAGGGCGTGCTCGACAGTGTTCTCGCTCAGCACCACCACCGGGCGCTCTGCGTTCAGGCCCCGATCCAGCAGGGCCTGGCCGATGCTGCGCGCGGCATCCAGCGCCTGGGCGTAGCTCACATGCTGCCAGTCACCCGTCTTGCCACCGGGCAGCTGCTCGCGGCGTGCCAGAAAGCTGTGGTCGGGCGTGGTCTCCGCCCAGTGCACCAGGTAGTCCGTCACGCGGCGGGCAAAGGCGCCCAGGGGCAGGTCCGCCTGCAGGTAACGCACGCCCGGTGCACCGTCACGCAGGCTGACGCGGGTCACGCCGAAGGTCACGGGGCGGTAGCGGGCCGGGGCGAGGGGGGTGGAGAGGTCGCTCATAGGGGGTTCCAGCAGGGGCAAGGGGTGACTGGGGGCGGGCTCAGTCCTTGCGGACCTTGGCGGCGCGGCCTTCCAGGAAGTCGGCGAGGCGGGACTTGGCTTCAGGGGCGCTCTGGGCGATGGCGGCCATCATGGCTTCGGTGAAGAAGCCCTGGTCGGCGGGCTGCTCGGCAATGCGGGGCAGGGCGTGCATCAGCGCGTAGTTGGTCAGCGGCGCGTTCTGCGCCACGCGCACGGCCAGTTCGAAGGCCTTGTCAAAGGCCTGGCCTTCGGGCACGAGGTACTGGGCAAAGCCGACCTTCTCGCCGTCCTGCGCGTTGTAGACGCGGCCGGTGAGCATCATGTCCGTCATGCGTGCGGCGCCGATGAGCTTGGGGATGCGCACCGCGCCGCCGCCGCCCACGAAGATGCCGCGCGAGCCTTCGGGCAGCGCGTAGAAGGTGGACTCGTCGGCCACGCGGATGTGGCAGGCGCTGGCCAGCTCCAGCCCGCCGCCCACCACGGCGCCATGCAGCGCAGCGATGACCGGCACGGGGCCGTACTGCACACGCTCCAGCGCGGCGTGCCACATGCGCGAGTGGTGCAGGCCCTGGCCGGCGTCGCGCTCTTTGAGCTCCGACAGGTCCAGGCCGGCGCAGAAATGGGGGCCGTCGCCATCGATGACGGCCGCGCGCACGGTGCTGGGCATTTTCTCGAACAGGTCGCGCAGCGCGAGGATCAGGCCGTCGTTCAGCGCGTTGCGCTTGGCCGCGCGGGTCAGGCGGATCACGGCCACTTCCTGGTGGTCGCCGCGCAGCTCGAAATGGATGTCTGGATGGGTCATAGAGGCTTTCGTGTTGGTTGAATTGTGGTTATAGTTCATAACCAATTCAAGCAAGCCAAGCCCGTTTTTTATTGGTGTTTACCCTTGATCTGCGTCACGCGCCGTGGCGCATGCTGGGGGTTTGACGCTGCACCGGCGGGCGCCAACCCAGGAGACACGCATGGACCACGCCAATCTGATCGCCATCGACATCCACACCCACGCCGAGGTGAGCTGCTGGAACCCGTTTGACAACTACGGCGAGGAGTACGACCGCGCCGCCGACAAGTACTTCAAGAACGGCCGCCGCCCCACCATTGCCGAGACGGTGGCCTACTACCGCGAGCAGAAGATTGGCCTGGTGATGTTCACGGTGGACGCCGAGTCCAAGATGGGCCGCCGTCGCATCCCCAACGAAGAGATCGCCGAGGCCGCCAAGGCCAACAGCGACATGATGACGGCCTTCGCCAGCATCGACCCCCACAAGGGCAAGATGGGCGCGCGCGAAGCCCGCCGCCTGATCGAGGAGTTCGGCATCAAGGGCTTCAAGTTCCATCCCACGGTGCAGGCCTACCACCCCTACGACAAGATGGCCTGGCCTATCTATGAGGTGATCGCCGAATACGGCATGCCCGCCATCTTTCACACCGGTCACAGCGGCATCGGCAGCGGCATGCGCTGCGGCGGCGGCCTGCGGCTGGAGTACAGCAACCCCATGCACCTGGACGATGTGGCCATCGACTTCCCCGACATGCAGATTGTCATGGCCCACCCCAGCTTTCCGTGGCAGGACGAGGCGCTGTCGGTCGCCACGCACAAGCCCAATGTCTGGATCGACCTGTCGGGCTGGAGTCCCAAGTATTTTCCGAAGCAGCTGGTGCAGTACGCCAACACGCTGCTGAAAGACCGCGTGCTGTTCGGCAGCGACTACCCGCTGATCACGCCCGAGCGCTGGATGAAGGACTTCCAGGAAGCGGGCTTCAAGCCCGAGGTGATGCCCGGCATCCTGAAGGGCAACGCGGTGCGCTTACTGGGTCTGGACAAGGCCCCGGCAGCGCCGGCCGCCTGATACCCATCCAGGCCTCTTGCGGCCTGCTGAGCAGCCGCTGGATCAGTCGTAGACTTTTTGCAGCAGCCGGATCAGTGTCTTGCGCTCGGCCGCCGTCAGGCGGTTGGTGGCGTCTTCTTCCAGTTGCGCGGCCGTCTGCTCGGCCTGCGCCGTCAGTTCCACCCCGGCGGGCGTCAGGTGCACGCCCATGGCGCGCCCATCGCTCGGGTGCGGGCGCCGCTCGATCAGGCCGCGCCGTTCCAGCGCCGCAATCAAGCCCACCATGTTGGGCGGCAGCACGCTGAGCGTGGCGCACAGCTGGCGCGAGGTGATGCCCGGGTTGTGCGCCACCAGTGACAGCACCGAGAAATCCACCACCTTCAGGTCGTACACGGCCATGCGTTCCATGAACACGGCAATGATGGACAGCGCCGCGCGCCGCGTGTTGTAGCCCACCAGCGTGCGCAAAAAGCCGGTGTCCACGGGCTCGTTGGCGGGGGCTGCGGTGTCTGTGGGGGCGGGGACCGACGGGGATTTCTTGGGGGAGCGGACGCTGGACATGGGGGGAGATTGTGCCGGGCGCCCGGGCCCCTGCGGCCGGTGCGCAGCGCCCGCTGGGTGCTGCGCACCCTCTTTTTGATCAAAATCAGCCGCAGGCGCTAGTGATACATGCTCCAGGTGCTATCAATTTGATATCTGCCTCGGTCAAGGTGCTGATGTGCCTCAAGGGCCGCCAGCGCCCCTCACACCGTGCTGCGCAGTACGCGGCGGTATTGCACGGCCTCGGCGACATGGCTGACCTCGGTGGTGGGCGCGCCGGCCAGGTCGGCGATGGTGCGCGCCACCTTCAGCGCCCGGTGCGTGCTGCGTGCCGACCAGCCCAGGCGCGCGGCAGCGGTGTTGAGGAACTTGGCGGCCGCATCGTCCAGGTGCAGGTGGGCGTCGATGGCCTGCCCCTGCAGCGCCTGGTTGGTGCTGCCCTGGCGCGCCAGCGCCTTGGCGCGGGCCTGCTCCACCCGGGCGCGGATGCTGGCGGTGGACTCGCCCGCAGCCGCCTGCACCAGCTGCTCGGCGGGCAGGGCGGGCACCTCCACATGCAGGTCGATGCGGTCCAGCAGCGGGCCGCTGAGCTTGGCCTGGTAGCGGTGCACCTGGTCGGGCGTGCAGCGGCAGGCGCGCTGCGTGGAGCCCAGAAAGCCGCAGGGGCACGGATTCATCGCCGCGATCATCTGACACAATGCTTAATAAGTATGAACCACCGTAATGCAATTTCCTACGCCCGCTTTAGTTCGGGAAGTCAGGCCAAGGGGAGTTCTATCGTTCGCCAAAGGGACGCGTTCAAGGCATGGCTTGAGAGAAACCCCCAGTTCGTTCCGTCTGCGTACTCGCGCATGGACGAAGGCGTGTCAGGCTACACAAGTGCCAACCTGGGAGAAGGGAAGGGGCTTCATTCAATCATTCAGCTCATTCAAGAGAAGAAGATTGTGGCGGGTGATGCTCTGGTGGTCGAGGCCATTGATCGTCTCGGAAGAGCCGACTTTCTCACCATGGTCGATGTTATCGGTCGAATTTTGACGGCTGGTGTGTCAATTATTACGCTTGAGGATGAACAGGAATACACCGAAGCAAGCGTAAACACTGGTGCAGTATTCAATCTTGTCGTAAAAATTCAGGCCGCACATGAGTACAGTAACCGCCTTGGAATCCGTGTTTCCGCTGCATATGACAGAAAGAGGGCTGATGCACGGCAAGGCAAGACGGTAAAAGTGTCTAGACCTTTTTGGCTGAAATCAGGAGGCGCGATTGATTCCGAAGCGGGGGCTATTGTTAGGCTTGCAATAGAGATGTATCTAAACGGGAAAGGTACAAGACATATCGCCAAGCATATTTCACCAATGCATGAACGGTTGAAAAATTTAAATCCCTCAACATTAAAACGTTGGTTCAGTAGCCGTGCCCTGATAGGCGAATGGAAGAACAAAGGGGATGCGATTGGCAAAGTGTTTGAACGGCTGCTTGAAGATAGCGAATTCTATAAATTACAAGCTGAACTAAAGCGGCGTGCCAAAACACAGGGTCCAGCGGATAAATATATCCTGAGTGGCATGGTTTTCTGCGAGCGCTGCGGGGCGAAATTCCAGACGAGACGGCAATATCCTAAGCCGACCCTCGCGGCTCCATTGGGATCGCAGGAATATAAGGATAAGCCCGTTATTCTTTATTCCAACTGCAAAGCGTACCTTCAAAAGGGTAGTTGCAATAACTCTGCGACTTGGCCATACGAAGTATTGGAATTTATATATCGTCGCGCCGCATCAGGCGCGCTAAGTGATGTAGCCGAGGGCATCGCGATGGATTCACGCAGCGATGAATTAGATGCCCTTGTTGCTTCTATTGCCCTAGCTGAAGAATACAGCGAAACACAAGAAAATCTATATCAAGCTTCGAAAAAGCCAAAGTACCTTGACGAAGTGGCAAAATCACGAAAAGAAATTGAGGAGTTGCAGGCTAAAGCAGATCAGTTGCGCTTGAGTATCTCGCGCCAGGTTGCTATGGATGCAGTAGATGTAGTACAGACATTTGAAGAAAATGAGAATTTTAATGTGTCTCACGCTCAGCAGGTACAAAGCGCTCTTGACGAGCTAAGTGCCCGACCTGCAGACGAGATAGCAAATATTCTTAAACGATACTTGCGTATAAAAATTGATGGCAAAAAGGCTTATTCACCCTACGATCAACAATCTTATTTGTTAATTAGGCGAAGCCAAAAGCATGCCTGTTATTTTCTGGAATCAAGCCATCCTGACGATACGGTGGAAGATCGCACTGCTGAGCCGATCTACATGTACCATGCCGTAACTAAGGGGGCGCGTAGCATCCAATCCGCGAGGTCGTTAGCGGAATTAGAAGAAAAATTGGCATAGCTGCTTGACTAGGTTGCCTGCGCCGGTGACGGTTAATGGCTGGATATCCAAAATATCTAGATGTTATTGCCCTGCACAGTATCGCTTAACGGTTGCCGTGCTTACAGTAAAGTGTTTGGCTGTTGCTGCGATGCTAGCCTTATTGTTCGCCCTCCACTCGCGAACCATGGCGGGATTTGCTGCCTCCGGTCGCCCCAAACTGGTCTTGCCGTTCTGGGTCTTGCCCGTAGTTGCAATTAATTCTCTTGCTCGTTCCCTGCCTTGACTAGTTCTTTCAACAATCCTTTGGCGCTCCATGTCCGCTATCTGCGCCAGGACTGCAAGAATCAACTCCCCAACCCCTGCAGCAATTCGCCCTAGGCCGTGCACTTCTAAGGCCACGCCTTTCGCAAGTAGTGCTCTCACGGTCGATTGCACATCTATGGCATCTCGCCCAAGACGATCAATCGCGTAAACATGCAAGACGTCTCCTCTGCGAATGTAGGCGAACAGTTCGCGGAAGGCAGGACGATCCATGGCGGGCACAGCACCTGATACGCCGACGTCCGCATACTCCGCATCAAAGGCCCCCCCAAGTGCGTGCCGCTGGCTCTCTACGGTCTGATCATGCGTGCTGACTCGGTAGTAATGAATTCGCTCACTCATTTGACAGTATCAAAAGTTACGTCTGAATTGTGAGCCTAGATCAAAAACAAGTCAACTAAGTTTTGATCCTAATTTAAGGTTCCGTAGCTGGCTAGCTCGAAACTTACACCTATTAAGCCATCTGGCTTCTTCAGGCGCTACGCGATAGCATGGTACAGATTGTTAAAAGAGAAGTGGATTTGTTCATGTATCTGCCACGAAAAGTGAAGTCGATGGGTCTTGTTGCGTCAGGCTTTGGTGTAATGGCGATAGCCATCCTTTTACCTGATTACATAGAAAACATCCGCACAGGATCTATTAGTGTGGTGGAAGGGATTTGGGTATTCCTACTTTGGCTCGCGTGCATCGTTTCTTTTGTGCTAATTATTCTTAGCAAGCCTTCAGCGTCAAAGCGTGGGAGCCAGCTTGAAGGCAAGATTGCAACTGTAGCCGTCAAGCCGATGTTTATACAGAGTGAAGAGGGTAATCTTCTTTCGGAGTTACAAACACTGAGTGGTCACAAGCCAATTGCTTGCACATATCTTGGGGGAAGCGGCATTGCCGTCAAAGAGAACTCAGAAGTGCTATTGGTGAGACTTTCAGATAGTCTCGTTGTAATTGCGAGTGGCTCAGTGGAAAAGCATGTGATACCGTTTAGCCGCCTTTCCGCATTAGAAATCTCAGGGCCCGGCACGGAGATTACTGACGCCGGTATGTCCGGTGGTGGTTTTGGCGTGGAAGGTTTATTGAAGGGTGTACTTGTTGCCGCAACAATCAATGCTCTTACAAAAAGAAGCACCACTAATACGTTCTTGAGGGTGCTAAGTACAGATGCTGAAGCATATTTTCATACCTCAGTCATAGAGCCTTCTCAACTGAAAATTCTTTTATCTCCAGCGGTAGTCGCAATCGAAGCCCACAAGAACCGACGCGGTAGCAGCAATGCTGGCGATAAGTCTATCGCAATCGAAATTTCCAGGCTAAACGAAATGCTGAAAGAGGGTGTAATCGATGTGGAAGAGTTTGCGCTTGCTAAGAAGCGTGTTCTGAAAATCACAGAATAGATGACTACTTTGCTGAAAAATCTGGCTATTGCGGGGTATCGTAGCTTTGGTGAAAGTCCTCAGTACTTCGAGAATTTTGAAAAGATAAATTTATTTATCGGGCAAAATAACGCGGGCAAGTCTAATGTGTTGCGGTTTATTAGCGAAATTTTGGGTAATGCTAATAATAAACCTAAGATTCTTGAAGACAGGCTAGCGAGGCATTTGCCATCGATGCCGGAAGTGCTCGTTGGCAGCATAGAAGAATTTGCAATGGTAGGCACTTCTCCAAAGCTTGAAAAAGAGCATAGGTTATTGAAAGGGATGCCGTTAGATTCTGGATGGTCAAAGACGATGGCGAAGCTATTACATGCAAAAGCCAAACTCGATGAGTTGCCACACGCTTGGAATTTCGTAAACGTGCTGCGACCGGATCAGTCACATGCGCCTTGGCTAGCAGCGATTCAAGTACTTAGTGACAGTGAGCTTTTAATGCTCTGGCAAGCGATTACCAAGCGGCAGGGCGGAGGTCGACGCAACTGGGCAAGCGAGCTTGGGCAAGTGCTGATCCCGAGTCTTCCAAAGCATTCTGTAGTTCTCATCCCAGCGATTCGCCAAATCGGATCGGAAGGTACTACCTCGGAAAATTTTGATGGTCTTGGAATAATTGATCGGCTCGCGAAACTTCAAGATCCAGATGTGCATAGCCAAGATGCCAGGATTAAATTTGAAGAGATAACCAAATTCGTCCAAACTGTGTTGGATAGTCCCGCAATTAAAATTAGTATTCCGTATAAAAGAGATACAATTCTAATTCATATGAGCGGCAAGGTTTTGCCTATCGAGTCGCTGGGATCTGGAGTTCACGAAGTCATAATTTTGGCGGCAGCTGCTACGGTATTGTCTAATACTATAGTGTGTATCGAGGAGCCCGAAATACATTTAAACCCAGTGCTGCAGAAGAAGCTTCTTAATTATCTATCGAGCAAAACAGAAAATCAATATTTCATAACAACGCATTCTGCTGCATTGATGGACACCAAGGGTGCTGAGGTATATCACATAACTCAAAAAGACGGTACTTCAAGAGTTGCTCGTGTTACATCAAATAGACATCTATCCGATGTATGTGAGGATCTGGGATATCGACCATCTGATATTTTACAAGCAAACTGTGTTATTTGGGTCGAGGGGCCGTCTGATCGAATATATCTGAAATATTGGCTTGCAGCATTGAAGCCTGTATTGATTGAAGGTGTGCACTACAGCATAATGTTCTACGGTGGCAGGCTCGCTGCCCATGTATCCAATCTCGATCTCGATGAAGAAATTGAAGATTTCATTTCTTTGAAGAGGCTCAATCAGCGGGGTGCGATTTTAATTGATAGTGATAAGGCCTCAGCAAGCGCACCTATAAATTCAACCAAAAGCAGACTTAAGAAAGAGTTCGATAGTGGTGTTGGTTGTGCTTGGATAACTCAAGGGCGAGAGGTTGAAAACTACATCCCATCTAATCATATTATTAGCGCATTAGCCAGCGTGCATCCAAATAGTAAGCATGTCGGAGGTGTTGGTAAGTTTGATAATGTTCTTACCATTCAATCTAAGAAGCTTACGAGTCAGGCTAGTAAGGTTAAAATTGCAAAATATATAACCGAAAATTATCAACCTGACTTAAGCGTTCACGATCTAAAAAAGCGGCTGGATGAGCTAATTAGATTTATATCAAATTCAAATCAAACTCAAATTCTTGAATGAGTCTGTGTTTGGGTGTTCGTTTGATAGTTATTTAATCCTGGCGCGACGTTCTGATGGCTATATATTGACTTGGTGTTATTCCATCTTGATAGCTCAATTAACCTGCTTTGACAGTGTATTGGGGTGACGTTCATGCTTTCGCAGGCAAAGTAGGTGTCAAGAGGTGATAGAACTGTTTGCAGATCCAACGGAAAATCGTCACGTGCTGGATGGGAAAATACGTCTAGTACATATCTCTCAGCGCTAAATGAGGGATGGCGCTTTTGGTGTAGTAAGTCTAGAGCGTGTAAGAATAGTCTTTGTAATTGACCTTCAATTCCGTCGGTTCTGAGTCGAATAATATTATTTCGACCAAGCAATCTACCTGCGATCTGATAAATTGCCCAGAATACAGGCCCATTGTGTAGCTCAAATCGACGTAGCTCATGCTCCAGAACTAAAACTAAAGGTGCTGGCTTACCGCGTGGAACGTGGACTTGCTTTCCCAGTCTCGATTTCATCGCCTTTAGTGTTTCAATGTCTGTAGACTCGTCAATAGATGGGCTGTATTTCCTTACCTCATCAAGTAGTTTCGCATGAATGCCAGGTGTGAACTTGTTATTCAGCAAGAACGTCTCAAATTGATTTCCAAGCAGCCTTTTTATAAGTTGTATTATCTTGGACGGAGGAGTGTTCTTGTCGCATTTGTAAACGGATCTCAGCGCACTCCTGGGTAAGCAGTCTCCTCGCCCATCAACTGCTTCTTCGCAGTTTAGCCTACTGAAGTTGTATCCAGCTGGACAGATTACTAAGTTTGTGGATTTTAGTAGTCCAATACTATGCTGATTGCCTTTTGCACTAAATATGTGGCTTAAATGATATGCCCTTGAAGGGGCTCCTTTTTCAAAACCCGAAAAACTAGTTGCCGCTTTCTTAAGATCAAATAGCTCCTGAAGGTCTGCTGCATTCATTCCTTGTAGTATTTGAACGGTCCCTTGAGATTTGATGGTTGAAATTAGCCACCTACCAAATGATGATCTTTGGAATGCCGTCAGTTTCTTCTTTAGTTTTTCAGATTTAGAAATTGTTTTTGTTCTTGTCTTCCTTGATGCAGCTTGTTGCTTATTCTTGCAATTACGATTGCAATACTTCTGATCGCTCCGTGATGGTGTGAATGGCGAACTGCAATGGTTACATATAAATGCCTTATTCATAAAATAATGATCTCCTGATTTTTCTAGTGGTGACTCCTAGGGTGATTTGAACTAAAACATACAAAATAACTCCGAACACATCCAATGGATAAACCAAGGAATAGTGGAGTTGAATTCGTAGGTTAGATGGGGGCGGAATAAATCAATAGAATCAAGCAGTTAGGAGCTGAGCCCACTGCAAACCGCTGCTGCGGCTAATTTCTAAAGATTCTTCAATCGCTAGATTTGCGACCGAATTTGCCTATTATATCAGTTGAATAGCGATTGTCAATTGCTGCTGATGTGCTGCAGCCGGATTGCTAATCTCTAAAGATATTGTCAAAGGATGTGCACGTAGAGACGGCAAAAAGAGCAAGAACGTACATGCGGCACTAAAACAACAAGCGCATACAGGTTCATGCTTAGTATGCGTTCATCTGGAACCGGGCCGGAAACTCCGCGCGTTGCGCTGCCCGGGCGATGGTGATGTGGCCGGTCTCCAGCGGCTCGCGCAGAGCCTCCAATGCGGCGCGCGGGAATTCCGGGAGTTCATCAAGGAAGAGCACGCCCTGGTGGGCCAGCGAGATCTCGCCCGGCCGGGGTGGCGAGCCACCGCCCACCAGCGCCACCGCGCTGGCCGTGTGGTGGGGCTGGCCGGTGGGGCGCACGCCAAAAGCCTCGGGCCGAAAGCGCCCCGCCAGGCTGGCAATGGCGGCGCTCTCCAGCGCTTCGTCCACCGTCATCGCGGGCAGCAGCCCGGCAAAACGCTGCGCCAGCATCGACTTGCCCGAGCCAGGTGGCCCGGCCATCAGCAGGCTGTGGCCGCCAGCCGCTGCAATCTCCAGCGCGCGCTTGGCACCCGCCTGGCCCTTCACGTCGGCCATGTCGGGCCCGGTGGTGCTGGCGGTGAGCGCGGTGGCCTGCAGGCGGGTCCAGCCGTCGTTGGCCACGTCGGCATCGCCACCGGCCGTGCTGCCGGGTGGCAGGAACGCCCGCACCACATCCAGCAGGTGGCGCGCACGCACCACGCGCGCGGCGGGCACCAGGGCGGCCTCTTCGGCGCTGCCGGGCGGCAGCACCAGCTGAGCGTCAATCTGCTGGGTCTGCAGGGCCAGGCTGGTGGCCAGCGCGCCGCGCACGGGGCGCAGCTCGCCGGACAGCGACAGCTCGCCCGCAAACTCGTAGCCTGCCAGGCGGCTGGCATCCACCTGACCGCTGGCGGCGAGGATGCCCAGCGCAATCGGCAGATCGAAGCGGCCCGAATCCTTGGGCAGGTCGGCGGGGGCAAGGTTGACGGTGATGCGCTTGTTCGAGGGGAACTCCAACCCCGCGTTCTGCAGCGCGGAGCGCACGCGCTCGCGGGCTTCTTTCACCTCCACCTCGGCCAGCCCGACCAGCGTGAAGCTGGGCAAACCGTTGGCCAGATGCACTTCGACGGTGACTGCAGGCGCCTGCAGCCCCAGAAGGGCGCGGCTTTGCACCAAAGCAAGACTCATGAAGCGATTTCTCCCCAGATGGGTGCGTTTTGTGGTTTTTTAGCGCGGCCTGTTGGGTGTCTGCACCAGTTGGGTGCAACATGCCGGACGCGGTCACCGCCACTGTACTGGGGATTGTTGTAACGCAACGCAACCGTGCAGCGCGCCGTGCACCTTGGTGTGGCACGGTCCGTGCTTAAAGCGCTTGTCCCTACTTTGTCCAACCGGAGGAAACATGACCCGCGCCATCATCAAGACCCTGGGCGTTGCCCTTGTTGCAACCCTTCCCATGCTGGCCAGCGCCCAGCTCACCGCCAACGTCAGCCTGACCACGAACTACAAGTTCCGTGGCCAGGACCAGGACACGTCCAAGGTCAAGGCCGTCAAACCCGCACTGCAAGGCGGCTTTGACTACACCTTCGGCGAAACCGGCTTCTACGTGGGCAACTGGAACTCCAGCGTCAACTGGCTGTCCGGCAACTCGCTCGAATCCGACATCTACGGCGGCTACAAGTTCAAGGCCGGTGACGTGGACCTGGACGTGGGCCTGCTGACCTACATCTACCCCGGCAACAGCGCGGGCAACACCACCGAAGTCTATGGCGCTGCCACCTTCGGCCCCGTGACGGCCAAGTATTCGCACACCCTGTCCAAGGACTACTTTGCCTACGCAGGTCCTGGCATGAAGGGCCGCAACACCGGCTACCTGAACCTGGCGTTTGCCCAGGAAGTGGCCCCCAGCACCACGCTGAAGGCGTCGGTCGGCTTCACCCGCTTTGGTGGTGACATCACAGCCCCCAACTTCATGGACTACAGCCTGGGCGGTTCGTACGACTTCGGCGGCGGCGTGTCCCTCGGCGCTGCCGTGGTTGGCGCCACCAAGAAGGCCTTCTACGGCCCGGTCAACAAGTCGCGCGTGATCGTCACGCTCACCAAAACCCTGTAAGTCTCAATGGGCGCCGGTGGCGCCCATTCCGGAGGAACTGAAAATGAAAATGGTGACAGCCATCATCAAGCCCTTCAAGCTCGACGAAGTGCGCGAAGCGCTCTCCGACATCGGCGTGCAAGGCATCACGGTGACCGAAGTCAAGGGCTTTGGCCGCCAAAAGGGCCACACCGAGCTGTACCGCGGTGCAGAGTATGTGGTGGACTTTCTTCCCAAGGTCAAGATCGAGGCCGCCGTGGCCGACGACCTGGTGGACCGCGTGATCGAGTCCATCGAGACCGCAGCGCGCACCGGCAAGATCGGTGACGGCAAGATTTTCGTGACCCACCTGGAGCAGGTGGTGCGCATCCGCACTGGCGAAACCGGCAAGGAAGCCCTGTAAGGGCGAGGCCGCATCCCATCCAAGAAGAGAAACGCCATGAAAAAACTGCTTGCTTCCTTCATTCTGGGGCTGAGTCTGCTATCCGGCGGATCGGCTGTCCTCGCCCAGGCGCCCGCCACGGCAGAGGCCTCGGCACCCGCTGCGGCTGCACCAGCGGCTGAAGCCCCTGCCCCTGCCGCAGCGGCTGCACCGGCTGCTGCTGCCGCCGCTGCGCCTGCAGCGCCCGCCGCAGAAGCGCCTGCTCCTGTCCCCAACAAGGGTGACACCGCGTGGATGATGACTTCCACCATCCTCGTGATCCTGATGGTCCTGCCTGGCCTGGCGCTGTTCTACGGCGGCCTGGTGCGCAGCAAGAACATGCTGTCCGTGCTGATGCAGGTGATGGTCACGTTCTCGCTGATCGTGGTGCTGTGGTTCATCTACGGCTACAGCCTGGCCTTCACCGAAGGCGGTGCCTTCATCGGTGGTTTCGACCGGCTGTTCATGAAGGGCATCTGGGACAACGCCGCAGGCACGTTTGCCAACGCTGCCACGTTCAGCAAGGGTGTCGTGATTCCGGAAGTGGTGTTTGCCGCCTTCCAGGCCACGTTCGCCGGCATCACCTGCGCCCTGATCGTCGGTGCGTTCGCAGAGCGCATCAAGTTCAGCGCCGTCATGCTGTTCATGGTCCTGTGGTTCACGTTCAGCTACCTGCCGATCGCCCACATGGTGTGGTTCTGGATGGGTCCTGATGCCTACGCCTCCAAGGAAGTGGCCGACGCCATGACCAGCAAGGCCGGCCAGATCTGGCAGTGGGGTGCTCTGGACTTCGCTGGCGGTACCGTGGTGCACATCAACGCCGCTGTGGCGGGCCTGGTGGGTGCGTTCATGGTGGGCAAGCGCATTGGTTACGGCAAGGAAGCCATGGCGCCTCACAGCCTGACGCTGACCATGGTCGGTGCCTCGCTGCTGTGGGTGGGCTGGTTCGGCTTCAACGCCGGCTCTGCCCTGGAAGCCAACGGTTTTGCAGCCCTGGCCTTCATCAACACGCTGGTGGCTACCGCTGCTGCCGTGCTGGCATGGTGCATGGGTGAAGCGCTGATGCGCGGCAAGGCTTCGATGCTGGGTGCAGCGTCGGGTGCTGTGGCGGGCTTGGTGGCCATCACGCCGGCTGCCGGCAACGTCGGTATCGGCGGTGCGCTGGTCATCGGTCTGGTGGGTGGTTTTGCCTGCCTGTGGGGTGTCAACGGCCTCAAGAAGCTGCTGGGTGCGGACGACTCGCTCGACGTGTTCGGCGTGCACGGCATCGGCGGTATCGTGGGTGCGCTGCTGACCGGCGTGTTCAACTCCCCCAGCCTGGGTGGCCCCGGCTTCGTGGCGGACTGGGTGACGGCGACCGGTGTGACGGCTGCTGACTACTCCATCGCTGCCCAGGTGTGGACACAGGCCAAGGCCGTGCTGCTGACCATCGTGTGGTCAGGCGTGGTGTCCTTCGTGGCCTACAAGGTGGTTGACCTGACGGTGGGCCTGCGTGTCTCGGAAGAAGACGAACGCGAAGGTCTGGACATCACCTCGCACGGCGAAACGGCATACAACCGCTGATCGCTCTGCGCCCTACGCGCCGCGGTGTCTGGTGGCACCGTGGCGTCGCAATAAGAACAAGCGAGTTACTCCTCTGGTTACTTCAGCCCGCCGACCACCGGCGGGCTTTTTTCGTACCGGTGGGTGACGCGTGTGGGACTGGCGCGCCAGGGGGCCAAAGGCCCTATGGCATCCGCCAGTCCTTTGCACGTCCGCTGTTCAAAAAATTCACGCCTCCTGCATGCCGTGCGGCGGACCGCTGCCGCTACGATGCACGGATGGACTTTTCCCTCGCCCCGATCACTGAGCGCGTGCGCGCTGCCGCCGCCGACCAGACCCCGTTGCGCATCCGTGGCGGGGGCACCAAGGACTTCCATGGCCTGGCGCTGCACGGCGAGGTGCTGGACACCCGGGTGCTGCGCGGCATCGTGAGCTACGAGCCCAGCGAGCTGGTCGTCACCGTGCGGGCCGGCACCCCGCTGGCCGAGCTGGAGGCCGCGCTCGCCGAGCAGGGCCAGTGCCTGCCTTTTGAACCCCCGCATTTCGCCAAGCCCCCTTCGGGCGCTGCCACCGTGGGCGGCATGGTGGCGGCCGGCCTGTCGGGCCCGGCGCGCGCCAGCGTGGGGGCGGTGCGTGACTATCTGTTGGGCGTGACCCTGCTCAACGGCAAGGCCGAGCTGCTCACCTTCGGCGGCCAGGTCATGAAGAACGTGGCGGGCTATGACGTGGCGCGCCTCATGGCCGGTGCCTGGGGCACGCTGGGGCTGCTGACCGAAGTGAGCCTCAAGGTGCTGCCCGTGGCACCCGGCGAGGCCACACTCCGGTTCGAGGGCATCAACCAGGCCGATGCGTTGCGCAAGCTGCACGCCTGGGGCGGCCAGCCGCTACCCCTCGACGCCAGTTGCTGGGTGCAGGACGAAGGCGCAGGCACCCTGTATGTGCGCCTGCGCGGCGCCGTGGCGGCGGTGGAGGCCGCGTGCAAGACCATGGGTGGCACGCGCATGGACAACGCCACCGTGGCCGCTGACTGGACCGCCTGCCGCGAGCAGACCCTGCCGTGGTTCACCGACCGGGCCACGCGCCCCGACCACGCCCTGTGGCGCCTGTCGGTGCCCGCCACCGCGCCGGTGCTGGCTTTGCCCGGCGGCGTGCAGCCACTGGTGGAATGGCATGGGGCGTTGCGGTGGGTGCAGGGCCCCGAGTCCGCCGGCGACGCGCTGCGCGAAGCCGCCCGGGCGGTGGGTGGGAGTGCTTCTCTTTTTGTAGCTGCCGAGGCAAATAAACCTGGCGCCAGCGGTGCTTTTGACTTGCAATCCAAGGCGCTGGAGCAAATCCACGCCCGCCTCAAGCACAGCTTTGACCCTGCCGGCATCTTCAACCCCGGCCGCATGGCGCGGGCCTGGTAGGCAAGCCAACCCCCCCTCACAGCCACCACCGCCACCCTGGCCATGCGACGCCTTTTTCACCTCACCGGACACCACCGCACGGTTGCGAGCAACCAGGTGCTGGGCCTGCTGCTGGCGTTCAACGCCGGGGCGGTGAATGCCGGGGGGTTTCTGGTGGTGCACCTCTACACCTCGCACATGACGGGTTTCCTGTCGTCGCTGGCCGACAACCTGGTGCTGGGGCAGATGAAGCTGGTGCTGGGCGCCGTGGGCGCGCTCTGGGCCTTCATGTCGGGGGCGGGCACCACGGCCATCATGGTCAACTGGGCGCGCCAGCGCCGGCTGCGCAGCACCTACGCGCTGCCGCTGCTGCTGGAGTCCGTGCTCATGCTGCTGTTTGGCCTGGTGGGCGCCATCACCCTCAGCTGGCCCACGCCTTTTGCGGTGCCACTCACGGTGCTGCTGCTGTCCTTCATCATGGGACTGCAGAACGCCACCGTGACCAAGATGTCCTCGTCCCAGATCCGCACCACCCACATGACGGGCGTGGTGACCGACCTGGGCATCGAGATGGGCAAGATGCTCTACTGGAACCGCACGGGCACCGCGCCCGAATCGCAGGTGCGTGCCAACCAGGCCCGGCTGCGGCTGTTTGCCGGGCTGGTGGGCATGTTTCTGGTGGGCGGCATTGCGGGGGCTGCGGGCTTCAAGCACGTGGGCTTTGTGTTTGTGGTGCCGCTGGCGCTGGTGCTGCTGGCCCTGTCGCTGCCCCCGCTATGGGCGGATCGTGCCCGGCTGCGCCAGCCCTGGCGCAAGGCGCTGGCGCTGCAGGCGCCGCACGATCCGCCGCTGGACCCGCCGACAGCGCGCTGAACCGGCCCCCTCTTTTTTGTTCCTTCGCCCAGGCATGCCCGATGCAAACCCAGCTCTCCCCTGAATACCGCGCCCGCGCCGATGGCCTGGAGGCCGAATCCATCCTGCGCAAATGTGTGCACTGCGGCTTTTGCACCGCCACCTGCCCCACCTACCAGCTGCTGGGGGACGAGCTGGATGGCCCGCGCGGCCGCATCTACCTCATCAAGCAGGTGCTCGAAGGCGCCGAGCCCACGCGCAAGACCCAGATGCACCTGGACCGGTGCCTCACCTGCCGCAACTGCGAAAGCACTTGCCCGAGTGGCGTGCAATACGGCCACCTGGTGGACATCGGTCGCAAGATCGTCGATGAAAAAGTGCCCCGCCCCGTGAGCGAAAAAGCCCTGCGCTGGGCACTGAAGGAGGGCCTGCCTTCGCCGCTGTTCGCCCCTGCCATGAAGGCAGGGCAAATGTTGCGCGGCCTGCTGCCCGAGGCGCTGAAGGCCAAGGTGCCCGCACCGCAGGACGCCGGCGCCTGGCCCACGCGTGAACAGGCGCGCAAGGTTCTCATGCTGGCGGGCTGCGTGCAACCGGCCATGATGCCGAACATCAACACGGCCACCGCCCGAGTGCTTGACGCCGTGGGCATCCAGACCGTGATCGCATCCAAGGCGGGCTGCTGCGGCGCCGTCAAATTCCACCTCAACGACCAGGCTGGCGGCATGGCAGAGATGCGCGCCAACATCGACGCCTGGTGGCCGCTGGTGGACGCAGGTGGGGTCGAGGCCATCGTCATGAACGCCTCGGGCTGCGGCGTCACCGTCAAGGAATACGGCCACATCCTGAAGGACGATGCGGCATACGCGGGCAAGGCTGAGCGCATCAGCAGCCTCACGCGCGACCTGTCGGAGCTGCTGCCCGCCCTGCTGCCCGAGCTGGCCGCCAAGCTGCAGGGCCGTGTGAACCAGCCGGACACCCTGTACGCCTACCACCCCCCTTGCACGCTCCAGCACGGCCAGAAGCTGCGCGGCGGGGTGGAGGCGCACCTGAACCAGCTGGGCTTCAAGCTGCGCACCGCGCGCAACGATGCCCACCTGTGCTGTGGCTCGGCAGGCACCTATTCGGTGCTCAACCCCGACCTGTCCTACCAGCTGCGCGACCGCAAGCTCGGCGTGCTCGGCGAGGCCTTCGGCAACCAGCCGCCCGACATGATCCTGTCGGCCAACATCGGCTGCATCACCCATCTGCAAAGCGGCACGGGGACGCCTGTGCGGCACTGGGTGGAGGTGCTGGACGAGGCCCTGCGCACGGGTTGACGGCGCGTTGGGCGAGACGCGGGGCGCTCACGGCGTGCGCCGGAATCTGGCCCATTTGGTGCCTGTAGCCCCGAGGCTGGCATGATCGAGGGTTTTGTCGCCTCTCATTTGCCCCCGAACTGCACCGCCATGACCGACTCCGTGTCCGCACAAGAACAACCCCAAACCGCACCCGTAGCGCCTGCCGCTCCCCAGGCAGCGCCTGTGCCGACCGAGGCTGCTGCGGTCGCCGTGGCGGCCTCTGAACCTGCTGCGTTGGCCGAAGCCGGCGCGCCCCAGCGGCGCCAGGACGGCTCGCGCCGGGGTGGCCGTAACCGCCGCAAACCCGAAGTGCGCCAGGCGCCGCAGGGCCGTGCAAGCGCCGACGGTGCGGCAGACGCTGCAGCGCCCGCAGGTGGCCCGGGTGCAGGCGCGCGCGCGCCGCAACGCGTGCACCCCGCGCTGGAGCAGCTGGCAGGGCTCTACCCCCACCTGTTCGGCGCCGTGTTCCGTCCGCTCAAGCGCGGCATCTTCCAGGACATTCTGGCGGCCCACCCCGAGCTGTTCGAGCGCGAGGCGCTCAAGGTGGCGCTGGGCCTGCACACCCGCTCCACGCGCTATCTGCAAAGCGTGGCGGCAGGCGATAAGCGCCACGACCTGCAGGGCCAGCCTGTGGAAGACATGGCCTCCGAGCATGTGCACCATGCGCTGCTGGAGGTCTACCGCCGCAAGAAGGCGCGTGCCACCGAAGACCTGTTGCCCAAGCTGCGCAACCGCATGATGGCTGCGTTCGAGGCCTCGGGCCTCACGCGCGAGGCATATACCCAACTGGTGTTGAGCCGCGACGAAGCTGCCAACGCCATCCTCGAAGAAGCCTTTGCTGAATGGTCGGCCCGCAACGCCAAGGATGAGGCCTTGCTGCGCGCCTTTGAGGCCAGCGGCCAGACCCTGGACGCCTTTGCCGATATGTACGGCATGGTGCCCCGCACGGTGGGGCAGCAGCTGGAGCGCGCCCGCCGGCGGGCGGCTGCAGCTGCGGCTGCGGTATCTGCTGCTCCCGCCGTGGAGCCTGGCGAATCCGCCGCCGCAGCCTGACCGGCCCGTGCTGAGCGGGGGCGGTACAACGCTCCCTCTGCCCTCGCTGGTCATGGCGTGCTGGCAGCGGCTTCCGTCATCGGCTCGTCGGCCGAGAGAGGGCCCTGCGGTGTGGCTCCGTCTGCGTCGGCGCGTGTCACGGCTTGTTGCAATGCTGCAGACAGGCTACTGACACCATGTTGTCAGCAGCCGGGCTGCACCATGCCGGGCCCGACACAGAGAGGAGCTTGACCATGACAACAACCCCTACCATGACCCCGGTTGCCGCGTTTCATGTCACTGGACTGACGGTACGCACCCGCAACCGCGACGAGATGGACCCCGCCACCGCCCGCATTGGAGGTCTCTGGGACCGCTTTTTCAGCCAGAGCTGGGAGCGCAACCTGCCCGGCCGTGGTGAGGATGGCCGCATCTTCGGCGTCTACAGCGGCTACGAATCCGACGAACATGGCGCCTTTGATGTCACCGCTGGCGTGGCCGTGCCACCGCCCGTCACCTCGGTGCCAGGGGCTGTGCAGATCGCGGTGCAGGCGGGCGACTATCTGGTGTTCCACGGCCACGGCACAATGCCGCAGATGGTGATCGATGCCTGGGGCGAGGTCTGGCGCTACTTTGCGGCCCACCCGCAAGTGCCACGGCGCTTTGGCACCGATTTCGAGCTGTATGAAGGCCCGGACCGCGTGGCCATTCATATCGGTATCGCCCCCAGTGCGCCCCGCGCATGACCTGAACGAACCAGGAGCCTCCATGAACACATCTTCTGCCGCCCTGACGTTCTACACCCATCCCATGTCCCGAGGCCGTACCGCGCGCTGGATGCTGGAAGAGTGTGGTGTGCCCTACGACACCGTGCTGCTTGAATACGGCACCACCATGAAGGCTCCCGACTACCTGGCCATCAACCCCATGGGCAAGGTGCCTGCACTGCGGCATGGGCAGGTGGTGGTCACCGAGGTGGCGGCCATCTGCGCCTATCTGGCCGACCTGTTCCCCGACAAATCGTTAGCCCCCCCTGTGGGGACACCTGCCCGCGCTGCGTACTACCGCTGGCTGTTCTTTTGCGCCGGCCCGCTGGAGAGCGCCGCCACCGCCAAGGCGCTGAACCTGCTGGCACCCGCCGAACGGGCGGCCATGGTGGGCTACGGCAGCTACGCCGATGTGATGAACACCCTGGAGCAGGCCGTGAGCCAGGGCCCGCATCTGTGCGGCGACCACTTCACGGCCGTCGACCTGTATGTGGGCGCGCACCTGATCTGGGGGATGCAGTTCGGCACCATAGAACGCCGCCCCGCGTTCGAGCAGTTTGTGCAACCGTTCAGGCAGCGCCCCGCGTTTGTGCGCGCCTCCCAGATCGACGACGCGCTGGCGCAGCAGAGCAAAGGCCATGGCTGAGTTCTGCGTCCTGACACTGCCCATCTGGTCGGCTGCAGCTCGCCCCGGGGGGCACGCTCATGCGCCGCGCTGACCGCCTGTTCCAGATCGTCCAGCTCATCCGGGGGCGGCGCCTGTCCACCGCCGCCTTCCTGGCCGAGCGGCTTGAAGTCTCGGCCCGCACCATCTACCGCGACGTGGCGGACCTCCAGCACCAGGGCGTGCCCATTGAGGGCGAAGCCGGTGTGGGCTACCGCCTGGGCGCGGGCTTCGATCTGCCGCCGCTGATGTTCAGCCAGGGTGAAGCCAATGCGCTGGTAGCTGCCGCCCGTCTGGCCCAAACCTGGCTGGATGCCGGGCTGGCCCGAGAGGTGGAAGGCGCCCTGGGCAAGATCCTGTCCGTGCTGCCCCCCGCCGCGCGCGTCGCGGCCGAGGCCCAGGCCCTGTATGCCCCGCCCGTCGGTCTGGACCCGCGCGCCCAGGCCACCCTGCAAGCCCTGCGCGAGGCCGTGCACAGCCGCCACGTGGTGCAGGTGGACTACGCCGACGTCAACGGCCGCCCCAGCCTGCGCCGCCTGCGCCCGCTGGGCTGCTTTTACTGGGGCAAGGTCTGGACACTGTCGGCCTGGTGCGAGCTGCGCAATGACTTCCGGGGTTTTCGCATCGACCGAATTTCTTCCATCACCGTGCTGGACGAGCAGTTCCGGCAGGAGCCAGGCAAGACCTTGGCGGACTTGCTGCGCAAGGTGGAGGGGGAGATGGAAGGGCGAGCGGTGGAGGGGGCGGCTGCGCCGGGGCCGCAGTAGATTCCTGAGGAGTCAAGCGCCGGAAGGCGGCTGCGGGCCCAAAGCGGAAGTAGGTATCTTTGAATATCGGGCGTTTACCTACAGCGCCGCAGCCAAAAAACCTATGGAAGCAGTCTTTGGCTAACCCGCCTGGAAGCGATCCCAGTTATCCCAATGGCGTACTTGCGAGCCTTTGTCGGGGCATGCTTTTTCCCAGCTGGCGAGTTGCACTGGGGCTTTGTATCGAGCTTCCAGCTCCGTCTGGAACTGAATGATTTTGGCAGGCGGTGTATGTGTGCAGAACAAGATCAAAACCCGCGTCGGGCCTTGGCGCACGACCTCATCCACTGCGGGTGTCGCAAGCTTCCACTTGACGCCTCCGACTTCATAGCCATCAGGGGTGATGACTACGCCGACCATCTGAGCAACGCACGCAGAACTGGCTAGCGTCAACATCGCGAGCAGCGTGAAACTGCGAAGAAATCTCATAGTAGTTTCCAGTGAACGATAGTCCCGTACTCAAGTTTTATCGCTTTGCACAAGGAGGCTTTCTGAAGGTCGGCTCCTTGCCCCAAACAGCCGTTGCGCCCGGATGGGTACAAATGCCGAGGATGGCCAGCGCCGCATCGCTCCGTTACTGAAGCGGCGTTGCTGGGCAGTTTGTCTCAGCCTGCCAGCGCCGCCTCAATATCCCCCCCCAGCTTCTTCGGCGCGTCCTGCGGCGCATAGCGGCGGATCACGCGGCCGTCCTTGCCGACGAGGAACTTGGTGAAGTTCCACTTGATGGCCTTGCTGCCCAGCAGGCCCGGGGCTTCGGCGGTGAGCCACTGGTACAGGGGCGAGGCGTTGGCGCCGTTCACGTCGATCTTGGCCATCATCGGAAAGCTCACGCCGTAGTTGAGCTGGCAGAAGCTGGCGATCTCGTCGTTGCTGCCGGGGTCCTGGGCGCCGAACTGGTTGCAGGGGAAGCCCAGCACGACGAGGCCTTGGTCTGCGTATTCCTTGTGCAGTTCTTCCAGCCCGCCGAACTGGGGCGTGAAGCCGCAGGCGCTGGCGGTGTTCACGATGAGCAATACCTTGCCGCGGTATTGCGACAGGGGCACGGCCTGGCCGTTCATCTGCAGGGCTTCAAAGTCGTAGATGCTGGTGGACATGCGGGTTCTCCGGGTGGGGATGACGGGCCATCGTAGCCCCAGCCGCAGAGGCCTGTGCGCAGGCGGGTCAATCCATCAATGAGGGTCTGCAGCGCCCGGTCGGCGGAACTGCAGCGCCGCCAGCAGCGAAGCCAGCAGGATCAGCGCCCCGCCCAGCACAGTGCGCGTGTTCAGCGTGGCCGCGCCCAGCAGGGCCGACGATACGCTGGCAAACATCACCTCCGACAGCATCACCAGCGCCGTGGTGCCCGCCGCCAGGCGGGCGGCGCCAAATTGCAGCGCCCAGTTGCCCAGCATCAGCACCCCGGCCAGCAGCAGGCCGGTGACGACCCAGGTGGCATTGACGGCAGGGAAGGGTTCCACTACGCCCACTTGCAGGCCAATGCCGGCCACGGCCAGCGCCATGAGCATACAGCCGCCAAACATCGAGAACATGCGCGCGGGCCCCGGCACGGTGTGCAGGCGGCGCAGTGTTACGTTGGTGAGCGCGAACATGAAACCGCCCAGCAACGCCAGAGCGTCGGCCAGCGACAGGTTCTGCAGCAGGCGCGATGCAGGCGCGCCCTCGGGCAGCAGCACCAGCACCACGCCGCAGAAAGCCAGCGCCAGGCGCAGCAGCGCCGCAGGGGTAGGGCGCTCGCCCAGCACCTTCCAGGCCAGCAGCACGGCCCAGGCGGGCATCAGATAGAACAGCAGGATCACGCGCACCACGTCGCCAATGGTCACGGCCCAGTTGAAGGCCACGTTGTTCAGCCCCGAGGCCAGCGCCAGCAGCCACAGCTGCGGATGCGCGCGCACCTGCTGCAGGATGCCGGGGCGCCACGCCAGCAGGGCCAGTAGCACCACCGCATACATGCAGGCCGTGGCCCACAAGGGGTGCAGCCCCGCCTGGTGCATGTGCTGGAACGGCCACCACGCCAGGCCCCAGACAAAGGCGTTGAATAAGAGTGCGGCGAAGGGGAGGGGAGAGTGCATTGAAGGGAAAAACAGGCGGTAGCGCTAGTGGAATATGCGCTGAAAGCTATAAATTATGTAGCAGGTGGTTCCATGCTGCACAGCCAGCTAAAACTGGCACGCTCCAAGGCCAGTGCACCCGTGGAACTGGCTTTGCCAGGCCACTGGGTGCGTCCCCCTCCCGCGCAGCGAGAGAGGGGGAAGACGCGCAGCGGCTCAGGGGGAGCCTTCAATAGCTCCAGGCCTCCGGGTGCGTCCCCCTCGGGGGAAGCGGCGAAGCCGCACAGGGGGGGCTTCGCAATCAGGAGTCAATGGTGCGTATCGTGCCGCGCGATGTCCAGCAGGTGGTTCACTTCGTCGCGGTGGTTCACGCAGTTGCGCTGGTGCCAGCGGCGGATGACCCACATGATGCCCGCCACCACCAGCCCGAAGGTGGTGATGGCACCAAACACCGACAGGCCGAGCTTGAGCGACAGGCTGTAGAAAGCCCCCAGGCCCAGGATGCAGGCCTGCTCGTTGAAGTTCTGCACGGCAATCGACCGGCCCGCGCCCATGAGGTTGTGGCCCCGGTGCTGCAGCAGGGCGTTCATGGGCACCACCAGGTAGCCGCCCAGGCCACCCAGCACGATGAGGAACGGAATGGCCAGCCAGATGTTGCTGATGAACACCATCAGGATCAGCAGCAAGCCCATCGCAATGCCCAGCGGGATCACGCGGGTGGCCACGTCCAGGCGCATGCGCATCGATGCCACCACGGCGCCCACGGCGGTGCCGATGGCCACCACGCCGGTCAGGGCCGAGGCCTGGGTGGTGTTGTAGCCCAGGGCCACGGCGGCCCAGGCCAGCACGATGAACTTGAGGTTGCCACCGGCGCCCCAGAACAGGGTGGTGGTGGCCAGCGAGATCTGGCCCAGCTTGTCGCGCCACAGGCGGCTGTTGCAGGCCCAGAAGTCGGGCAGCAGGTTGAGCGCGTTGGCCACCACGCTGCGTGACGGGTCGGCGCGCAGGGGGCGCATCTCCACCCCGGTGTGCGGGATGCGGGTGTTGAACCAGGCAGCCAGCGCATAGACAGCGATCAGCGCTGCAATGGCGGCCTCGGCGGGGGTGTCCACGCCGGTGTCGATCACGGGGAAGTCAAAGCCCAGCAGCATGCCCGACAGCTGCTGCCCCACCAGCTGGCCGCCCAGCAGCACGCCCAGGATGATTGATGCAATGGTCAGGCCCTCGATCCAGCCGTTGGCCTTGACGAGCTGGGACGCGGGCAGCAGTTCGGTCAGGATGCCGTACTTGGCGGGCGAGTAGGCCGCAGCACCCAGCCCCACCACGGCGTAGGCCATGAGCGGGTGCGAGCCAAACAGCATCATCAGGCAACCCGCCACCTTGATGGCGTTGCTGACAAACATGACCTTGCCCTTGGGCAGCGCATCGGCAAAGGCGCCGACGAAGGGCGCCAGCACCACATAGAACAATGCGAACATGGGCACCAGGGCCGCGCGCTGCCACTCGGGGGCGCCTCCGGTGCGCAGGAGTTCCACAGCGGCTACGAAGAGTGCGTTGTCGGCCAGCGAGCTGAAAAACTGCGCCGACATGATGGTGTAAAAACCGCGCTTCATCGAATGGCTGGTGAGAGCATCAGTTGGGCTGATGCCCTGGTAAATGTGAAGAATCGTAGCGAGGGACAGGCGGTTATATCACGCGGATAAACGGCCACAGTGCCAGAATCCGGCGCTGGTCCCCCGGTAAATCCCTCGCTCCATCAGGTCTGTCCCATGCCCCGTCCCATTGCTGCCACCATCCACACCACGGCCCTGCACCACAACCTCGCGCGCGTGCGCCAGTCGGTGCCTGACGCCAAGGTGTGGGCGGTGGTCAAGGCCAATGCCTATGGCCACGGCATCGAGCGGGTGTACGAGGGCCTGCGCGGCGCCGACGGTTTTGCGCTGCTGGACCTGGCCGAGGCCGAGCGCGTGCGCCACCTGGGCTGGCGCGGCCCCATCCTGCTGCTCGAAGGCGTGTTCGAGCCGCGCGACCTGGAGCTGTGCTCGCGCCTGGGCCTGTGGCATGCGGTGCATTGCGACGAGCAGATCGACATGCTGGCCGCGCACAAGACGCAGGTGCCGCACCGGGTGTTCCTCAAGATGAATTCGGGCATGAACCGCCTGGGCTTCACGCCCGAGCGCTACCGCGCCGCGTGGGCCCGGCTCAATGCGCTGCCGCAGGTGGACGAGATTTCGTTCATGACCCACTTCAGCGACGCCGACGGCCCGCGTGGCATTGCGCACCAGATGGCGGCCTTCAACGCCGCCGCGCAGGACCTGCCTGGCGAGCGCAGTCTGAGCAACAGTGCCGCCACGCTGCGCCACGCGCAGGATGCGGGTGTGCGCGCCGACTGGGTGCGCGCGGGCATCGTGGTCTATGGCAGCGCGCCGGACTTCCCCGAGCACCATGCCGACCACTGGGGGTTGCAACCCACCATGACGCTGTCCACGCGTCTCATCGCCACCCAGCAACTGCAGGGGGGCGACACCGTGGGCTATGGCTCGCGCTTCATGGCCGACGGCCCGCTCACCATTGGCATCGCCGCCTGTGGCTACGCCGACGGCTACCCCCGCCACTGCGACACCGGCACGCCGGTGCTGGTGAACGGCGTGCGCACGCGCCTGGTGGGGCGGGTGAGCATGGACATGGTGACTGTGGACCTCACGCCCCTGCAGCAGGCGGGTGTGGAGGTGGGCTTTGGCAGCGAGGTCACGCTCTGGGGCCGCGCCAGCAATGGCGTGGTGTTGCCCATCGACGAGGTGGCGCAGGCGGCAGGCACCGTGGGCTACGAGCTGATGTGTGCACTGGCCCAGCGCGTGCCGGTGGTGGTGGACGGCGTGGCCTGACGTCCTCCCTCTGTGCCCTTGCGGTTCGCGCAGAAGTTCACGCTGCGGGGTGCGGGCTGAGCGAGGGGTGGCCTGAAACTGGTGTGAAATGGCGCCGTCTGTTTGCCGCCGCGCGCAGCGCGCTCCTTCCATGGCCACACCCCGCAGCAACTCCTCCAGTTCCAAGAAAAAAGGCAGCTCCACCTGGCGCTCGGTGCGCATGCCGCACCACGGCGTGGTGGCGCGCACCCTGCAGCAGCGCTACAGCCTGCGCTGGCACGGGCTGCTGATCGGCAGTTTCACGCTGCTGCTGATGTGGGCCACCTCGCACCTGCAGATGGTGCTGGGCGTGGATTCACTGGCACTGCGGTACTTGATTACGCTTTCGGTGGGCTACGTCGGCTATCTGCTGGTGCTGCGCGCCTGGGCAGCGCGGCTGGTGCGGCGGGACGGGTCGTCGGGCGACGGCAGCAGTGTGGAATTGCCCGACATCTCGTGGCCCAGTGGCAATGGCCCCTCCGGTGGAGGCCAGGTGCCCTTGCCCCGCACCGGCGGTGGCAACTTTGGCGGCGGTGGCGCATCGGGGGACTTTGGGGGCGGGTGGACGCAGGGCCTGTCCAGCGGGGGTTCCGGCAGCGACTCCAGCGTGCTGGGCGATATTGCCGGGGGCACGGCCGATGCGCTGGGCAGCGCCGACGAGGGCGCCGTGGTGGTCGTGCCCGTGGTGGCCATCTTTCTCATCGGCGCAGCGCTGATCCTGGGTGCGGGGTCGCTCGCCATGCTGTTTTTTGGCTGGGATGTGCTGCTCACGGTGGCGGTGGAGATCGCCTTTTCAGTGGCCACGGCCCGCGCCGCCGTGGGGGTGGAGCGCGAGGGCTGGCTCAGCGCCGCCGTGCGCCTGACCTGGAAGCCGCTGTTGGGCGCGCTGGTCTGCGCCGTGCTGCTGGGCGCCACCATCGACCACTTCCTGCCCCATGTGCATTCGCTGCCCGAGGCGCTGCGCGTGATCCAGGGGCGCTGATTTGCTCTTTATTTGATAGCTGCCAGGGTATATTGCACTAGCGCTTGGGGCAAAAATCCCTTCAAAAGCGTTGGAAACCCCCTGTGGGGCCCTTAACGGGAGGACCGGCCCTTGCCATGGCCACAGTCCTCGCCAGTCTCCAGGGGCGGCAGCGCATCCAGGTTGGCCCGCACCTGCGCCAGCAGGGCCAGCAACTGAGCCTGGGTGTCGTCGTCGCAGCCCGCCAGCACCTGGGCCGACAGGGTCTGCCGCGCGGCCTGCAGCGCCTGGTAAAGCGCCTGGCCCTCAGCGCTGAGTGTGAGACACAGGCTGCGCCGGTCCTCGGCGTGGGGGTGGCGCTCCAGCCAACCCTTGTCCTGCAATAGGCCCAGCATGCGTGCCACCTGGGCCTTGTCGGCGCCGCTGTGGCGCACCAGCTCTTTCTGCGTGGCGCCGGGGTGGCGGCCGATGAAGTTCAGCGCGCGCACTTCATTGAAGGTCAGGTCCGGATGCACGGAGGTCATCGCGCGCACCATGCGCGCCCGGTAGGCGTGCATCAGGTCGTGCAGGGCTTCAAACACATCGGGGCGGGCGCGTGGGGGCATGGCGTGGCTATCGGTTGACAAAGTCAACTGAATGGCGGATGATTTGGTTGATTAAATCAACATTTTACGCCATGAACGCTTCCTTGCCCCTGGCCGCCACGGCCCCCTCCCTCGCCATCGAGCGCATTCGCCATCCCCTGCAGGGCCGCCATCTCCAGGTGGTGCGCCGCACCCAGGTCAGCCCCGGCTTTGTGCGGCTGACCCTGGCCGGCCCCGAGCTGGCGGGCTTTGTGAGCGCCGGGTTCGACGACCACCTCAAGCTCATCCTTCCCTCGCCCGGGCAGGACCGCCCCACCTTGCCCATGATGCAGGACGGCCGCCCCGTGTTCGACGGCCCCCGCCCCGTGCTGCGCGACTACACCCCCGCGCGTTTTGACGCCGCAGCGGGCGAGCTGGACATCGAGGTCGCCCTGCACGACGCGGGCCCCGCCACCGACTGGGCCGCCAGCGCCACCGTGGGCCAGTGGGTGGGCATTGCCGGGCCGCGCGGCAGCATGGTGGTGCCCACAGGCTTCGACTGGCACTGGCTGCTGGGCGACGAAACCGCGCTGCCCGCCATCGCCCGCCGCCTGGCGGAGCTGCCCGCCAGCGCGGTGGCCACCGTGCGCGTCCAGCTGAGCAACCCGGCCGACCAGCGCACGCTGGCGAGCGCGGCGCAGGTGGATCTGCAGTGGGTGAGCGCGCTGCCTGCCGCTGTGGAAGCGCTGCCGCTGCCCGCCGGCGCGGGCTTTGTCTGGGCTGCGGGCGAACACAGCGACATGGCCGCCGTGCGCCGCGTCGTGATGGCCAAGCCGGGCGTGGACCCGAAACGCATGCGCATCTCCGCCTACTGGAAGCGCGGCGCTGCGGATCACCACGAGGACCTGGCGAGCGCTGTGTAGTCGGCCCCTGCTTGCTACATCACTCGCTACTTTCCTCTCAGCGCAGCAGCGTCAGCGCCGCCGCCTTTTGCACCGCCTGCGTCACGTGCTGCAGCGCCTGCACATTCAGGCGCCAGCACTGCCAGTACAGCGGCACATCAACGGGCTTGTTCGCAATCAGCTCGACCAGGGCACCGGTTGCCAGGTCGTCCTCCACCAGCGGGTCGGGGGTCATGCCCCAGCCCAGGCTGGCGCGCGTGGCTTTGACGAAGGCATGCGCCTCGGGCAGCCAGTGCACGGGCGGTGCGAGCTTGCGGCGCGTGATGCGGCTCACAAAACGCGCCTGCAGCGCATCCTTGCGGTTGAACACCAGCATGGGTGCCTGCGCCAGTGTGGTGGCGTTCACGCCCTGCGCAAAGTGGCGCTCCATGAACGCAGGGCTTGCGAGCGCGCGGTAGCGCAGCGTGCCCAGCGGCAGCACCTGGCAGCCCTGCACGGGCTGCGGGTCGGCCGTCACGGCGGCCATCACGCGGCCCTCGCGCAGCAGGTTGGCCGAGTGGTCCTGGTCTTCCACATGGATGTCGAAAGTGATGGCCTGCCCCTCGGCCGCCTGCGCCATGGCCTGGGGGAACCAGGTGGCCAGCGAGTCGGCATTCACGCCAATCGCCAGCCGCGTGGTGCTGTGCTGCCCGCCGCCAATGGTGGCCAGCGCGTCGGCCTCGCTCAGCGCCACCTCACGCGCATGGCGGTACAGCGCCTGCCCGGACTCGGTGGGCGTGCAGGGCGTGGCGCGGCGCACCAGCACCTGGCCCACGCGCTCTTCCAGCAGCTTGATGCGCTGCGACACCGCTGAGCGCGTGACATGCAGCACGGTCGCCGCCCGCTCGAAGCTGCCCTCATCGATCACCGTGGCAAAGGCGTTGAGCTGGGCGGAGTCGAGTTGCATGGGTGGTTAGTTATTCTGACGGATCGTTAAAAAGTATAGCTTGCGTCAACGCAGGCCCTTGGCCAGAATCCGTGCCCATGGTCTCCACTGCCTTCGTTCACGGTTTCACATCCACCGCCATGCTCATCATGGCCATTGGCGCGCAAAACGCATTTGTGCTGCGCCAGGGTCTGCGGCGCGAGCATGTGATGCCCGTGGTGCTGGTGTGTGCGCTGTCGGACGCGGCGCTGCTGCAGGTGGGCGTGTGGGGCATGGGCGGCGTGCTGCTGGCCCGGCCTGAATGGGCGCAGTTCATGCGCTGGGCGGGGGCGCTGTTCCTGTTGATGTATGCGGCACAGACGGCCGCGCGGGCGCTGCGCCCCGGCCAGTTGCTGGTCGCCACCAGCGGCCCCGGCGCCAGCCTGCGCACCACGCTGGCCACGGTGGTGGCGCTCACCTGGCTCAACCCGCATGTGTACCTGGACACCGTGGTGCTGCTGGGCACCATGGCCACACCCTACCCGGCCTGGGGCCGTGCGCTGTTTGCGGCGGGTGGCTCGCTGGCCAGCGCGCTGTGGTTCTTGCTCATCGGCCTGGGCGCCCGCTGGCTGGCGCCGTTGTTTGCCACCCCGGCGGCGTGGCGGATGCTGGACGGGGTGACGGCCACCACCATGCTGGTGCTGGCAGGGGTGATGGCTCTAAGCTAAGAAGAATAAGTTCGTTTTCTAAAAGCGCCGCTTGGGGGATAGTCTGGCCATTCAGCATTTTTTGGCGTTTATGCCTATCCTCCCGTCCATGCGCTTCAAACACCTTCTCCTGGCCGCCGCCGTTGTTGCGGCCCTGCCCCTGGCCGCACAGTCCGCCACGTTCCGCTGGTCCCGCTCGGTGGACATTTCCACCTGGGACATCCACACCCAGAACGTGGGCGTGAACAACACCATGCACGGCGCGGTGTACGACACGCTGGTCGAATACAACAGCAAGACCTTCAAGCCCGAGCCCTCGCTCGCCACCGAGTGGAAGCTCATCAAGCCCACGCAGCTGCGCCTGACCTTGCGCAAGGGCGTGAAGTTCAGCGACGGCAGCGAGTTCACCGCCGACGACGCCAAGTTCTCGCTGGAGCGCGCCAAGGCCAAAAGCTCCAACTTCGCCGTCTACACCCAGGGCATTGACCGTGTGGAAAAAGTCGATGCATACACCATCGACATCCACTCCGACCTGCCCAACCCGGTGCTAGTGAACCAGCTGACCGAGCTGCGCATCATGAGCAAGGCCTGGGCCGAAAAGAACAAGTCGGTCGAGCCCAAGGACATCAAGACCAAGGACGAGAACTTTGCCCACCGCAATGCGCTGGGCACCGGCCCCTACCAGCTCAAGCAGTGGACGCCTGACCAGCGCGTGGTGCTGGAGCCCAACCCCCACTGGTGGGGCAAGGGCAAGTACCCCACCAACCTGACCGAGATCGTCTACACCCCCATCAAGGCCGACGCTACGCGCACAGCGGCGCTGCTGTCGGGTGAGGTGGATTTTGTGATCGACCCGAGCCTGCAGGACCTGGCGCGCATCAAGCAGACGCCCAACCTGCAGGTGCTCGAAGGGCCCGAGTACCGCACCATCTTCCTGGGGCTGGACCAGTTCCGTGACGAGCTGCCCGGCTCGGATGTGAAGGGCAAGAACCCGCTCAAGGACCTGCGCGTGCGCAAGGCGCTGTACCAGGCCATCGACATCCAGTCCATCCAGCGCGTGGTGCTGCGTGGCTTGGCCCAGCCCACGGGCACACTCATCGCCAACCAGGTCAACGGCTGGACCAAGAAGGCCGATGTGCGCTACCCCTACGACCCCAAGGCCGCGCAAAAGCTGCTGGCCGATGCGGGCTACCCCAACGGGTTTGAGGTGGACTTTGCCTGCAGCGCGGGCCGCTACATCAACGACGAGCAGCTGTGCCAGGCCATCACGTCACATTGGGCCAAGGTGGGCGTGAAGGCCAAGCTGCGCTCGCTGCCGTTTGCCACCTACTTTCCGATGATCCAGCGCAACGAAGCCAGCATCTACCTGCTGGGCTGGGGTGTGCCCACGTTCGATGCGTTCTACAGCCTGCAGTCGCTGGTGCGTACGACGGGCGCGGGTGGGGACGGCAACTTCAACCTGGGCCGGTTCTCCGACCCGCAGATGGACGCGCTGATCGAGCGTGTGAAGAAGGAAACGGACACCGCCACGCGCAACGGCCTGATCGAGCAGGCGCTGATCAAGGAGCATGAGCTGGTGTCGCACATTCCCCTGTACAACCAGGTGATCCCGTGGGCGGGGACGAAGAAGGTGGAGACCATTCACCGCGCCGATAACCGCATCGACTGGCGTTATCTCAAAGTCAACTGATCCTGGGCGCCTACAAAAAAGCCCTGGTGCTCTGAAGGCACCGGGGCCTTTTTTTTGTCCGCAGGCGGCGTATCAGGCCAGTGCGCGCTGCACGGCCGGGCGCTGCAGCATGCGCTGCGTGTGTGCAAACACCTTCGGGAACTGGGCAATGTCCACGCCGTCGCTGTGCAGCCAGGTGCCGATGGTGAACAGGTAGCCGTCGGCCACGGTGTACTGCTCGCCCATCACCCAGGGGCCCTGGTCCGCCTGCGGCAGGTAGTGGCTTTCGATGAGGTTGAAGCACTCCGTCATGTTCTGCGGCACCTTGCGCTGCATCGCCGCCTGGGCTTCGGGCTCGTCGGCCCAGCGGCTGGCGCGGGGGCGGTGGGCATGGGCGATGTGCACGGTGGACGCGAGGTAGCTGTGGAACTCTTGCAGGCGCGCAAAGCCATGCGCGTCGGCGGGCGCCAGGCGCGCCTCTGGAAAGCTCTGCGCCACGTAGGCCAGCAGCGCCGGGGTTTCGGTCAGCGTGCCGTGCGGCGTGGCCAGCGCGGGCACGCGGCCCTTGGGGTTCACTGCCAGGTATTCGGGCGTGCGTTGCTGGCCGGCGGCGAAGTCCACGCGCACCAGGTCGTAGGGGGCGCCCGCTTCTTCCAAAGCGATGCGAACGGCCTGCGCGCAGGTGCCGGGGGTGTAGTACAGCGTGAGTTGGGTCATGGTTGGTTTGCTATGAATTAAATAGCTGTTGACGCATATTCCACTAGCGCCTGCAGCCGATTTTGCTTGAAATGACTCAGTACAGGCCCCGCGTGCGCGCCATCAGCCGCGTGAGGCCCAGCAGGGCGTCGGTGTGCGGCGTGGGCGTGTGGGTGATCTGCCCCAGCTCGCGCACCGCGCCCACCAGGGCGTCGATCTCCATGGGCTTGCCCGCCTCCACATCCTGCAGCATCGAGGTCTTGAATGCACCCAGCTTGCGCGTGACGGCGTGGCGGTCCTCGGGCTGCTGGTCGATGGGCAGGCCCAACTGGTCGCCGATGGCCTTTGCTTCCAGCATCACCGCGCTGACAAAGCCGCGCACCAGCTCGTCGTCCAGGATGCGGTCGGTGGTGGCGCCGGTGAGGGCGCTGATGGGGTTCATGGTGAGGTTGCCCCAGAGCTTGAACCAGATGTCCTTCTGGATGCAGTCGCTCACTTCCACATCGATGCCGCCGCGCTGCAGCGTGTCGGCCAGGGTCTGCAGCCGCTCGCTGCGGCTGCCATCGGGCTCGCCCACGATGAGGCGGTTGCCAAAGTGCTGGCGGACGAAACCCGGCGCCTCCAGCGAGCAGCTGGTGTGCACCACACTGCCCACTACGTTGCGCGCCGGGACGGCCTGGGCAATCACGCCCCCCGCGTCCACGGATTCAAGGGCACGCCCTTGCGCCGCGCCGCCAAAGCCGTCGAGGAACCACCACGGCACGCCGTTCATGGCGGTCAGCACGATGGTGTCGGGCCCGAGCAAGGGCGCCATGGCGCGCGCCACGTCGGGCAGACCGGGGGCCTTGACGGCGACCACCACCAGGTCTTGCACGCCGAGTGCGGCCGGGTCGCTGTGGGCCGTGACGGGCACCTGCGCCAGCGAGCCGTCGGCGCGCCGCATGCGCAGCCCATCGGCCTGCAGGGCGCGCAGCGTGTCGCCACGAGCCACCATGCTGACCGAGTGGCCCGCTTGCGCCAGGGCCACGCCCAGCCAGCCGCCGATGGCGCCGGCGCCGTAAATACATGCTTTCATGGATGTCTGTCCTTGGATCTGAAAGAAGAAAAGTTCAGTAGCCTGCGGGCCGGGTGGGGGCGGCGTCGGTCGCGCTGCGGTAGCGTGCCAGCAGCTCCTGCGCAGCACTCGCCAGCAGCATGGTGTCCACGCCCACGGCCACAAACAGCGCGCCGGCCGCCAGCCACTGGCGCGCCTGCGACTCGGTGGTGGCCAGGATGCCCGGCGCCTTGCCTGCGCGCAGGATGCGCGCAATGCCGTCATGGATGGTGGCCTGGACGTCAGGGTGCCCTGGGTTGCCGGGGTGGCCCATGGAGGCCGACAGATCGGCCGGGCCGATGAACACGCCGTCCACGCCGGGCGTTGCGGCAATGGCATCGAGGTGGGCCATGGCTTCCACCGTTTCTGCCTGCACCAGCAGGCAGATCTGCTGGTTGGCCTCGTGCACATACTGCGGGTACGCCTGCCAGCGCGACGAACGGGCCAGCGCGCTGCCCATGCCGCGCACGCCCTCGGGCGCGTAGCGTGTGGCGCGCACCAGCTGCTGGGCCTGCTCGGGCGTATCGACCATGGGCACCAGCAGGGTCTGGGCGCCGATGTCCAGGTACTGCTTGATCAATGCCGTGTCACCCACCGGCACCCGGGCGATGGGGTGGGGCGCCTGCACGCCTGGCGGCAGGGCGCTGGTGGCGCTGGCGATGGCCTGCAGCTGGTGCAGGATGGAGCGCAGGTCGTTGGGCGCATGTTCGCCATCGACCAGCAGCCAGTCGTAGCCGGTGCCTGCGAGGATTTCGGCGCTGTAGCCGTTGGCCAGCCCGAGCCAGAGGCCGATTTGCGCCTGGCCTTGGGCCATGGCCTGTTTGAAGCGGTTGGTGGGTGTCTGCAATGTCAACTCCGTGCGGTGCCAGGCCCGCCATCGTACGGGCTGCGGCGGATCGATGTGGGCGTGGCCGCTATAGTCGGCTGCCCCTGCATCGGGGCGCCTCACCGACACCTGCCATGGCCAAAGAAAAAACCACGTTCACCTGCACCGAGTGCGGCGGCACCAGCCCGCGCTGGCTGGGCAAATGCCCGTCCTGCGGCGCCTGGAACACGCTGATCGAGCAGGTGGCCGAGGCCGGGCCGGGCAAGAACCGCCTGAGCACGCCGCAAGGCTACGCGGGCCTGGCCAACGCGCAGCCCGTCCTGCCGCTGGCCGCCATCGAGGCCCAGGACGTGGCCCGCACCCCCAGCGGCATCGACGAGCTGGACCGTGTGCTGGGCGGCGGCATTGTGGAAGGCGGCGTGGTGCTCATCGGGGGCGACCCGGGCATCGGCAAATCGACCCTGCTGCTGCAGGCCATGGACGCGCTGCAGCGCGCGGGCCTGCCCACGCTGTATGTGACGGGTGAGGAGAGCGGAGCGCAGGTGGCGCTGCGTTCGCGGCGCCTGGGCATCGACGGCAGCCAGGTACAGCTGCTGGCCGAGATCCAGCTCGAAAAGATCCTGGCGACCGTGGAGGCCACGCAGCCCGCCGTGGTGGTCATCGACTCCATCCAGACCACCTACTCCGACCAGCTCACCAGCGCGCCGGGCTCCGTCGCCCAGGTGCGGGAATGCGCAGCGCACCTCACGCGCATGGCCAAGGGCACGGGCATTGCTGTCATTCTGGTGGGCCATGTGACCAAGGAAGGTGCGCTGGCGGGGCCGCGCGTGCTGGAGCACATGGTGGACACGGTGCTGTACTTCGAAGGCGACACGCACAGCCAGTTCCGCCTGGTGCGCGCCATCAAGAACCGCTTCGGCGCGGTCAACGAAATTGGCGTGTTCGCCATGACCGAGAAGGGCCTCAAGGGCGTGAGCAACCCGAGCGCCATCTTCTTGAGCCAGCATTCCGAGCCCGTGCCCGGCAGCTGCGTGATGGTGACGCTGGAGGGCACACGCCCGCTGCTGGTGGAGATCCAGGCCCTGGTGGACAGTGGCGGCCCCAGCCCCCGGCGCCTGTCGGTGGGCCTGGACAAGGACCGCCTGGCCATGCTGCTGGCCGTGCTGCACCGCCATGCGGGAGTGGCCTGCATGGACCAGGACGTGTTTGTGAATGCGGTGGGGGGCGTGCGCATCAGCGAACCGGCCGCCGACCTGGCGGTGATGTTGTCCATCACCTCCAGCCTGCGGGGCAAGGCGCTGCCGCGCGGCTTTCTGGCGTTTGGCGAAGTGGGGCTGGCCGGTGAGGTGCGGCCTGCGCCCCGGGGGCAGGAGCGCCTGAAGGAAGCCGCCAAGCTGGGTTTCAGCGTGGCCGTGGTGCCCAAGGCCAATGCGCCCAAAAAACCCATCGAAGGGCTGACCATCCATGCCGTCGAGCGGGTGGAAGAGGCCATGAACGTGGTGCGCGGTCTGTAAGCAATGCCCACAGCGCCATGTCCATGGCGCCATAAGACAATCTCGACCTATGAACTTGCGCAATATCCTGGTGCCCCTGGGGGCGGTGGCCCTGATCGGGTTTGGTTTTTATGCCTACGGCTGGGCCGGGGTGGCTGCCGTGGCCGGTGGGCTGCTCATGTGGGGCCTGCTGCACTTCACGCGGCTGATGAGCGTGATGCAAAAGGCCGCCAAGCGCCCCATCGGGTATGTGGGCAGCGCCGTGATGCTCAACGCCCGGCTGACGAAGGGCGTGAACCTCATGCACGTGGTGGCCATGACCCAGGCGCTGGGAGAGCGCGTTTCGGCCGAAAACGTGCAGCCCGAGGTCTACCGCTGGACCGACGGCACCCGCTCGCACGTCACCTGCGAGTTCCAGCAGGGCAAGCTGGTGGTGTGGACTCTGGTCCGCCCCCAGGACAACCCTGCCGCTGATGGAGAAGGCGCGCCGCCCGCCGCCCCGTAAAATCCTGGTTTTGCGACCCACAGCAACCAAAGGACACCCATGAGCCCCGTAGTTCCCTCGATGGCCGACCGTGACGGCAAGATCTGGATGGACGGCCAGATGGTCGATTGGCGCGACGCCAAGATCCACGTGCTGACCCACACCCTGCATTACGGCTGCGGCGCCTTCGAAGGCGTGCGCGCCTACAACACCGCCAATGGCACGGCGATCTTCCGCCTGGAAGAGCATACCGACCGCCTCTTCAACAGCGCCAAGATCCTGCGCATGAAGATCCCGTTCACCAAGGAAGAGGTGAATGAGGCCCAGAAAGCCGTGGTGCGCGAAAACAAGCTCGAATCCTGCTATCTGCGTCCATTGACCTGGATCGGCTCGCAAAAGCTGGGTGTTTCGCCCAAGGGCAACCAGATTCATCTGATGGTCGCTGCCTGGGCCTGGGGCGCCTATCTGGGCGAGGAAGGCCTCAAGCGCGGCATCCGCGTCAAGACCAGCAGCTACACCCGCCACCACGTCAACATCACCATGACGCAGGCCAAGGCGGTGAGCAACTACACCAACTCCATCCTCGCCAACATGGAAGCCACGGACGATGGCTACGACGAAGCCCTGCTGCTGGACAGCTCGGGTTTTGTGTCCGAAGGCGCGGGCGAAAACATCTTTGTGATCAAGAACGGCGTGATCTACACGCCCGACCTGTCGGCCGGTGCCCTGAACGGCATCACCCGCAACACCGTGTTCCACATCGCCAAGGACCTGGGCCTGGAGATCGTGCAAAAGCGCATCACGCGCGACGAGGTGTACATCGCCGATGAGGCCTTCTTCACCGGCACGGCCGCTGAAGTCACGCCCATCCGCGAACTCGACCGCATCGAGCTGGGCAGCGGATCGCGCGGCCCGATCACCGAAAAAATCCAAAGCGCCTTCTTCGACATCGTCGGTGGCCGCAATCCGAAATACGCCCACTGGCTGAGCAAGGTCTGAAGAACATGTCGCAAGCAACCGTTGAACTCCTGGCCAAAGACCTGAACGCCCAAGGCGGCGTTTTCTGTCCCAGCCCCAAGGCCGACATGAAGCTGTGGAACAGCCACCCCAAGGTGTACCTGGACGTGGCCCGCACGGGTGAAGCCAAGTGCCCTTACTGTGGCACGGTGTACCGCCTGAAGGCCGGTGAGCACGTACACGCTGGTCACTGATTGATGCCGGTTGCAGTCGGCGGCGCTACGCCGCCGCCCACGTTGACCGTGGCGGTGCTGACCCTCAACGAGGCGCACCGCATCGAAGCCTGCCTGCAAAGCGCTGCGTTTGCCGACCAGTTGCTGGTGGTGGACAGCGGTAGCACAGACGACACCGTGGCCATCGCCCAGCGCCTGGGCGCCGAAGTCCACAACTATCCCGACTGGAACGGCTTTGCCGTGCAGCGCAACCGGCTGCTGGCCCATGCGCGGGGCGACTACATCTTCTTTCTGGACGCCGACGAGGTGATGACGCCTGCGTTCGCCCAGGAGCTGCAGGCCATCGTGCGCTCTGGCGCGCAGGCCGTGTGGAGCATCCGCTGGCGCATGGTGGCCTACGGGCACGAACTCAAGTACTTTCGCTCGCAATCGCAGATCGAGCGCCTGTTCGTGCGCGCCATGGTCCGCGAGTTCACGGGCGTGGTGCACGAGCAGGCCGAACTGTTGCCTCCACCGGGCGGTGGCGCCGTGCCGCGCCGCCTGATCGAAGCGCGGCTGCTGCACTACTCGCGCACCACGGTGCGCGGCAGCTTGGAAAAGCTCACCCAGTACGCGATGCTCGGTGCCGCCAAGCGGGCGGCAGCGGGCAAGCAGGGCGGCGTGGTGCGGGGCCTGGCCTCGGGCTCCAGCATGTTCCTGCGCCTGTATGTGTTTCGGCTGGGTTTTTTGTGTGGCGGGGCGGGTTTTCTGTATTGTCTGTTTGTGGCACTGGAGGCGTTCTTCCGGTACGCCGCTCTGGAGTACGACCACCAGCAACTGAGCGAGAGCGTGCGCCGTTGACCAAAGCTGACGAAATTTTTGTGCGCCTGTCGGGCGCGGCGGCCTTCATGGTGCCGGGTATGGCGCTGTGGGTGCGCTCGGGCTATTCCTGGGGGGCGGTGGTGCTGCTGTTGTGCAGCCTGGCCACCGCCGGGGTGTGGCTGCGGCGCCGGCCGGGGCGCGATGCCTGGCTGCTCTTGGCCTCCATCGTGGCGATGGGCACGGTCTGGGCCCTCGACTTTGACCCGGCCCAGGGCAGCTGGTCCAACCTGGATCGGCCTGCCAAGTACCTGCTGGCGCTGCCGTGCCTGCTGTATGTGCTGGCCTATCCCCCGCGGGTGCGCTGGCTCTGGGCCGGTATCGCCGTCGGCGCTTGCGGCGCGGGGCTGATCGGTTTGTACCAGGCCATGGTGCTGCACCTGCCGCGCGCCAATGGTTTTACCAACGCCATCCAGTACGGCGGGCTCAGCCTGCTGCTGGGGCTGATGTGTTCGGTCGCGCTGCTGGTGCTGTGGGACCGCTGGAAGCCCTGGCAGCGTGCAGGCTGGGCGGTGGGCATTCTGCTGGGCCTGGAGGGATCGCTGCTGTCCGAGTCGCGCGGGGGCTGGGTGGTGTTGCCGCTGGCGTTGCTGCTGTGCGCCTGGCTGCAGGCCCGCTGTGGCCAGCGCAAGCTGGCCCTTGTGGGCGGCGTGTTGGTCGTGGCGGGTGCGGCCGGGCTGATGGCCTTCAAGGCCAACGAGGTGCGCCTGCGCGTGGATGAGGCGCGGCAGGAGATCACGCAGTACGAGTCGCGGGGCGACGCGGCCAGCTCGGTGGGCCAGCGCCTGGCGCACTGGGGCCTGGCCTGGCGCATGGGCCTGGACCGCCCCTGGACCGGCTGGGGCCGCTACGGCTACGAGGCCGAGAAGCAGCGGCGGGTGGCTGCCGGCGAGGCCCACCCGATTGTTTTGCAGTTCAGCCACGCCCACAACGAGGTGCTGGACATCTTTGCCAAGCGCGGCATCCCCGGCGTGGTGGTCTTGCTGTTTTTCTATGGTGTGCCCCTGGTGCTGTTCTGGCCCACGCGGCGGCGCGTGTTCCCGGGGAGTGCGGGCGTGCTGGATACCGAGGGCCTGTGCCTGCGCATGATCGGGGTGCTGCTGCCCGTGTCCTACATGGGCTTTGGCACGACCCAGGTGTTTTTGGGGCACAACAGCGGCACCATGTTCTACCTGTTCATGGGCATGCTGGTGCTGGCCATCCTGCAAGGCCGCGAGCGCCAGCGGCTGCAGGCACCCGGGCAGGCCGTCGCTCTTTCCTGAAGGACCTCTGCCATGCACATCCTGCTGGTCAACAACTCCCCCATCCCGGTGTATGGCTACGGCGGCACCGAGCGCGTGATCTGGGACCTGGGCAAGACGCTGGTGCAGCAAGGCCACCGCGTGAGCTACCTGGTGCCTGAGGGCTCGACCTGCGACTTCGGCCAGGTGCTGCCCATCCGGCCCGACGAGCCCTGGGAGGGGCAGATCCCGGCCGACGTGGACATCACGCATTTCCAGTTCAACCCACGCTCCGAGCTGTCCAAACCCTACCTGGTGACCGAGCACGGCAACGCCCGCAAGCCCAAGCCGCTTCCGCGCAACACGGTGTTCCTGTCGCGCGACCACGCGGCGCGCTATGGCTCCAGCGAATTCGTCTACAACGGGCTGGACTGGGCGGGTTATGGCCCGGTGGACTTTGACCGCCCGCGCTCGCACTACCACTTCCTGGGCAAGGCGGCCTGGGGCGTGAAGAACGTGCGCGGCGCCATCAAGGTGGCCAAGATGGCCGGGGTGGAGCTGGACGTGCTGGGCGGCAACCGCATCAATTTCAAGCGCGGCTTTCGCTGGACGCTGTCGCGCAAGATCCACTTTCACGGCATGGTGGGCGGCACGCAGAAGACGGGCCTGCTCAACGCCTCGCGCGGGCTGATCTTTCCGGTGCGCTGGCACGAGCCGTTCGGGTTGGCCGTGATCGAGAGCCTGTACTTTGGCTGCCCCGTGTTCTCCACCCCCTACGGCGCCTTGCCGGAGCTGGTGCCCGTGCACTGCGGTGTGCTGTCCGACCAGGCCTCGGTGCTGGCCGAGGCGGTGCGGGGCAACCGCTTTGACCCGCGCGCCTGCCACCAGCATGTGGTCGAGCACTTTGGCGCCGAGCGCATGGCCCGCAACTACCTGCGCATGTACGAACGGGTGCTGGCGGGCGAAACCCTCAATGCCCAGCCGCCCGTGATCCAGGGCCCTGCGCGCGAACTGCCCTGGAGGCAGTGAGGCACCCCCTGAGGTGCTTCGCACCTTCCCCCTCTCCTGCGGGAGGGGGACGCCACCCGTGGCCTGGCAAAGCCAGCTCCACGGCGGCACGGGTTTCACGGCGCGCCAGTTTTTAACGCCCTGCTCATATCGGGGAGGCTACTGCGCGGGTTCTGGGGCATTTTTGGCCGCAAGCGCTAGTTCAACATGCCTCTAATGCTATAGAAATAATAGCTATTGGTGGCCGACAGTGGAGTTTCCACGCGGCGCGGTGGCCTGCTGCCACTCCTGGGCCAGTAACGCCACCAGCTGCGCCGCTGGCATGGGCCGCACCTGGGCCACCCCCTGGCCCGCCCACAGCGACAGGCAGTCGGCCTGGCCCGCCTGGGCGGCCGCGCGGCGCAGCGCGCCCGTCAGTGCGTTCTGCACGGGGTAGGGCGGCACGGTGGCCTCGTCGGCCTGCAGGGCTTGCATCATGCGGTTGACGATGCCGCGTGCCGGCCGGCCCGAGAAGATGCGGGTGGTGCGCGTGTCGGTGGCCTGGGCGCGTGCCAGGGCCTCGCGGTACGCCGGGCCAATCGCCGACTCGGGGCAGGTCAGAAAGGCCGTGCCCATCTGCACCGCCTGGGCGCCCAGCGCCAGCGCACCCGCAATGCCGCGCCCGTCCATGATGCCGCCCGCAGCGATCACCGGAATGGACAGGGCCTGCACGCACTGCACCACCAGCGGCAGCGTACCCACCATGCTGGCCGCAAAGTCGGCCAGCGACGGCGCCGCACCGGTGGCGCCGGGCTGCGTAGGGGTGAGAAAGGTGCCCCGGTGCCCCCCGGCTTCCATGCCGGAGGCGCAGACGGCATCCGCGCCCACGCTGGCCCAGGCCTGCGCCTCGGCCAGCGTGGTGGCGGTGCCCACCACCGTGCTGCCCACCGCTTTCAGCCGTGCCACCTGCGCCGCCGTGAGGATGCCGAAGGTAAAACTGGCCACGGCCGGGCGTGCGGCCACCAGGGCGTCGAACTGGGCCGCGAAGTCCTCACACCACTTTGCGGGCCGCTCGGGCACCAGGCCGAACTCCGCATAGAACGGCGCCAGGCGCTGCAGTGCGGCTTGCACCGTGGCGTCGTCCGGCGTGGGCGTGGCCTGCACAAACAGGTTCATGCCAAAGGGCCGGTCGGTGCGGCGGCGCACCTCGGCGGCGGCCTCGGCCATGGTAGCGGGCGAGCGCATGCCGCAGCCCAGCATGCCCAGGCCGCCGGCCTCGGACACGGCGGCGGCCAGTGCGGGCGTGTCCGACCCGGTCATCGGGCCCTGGATGATGGGCAGCGCAAGGCGCAGGTGGGTGGTGAAGGCGGCTGGCATGAGGGCTCCTTGTGCGATCTGTGGGAGAGGGGGTCAGGTCGATGTCGCGGGGCGGTGCGCTTCGCCGGAGGTCAGTGCGGTCTGTAGCGCGTCCAGCGCAGGCGACTGGTAGCCGCGCCGGTGCACCAGCACCGTGTCGCAGGTGGCCAAAGGCACCAGGCGCAGCGCAGGCGGCTCGCGCATCAGGTCGATCACGGCCTGGGGCACCACGCCCGCGCAGCGACCGGTGGCCACACAGGCCAGGATGGCGTGGTACGAGGCCAGCTCCAGCACGCGCGGCGGGCTGCCGTCCTTTTGCTGCATGAAGGCCTCGCCCATGCGGCGGTAGGTGCAGCCGGGGCTGAAGGCGGCCAGGGTGTCCAGCTGCAGGTCCTGGGGCGTGTGCACGGGCGGGTGGTCGGCGGGCAGGGCCAGCAGCAGGGCCTCGGCAAACACGGCGGTGCGCTCCACCGGCGCCTCGGCGTCGATGCCCGGCGGCGGCCAGGCCACCAGTGCGCAGTCGATGGTGTGGGCCAGCACCTGCTCCACCAGCTGGCGCGAGGGGGCGGTGGACAGTTCCAGCACCAGATCCGGCCACTGTGCATGCAGCCGGGCCAGCGGCTGCGGCAGGCGTGCGGCGGCCGTGCTTTCCATGGCGCCCAGGCGCAACCGGCCGCCGGGCTGGCCGGGGTGCACCGACTGGCGAGCCTCTTCGGCCAGCGCCAGCAGGCGGTCGGCATAGCCGCGCAGTGCCTCCCCGGCAGGCGTCAGCACCATGCGTTTGCCCTCGCGCAGGAACAGCGTGGCGCCCAGTTGCTCTTCCAGCTGTTGCACGCGCGTGGTCACGTTGGACTGCACGCGGCCCAGCCGTTCGGCCGCGCGGGTCACGCTGCCTTCCAGCGCGACGGCGCGGAATATTTCGAGCGCTGCCAGATCCATAAATATTCTTGTTATGAGATGATTAATAAAAAATAAATCTCAAAACAGAATCATAGACTGGAAACCGCCTGCATGGAACCGCGCACCGCCCCCCAAGACCGTCCCCTGGCTGTAGCACTGGCGGGCATGGCCGCACTGGCGGTGGCGATGGGCGTGGGCCGGTTTGCCTTCACCCCGCTGCTGCCCATGATGCTGCACGACGGCGTGGTCACCTTGGCGGGCGGCAGCTGGCTGGCCACAGCCAACTACCTTGGGTACCTGATCGGGGCGCTGGCGTGCATGGCGCTGCCCTGGGTGGCGCCCCGTGCGCGGCAGCGATGGCATGCGGCGCGGCTGGCACGCTGGGGGCTCGCGGCCACGGTGCTGCTCACCTTGGGCATGGCGCTGCCGCTGCCGGGCGCCTGGCCCGCGCTGCGGTTTGCAGCGGGGGTTGCCAGTGCGCTGGTGTTCTTGAACGTCTCGGTGTGGTGCATGTTGCGGCTGGTGGCGCTGGGCCAGCCCGCGCTGGGTGGGTTGATCTTTTGTGGCCCGGGGCTGGGCATCGTGCTCACCGGCCTGTCGGCCAGTGCCATGGTGGCGCTGCAGTGGCCCGCCGCAGCGGGCTGGGCGGTGTTCGGGCTGCTGAGTGTGGGGCTGTGCGCTGCCATCTGGCCCGTGCTGCGGGGTGTGGCGATGCCCGGGTCGGCCGCAGCCTCCGGCCCGGTGGTGGACGGCTCCACCCCCGGCCACGGGTTCTGGGCGCGCACGGGGCTCACGCTGGCCTATGGGCTCGCAGGGCTGGGCTACATCGTCACGGCCACCTTTTTGCCCGTGATTGCGCGCGCTGCCTTGCCTGCGGGGTCGCCTTGGCCCGACCTGTTCTGGCCGCTGTTTGGTGCTGGCGTGGCGCTGGGCGCGGCGTTGTCCACCCGCACCCCGGCCGCGTGGGACCGGCGCTGGCTGCTGATGGCAGCCTACGTCGTGCAGGCCGGGGCCATCGCGCTCAGCCTGGTGTGGCCGGGGCCTGCGGGCTTTGCGCTGGGCAGCCTGCTGTTGGGCTTGCCGTTCACTGCCATCACCTTCTACGCCCTGCAGGAGGCGCGGCGCGTGTGGCCTGCGGCGGGCGACAGTTTTCCGGGGCTGCTCACGGCGGCCTACGGCATCGGTCAGATCGTGGGCCCGCCCATGGTGGCGTGGATGCTGCACCACGCGGCCACGCAGGGGCAGGGCTTTGTCTACGGGCTGGCTGTGGCCGCCGCAGCGCTCGGGGTGGGTGCGGTGCTGTATGCCGCCATGGCCTGGCGCTGGCCCCTGGCGCCCCGCCCGGCAGCGCGCTGAGCACACGCGGATGCAGGCGCCGATCAGTGCGTGGATGGTGCCAGCGGCAGCGCCAGCACAAAACACGCGCCGCTGTCGCCGTCAGCACGGTCCTGGCAGTGCACGGTGCCGTTGTGGCGGCCGGCAATCGACCGCACCAGCGCCAGCCCCAGGCCCACGCCGCCCGCGCGCTCGCTGGCGCCCGGCAGTCGGTAGAAGGGCTCGAAGATGCGCTCGCGCTGGCCGGGTGGTACGCCCGGGCCGTGGTCACACACATGCACCTCGGCGCGGCCCTGGCGGCGGTGCACCACCACGGTGATCTCGCCGGTGCTGTAGCGCCGTGCGTTTTCCAGCAGGTTGCGGATCGCCCGGCGCAGCAGCTTCGCCACGCCGCGCACCTCCAGCGAATCGGGGCTCGCGCTCACGTCCAGGTCGGCGTCCACCCGCGCGCATTCCTCGGCGGCCAGGCCAATCAGGTCCACCAGTTCCACGGTGCCCACGTCGGCCTCGCGCGCGTCGAGCCGGCTGGCCAGGAGGATCTCGTCCACCAGCTGGTCCAGCTCGGCGATGTTGCGCAGGATTTCTTCGCGGAAGGCGGGGGAAGGCTGCTGGCCACCCATCAGCTCCAGCCCCATGCGGATGCGGGTCAGGGGCGAGCGCAGCTCGTGCGAGGCATTGGCCAGCAGCGACTTGTGCGACTTGACCAGGGTTTCCACACGCTCTGCCGCTGCGTTGAACTGGCGCGCCAGATCGGCCACCTCGTCCTGGCCCTGCTCGGGCACCCGCACCGACAGGTCGCCCTCGCCAAATTTCTTCACGCTGCGCTGCAAGGCCTCCAGCCGCTGCGTGAGGCGGCGGATGATGGGGTACACGCCCACCGCCACCGCCAGACCCACGATGCCCAGCAGCCACAAGAAGCCGAAGGGCGGACGGGTCCAGAAAGCCGCCTCGTCCTGGCCGGGCCCCCCGGGCCGGCCGCCGTTGCGGCCCATGCGGGGCTGGCGGGGCGCCATCTGCAGGGTGTAGATCTGGCCGCTTTCTGCCTCGATGTGGAATTCCACCACCTCGCCCGGCTCGGACGGCTGGCGCGTGGCCATGCCGCGCAGCACCAGGTTGCCCGCCGGGTCGCGCACCGCCATCTCGCGCGAGGGCGGCACAAACGGCTGGTTGTTCTGGGCCTTTTGTTCCTCGGCAATGCGCCAGGCCCAGCCCACGGTGAGCGTCAGCACCGCCATGCCGCCGACCACGGCGAGCCAGATGCGCAGATAAAGGCGGCGGGAAAAAGGGTTGGACAAGGACATGCGTGGGGCGACAGCGCAGGCAGCGGGGGCTGCGTCAGCGGTCAATCTTGCTGCTTGGCAAACACATAACCGACACCGCGCACCGTGAGGATGCGGCGCGGGTTCTTGGCGTCGGCCTCGATGGCCGCGCGGATGCGGCCCATGTGCACGTCGATGCTGCGGTCAAACGCCTCCAGCTCGCGGCCGCGCACGGCTTCCATGATCTGGTCGCGCGTGAGCACCCGGCCTGCGCGCTCGGCTAGGGCCACCAGCAGGTCGAACTGGTAAGAGGTGAGGTCCGCCGCCTGCCCCGCCACCGTCACAGTGCGCGCGTCGCGGTCGATCTCCAGCGTGCCAAAGCGCAGCACCTGGGTGGCAGCGGCCGCGCCGCCACCATCCGTGCGCCGGCGCAGGATGGCGCGGATGCGGGCCAGCAGCTCGCGGGGCTCAAAGGGCTTGGGCAGGTAATCGTCAGCACCGAGCTCCAGCCCGATGATGCGGTCCATGGGGTCGCCCTTGGCCGTGAGCATGAGCACCGGCACCTGCGCCGCGTTGCCCTGCAGCGAGCGAATGCGGCGGCACACTTCCAGTCCATCCATGTCGGGCAGCATCAGGTCCAGGATCACCAGGTCGGGCAGCGGCCCGGCATCAGGGCCCTGCAACTGCGCCAGGCCACTTTTGCCATCGGCACGGTGCGTGACCTGCAGGCCCGACTGGCCCAGATACTCGCCCACCATCTGCGCGAGGCGGGCGTCGTCTTCGATCATCAGCAGTTGGGAGCTCATGGGGGCAGTGTAGTAGCGAGGCTTTGAAACTGTCTTCATGGTCCGGCCCAGCCGTCTCCCCGTGTTGAAGCCCCCGTAAAGTTCCGGTAAACCGGGTGGCGAGAGGCTTCAGAAATTGCTATCGATTTAGTAGCTGTCTGGACATATGAATCAGGCGCCACCGACCTTCTTAATGCGCGATGCCAGCCACACCAGCACCAGCACCGGCAGCCCCAGTAGCGCCGTGGAGGTGAAGAACTGGGCGTAGCCAAACGCATCCACATAGTCGCCCGAGAAGCCCGCCACGAACTTCGGCAGCAGCAGCATCATCGAGCTGAACAGCGCGTACTGCGTGGCCGAGTAGCTCACGTTGGTCAGGCTCGACAGGTAGGCGATGAACGCGGCCGAGGCAATGCCGCTGGCCAGGTTGTCGGCCGACACCACGGCAATCAGCGCCGTCACGTCGTGCCCGTGGCCCGCCAGCCAGGCAAACAGCAGGTTGCTGGCGGCGCTCAGGATGGCGCCCAGCATCAGGATGCGCATCACGCCAAAGCGCATGGACAACACGCCGCCCACGAAGGCGCCAGCGAGCGTCATGATCACACCGTAGATCTTGGTCACGGCGGCCACTTCGTCCTTGGTGTAGCCCATGTCCACGTAGAACGGGTTGGCCATGATGCCCATCACCACATCGCTGATGCGGTACACGGCAATCAGCGCCAGGATGAGCGCCGCATGCCAGCCGTAGCGGCGCAGGAAGTCGGCAAACGGGGCCACCAGTGCGCCCTGGACCCACTCGGCAGCGTTCTTGGCGGGGGGCAGCGCCACGGGCGCGGGCTCACGCGAAAACAACACGGTGACCACGCCCACGGCCATCGACGCCGCCATGGCCAGATAGGCCGCCTGCCAGGCGCCGTTCTGGTACGCGGCGGCACCCAGGGCCACGGCCTGGCCGACCGCGGGCGCGACCTCGGAGCGCGCGGCAATCCACAGCACACCGGCTCCGGCCCAGATCATCGCGAGGCGGTAGCCCGTCTGGTACGACGCCGCCAGCGCGGCCTGGTGGTTGGCGTCGGCCGATTCGATGCGGAAGGCATCGAGCGCAATGTCCTGCGTGGCCGAGCCAAACGCCACGGCCAGCGCGCACCACACGATGGGGCCCAGTGTGAGGCGCGGGTCGGCCAGCGCCATGCCGATGAGTCCCGCCACCACCACCAGCTGTGCCAGCAGCAGCCAGCTGCGCCGCCGCCCGAGCAGCCGCGTGAGCACCGGGATGGGCATGCGGTCCACCAGCGGCGCCCACACCCACTTGAAGCCGTAGGCCAGGCCCACCCAGCTCAGGTAGCCGATGGTGCTGCGGTCGATGCCCGCCTCGCGCAGGCGAAAGCTCAGCGTGCCCAGCACCAGCAGCAGCGGCAGCCCGGCCGAAAAACCCAGCGTCAGCATGCGCAGGCTGGCGGGCTCCAGGTACACGCGCAGGGTTTGCAGCCAGGGAGTGCGCGGGGGCTTGTCCGGGGCGGTAGCGGGAGCGAGGCTGGGGGTGGAAGATGTGGAGGTGTCTGACATGGGCGAGCGGGGGTTTTGTCTATCATCGCCGACGCACCCTTGTAGCCATCCTGTCAGCCTCCATCTGCGCGGCAGGCTCTGGTGTGTTGTGTGCCAGCGCTGCTCATTATTCCTTCTGGGATTGCCTTGTATGTGTCTTTTCTGCCCCGCTCCCTCCGTCGCGCCGTCGTCCCCCTGGTCCGCACGCCGCGCGTTCCTGCTGGCGGCGGGCGCCGCTGCGGCCACGCCGGTGCTGGCGCAGGTGGACGTGGGCTCGGCATCCAGCCTGCGCAAGCTCGTGCCCGCCGAGACGCTGGAGCAGTCTGCCGCCCAGCAGTACCGCCAGATGCTGGAGCAGGCCCGCGCCAAGCGCGCGCTGGCGCCCGACAACCACCCCCAACTGCAGCGCCTGCACGCCATCGCCAAGCGGCTGATCCCGTACGCCACGCCCTGGAACGACCGCGCCCGCCAGTGGCGGTGGGAGGTCAACCTGATCGGCAGCTCGCAGATCAATGCGTTTTGCATGCCCGGCGGCAAGATTGCGTTCTACACCGGCATCCTCGACCAGCTCAAGCTCACCGACGACGAGGCCGCGATGATCATGGGCCACGAGATGGCCCATGCGCTGCGTGAGCACGCACGCGAGCGCATCGCCAAGACGCAGGGCACCAACCTGGCGCTGCGACTGGGCTCGCAGCTGCTGGGGCTGGGCGACCTGGGGCAGGCGGCCGCCGGTCTGGGCGGGCAGTTGCTCACGCTGCAGTTCAGCCGCTCGGACGAAAGCGAAGCCGACCTGGTGGGGCTGGAGCTGGCCGCGCGCGCGGGCTACCAGCCGTCGGCCGCCGTGAGCCTGTGGCAGAAGATGGGCAATGCCAGCGGCAGCAAACAAGGCGGGCTGGCGTTTTTGTCCACCCACCCATCGGGCCCCGCGCGCATTCGCGAGCTGGAGCAGAACGTGCCCAAGGTGCAAGGCCTGTACGAGGCCGCGCGCCGCAACGGTTGACCTGCGAGATTCCGCAGGCCCTCAGCCTCTAAGACTGAGCCGCCAGGGTGCTTCTGGCGGCGTCTTCCCCCGCGAGCTGCACCCGGTTGCGCCCCGCGTGTTTGGCGGCATAGAGCGCCTGGTCTGCGCGGGCAATGGCGGCCTGCAGGTCGTCGGGCCCGTGCACCAGGGCCACGCCAAACGACAGCGTCAGGGCCAAGGGCTCGGGGCCGACGGGCAGCGGTGCCCGGGCGACAGCGGCACGGATGCGCTCGGCCGTGGCGCTGGCAGCGTCCAGCGGGCTGGCGGGCATCAGTGCCAGAAACTCTTCGCCACCCCAGCGCGCCAGCACATCGCCCTCGCGCAGGTTGTCGGCCAGCACCTGGCCCATGGCCACCAGCACCTGGTCGCCCACGGCGTGGCCGTACTGGTCGTTCACTCGCTTGAAGTGGTCCACATCGCACAGCAGCAGCGTCACCGGCGCGCCGCTGCGCCGGCTGCGCTCCAGCGCCTCGGTGGCCTGCGCGTCAAAGTGGCTGCGGTTGGCCAGGCCGGTCAGCGGGTCGCGCGTGGCCTGCTTGCGCAGGCGCGCCTCGGCAATGAGGATGGTGCGGCGGTAGAACGCCGACAGCGCTGCCGACATGGCAAACACCACGCAGATGTGCACCCAGTTCACGATCTTCACGCTGTGCGCGGGCAGCGGGTCCAGCGGCCCCACGGCGTCGCTCAGCATGTGCAGGCCCAGGTAGTAGGCCAGCAGGGCCAGCACCATGGGCGCGGCATAGCCGCGCGTGTTGGCGATCACGATGGCGGGGATGAACATCAGCAGGTAGTAGTGAAAGCCGCTCTCCCAGCCGATGAGCAGCGAGCCCAGGGCCGAGTGCCCAATCACCTCCAGCCAGATCAGGGCCAGTGCAGCGGTGTTGTAGCGCTTCTGGATGAGCCGGTAGGCGCCCAGGTACATGGCGATGCTCAGCACATTCACGGCCGCCAGCGGCATCGATCCCAGCCACAGAAACAGCAGGATGTAGCCCGCGTCGATGGCAGCGGCCGTCAGCGCGACCCGCTGCACCATGGCCCAGTAGGCCTTGCCCGCGAGGCTGGAGCCGCGCTGGGGTTCAAGCGGGGGGCGCGGCGCGTTGGATGGGGTCATGGCACGGGGGCACGGGCGGCCTGCAGAGGTGGCAAACCGCTCCATCGTAGCCCCCGGCGGTGTCGGGGGTGCGGCGAACTGGCTGGTATCCCGGGGTCTGATCGCCGCTGGGCACCCGGCGGCGCGGAGCAAGCGACCAGGGCCTGTGACGGCCTCCGGTAACCCATTTCAAGCCCAATCAGCTGGATGCGCTAGTGGAATATGCCTGGTGTGCTATGAATAAAAGAGCATTGATGGTCTATGCTCAGGTCCCGCCCACGTAGGGATTGCTTTGCCGCTCGCGCCCGAAGGTGCTCTCGGGCCCGTGGCCGGGAATGAACACCGTCTGGTTGCCCATGGGCCACAGCCGCTGCGTGATGCTGTCGATGAGCTGCTGGTGGTTGCCCTGGGGAAAGTCCGTGCGGCCAATGCTGCCCGCAAACAGCACGTCGCCTACAAACGCGCGGTCGATCTGCGGCGCGTGGAACACCACATGGCCGGGCGTGTGGCCGGGGCAGTGGCGCACGGCCAGCGTCTCGTTGCCGATCTGCACGGTGTCGCCGTCGTGCAGCCAGCGCGTGGGGGTGAAGTGCTGCGCGGGCGGAAAGCCGAACATGGCGCTTTGCTGCGGCAGCCCGTCGATCCAGAACTGGTCGCCCGGGTGGGGGCCCACGATGGGCAGCGACAGGCGCTGCGCCAGCTCGCCCGTGCCGCCGGCGTGGTCAATGTGCGCGTGGGTGAGCCAGATCTGCGACAGCGTCAGCCCGTGTTCTTCCACCGCTGCCAGCAAGGTGTCCAGGTCTCCGCCCGGGTCGATCACAGCGGCCTGCTGGGTGGCGTCGCACCAGACGATGGAGGCGTTCTGCTGGAAAGGAGTGACGGGGACGGTGAGGTAGCGGAGCATGGGATGGAGGCAGTAAACCCATCGCCCATCGGGCCAGGGCTGCTTTCTCCCAGGGGGCGATAGCGGGCTGGCGCGGCGGCGGCAGGGCCGGAAGGCAACAGCCGCGAGTTTCGCACAGGGCCTGTGCAGCGCCCGCCGTCCCTTGGCGGCCGCTTGGGGCCTCAGTCTGCGTCCACAGGCCGGCCCAGCAGCCGGTTCACGGCGGTGCGCAGGCCCTCGAGCGACGTGGTGTTGAGCACGAACACCACAAAGCCCTCGATCTGGCTGCTCAGCAGCTCAAAGCGGATGTGCAGGAACACCACCAGGTGGTTCTGGATGCGGGTGCCCAGGATGGTGCGGCTGTCGCCCATGCCGAACCGTGGCGGGCTCAGTTCGAACTCGTGGCCCAGCAGGTCGGACAAGGCGGCGATGCAGGCGTTGAGCATCACGTTGCCCACCTCGGTCAGCGCATCCTGCTCGATGGCGCTCAGGTCTTCGCTGGGCACGTTCTGCCCGGCGACGATGCGCACGATCTCCAGGCTGCGGTGGCCTGGAAAGATCAGCAGGGCATCGCCGTTGAGCACGCCGCGAAACGGCTGGCGCACGCCATACATGGGGTGGCCCTGGGCGCCCAGTTGCTGCGCCGCCTCGCTCACGGTGAACACGCTGACATGCGGCACCGACAGCAGCACCTCGTCGCGCAGCAGGCTGCCCATGGCGGCGGCGGCCTTGCCCACGCCGATGTTGAAGATCTCGCTCAGTGCATCGATCTGTTCGGCGTCTAGCTGGATGGGCATGTCAGGCTCCTGCGAGGGCGATGAGCTGTTGGGCGGCTTGGGCGGTGATGGGCTTGGCAATGAACACCATACCCGCTTCCTCGATGCGCTCCTGCACGGCGTTCTGCACATTGGCTGTGAGGATGGCAATGGGCACCCGGGGCAGCAACTGGCGCAACGCCAGTGCGGCATCCAGGCCGTTCATGCCGTGCATGTTGAAGTCCATGGAAACCAGGTCCACGGGGTTCTCGCGCGCCAGCTGCAAGGCTTCTTCGCCGCTGCTGGCATGCACGATGGTCCAGTCGGGGTGGGCCTGTTGCACCAGGCCCTGCAGGATCAGGCGGGACATGCGGCTGTCATCCACAATCAAAAGGCGCAGGCTCATGGTTGTTGTGTCGTTGGTTAAGGTCAGAGTTCGGGGTGCGCCGCCTCGTGGGTCAGCACCCGGTTGCGGCCGGCGGCCTTGGCGCGGTAGAGCGCCGCGTCGGCATCGGCCATCAGCGGCTCGATGCCTGTGTGGTGGCGCTCGCTGGCAGCCATGCCGATGGAAATGGTGAACGTGACCGGGTGCCCTGCAGGCGACGCCAGGCCCAGCTGTGCGATGGCGCCCCGGATGCGCTCGGCCACCTGGCCTGCGCTGTCGGCTCTGGCATGGGGCAGCAGCGCGGCAAATTCCTCCCCGCCCAGGCGGCCGAGCAGGTCGGCCTCGCGCAGGGCCTGGCCGATGGCCTCGGCACAGGCGCGGATGGCGGTGTCGCCCATCTGGTGGCCGTACCGGTCGTTGATGCGCTTGAAGTGGTCGATGTCGATCATCAGCACGGTGCAAGGTTGTCCATGGCGGCGGCAGTGGTCGAACAGGGCGGTGCTGCGCTCCATGAAGGCCCGGCGGTTCAGCAGGCCGCTCAGCGCATCGCGCGTGGCCAGTTCGCGCAGCTGGGCCTCCAGGGCCTTGTGGGTGCTGATGTCAAAGCCCCACAGCAGGTGGGCCAGCTGGCCCTCGACGTCGATGAGGCGGGCCGACAGCGAACTCCAGCGCGGGGCATGGGTGCCGATCTGCGCCTCCATGGCATCGACCTGCCCGTACTGGTCCAGGGTTTGCATGAAGCGCTGGCGTGTGTCGGGGTCGTGCAGCAGGTCGGGCAGAAACAGGGTCTGAGGAGCGGTTTTGAGCCCCAGGCGCTCGGTCAGCCGGTGGTTGATGAAATGCACGCGACCGCTCTCGACCTCGGCCAGCAGCACGTCGCTGGGGCTGGTGTCCAGGATGAAGCCCAGCAGCGCGCGGCTTTCTTCGAGCTTGCGCGTGCGCCGGGCCACGCGGTCTTCCAGCTCCCGGTTGGTTTGCGCCAGCTGCCGCGATGCGGCTTTGGCGGCGCGTGCATCCTGCACCAGCCGGGCAATCAGCAGCGTGGTGCCCACGAGCAGAGCGCTCAGCACCACGCTGAGCACGATGAAGCGCTGGTGCAACTGCTGGCGCGCCTGGTCTGTCTGCTGGGTGCTGAACAGGTGCACGGTGGCCACTGCCTGGCGCAGGCGCTCCAGCAGCGCGTCGGACTGGCGGGTGATGTCTTCGGCCACGCGCAGCGCCTGTGTGGGTGTGGCCGTCGCCTGCGTGCGCCGCGCCGCGGTGCTGCCGGGCTCGTTGGCGTTGGCCTGCGACGACCAGCGCTCCACCTGAGTGCGCAACCCGTCCAGGCCCTGTGCGGTGTCCGGCAGTGCCTCGCGCAGCTGGGTGCTCACGCGCGGTCCGCGACCGCTGGTGTCGAGGGTGCTGTACAGCACGTCCAGCCGGTCGACCAGGTCTTGCGCGCTGGCCTCCCAGGCCCGCAGCTGGCGCGCCAGCAGACTCACCCGCGCCAGTTCGTTGTGCACGCTGGCGATGTACCAGAGGTCGTTTTGCTGGTGGGGCTGCGCAAGGTCCTGGGCCTGGCGCAGCGTCCACCACAGGGCCGCAGAGGTGCCCAAAGCCATGGCCACCACCAGGGCCAGCAGCCGGTGGGTGGTGCGTGTGTTGCTGGCGGCGGGCTGCTGCTTAGCGGATGGAGACAGCATGGACCTGCCAGATGGTGCGGTTGACGTAGTCCTGGCCCTGCTGCAGAGCGGGGTGGGCATCAAACGGGTAGATCAGGATCAGTGGCCCCTTGTCGCGGATGCCCATGCGCTGGCCGTCGCGCCGGTAGGCCAGCACGGGGTTGTAGCGAAGCAGGTCGCTCCAGGGGATCACGACGGCATAGTCGTTCAGGGCCATCAGCACGATGCGGCTGCGTTCGCCGCCCCCGAGCTGCTCCACCAGGTGGCGCAGCGGAACACCAGTCCAGCGGTGTGTACCCGCCATGCCCAGCGCGGGGGGCAGGGCGGTGGTGATGTCTAGCGCTGGCAGTCGCTCCAGGGCCTGCAGGTCGCAGGCCTGCGCCTGGCCGTCGCCGGCAGGCTGCAGTTGCAGCACGCTGCGGCCCTGGGGGGCTGGGCACAGCGGGGCGGGGTGGGCCCACAGCGGCAGGCACAGGCTCAAAGGTCCGAGCAGGGCCACCAGGGTGGCGTCTGTGCGGGCCCGCAGGGCAGCCAGGAATCGGAACAACATCGTCACCACTTTCACATCCAGCCAGCGCGCCGGGGACCTGGAATGGCTCCAGGTGCGGCAGCTGGCACGGCTTGACTATGCCCGTGAAAGCAGGAAAACCGACTGCCGTCCAACGGAAAATTGCCGCGAGATGGGTGGTTTTGACAATTGTTGACGGTTTTTGGGGGCTTGTGGGTGACTGCCGGGGCTGAAGGCTACAGGTTGGTCGCCGCCACCACTTCGCTCATGTCGGTCAGGCCCTGCAACACCTTTTCGATGCCGTCCTGGCGCAGGGTGAGCATGCCGGCGGCGAGCGCAGAGTGCCGGATGTCCGAAGCCGGGGCCCGGTGGCGGATGTGCTGGCGAATGGCTTCGTCGCTCATCATCAGCTCGTGGATGCCCAGGCGACCGTGGTAGCCGTGGCCTTCGCATTTGGCGCACCCCACGGGGCGCCACATCCGCAGCTCGCCCTGGGCGCCGCCGTATTGCTGGCGCCAGCGTGCGATCTGCGCCTGGCGCGCCTCGGCGGTGTTGTGGGTGCCACTCTCCAGGTACTGCGACGCCAGGCCCGCCAGCATGTCGTCGTCGGTCACACGCGGCTCGCGGCAGGCGGTGCACAGGCGCCGCACCAGGCGCTGCGCCAGGATGGCCAGCAGCGAGTCCGAGAAGTTGAAGGGGTCGAGGCCAATTTCGAGCAGGCGCGCAATGCTCTCGGGCGCGGAGTTGGTGTGCAGGGTGGACAGCACCAGGTGCCCGGTGAGCGAGGCCTCGATGGCGATGCGTGCCGTCTCCTCGTCGCGCATCTCGCCGATCATGATCACGTCCGGATCAGCGCGCAAAAAGGTCCGCATGGCGGCAGCAAAGGTCCAGCCGATGCGTGGGTTCACCTGCACCTGGCGCAGGCCCTCCTGCGTGATCTCGATGGGGTCTTCGGCCGTCCAGATCTTGCGGCCTGCGGTGTTGATGTCGCGCACCACCGAGTGCAGCGTGGTCGTCTTGCCGCAGCCCGTGGGGCCACACACCAGCACCAGGCCATAGCTTTTTTGCACCACCGCACGCAGCGCCAGCAGGTTGGGCTGGCTCAGGCCGATGTTCTCCAGTGGCAGGGGCTTGGCGCCTGCCAGCAGGCGCAGCACCACGTCCTCCAGTCCGCGCGAGGTGGGCACCGTGACCACCCGCAGCTCCACCGGAGGGCCGCCAAAGCGGGCAAAGTCGATCTTGCCGTCCTGCGGTTTGCGGTGCTCCGAGATGTCCATGCTGGCCATGATCTTGATGCGTGCCACCATCGCAAAGCGGTAGCGCGCGGGCAGCTCCAGGTAGGGCACCAGGTCGCCATCGATGCGCAGGCGCACGCGCACGTTGTGCGGGGCGGGCTCGGTCTCGATGTGGATGTCCGACGCACGGTGGCTGATGGCTTCGTCAATCACCGAGTTGATGAGCCGCACCAGGGTGTTGTCCGACTCGCTGATCACGTCGGCCTGCTCGGTGTCTGCGTCTGGCGACGCAGTGGCCAGGTTGGTCAGCAACTCCTGCGAGGTGGCGCGTGCGCCGGCTGCCGCGCCGCCCGCGTCGGCAGGGCGGGTGCGGTAGGCCTTGTGGATGGCGGGCATCAGCGTGCCGGGCGCTGCGCGCAGCGGGATCAGCCGCCGCTGGGTCAGAAAGCGGATCTCGTCGATCAGCACGCGGTCCCAGGGGTCCGCCATCAGCAGCACCAGCGCGTCCTCGCGTGCGATCAGGGGCAGCACGGATTCGCGCTCGGCCACGGCACGGGGGATGAGTGCCAGGGCCGGCGCTTCGGGCGTGATGTCGCCGGGGTGCACGGTGTATTCACCCAGCCAGGTGGCAATCACGCTGCGCAACTGGTCCTGGGTGAGTGCCCCCCGGTCCACCAGGATCTGGCCGATGGGCCGCTGCACGCCATTGCCGCGCTCCTCCTGCTGCGCCTGCAGGCCCTCTGCCAGGTCCGGCGTGGACAGCAGCCCCGCGTGGACCAGCGCCTCGCCCAGGTGCCGGGCCTTGCCCACCGTGGGGTGGGGGGTGGAGATCTGACGCCACAGCGCTTCGGCGCTCTGGGGGCGAAAACTGTGGGCGGGAGGCGGGGCGGAGGTGCTGGCGTCGGTCATCGGGGCAGAGGGGCTGGGGCAGGGCTCAGAGGGTCAGTGCGTAGTCCACCGTGATGGGTGCGTGGTCCGAGAACTTTTCGCCCTTGTAGATATGTTCAGCACGCGCCAGCGCCGCGATTGCAGGGGTGGCCAGGTGGTAGTCCAGCCGCCAACCCACGTTGTTGGCATAGGCCTGGCCGCGGTTGCTCCACCAGGTGTAGGCGGTGTCGGTGGCGGTAGGTTGTAACTGACGGTAAACGTCTATGATGCCGCCGCCTTCATCAGTTGTGTGCAACAACTTTGTCATCCAGGCGCGTTCTTCGGGCAAAAAACCACTGTTCTTCTGGTTGCTGCGCCAGTTTTTGAGGTCGATTTGCTGGTGCGCAATGTTGATGTCGCCACACAGGATGAAGTCGCGCTCGGCCTTCAGGCGCATGAGGTGGGGGTGGAACTCCGCCAGAAAGCGGAATTTGGCCTGCTGCCGCTCTTCGCCCGACGAGCCGCTGGGAAAGTACGCACTGATGATCGACAGCTTGCGGGCGGGCGTGTCAAAACGCAGTTCGACATATCGGCCTTCTGCATCGAACTCGGTCGATCCATAGCCAATGACTACATCCGACGGCACGTGCCGCGTGTAGATGCCGACGCCCGAATAGCCCTTTTTCTGGGCAAAGTGGAAGTGCCCCTGCAGGTCGGCCAGGCGCTCGAAGCGGTTGGCCATGTCGGCGGCCTGGGCCTTGACTTCCTGCACACAAATACAATCCGGCCGCGTGGCTGCCATCCAGCTTTCCACGCCTTTGCTGGTGGCCGAGCGGATGCCATTGAGATTGAGGCTGGTTAACTTGAACAAGGATTTCCCCATGGTGGATGTTGGCGTGCAAACCCCCGAACAGGGCCAGCTGGCGCAGGATTTCGTCCGTTTTGCCGTCGAGTCGGGCGTGCTGCGGTTTGGCGAATTCAAGACCAAAGCCGGGCGCCTGAGCCCCTATTTTTTCAACGCCGGACTGTTTGACGACGGCCGCAAGATCGGCCGGCTCGCGGAATTCTATGCAAAAGCCCTGCTGGCCAGCGGCATCGAATTCGACATGGTGTTTGGCCCCGCGTACAAAGGCATTCCGCTGGCTGCCACCGTGGCGGTGGAGCTGGCGCGCCTGGGCCGCAACGTGCCCTTTGCCTACAACCGCAAGGAGGCCAAGGACCACGGCGAAGGTGGGACCCTGGTGGGTGCGCCCCTTAAGGGCCGGGTGCTCATCGTCGACGATGTGATGTCGGCCGGCACGGCCGCCCGCGAGTCCATCGCCATCATCCGCGCCGCCGGCGCCACGCCCCACGCAGTGGCCATTGCGCTGGACCGCCAGGAGAAAGCCACCGAGAATGGCCAGGACGTGGACCACAGCGCCGTGCAGTACGTGCGCAACCAACTGGGCATGCAGGTGTGTGCCATTTCACGGCTGGCAGACTTATTGCTCTTTCTTGAGCAGAATGGGGAAGAGGGGATGCGTTCCCACCACGAAAAGGTGCTGGCCTACCGCCAGCGTTACGGCGTCAACGAGGGGTAGATGGTTTGAGCAAATCGGCGTGGATCATGGGCGGGGTTCTGTTGGCCACCCTGGGCGCCGATTGGGCGCGGGCGCAAGCCCCCGGGACATCCAGCGGCATCTACACCTGCGTGGACCGCAATGGCCGGCGCCTGACGGCCGACCGTCCGATCGCTGAATGCCTGGACCGCGAGCAGCGGGAACTCGGGCCCTCGGGCATCGTACGGCGGCAAATTGGCCCCTCGCTGACCGAGCAGGAACGAGCCGCGCAAGAGGCGCAGCGCCGCAAAGAGGCCGAAGCCCGTGCCCGCGAGCTGGAAGAGCGCCGCCGCGAGCGCGCGCTGACGGCCCGCTATCCCGACAAGGCCACGCACGATGTGGAGCGCGCTGCGGCCATTCAGCTCGTCGATGACGTGACCGCCACCGCCGAAAAGCGCCTGGTCGAACTGGCCCAGCAGCGCAAAGCCTTCGATGTGGAGATGGAGTTCTACAAAAAGGACCCCAACAAAGCCCCCATGGCACTGCGCCGCAAGATTGCCGAGAACGAAGACAGCATTGCCGAGCAGCAGCGCTTCATTGCTGGGCAGGACCAGGAAAAGCGCCGCGTGCACCAGCGCTTTGACGTGGAGCTGGCCCAGCTGCGCAAACTGTGGGATGCGCAGCGCATGCCACTGCCGGGCACAACGCCTGCCAGCGACGCCTCCGCTCCAGCCGCCACGCGGTGAGGCCCGCGGGGGGGGGGGCACTTCACCTGCCATTGGCCTGCGACGTCCGCCACCCCATTGAGAAGATCCAAACAACAAAGGGCCTCGCGGCCCTTTGTTGTTGGTGTTGTTGCCAGTCGGCGTGCGTCAGTCCGCAAGCTTGGCGCGCAACAGTTCGTTGACCTGCGTCGGATTGGCCTTGCCCTTGCTGGCCTTCATGATCTGGCCGACCAGCGCGTTGAAGGCCTTGTCCTTGCCCGCGCGGAACTGCGCCACGTTGTCGGGGTTGGCGGCAATCACCTCGTCGATGATCTTCTCCAGCGCGCCGGAGTCGTTCATCTGCTTGAGGCCCTTGGATTCGATGACGGCATCCACTTCGGTCGACTCTCCGGTCCACAGCGCATCAAACACCTGTTTGGCGGCGTTGTTGGAGATCGTGCCGTCGGCAATGCGGCCGATCAATGCGGCCAGCTGCGCTGCAGTCACAGGAGCTTGCTCGATACCGGTCTCCGCCATATTCAGGCGGCGCGACACCTCTCCCATGATCCAGTTGCTGGCCAGCTTGGGCTGGCTGCAGGCTTTGGCCGCCGCTTCAAAGTAGGCCGCCATGGCCTTGCTCTGCGTGAGCGTGGTGGCGTCGTACTCGGGCAGGCCATAGTCCGCCACAAAACGGGCGGCCATGGTGCGAGGCAATTCAGCCATCTGCGCACGTTCATCCTGCACCCACTGCTCCGAAATGTGTAGCGGAGGCAGGTCGGGGTCCGGAAAGTAGCGGTAGTCCGCCGCGTCTTCCTTGGTGCGCATCGCGCGGGTTTCGCCCGTGTCGGGGTCGAACAGCACGGTGGCTTGCTGGATTGCATCACCGTCTTCGATCTGCTCGATCTGCCAGCGAATTTCGTAGTCGATGGCCTGCTGCATGAACTTGAACGAGTTCAGGTTTTTGATCTCGCGGCGCGTGCCCAGTGGCTGGCCAGGCTTGCGTACGGACACGTTGGCATCGCAGCGGAAGCTGCCCTCCTGCATGTTGCCGTCGCAGATACCGATCCAGGTGACGATCTTGTGCAGCTCTTTCGCGTAGGCCACGGCCTCTTCGGACGAGCGCATGTCGGGTTCGGTCACGATCTCCAGGAGCGGCGTGCCCGCGCGGTTCAGGTCGATACCACTCTGGCCGATGAAGTCTTCATGCAGCGATTTGCCTGCGTCTTCTTCGAGGTGGGCGCGCACCAGGCGCACGGTCTTCTTCTCGTCGCCCAGAAAGAACTCGACCTCGCCGCCCTGCACCACCGGGATCTCGAACTGGCTGATCTGGTAACCCTTGGGCAGGTCAGGGTAGAAGTAGTTCTTGCGCGCGAAAATGCTCACGGGCGCAATGTGGGAGCCGAGGGCCAGTCCCAATTTGATAGCGCAGGCCACGGCTTCGCGGTTCATCACCGGCAAGGTGCCGGGCAGGGCCAGGTCCACGGCGCACGCCTGGGTGTTGGGCTCGGCGCCAAAGGCGGTGGGAGCGCGGCTGAAGATCTTGCTCTGGGTGGCGAGCTGGGTGTGGGTTTCGAAGCCGATGACAACTTCGTAGCCATGGATCAGTTTGGCGGTCATGTCAGAAGCCCTCCGGACGGCGGAGGTGGAAGTCGGTGGCTTGCTGCAGGCGGTGCGCAGCGTTCAGAAGGCGGGCTTCCTGGAAGTAGTTGCCCAGCAGCTGCAGGCCGACGGGCATGCCGCCCTCGCCAAAACCGGCGGGCACGCTCATGCCGGGCAGGCCGGCCAGCGAGCCGGGCAGGGTGAAGATGTCGGCCAGGTAATCGGCCAGCGGGTCGTTGCCGTGGTCGCCCAGCTTCCAGGCCACCGTGGGGGCCACGGGGCCGGCGATGACATCGCATTCCTTGAACGCGTTTTGGAAGTCGTCGGCGATCATGCGGCGGATCTTCTGCGCCTGCAGGTAGTAGGCGTCGTAGTAGCCATGGCTCAGCACATAGGCACCGATCATGATGCGGCGCTTGACCTCGTCGCCAAAACCTTCGGCGCGAGTCTTCTTGTACATGTCCACCAGGTCGGTGTAGTCCTTGGCGCGGTGGCCAAACTTCACGCCGTCAAAGCGGGAGAGGTTGGACGACGCCTCGGCCGGAGCAATGATGTAGTAGACCGGAATGGACAGCTGCGTGCGCGGCAGGCTGATGGGCACGAGCTTGGCGCCGAGCTTCTCGTATTCCTTCAGGGCACCATCTACGGCGGCGCGCACGTCGGGCGCCAGGCCTTCGCCAAAGAACTCGGCGGGGATGCCGATGCGCAGGCCGTCGATGCTGTCGTTGAGCTTGGCGCTGAAATTCTCGGCGGGCACGTCCAGGCTGGTGGAGTCGCGGTCCGGGTCCGGGCCGCACATGGCGGACAGCAACAGTGCGCAGTCTTCGGCCGAGCGGGCCATGGGGCCTGCCTGGTCGAGGCTGGAAGCGAACGCGATCATCCCGTAACGGCTGGCGCGGCCATAGGTGGGCTTGATGCCGGTGATGCCACAGAACGACGCGGGCTGGCGGATGGAGCCGCCGGTGTCGGTGCCGGTGACGGCCGGGGCCAGGCGCGCGGCCACGGCCACGGCGCTGCCGCCGGACGAGCCGCCGGGGATACGGTCCGTGGCCCAGGGGTTGCGCACCGGGGCGGGGGCGTCAAAGCCCACGGGGGCGACGGCGGAGTTCTCGTTGGCCGAGCCCATGGCGAACTCGTCGCAGTTGAGCTTGCCCAGCGTCACGGCGCCCGCGTCGGCCAGCTTGGTGACCACGGTGGCATCAAAGGGCGACTGGTAGCCCGCGAGCATCTTCGAGCCTGCGGTGCTGGGGAAACCTTTGGTGACAAAGATGTCCTTGTGCGCGATTGGCACGCCCGCCAGCGGGCCGGCGGTGCCTGCGGCAATGGCGGCGTCCTGGGCGCGGGCCTGGGCCAGGGTGATGTCCGGGTTCACGGCCACGTAGGCGCCCAGGTTCTGGTGGGCCTGCGCGCGGGCGAGGAAATGCTGGGCGGCCTCGACGGCCGAGACGCGGCGCTCGCGCAGCTCGGCGGCCAGCTGGGCCACGCCCAGGTCATGCAATGCGGTGGAAGTCATGCGGCGGGGCTCTTACTCGATCACTTTGGGCACGAGGAACAGGCCTCGTTCGACGGCGGGGGCGCTTTGCTGGTTGGCTTCGCGCTGGTTGGGCTCGCTGGCCACGTCGTCGCGCAGCCGCAGGGCCACGTCCTGGATAGCTGCGACGGGGTGGGCCAGGGGCGTGACGCCCGAGGTATCCACAGCCCGCATCTGTTCCACGATGTCAAAGAAGCCATTGAGCTGCGTGAGCATGCGCTCACTTTCGGAGGGCGTCAGCTCAAGCCGCGCCAAGTTGGCAATGCGGCCGATGTCCTGGGGGGTCAGTGCCATAGGGAGGAGAATCTAGAGAAACCAGAAGTAAAGCTGTGATCCGGGCTGCGCCGGAGGGAGTTATTCACAGGGGATGGGGTATTATCCCGGCTTTGCCGCAAAGCTCCTGGAATGGGAGTCAATTGCGTGAAAAAAGCCCATAAACACCCCCCTGAATACCTGGCGATGGCAGGCCGACGCGCATGCCGTGCCCGAGAGGATTTTTGAATGTTCGGAGCTTTCCGTCGGTATTTCTCCACCGACCTGGCCATTGACCTTGGCACAGCCAACACCCTCATCTTCGCCCGCGACAAAGGCATCGTGCTCGACGAGCCCTCCGTTGTCGCCATCCGCCACGAAGGCGGGCCCCATGGCAAGAAAGTCATCCAGGCCGTAGGCCACGAGGCCAAGGCCATGCTGGGCAAGGTGCCCGGCAACATCGAAGCCATCCGCCCGATGAAGGACGGCGTGATCGCCGACTTCGTGATCACCGAGCAGATGATCAAGCAGTTCATCAAGATGGTGCACCCGCGCACGCTGTTCACCCCCAGCCCGCGCATCATCATCTGCGTGCCCTGCGGCTCCACCCAGGTCGAGCGCCGCGCCATCAAGGATGCGGCCGAGGCCGCGGGCGCCACGGCGGTCTACCTGATCGAAGAGCCCATGGCCGCCGGTATTGGCGCGGGCCTGCCGGTGTCGGAAGCCAGCGGCTCCATGGTGGTGGACATCGGCGGCGGCACCACCGAAGTCGGCGTGATCTCGCTGGGCGGCATGGTCTACAAGGGCAGTGTGCGCGTCGGTGGCGACAAGTTCGACGAGGCCATCATCAGCTACATCCGCCGCAACTACGGCATGCTGATCGGCGAGCCCACCGCCGAAGCCATCAAGAAGAACATTGGCTCGGCCTTCCCGGGCTCTGAGGTGCGCGAGATGGAAGTCAAGGGCCGCAACCTGTCCGAAGGCGTGCCACGCAGCTTCACCATTTCTTCTAACGAAGTGCTGGAAGCCCTGACCGACCCGCTGAACCAGATCGTCTCGGCCGTGAAGAACGCGCTGGAACAAACCCCCCCCGAGCTGGGCGCCGACATTGCCGACCGCGGCATGATGCTCACCGGCGGCGGCGCGCTGCTGCGCGACCTGGACCGCCTGCTGGCCGAAGAAACCGGCCTGCCCGTGCTGGTGGCCGAAGACCCGCTGACTTGCGTGGTGCGCGGCTGCGGTATCGCCCTGGAGCGCATGGACCGCCTGGGCAGCATTTTCACGAGCGAGTAAGTCGGCAGGCCTGTATGCTGCAGGCACTTTTTTTGCGCTCTGAATTGCATGACTGCACCTGCTCCAATGCTTGTTTCTGAGCACCCGCCCGTGGAGCCCGCTCCCCGCGGCAGATCCTGACCGCTGCGCACCATGCCCCTGGGTACTCTGGAGCGCAGCGCTCCCCCTTTCTTCAAACAGGGCCCTTCGGCCCTGTCGCGTTTGGCCGTGTTCAGTGCGCTGGCGCTGTTCCTCATGGTGGCCGACGCACGCTTTCAGATTACCGGCCCCTTCCGTCAGGCCGTGGCCACGGTGCTGTACCCGGTGCAGTGGCTCATGCTGCAGCCGGTGGAGTTCGCGAGCCACGGGCGCAGTTATTTCCAGTCGCTGCAAACCGCGCAGGAAGACCTGGATGCCGCCCGCAAGAAGATGACCGTGATGGGCCAGCGCGCCAACCAGGCCGACCAGCTGGCCATGGAAAACCAGCGGCTGCGCAAACTGCTGGAGCTGCGCGACCGGCTCCAGACCCCTGCACAGGCGGCCGAAGTCATCTATGACACCGCAGACCCCTACACGCGCCGCGTGGTGCTGGACCGGGGGCAGCTGGGCGGCGTGGAGCTGGGCGCTCCGGTGATGGACGAGGCCGGTGTGCTGGGCCAGGTCACCCGCGTGTTTCCGCTGGTCAGCGAAGTCACGCTGCTGGTGGACCGTGACCAGGCGATTCCGGTGCTGAACATCCGCACCGGCGTGCGCGGCGTGGCCTATGGCGATCCGGTGGCGGGCCATGGTGGTGGCATGGAGCTGCGCTTCATGCCTGCCAACGCGGACATCCGCGAAGACGACCTGCTGACCACCAGCGGCGTGGACGGCCTGTATGCGCCGGGCCTGCCCGTGGCGCGCGTGGTGAAGGTGGAGCGCCGTGCCGACTCCGCGTTTGCGCGCATCTACTGCGTGCCTTTGGCGCAGGTGCAGGGTGCGCGCCATGTGGTGGTGCTCAAGCCCCTGGCCGACAACGAATTGCCCCGCCCGGATGCGGCCCCCGCCGCGCCCGCGAACAAACGCGGGGGCCGCAAATGAGCCGCCGCCTTGCCCCGATGACCCCGACACAAGGAGGCCCGCGATGATCATGCCGCGGGGTGAGCCCCTGCTGATGCCGGTGAACCCGGTGTTCATCTGGGCCAGTCTGGCTGCGGGTCTGGCCATCAACATGCTGCCGCTGGGCCGCGTGGTGTGGATGCCTGATCTGCTGATGGTGCTGCTGGTGTTCTGGGGCGTGCACCAGCCGCTGCGCATTGGCATGGGCGCGGCCTTTGTGCTGGGCCTGTGCATGGACGTGAGCCAGTCTGCGCTGCTGGGCCAGCATGCGCTGTCCTACACCGTGCTGTCGTTCGGAGCCATCGCCATCCACCGCCGTTTGCTGTGGTTCAGTGTGCCGTCGCAGGCGCTGCAGGTGTTTCCGCTGTTTGCCGTTGCCCATGCCATCGAGCTGCTGCTGCGCATGGCGGCGGGCGGAATTTTCCCGGGGTTCTGGAGCTTTCTGGCCCCGTTCCTGGAGGCGCTGCTGTGGCCCCTGGCCAGCTGGGTGCTGCTGGCGCCCCAGCGCCGCCCGCCCGACAAAGACCAGAACCGGCCGTTGTGAACATGAGGCAACAACCCCCTGAGCGGCCGCGCTGCGTCCCCCTTCTCTCGCAGTGCAGTGCGCTGCGGGAAGGTCGGCGACGCGCTCGCGGCGGGGCGACCCTTGCTCGGCGTCCCCTGGCCTGGGCCGCGCCAGTCACACAGGCAGCCAGCTTCTGGGCCGTGTTTTCAGGGGTGAGGCCATGACCGAGGTGCGCAACAGCGAAGCCGACGCCTCGCGGTTCCGGGTGCGCGCCGTGGTGGTGGGCCTGGTGGTGATGGCGGCGTTCTGCCTGGTGGCGGCGCGCCTGGTGTACCTGCAGGTGGTGCGCCATGAGGACCTGGCAGCCCAGGCGGAGAGCAACCGCACGGCCGTGGTGCCCATCGTGCCCAACCGGGGGCTCATCCTGGACCGCAACGGCGTGGTGCTGGCTACCAACTATTCGGCCTACACGCTGGAGATCACGCCCTCGCGTGCCGGCGTGCTGGACGAGACCATCGATGCTCTGTCCAAGGTGGTGGACATCCAGGCGCGTGACCGCCGCCGCTTCAAGCGGCTCATGGAAGAGTCGCGCAACTTCGAATCCCTGCCCATCCGCACCCGCCTGACGGATCAGGAGGTGGCGCGTTTCACCGCCCAGCGCTACCGCTTTCCGGGTGTGGACATCAAGGCGCGGCTGTTTCGCAACTACCCGCTGGGCGACGTGGCCAGCCATGCGATTGGCTACATCGGGCGCATCAACCAGACCGAGAAGTCCCGCATCCAGGACTCGGAGGACGAGGCCAACTACCGGGGCACGGAGTACATCGGCAAGCTCGGCATCGAGCACAGCTTCGAGTCGGCCCTGCATGGCGCGACCGGTGTGGAGCAGATGGAAACCTCGGCGGGTGGCCGCGCCGTGCGCAAGCTTTCCAGCCACGCCGCCACCCCCGGCGACAGCGTGATGCTGTCCATCGACATCAAGCTACAAAAACTCATCGAAGAGCTGTATGGCAGCCGCCGCGGAGCGCTGGTGGCGATCGACCCGCGCAATGGCGAAATCCTGGCGCTGGTGAGCAAGCCCACCTTCGACCCCAACCTGTTTGTCGAAGGCATTGATGCCGAAAACTGGGCCGCGCTCAATGAGTCCATCGACAAGCCGCTGCTCAACCGCGCCCTGCGCGGCACCTACCCGCCCGGCTCCACCTACAAGCCCTTCATGGCGCTGGCGGCGTTGCAGCTGAACAAGCGCTCGCCCAGCCTGGTGGTGAACGACCCCGGCTTCTACACCTTCGGCGGCCACACCTTCCGCAGCCACGAGGGCGGGCTGGGGGGCGTGGACATGCACCGTGCCATCCAGTTCTCCAGCAACACCTACTTTTATTCGCTGGCCGTGGACATGGGTGTGGATGCCATCCACGACTTCATGAAGCCGCTGGGTTTCGGCCAGTCTACGGGCATCGACCTCAACGGCGAAGTGCGGGGCACGCTGCCCAGCACCGAGTGGAAGCGCAACACCTATAAGCGCGCCGACATGAAGCGCTGGTTCCCGGGCGAAACGGTGTCGCTGGGCATTGGGCAGGGCTACAACAATTTCACGATGCTGCAGCTGGCACTGGCCGAGGCCACGCTGGCCAACGGGGGCATCCGCTATCGCCCCCACATGGCCAAGGCGGTGAAGAATGCGGTCACCGGCGCCATCACCGAGATCGTGCAGCCCCCTGGCATCAACCTGGGTTACCAGGCCAAAAACGTGGAGCTGGTGCGCAATGCCCTGGTGGCGGTGAACAAGGGCGGCACGGGCACGCGGGTGTTCATGGGCGCGCCCTACACCTCGGCCGGCAAGACGGGCACCGCCCAGGCCGTGACCATGGGCCAGAACGTGAAGTACAACGCCAAGGCGCTGGAGGAGCACCAGCGCGATCACTCGCTGTTTGCGGCCTTTGCCCCGGCAGAGAACCCTACCATCGCCCTGGCGGCCATTGTGGAGAACGCAGGCTTTGGGGCTGCCCACGCCGCCCCGATTGCGCGGCGCGTGTTTGACTATTGGCTGCTGGGCGAATACCCCAGTGAAGAAGACATCGCCGCCGTACAAAAGGGCCTGGCCAGTGCGCCCATGGGCAAGCCCCGCAAGGCCAGCGAGGTGCCGTTGGTCGCTCCTTGATCTGGCACTGGATTGCTATTGAATTAATAGCTGTTGACGCAATATCGACTAGCGCTACAAGCTATTTTCGCTTCAAAATCGCCTGCTAGGCACCGGCGGCGCGCGGTGACGGCTGGAGCTGGCTGAACACCAGCGCTGCCACAATCAGCGCCGCCCCGCTCAGCCCGGCCCAGCCCAGCTGCTCGCCCAGCAACATCCACGCCGTGAGTGCGGCAAACACCGGCTCCAGCCCGAACACGATGGCGCTGCGCATGGCATCCACGCGCTGCTGGCCCCAGGCCTGCAGCGTCACCACCACCACGCTGGCCAGCAGGCCCAGGTACAGCAAGGCCAGCAAGGCGTCCACCGGCAGGTGGGCGGCCGAGTGCAGCCAGTCCATGTTGCCGCTTTGCACCAGCAACAGCGCAGTGGAGGCCAGTGCCATCACTGTGGTCTGTGCGGCGGCCATGCGGGTGGCACGCAGGGGCTGTGCGACCGTGCGGCGCGCGCATTCTTCCAGCGCCAGGATGTACAGCGCATAGAACACGGTGCTGGCCAGCGTCAGCGTATCGCCCAGGTTCCAGGGCTCGTTCTCGTGGAACATCAGCGCCATGCCTGCCAGCGCCATCACGCAGGCGCCCCACAGGCGCCAGCCGTAGCGCCGCCCCAGCGCTGCCATCGCGATCAGCGGCACCACCAGCACGTTGAGCCCGGTGACAAAGGCATTGCGGTTGCTGCTGGTGCGTGCGAGGCCCTCGATCTGCAGCCAGAACGCCAGGAACAGCAGCAACCCCAGCGCGCAGCCCCAGCGCCGCTCGTGGCGGAGCATGCCGCGCCACAGCGGCGCCAGCACCAGCAGTGCGATCACAAACCGCAGCCAGATGATCTGCAGTGCGTCGAGGTGCGCCGAGAGCAGTTTCATCGCCGGGAAGGTGGTGCCCCACACCACGGTCACAGCCAGCAGGGCCATCAGGCCCCAGCGTTCAGTACGCATCGACAAATTCCTAAATACCAAAAAGAAAAAGGGCCACCGGTTGCCCGGTGGCCTCTGCTTTGCAGAGTGTGCAGCGTGCCCGTTCAGTGGCTGACCTGGCCCAGGAACGCGCGGATGCGGTCGTTGGCCGGGTTGCTGAAGAACTCCTGCGGCGGGGCATCGTGCGCGATACGACCCTGGTCGAAGAACATGACCCGGTCGGCCACCTCGCGCGCAAAGCCCATTTCGTGGGTCACCACGATCATGGTCATGCCACCACGGGCCAGGCCGCGCATCACGTCCAGCACTTCCTTGACCATCTCGGGGTCGAGGGCCGAGGTGGGCTCGTCGAACAGCATCACCTTGGGTTGCATGGCCAGTGCGCGGGCAATGGCCACCCGCTGCTGCTGCCCGCCCGACAGCTGCCAGGGGTACTTGTGCGCATGGTCCTGCATGCCCACGCGGCGCAGCAGCTGCATGGCCTCGTCGTTGGCCTGGGTGCGCGGGGTGCGGCGAATGCGGCGGGGCGCCAGCGTCACGTTGTCCAGCACGCTCATGTGGCCGAACAGGTTGAACTGCTGAAACACCATGCCCACCTCGCAGCGCTGGCGCTGCAGGGTGGTGAGGTCGTCGCACACCTCCACGCCATCGATGGTGATGCGCCCGCTGTCGTGGGGCTCCAGGCGGTTGATGGCGCGCAGCAGGGTGCTCTTGCCCGAGCCCGAGGCGCCAATGATCACCGTCACCTCGCCGGTGTGGAACACGGTGGACACGTCCTTGAGCACTTGGTGCGCGCCAAACGACTTGCACACGCGCTCGGCCACGATGTAGGGCTTGGGTGGAACGTTGGAGTTCATTGGTTGCGGCCCTCCACGTCAAAGCGGTACTCGACGGCGTTGGAGATCTGTGTGACCAGTGTGGTCAGCAGCAGGTAGGTGATGGCCACCGTGGTCAGCGTGGCGATGGGCTGGAACGTGGCCGACTGGATGCGGTTGCCCACGTTGGTCAGCTCCACCACGCCGATCGCGTAGGCCAGCGAAGAGTCCTTGAGCAGCGCCACAAAGTTGCTCACCAGCGGCGGCAATGATATCTTGAACGCCTGCGGAAACACCACGTCCATGAACACATGCATGCGGCCCAGGCCCAGCGCCCGGGCGGCCTCGGTCTGACCGCGTGGCACGGCCAGTAGGCCCGCGCGCAGCGCTTCGGCGTTGTAGGCGCCCACATTGAGTCCCAACGCCACGACGGCGGCGGCAAAGTCGGGCAGGTTCAGCCCTGGCACCAGCACCGGCAGCGCAAAGTACACAAACAGGATCTGCACCAAGAGCGGTGTGCCGCGAATGGCCCAGATGTACACGCCAGCAATCCAGCGCACGGGCGTCCAGCGGGCGGTGCGGGCCAGCGCCGCAGCTGTGCCCAGCACCAGGCCCACGGCACCGCTGACCAGCGTGAGCCACAGCGTGGTGCGCGCACCTTCAGAAAACGCCTGGGCATTGGGGCCGATGGGGTCAGGGAAGAACGACAGCAATTGGCCTAGCAACGAGAGGGCCAGCACCATCACCACCAGTGCAGCGACCAGCGTGGCATTGCTGCGCTGCTGTCGGGACCAGCTTTGTGGCCAAAGAGCGAGAAGCATGGATCAGACGACCAGAAGGTCTTGGTTGGAAATCGGACTGGGGCAGGGCGATCATGCACCCGCCACCAGAAACGGCAAAGGGTGCGCAGCAGGCCCGAGCCCTCTGCGCACCCCATGTGCCATCACATCAGTTGCAGCGCACGTCTTCGTTGAAATACTTCTTGGAGACGGCGGCGTAGCTGCCATCGGCCAGCACTTCGGTGAACGCCTTGTTCCAGGCATCGGCCAGGCCGGTGTTGCCCTTGGCCATGGCGGGGGCGATGCGCTCGATGAACAGCATGTCGCCCAGCTTGAAGCCGGCTTTGGCGTTCTTGGCAGCGGCTTCCTTGGCCACGAACTTGTCGCTGACCCAGGCGTCCACGCGCTTGGAGATCAGGGCACGCTGGGCGTCGGTGTCTTGCGGGAAGTTCTTCACTTCCTTCACGCCGCTGACCTTCTTGACCTGCTCCAGGTAGCTGGTGCCGGTTTGCACGGCCACGACCTTGCCGGTCAGGTCCTTGGCGTTGCGGATCTTGTCGTCCATGGCCACGATGATGCCGCCCGAGCAGTAATGGGGGTTGGCAAAGGTCACGGCCTTGGAGCGCTCGTCGGTCACACCGTGGGAGGCAATCACGGCGTCCCAGCGGTTCTGGCCCAGGCCGGTCAGCAGGGCGTCAAAGCCCAGGGTCTTCCATTCGAGCTTCAGGCCCATCTTCTTGACCACCAGCTCCGCCACTTCCACCTCAAAACCCGTCAGCTTGGTGCCTTCGAAGTAGTTGAAGGGAGCGAACTGGCCCTCGGTGGCCACGATGATCTTGCCGTCCTTCTTGACTTCGTCCAGCGTGCGGGCCTGGACGGCGAGGGCAGCGCACAGCGCCACGGCGGTGACAACGGCAGACTTGAAAAATTGCATGACAGGTTCCTGTGGGGGTGGTTCAGGTACAAAAAATCCGGCCTGCGGGTAGGCAGGCCGGAGCGGGTGGATGCGGACATCGCCATTGGCGATGGGCCTCGTCATCAAACGGAAACGTGCGGAAATTATAGGACGCGCGTTCACATTCGGGCCATGCAGGGCAACCCCGATGACCTCGGAGCGCCCTGGTGGTAGGCCTTGCAGGGCGTTGCAAGTTGGGTGCCACCCTGGCAACCGACACCTGGTGGGTGAAGTGCAGGCCTACCGCAGAAAGGCGTCGTACCCCGTCTTCAGGATCAGGGTGCTCACCACCACGATGAAGATGCCCCGCACAAAGCCGGTGCCATGCTTGAGCGCCATGTGGGTGCCGAGCAGGCTGCCCAGCACGTTGGCCACGGCCAGCGTCACCGCAAAGTGCCACCACACATGGCCCTTGGCGGCAAACAGCGCAATGGCGGCGACGTTGGTGGCGCAGTTGAGCAGCTTGGCCGACGCCGAGGCATTGAGAAAGTCGTAGCCCAGCAGCCGCACGAACAAAAAGACGAAGAAGCTGCCGGTGCCCGGGCCAAAGAACCCGTCATAAAAACCGATGAGCACACCAATCAGGCAGGCGGCGATCACCTCGGCCCGGCCCGCGAACCGGGGGGTGTGGTGCCGCCCCAGCTCCTTCTTGGCCAGGGTGTAGAGCAACACGCCCAGCAGCACCAGGGGCAGCAGCTTGCGCAGGAAGTCGGCCGACACCACGGTGACGGCCCAGGCGCCCACGAACGAGCCGGCAAAACCGGCGGCTGCAGCCGGCAGCATGGCCGACCAGCGAATCTGCACCTTGCGGCTGTATTGCCAGGTGGCCATGGCGGTGCCCCAGACCGAGGCCGCCTTGTTGGTGCCCAGCAGGGTGGCTGGGGGCGCCCCCGGAAAAGCTGCAAACAGCGCGGGCACCATCACCAGTCCACCGCCCCCCACGATCGCATCCACAAAGCCCGCGAGCAGCGAGGCCAGGGTCATCAAAATCCATTCCATCGCAGGATTGTCGCACCGGGCCTGCTATCGATTCAGGACCGCTCAGGATCGAGCGGGCAAGAAAAAGGCGCTGGGATCGCCAGCGCCTGAAAGGGTTCACACCTCGTTGGGTGTTTTGAATGTGGTTCTTGGTAGAAAGGTTGTCTCCTCGGGCCCCTCGCTTGGCACACCGAAGCGCGCTTTCGAGTGCCGTGACTGTAACGGCTGCACCCCGCTGGTGCATTGGGGGTTTCCCGCCCCCCGTTGTTGGGCGCCGGACGGCTTGCGGGGACGCTCTGTGCCCCGATTCGGGGGCATCTGGCTGGCATGGCTCGTGCAATGCGCTTGTAACAAATTGCGAAAGGGAGCGTGCATGCGTGCAGTCAACCACCGGGTGTTTGCGGTCGTGTCGTTGTGTCTGGGGCTGTGCACCTGCGCGCTGGCCCAGGGCGTGCCAGAGGCTCCTGCAGTCGCGGCGCCTCTCACGCGCCCCGCCCTGGTGGCCCAGGACACGGTAAATGCGGCCCATACCGGCTGGATGATGACTTCCACCGCCCTGGTGCTGCTGATGACGCTGCCAGGCATTGCGCTGTTTTACGCAGGCATGGTGCGCAGGAAGAACGTGCTCAACACCATGGCCAGCGTGGTGGCCATTGCAGCGCTGGTCAGCCTGCTGTGGTTTGCGGCGGGGTATTCACTGGCCTTCACACCGGGCAGCGCCTGGCTCGGCGGCTGGGACCGTGCTGGCTTTGCCGGGCTCGACTTTCAGCTGGAGGCGGGCAAGCTGGCCGTGAGCCACATTGCGCCGCTGATCCCGGAGTCGGTGTACGCGATGTTCCAGCTCACCTTTGCCATCATCACGGCCGCGCTGCTGGTGGGCGCGTTTGTGGAGCGCATGCGGTTTTCGGCCATGCTCGTCTTCATCAGCCTGTGGACACTGGTGGTCTATGCGCCCGTGGCGCACTGGGTGTGGGAGCCGGGTGGCTGGCTGGCGCAGATGGGCGCGCTGGATTTTGCGGGCGGCTCGGTGGTGCACGTGAACGCGGGCGTGGCGGGGCTGGTGTGCGCCTTGTTTCTGGGCCGCCGCGCTGGGTATGGGCGCGAGCCGTTTGAACCCTACAACCTGGGGCTCACCATGGCGGGCGCGGGCATGCTGTGGGTGGGCTGGTTTGGCTTCAACGCGGGCTCTGCGGTCGCGGCCGATGGGCGTGCCGGGCTGGCCATGGCAGTGACGCACCTGGCCGCTGCGGCCGGTGCGCTGTCGTGGATGCTGGGTGAGTGGGTGGTGCGCGGGCGCCCGTCGCTGCTGGGGCTGTGCTCCGGCCTGGTGGCGGGGCTGGTGGCCATCACACCTGCCGCCGGTTTTGTCACGCTGCGCTCGGCCGTGGTGATTGGGCTGGTGGCCGGGCTGGCCTGCTACTGGGGCGCCACGGGGCTCAAGCGGCTGCTGCGGGTGGATGACTCGCTCGACGTATTTGGCGTGCATGGCGTTGGCGGCATCGTGGGGTCACTGCTCACCGGTGTGCTGGCCAGCAAGACCGTGGGCGGGGTGGCGGGCAGCCTGCTGACCCAGGCCATCGGCGTGGGCGCCGTGGCGGCCTACAGCCTGGTGGTGACGGCCGCGCTGCTGTGGGTCATCAACTTTGCGATGGGCCTGCGGGTGGACGAACAGAGCGAACAGACGGGGCTGGACATTGCCCAGCACCGCGAGCGCCTGGGCGGCTGAATGAGCCCCGAGAGACCCGGCAGGCCTTCCCCGCTCCCGCATCGTTGTGCAACGCGGGCCAGCGGGTGCAGTCCGATGGATGACCCCAATGCATTAAGGAGCCGACCATGTCCGATTCCGACAAGCTGGCAATTGCCGCCCACCTGCATGTGCTGTTGCGGCGCAAAACGGGTCGCGTGACCGATACCGAATGGATGGCGGTCAACGCCGACTATGCGCAGGAGATCGTGCGGTTCGCGCGCCAGCGCGCTGTAGACGACAACGCGCCCGATCTGGCTGAGTGGGCCGACCGCCTGGAGCACGCCCTGCACGCCACTCCCCTTGCAGCGCCGCGCCGTCCGCTGCTGGACGTGGCGGCGCAGGCTGTGCGCTCGCGCCCCGCACCGCCCCCCGAGCCCGCCCCCGAGGTGCCGCGCTATGTGGGCGGCATCCGCTGAACGCTGCAGCGACCTGGGCGCCAGGGCTTGCAAAGATCAGTGGGGCGCAGTGCCTTGCGTGAACAGCCCGGCCGTGGGCAGCAGCCCGGTCAGCTGGTTGTCGCCGTAGGTGCGCAGCACCTGCGCAATCACCTCCTGGTAGCCGTTGAGCCACTGCGCCTGCGCGGCCTTGGCCTTCAGGTGCGCGGGGTGTTGCATCAGTGTTTGCAGCGCTTCCAGCGACTGCCAGTAGTACACGTTGGACACCAGGCCGTTGCCCGTGTCCGTCCAGGACTCCTCGCCCAGGTAGCCGTCGATGGAACGGGCGGCGGTGGCAATCGCCTCGTCCAGGCGGTGAAAGGCGTCGTCGAATTGAGAACCTGTTCAAGCTATGTTCGGGGATCGCGTTGGAGTGCAATCGGGATGAGTGGATGCTTCGGGTGCGCCGCATGGGCTCGTGCCCATGCAAGCAGCCGGGGCGTTCAATCACCCGATTTCACTCCAACCCTTCGGGCAAGTGCCTTGCCGGGCGGTCTGCGGTGTTGCGGCGCTTGTGGATAGCCAAGCTATCCACCGCGCACCGCGCCTAGCACCCCATCCCGGCAAAGCGCTTGCGCGACCCCGAACATAGCTTGAACAGGTTCTTCGTCGCAAAGATGAAAGTGGAGGAGTACATCGGCGCGATGGTACTCACGCCGCCCGCCTTGCCTGGATGATCCACTCCGCCGCCTTCTCCGCCATCATCAGCGTGGGCGAGTTGGTGTTGCCGCTGGTGATGGTGGGCATGGCGCCCGCATCCACCACGCGCAGGCCGGCCACCACGCTGCCGCGCCCATTGCGCACGCGCAGTTGAGCATCCAGCACGGCCATGGGGTCGCCGTCGCGGCCCATCTTGGTGGTGCCCACGGGGTGGAAGATGGTGGTGGCAATGTCACCCGCCAGGCGCGCCAGGTCTTCGTCGCTTTCAAACTGCACGCCGGGCTTCCACTCCTGCGGCTGGTACTTGGCCAGCGCGGGCTGGGCCACGATGCGGCGCGTGACGCGCAGGCTGTCGGCGGCCACCTGGCGGTCTTCGGGCGTGCTGAGGTAGTTGGGCGCGATGGCGGGCGCGGCCTTGAAGTCGGCGCTCTTGATGTTCACCGTGCCCCGGCTGGTGGGGTTGAGGTTGCACACGCTGGCGGTGAAGGCCGGAAAGCTGTGCAGCGGCTCGCCAAACGCATCGAGCGACAGGGGCTGCACGTGGTACTCGATGTTGGGATAGGGCTGGTCTGGGCTGCTGCGGGTGAACGCACCGAGCTGCGAAGGCGCCATGCTCATGGGCCCGCTGCGCTTGAGCGCATATTCGAGCCCGATCTTGGCCTTGCCGACCAGCGAGTTGGCCATGGTGTTGAGCGTCTGCACCCCTTGCACCTTGAACACCGCGCGGATCTGCAGATGGTCCTGCAGGTTGGCGCCCACGCCGGGCAGGTCCACCGCCACATCGATGCCGTGGTTGCGCAGCAGTGCGGCGGGGCCGATGCCCGACAGCTGCAGCAGCTGGGGCGAGTTGACGGCGCCTGCGCTCAGGATCACCTCGCCCGCCGCGCGGGCCGTGACCATCTCGTGGCCGTCCCACACCAGCACGCCGGTGCAGCGCTGGCTGCCATCGGGCTGGGTTTCGAGGATGAGCTTGGACGCCTGCGCGCTGGTCCACATCTCGAAGTTGGGCCGGCCGTAGCAGGTGGGGCGCAAAAAGGCCTTGGCGGTGTTCCAGCGCCAGCCGCTTTTCTGGTTGACCTCGAAATAGCCCACGCCTTCGTTGCTGCCGCTGTTGAAGTCGTCGGTGGCGGGGATGCCGGCCTGCTGCGCGGCGTGGGCAAAGGCGTCGAGCACGTCCCAGCGCAGGCGTTGCTTTTCCACCCGCCACTCGCCGGTGCTGCCGGTGGCCTTGTTGCCGTGCAGGCGTTTGAAATTTTCGTTCACGCCTCCGGGCTGGTCCAGGCGCCAGTGGTCTTCGTGGCGGCGGAAGTAGGGCAGGGCGTTGTCCCAGCGCCAGCTGGCGTCGCCCGTCAGTTCGGCCCACTGGTCATAGTCGCGCGCCTGGCCGCGCATGTAGATCATGCCGTTGATGCTGCTGCAGCCGCCCAGCGTCTTGCCGCGTGGGTAGCGCAGGGTGCGGCCGTTCAGGCCCGCGTCGGGCTCGGTGTTGTAGAGCCAGTCGGTGCGTGGGTTGCCGATGCAGTACAGGTAGCCCACGGGGATGTGGATCCAGTGGTAGTCGTCCTTGCGGCCGGCCTCGATCAGCAGCACGCGGTGGCGGCCGTCGGCGCTCAGGCGGTTGGCGAGCAAGGCACCGGCTGTGCCTCCGCCGATGATGATGGTGTCAAACGTGGTGTCGCTCATGGAGGAGGGGCGGTGCCGATCAAAGGTGGTAACGGTGGGCCATTGTGCGGATGGGGCAGGCCCTGTCGATAGGGTGTGTGCCTATTGCTACACTTTTGGTAGCTGCTGATGCTTGAATTGATTGCGCTTGGCGCTGATTTGATAATAATTACACGCTTCGCCGCCTGTCTGTGCTTGACAGGCTCGTGTCCGACAGCGTGTGCAGGATTCGCTCCGCTACCATGCACGCTCTTCCTTGCTGCTTCTTGACGACCCCACCCCTGCGGCTGCCCTGGCGGCCAGACCCATGACCGACCACGCTCCCCACATCGTCCGCGCCGATACGCCCCAAGGGCCGTGTGCGCAGCTGCGTGGGCGCTGGGGTGCGGCCGAGCTGGGCAACGCGGCGCAGTGGGAGGCCGTGTCGGACCAGCTGCGCGGCGCACCCCCCGCACCCACCCTAGGCTGGGACCTGCGGGAGCTGCAGTGGCTGGACCATGTGGGCGCGCAACTGCTGTGGAACCACTGGCAGCACGCCTGGCCCGCACACCTGGCCTGCACCGACAGCCAGCGCACCATGCTGGCTCGGGTGGCGCAGTTCACCTGTGTTGCACCGCCGCCTGAGCCTTGGCGCCTGGGCGAGCAGGTCGATCACCTGGGCGTGCTGGTGCTGCACGGTGTGGACCATGCCCGCCACCTGCTGGAGATGGTGGGCCAGCTGGTGCTGGATCTGGGGCGCCTGGCGCGCGCACCGCGCAAGGGGCCGTGGCGTGATGTGTCCGGCCATCTGTACCGCATGGGCGCCACGGCGCTGCCCATCACAGCGCTGGTGGGGTTCCTCATTGGTGTGGTGCTGGCCTACCTGATGAGCCTGCAGCTGCGGCAGTTTGGTGCCGAGTCATTCATCGTCAACATCCTGGGCATCTCGCTGATCCGCGAGCTGGGGCCCATGCTGGCGGCCATCCTGGTGGCGGGCCGCTCCGGCTCGTCCATCACCGCACAGATCGGTGTGATGCGCGTGACCGAGGAGCTGGACGCCATGCGCGTGATGGGCATCCCGCACGGGTTCCGGCTGGTGATGCCGCGCACCTTGGCGCTGGCGCTGGCGATGCCGCTCATCAGCGTGTGGACCACGCTGGCGGCGTTGGCGGGCGGCATGCTGGCGGCCGACATCTCCATGGACATCTCGCCGTCGTACTTTGTGCAGGCACTGCCCGCAGCGGTAAAGATCGGCAACCTGGGCCTGGCCATGGCCAAGTCGGTGGTGTTTGGCGCGTTCATTGCGCTGATCGGTTGCCACTGGGGCCTGCGCGTCAAGCCCAACACCCAGAGCCTGGGCGAAGGCACGACGGCGTCGGTGGTGTCGTCCATCACCATGGTGATCATCGTGGACGCGTTGTTTGCCATAGCGTTCAAGAACATCGGCATATGACTGAGCGCATCGCCAAGCCCGAACACATCGCCGTCGCGCCCGGTGAGCCGCCCATCGTGGATGTGCAAGGCCTCTGGACGCAGTTTGGCAAGGGCGATGAAGCCTTCACCGTGCACCAGGACCTGAACTTCACCGTGCAGCGCGGCGAGATGCTGTCGCTGGTAGGCGGGTCGGGCACGGGCAAGACGGTGTTGCTGCGCCAGATCCTGGGCCTGGCCCGGCCCACGCGCGGGCAGGTCACCGTGCTGGGCCGGCCCGCGTCCGAGATGGGGCGCGAGGGGGCTGCCAGCCGGGTGGGCATGCTGTTCCAGCACGGTGCGCTGTTCTCGGCCTTCAACGTGCTCGACAACGTGGCCTTTGCGCTGCGCGAGCAGGGCACGCTACCGCCCGAGCTGGTGCGCGATGCCGCGCTGGTCAAGCTGCAGATGGTGGGCCTGCAGCCCGAACACGCCACGCGCATGCCGGCGGACCTGTCGGGGGGCATGGTCAAGCGCGTGGCGCTGGCCCGCGCGCTCATCATGGACCCGCCGCTGCTTCTGCTCGACGAACCCACGGCGGGCCTGGACCCGAGCAGCTCTGACGATTTTTGCGCGCTGCTGCGCGAGCTGCGCGCAGCGCTGGGGCTGACGGTGATCATGGTCACGCACGACCTGGATACGCTGTTCGCACTCAGCACCCGCGTGGCCGTGCTGGCCGATAAAAAGGTCATCGTCACCGGCCCGCCGCACGAGGTGGCGCACTTTTCGCACCCGTTCATCGAGCACTTCTTCATGGGCGAACGTGGCCAGCGGGCCATGGCCCCCGTGCCCCCTGTGCAGCAGGCCCCGGTGCAGACCGCCGCCGGGCCTGCACCCGACAAGGAACATCCCTGATGGAAAACAAATCCCACGCCCTCGCCGCAGGCATCTTTGTGCTGGTGGTGGCCGCCATGCTGGCAGGCCTGGCCATCTGGCTCACGCGCGACAACGCCAACTACGAGCAGTACGAACTCTCCACCCGCGACGGCGTGAGTGGCCTGCAGCCCCAGGCCACCGTGCGCTACAAGGGCGTGGCCGTGGGCAAGGTCACGCGCATCGGGTTCGACCCCCAGGTGAGCGGCAACGTGCTGATCCGTATTGCGGTCAACGAACAGGCGCCCATCAGCCCCACCACCTTTGCGGTGCTGGGCTACCAGGGCGTCACCGGCCTGGCACATGTGCAACTGGACGATGCCGAGAAGCCCTACCCCGAGCTGCCCCCCGGCCCCAGCGGCCTGCCGCGCCTGCCGCTCAAGCCCTCGCCCTTTGGCAAGCTGGCCGAACAGGCGCCCGCCATCCTCGGCCAGGTCGAAGAGGCCACGCGCCGCATCAACCAGCTGCTGGGCGACAACAACCAACAAAAGCTCACCGAGGCGCTGTCCAGCATCGGCCAGGCCGCCGGCAGCATCAACACCCTGACCCAGCGGCTCGATGCCACCGTGGCCCAGCGCCTGGACCCGGCCCTGGCCGCGCTGCCGCCCCTGGCCAGCGATGCGCGCCAGACCCTGCAGTCATTGCAGCAGGCGGGCGCCAGTGTGTCGGCCCTGGCGGTGGACTTGGGCAAGACCAACCAGCGGCTCAACGCCGACGGCGGCCCTATCGACCAGATCACCGCTGGCACCCAGTCGCTGGCGCGCGCAGCGGACCAGTTCAGCACCGCGACGCTGCCCCGAGTGAACCGCGCCGCCGACGACACGGCCCGCGCCGCCCGCCAGATGGGCCGCGCGGCGGGGGGCATCAGCGACAACCCGCAGTTGTTCATCTATGGCTCAGGGCGCATCCCGCCCGGGCCGGGTGAGCCAGGGTTTGGCAGCGCCCCGTGAGCTGGACCCCCTCCCGCGCTGCATTGGTGGCGCATGCCCTCTGTGAGGAGTGAACATGAATACTATTAAAAATATAGCAATCAAGGCATATTCATCTAGCGCTACAGCGCTGTGGGGCTGTGGTTTGGCGGCGGTGCTGCTGCTCACGGGCTGCTCGGCCCTGCCAGCGCCCCCGGCCCGCCCCGTGCTGTATGACTTTGGCCCCGGCCCGCTGGCCACCGTGCCCACCGACCGCCGTGCGCCCCTGCCTCCGCTGGCGATGGCCGACATGGACGCCCCCGGCCTGCCCGAGGGGGGGAACGCCGTGCTGTACCGCCTGGCCTATGCCGACGCCCAGCAGCTGCGTCCCTACAGCCAGGCCCGCTGGAGCCAGCCGCCTGCACAGCTGCTGCAGCAGCGCCTGCGCGAGCAACTGGGCCAGCGCCGCGCCGTGCTCAAGGCCGACGACGGCGCCGCCCAGGCCCGCGAGCCCGCCCAGGGCAACAAGTTGCCCCTGGTGCTGCGCACCGAGCTGGAGGAGTTCAGCCACCTGTTCACCAGTCCCAGCGACAGCGCCGGGGTGGTGCGCCTGCGCGCCACGGTGGTCGAGCTGACCCCGGCGGGCGAATCGCTGCGCGGCCAGCGCGTGTTCATCGTGCAGCAGCCCGCCAAGTCGGCCGATGCGGCGGGCGGCGTGGCCGCTCTGGCAGCGGCGTCGGGCCAGCTGGCCAGTGAGCTGGCAGCGTGGGTGGAGCAGGTGGGGCAGTAACGCAACAGATATTTGTGGCGAGAGCCTGCAGGCAAGGCGCTGGCTTTGGCCGTTGCGCCACGCAGCGCGCGTGGCCGTCAGGTGCCCGGCGGTGTCGGGGACGGGGGCGCGGTCTCATGGCGTTCAATGCCCGTCACCACCCGCGCATAGCGTGCAAAGCTCCAGTACGCCCAGGCCCAGTCCAGCAGCACCACCAGCCGGTTGCGAAAGCCGATCAGGAAGTACACGTGCGCAAACAGCCAGAACAGCCACGCAAAGTAGCCTGAGAACCGCACTGGCCCGGCGGGCGATGTGAGGTCCACCACGGCGGAGTTGCGGCCGATGGTGGCCAGGTTGCCGTAGTCGCGGTAGCGAAACGGCTGGGTGGGCTGGCCCGCCAGGCGGCGCAGGATGTTGGCCGCCGTGGCGCGGCCCATCTGCTTGGCGCCCGGCGACACGCCGGGCACGGGCGTGGGCTCATGGCCTGCCACGTGGCTCTTGGCTGCCGCCAGGTCGCCGATCACGCTGATCTCGGGGTGGCCAGACAAGGTCAGGTCGGGCTCCACCACCACGCGGCCCGCGCGGTCGGTGCTGGCACCGGTGGCATCCGCCAGGTGGCGGCCCAGGGGTGACGCAGCTACACCCGCTGCCCATACAATGCATTTGCTATTTATTTGATAGCTGATTGCGCTTGATGTACTAGCGCTTGCAGGCGATTCGACCTTCAAGCCATCGCTGTCGATGGCGGTGACGCGGGCGCCCAGGCGCACGTCCACGCCCAGCTTTTCCAGTTGTTCCTTGGCGCGCTGGCTCAGGGCCTCAGGCATGGCCTGCAGCACGCGTGCACCGCCTTCGAGCAGGATGATCTTCGCGCTCGCGGGGTCGATGTGGCGGAACTCGCCAGGCAGCGTGTGGCGCGCAATCTCTGCCAGCGTGCCGGCCATCTCCACGCCCGTGGGGCCTGCGCCCACGACCACAAAGTTGAGCCAGTCTGCGCGGCGTACGGGGTCGGGCTCCTTCTCGGCCGCCTCGAACGCCAGCAGGACGCGGCGGCGGATCTCGAACGCGTCGTCCAGCGTCTTGAGCCCGGGCGCATAGGCCGCCCACTCATCGCGGCCAAAGTAGCTGTGCGTGGCGCCGGCGGCCACGATGAGGTGGTCATACGGCAGCGTGGCGCCGTCTGCCAGATGCACGGACTGCTGGCCCACGTCGATGCGGATGACCTCGCCCAGCAAGGTGGTCACGTTGCGCTGCTGCCGGAACAGGTGCCGAATGGGCGCCGCAATGGCCGGGGCCGACAGCCCGGCCGTGGCCACCTGGTAGAGCAGGGGCTGGAAGAGGTGGTGGTTGGTCTTGTCCACCAGGGTCACATCCACCGCCGCGCTTTTGAGAGCCCGGGCGGCTTCAAGGCCGCCGAATCCGCAGCCGATGATGACCACGCGGGGGCGAAGCGGGGAAGCAGAGGGAGTCGTCATGCTGCCATTATTGGGGAGCCGGGGAGGCCCCAGGCCCTTGCCGTGGTTGCGACCTGCAGGCCCCCGGGTCACGGGGGCTCCATCGAGTTACAGGAACCCCAGGTCCACCGGGTAGTCTGGTCGCCCCGCCGCTGTGCCAAAGTGCGTGATGTTGGGCAGCACTCCCGCCATCTCGTTGTCGGCCACACCAAACCACTTGGCCAGGGTGGCCGCGTACTGGTCCACCGAGGTGGATGGCAGCAGGCGGCCCTGGCCCACGTGCCACTGGTCTTCGGGGGCTGCGGTGCTGCCCACACTCACCGGCGGCGCGCTGCCGTAAAAGGCCTTGCCCTTGACCGCGCCGCCCACCATCAGGTGGTGGCTGCCCCAACCGTGGTCTGAGCCGTCGCCATTGGAGCTGAGCGTGCGGCCAAAGTCGGAGGCGGTGAACGCCGTGACTTTGTCGGCCACTCCCAACTCCACGGTGGCGTTGTAGAACGCCGTCATGGCCTCGCTCACACGCTGCAGCAGGCCGGGCTGTTGCGCGATGAGGTTGTCGTGCAGGTCAAAGCCGCCCAGTGACACCATGAATACTTGGCGCTTGCTGCCCAGGGTGCTGCGCGCACCAATGAGGCGCGCCACCATCTTGAGCTGGTTGGCCAGGGAGTTGTTGCTGGGGAAGGTGGTAGCCAGCGTCACGCCGGCGAGACCGTTGGTGATCTGGCTTTCGGCCGCCACGGCACGCGTGGTCACCCGGTTGTACTCGTTCTCCAGCGTCTGCGCGCGTGGCTGCTGGATCAGCGAAGTCAGTGCGCTCTGCACGGCAGATGACCCGTAGACCCGGTTCTTCACACCATTGATGGCCACGGCCCCATTGGTGCTGACCTGGTACTGCAGCGCCGAGTCGCCCGACAGGAACACCGCATTGCCCGTGACCGAGATGCAGGTGAACAGCGAATTGCCGTTGGAGGACAGCGCCAGGTCGCCAATGTTGCCACCCCAGCCCACGGTGGAGCCCTCGGGCGAGGACGATTGCCATACCGACTGCTGGTCGTTGTGCGAGAACAGCTTGGGCGGCACCGGGTAGGTGGCGCGGTCGGCACTGTTGTACTGGGCGCGCGTCAGCGGTACCACCAGCGGGCCCACGTTGAGCTGCACGGCCGCCTTGCCGCTGTTGAACAGGCCGGCCAGCCCCGTCATGGCCGGGTGCAGCGCGTACTGGCGGCCGCCGGGCAGGGGGACGGTGGGCGTCAGCAGCGTGGGGGTGAGGTCCGCTTTGGCGAGCGCGATTCCGCCAGCGCTCTGACCCGCCCCACCGCCCCGGATGGCGCTGTAGCGTGTGTAGCTGTCGTCGTCATAGGTGATGACGGTGTTGGCATAGTCGTTGCCGCCGTACAGGAATACGCAGACCAGCGCCTTGTAGTCCGTGGCGTTGAAGGCTGCCGCCTCTCCCATGGCAGCCAGGTTGAGCGCAAAGGGCAGGGCTGTGCCCGCAAGGCCCAGCTGGGTGGAGCGGCGCAGAAACGCGCGGCGGGTGTGGAGTTCGGGTTGAAGCAGGTGCATGGCAGGGCTTACTTTTGAACGAGGTATTCGGCCGAGGCCATCACCAGAAAAATGGCGGCTGCTACACGGTCGAGCTTGACGGCGTCGGTGCTGGCGGCGGTGACGGGCGTTGCCTTCAGCGCGTCCGTAATGAGCTTGACGGTGGCTGCGGACAACTGGCCTGCGCACATCAGCAGGTTGATGCGTGCGACCAGTGCGTCCGCATCCGCCACGATGGCCAGCTCGTTGGTGTAGCTGGCCTTGATGTCGTATCCGTTGTTGGCGGTGCTGCCGTTGTTGGGCAGTTCGGGGGCATTCACGTAGATGCCGTTGCGGATCACGCCCTGCATGTAGTTGAGGTAGCCCCCCACGCTGCTCTCATTGACCAGCTGGAATTCGGGGGCTACAGCGCCTGCGGTAGCCAATGCCGTGGACGGCGGCACATAGCCGGGCCGGAAGAAATTGAACACGGAGGGAGATCGCAGTGGGCTTTGGCCCAAACGGGACCCCAGATCGCTCAGGTCGCCAATCTTCCAGGTGCCTCGGGCGGAGTTCAATCCAAAGGTGCGGCCCCATTGCACAAAACGCAGCATGGGCTCGCGCAGCTTGCCGAAGGTCGGCTGAGTAAGCCCTGCCGGTGAGCGGGCCTCGTCGTCCAGCAGGATAGCCATGATCACCGCACGCATGTCGCCGCGCACCCCCGCCCCGTTGTTGTTGAACACTGATGCCACTCGCGCCACATAGCCAGGCGATGGGTTGCTGGTGACCAGGCGCTGGATGAGCTGCTTGCCAATGAACGGGCCCACGTTGGGGTGGTTGAAAAGCGTATCCAGTGCGCTCTTGAGGGCGGCTGCGCCCGGCGTGTTGGCGGGTATGGTGGCGCCCAGGAAAGTGGCCGCCAGGGTGGAGTGGCGAGACGCATTGAGCGCCATCGGAAGGCGCGTATAGGTGGTGTTCGGGACCACGCGCGTCGTACCTGGAACCGTGATCGGAACGTTTTGTGACTGGTCGTAGTCGTAGCCTGTGAACACCCGTGCCAGGTTGGTCACATCATTCATGGTGTAGCTATCGATGGGTTTGCCGTTGCCGTCCAGTCTGGGCGTGCCATCAAGATTCAGCTCTACCAGCCCGATGGACATGAGCTGCATCACCTCACGCGCGTAGTTCTCGTCGGGCTGTCGGCCGGTGGCAGCGTTTTCCTTCTGGTTGCCGCGGGTGTTGAGGTAGTAGCCCATGGCGGCGTTCAGCGTCACGTTTTCCAGCACGGAGCGGTAGTTGCCAAACGCGTTGTTCACCAACTGGTCCCAGTACCAGGCCATCGCATGGCAGCGCCAATTGATATCCACGCCATTGGTGGAGACCACGCAGATCTCCGAGAGTGCGAGCGCAACGCGCTTTCGCAGGCCATCGGTTGACTTCATGAGCTGATACCAGATCATGTAATCGGCGGGGTAGGAGTTGTCGTAGTAAGCCGTGTCGTTGCTAACAGCTGCATAGCCGCGATCATTCAGCCAGTCCCAGCCGCTGGCGCCCGGGTGTCCATTGAATTGTCTGCTCAGCCAATCGGCGTATGTGCTCGAGCGCAGCGCCGCTATCTCTTCCGTGGATGCCGAAAACTGGGCCTGCAGGAGAAACCGGGCAGCCTCGCTGTCGGTGGTCGGAGCGGGATAAGAAAACCCATCGGATATGGGCCGTGGCATGACCCCTCCGTCCAGCGCGCGCGTGGTGTTGTTGTCGGCACTTCCGCCTCCGCAGGCGGTCACTGCGCTGGCTGTCGCTAGTGCCGCTAAAAACGGCGCCGAACTACCTGAACGCTGGGCAGGAACGGAATCGGGGATGAAGGCGGCGCCCTCTGTTGTCTCTGCGACCTCGGTCGTCAGAGTTTCCGCGTATGAATTGGTCATGGTGATTGAGATGGAAACCCGCGCAAAGCAGAGTGCGCAGGCACCACTTAATCACATGCCGCGACCACTTGCAAACACAAGTGTTACCAAGAGAAACATTGCTGGAGGTTCCTTGAGAAGCAGGGCATCTGGTGATGGGCGGTTGCAACACTTTGTACCCCTGGTGAGCCCTTGTTGGGCATCCGCCAGAGGGCGGGCACCGTCGCATCGGCGATGTCCGTCACGCCCGTAGTCCTGTGCTGACGTGTGCTGCGTGGCATGGACTACGGCGCCGTCGCCAGATCATTTTTACAGTGAATTCCATCGCATCACGCAAAGGTTCCACGCACTCCGAGTGGATGGCTGAAGCGAAGTTTTTTGAGGAGTGACATCATGAATGAAGACACCATCAAGGGCAACTGGAAGCAGTTCAAGGGCAAGATGATCGAGCAGTGGGGCAAGCTCACGAACGACGACTTCGATGTCATCGACGGCAAGCGCGAACAGTTCCTGGGCAAGCTGCAAGAGCGCCAGGGCATCGCCCGCGACGTGGCCGAAAAGCAGCTCAAGGAATGGCAGGACCGCCATCCCGACTTCCGCTTCAACGACTGATAGCGCGACCGCGCTGCGGGGCTTTCGCCCCGCCCCCGCCAGGCCACCCCTGGCGCACCGCCCCTACAAGATTCACACCCATTGCATTCAATTTCATCGAGGAGAAAACCATGACATTCCAACGCACCCTGATCGCCGCCTGCGCCGCCGGTCTGATGGCTACCACCGCTTTTGCCATGACCCCTGCGGAACACAAGGCCGCCAAGGACAGCATCTCGGCGGACTACAAGATGAACAAGCAAAAATGCGATGCCCTCAAGGCCAACGCCAAGGACATCTGTATGAAGGAAGCCAAGGGCACCGAAGACGTGGCCAAGGCCGAGCTCGAAGCCCAGTACAAGCCCAGCGCCAAGGCCAGCCAGAAGGTGGCTGAAGCCCGTGCCGACGCCGCCTACGCTGTCGCCAAGGAAAAGTGCGACGACCTGACCGGCAACGCCAAGGACGTGTGCGTGAAGGATGCCAAGGCCGAACATGTGAAGGCCAAGGAAAACGCCAAGGTGGCCGCGGCCCAGGCCAAGCCTGCAGACACAGCGGCCGAGAAGGCCGCCAACATGGCCGAGGCGCGCAAGGACGCCACCGCCGAGAAGAATGAAGCCAACTACAAGGCTGCCAAGGAGCGCTGCGAGACGATGACTGGCGACCTCAAGTCCAAGTGTGTGGACGACGCCAAGCGCATGTACGGCCAGAGCTGATGGGGCGGGCGCTGGGCGCCCAAGTCCCTTGCACCACCAGGCCCTGACCGCCGCACGCGGTGCAGGGCCTGGCTGCGTATGGCGTTGCCATGACCTGCATCAACACCCGGCCGGGCTGGGGCTTCTAAGCTCGCACCTTCGTTTAATCTGCCCGCCCAAGGAGTCCCATGGCCCACCTCGAATGGTCTGATGCGTTGAACCTCGACCTGCCCCTGATGGATGACACCCACCGGGAGTTTGTCGACTTGCTGGCCGCCGTGGACCAGGCCGGTGACGCGGACCTGCTGCCCCGCTGGCGCGCGCTGGTGGAGCATACCGAGGAGCATTTCGGGCAGGAAGACGACTGGATGGCCTCCACCCGATTTGCATCGGGCAACTGCCACAGCATGCAGCACAAGGTGGTGCTGCAGGTGATGCGTGAAGGCACGGCCCGCGCCGAACAGGGCGACCTGAAGGTGCTGCGCGTCATGGCCAGCGAGCTGGCGCTGTGGTTTCCGCAGCATGCGCAGAGCATGGATGCCTCGCTGGCCCTGCACCTGCGCCGTGTGGGGTTTGACCCTGTGACCGGCGTGGTGCACGCTCCCGGTGCGTTGCCGGGTGCGTTGATTCACGGTTGCGGTGGGGCCACGTGTTCGGACGCCGACGCCCCGGGTGCCAGCGAGCCCGCTGCCCAACGCGATATCGCGCCCGCTGTGGCTGCCTGACCGCGACACAGCTGCGCTGTCCGCCCGCAGCGGCAAGCGCCAGCAGACGCTGAACGAACAAACGAGAGGCAGGCACTGCAGGGCCAGAGCACCACTCTGGCGTGACCCAGGGGCCATCGGGCTTCCACCCGTGCAGCCGTCCTGCTTGTGTGGCATGCTGCCCCATCTCAAGGCAATTGGGGGCGGCGCGGCCGCTTCGCATCATGGCCGACACCACCCCTCCCGACGACCCCTGCGACGACACGGCCCGTCTCCAGGCCCTGCAGCGCTACGGCATTCTCGACACGCCCATGGAGCCCGCCTACGACGAGCTGGCCGACCTGGCGGGCTACGTGTGCGAAGCGCCCGTGGCATTGATCAGCCTGCTGGACAGCCAGCGCCAGTGGTTCAAGGCCGCCCGTGGGTTTGCGCTGCGGGAAACCCCGCTGAGCGAGTCGGTGTGCCGCTATGCCATCCGCCAGTCCGGCGTCTTCATCGTGCCCGACCTGGCACAAGACCCGCGCTTTGCGCACTATGCGATCGTCACGCAGAAGAATCCCCTGCGCTTTTACGCCGGGGCGCCGCTGGTCACGCCCGATGGTTTTGTGCTGGGCACGCTGTGCGTGCTGGACCACCGGCCGCGCGAGCTGTCTGCCAAGGTGCAGGACCTGCTCAGTGCCCTGGCGCGCCAGGTGATCCGGCTGCTGGAACTCAAGCGCGCCAACGACCGTCAGGGCCAGATGCTGATGGAGCTGGAGGCGGCCCGCCACCAGATGGACGTGCTCGCCCACACCGATGTGCTGACCGGCCTGGCCAACCGCCGCTCGTTCACCGATCGCCTGCGCCAGGAATGGGCACTGCTGCAGCGCGGCAATGAGCCAGCCAGCCTGTTGATGATGGACCTGGACCACTTCAAGCGCGTGAACGATGTGTACGGCCACCATGTGGGTGACCAGGCGCTGCAGCTGTTTGCCACCCTGTGCCGCGATGTCTTCCGCGCCGCCGATGTGCTGGGGCGCTGGGGGGGCGAGGAGTTTCTGGCCCTGTTGCCCGCCACCGGGCTCGACCAGGCACAGGTGGTGGCCGAGCGTGTGCATGCGACGCTGGCCGCCCACCCGCTGCCCGGCATCGAGCCGGCGCTGGTGCTGTCGGTCAGCATGGGGCTTACCCTGTTCGACCCGCTGCGCCCGCTGGACATCACCCTGCGCCTGCTGGACTCTGCGCTCTACACCGCCAAGCGCGAGGGGCGCAGCCGCACCGTGGTGGTGTAGCTGCTCTGCTTTTGATAGCTGCTGGCGCATATTGCACTAGCGCTACCCCCCATTTTTACTAAAAACTGTGCCCCAGGGGCCTGCGCACGGCCCTTGGGGCACCTTCAGAACTCCGGCCGGCGCGGCAACAGCAAGGCCGCTGTGCGCCACGCCAGGTCGCGCAGCGCCCGGCGCAGGGCGGGCGAATCTGCAGCGCCGCTTGCAGGCCCTCCGTGGCTGTGGTCCGCCTCGGCACGGTGGGGGCAAAAGGCTGCGTCCAGCACCTGCTGCTTGGCGCAGTGCAAGGCCAGCCGGTCCTGCGACCGCAGGGCCGCCATCAACTGGTCGCGGTGGCGCTGCACGCGGGCCGATTCGGCGGCGGTCAGCGCAGGGCCCCTTGCGGGGCCGGTGCTGGCGGGCGGCGTCAGGGCCTGGGCCTGCGCCAGGTACTGGGCCCAGCGGGTGGTCTGCGCGGCGGCGTTCATGCAGCCTCCGCGCGGGGGGCTGCGGGGCGCTGCATGGGCGGCATGGTGGGGCGCGGGGGCGTGCCGCCTTGCGACAGGCCGTACCAGTTCACCTTGCGCGTCAGCACCATCACCGCTGCCAGCACCAGGAAGAGCGCAATCGCACCCACCACCAGCGCTGTCTGCTCGAGCTGCAGCAGTACGTATAGCAGGCCATACAGCAGCGCAATGCCCGCCCCCAGTGGCACACCGCGCGTGAGCCCGCCCAGCATGTGGCTGGCGTAATAGGCCAGCAGCAGCACACACGCGCTCGCGGCCACCGCGTACGAAATGCCAAACGTCAGGTGCTCCGACAGGCTCACCAGCAGCAGGAAGAAGCTGCACAGCGCGCTGCCCACCAGCAGGTACTGCACCGGGTGCACGCGCAGCTTTTTCATCAGCTCGAACAGGCCCACGGCCACGAAGGTGAGGGCGATGAACAGCACACCGTACTTGGTCGCGCGGTCCGACAGGGAATAGGGATTCACCGGATCGATGAAGGCCACGCTGAAGCTGTCGGCGCAGTCGCCCGGCGTGGCCCCGCTGTGTGCATAGTCGCTGCCCTCATCCGCGCCCAGGCAGATGCGCTTGCCGTTCGCAATGTCGGCCTGCGCCGTGGTGGCCAGCGACGACAGGCGCCACTGGGCCGAAAAGCCGGTCTTCTTGACCTCGCGTTCCGAAGGCAGAAAGCGCCCGGCGAACGACGGGTGGGGCCAGCTGCTGGTCATCAGCACCTCGGTGTTGCCCCCCAGCGGCACGATGGCCAGGCGCTCGGTGCCCACCAGTTCCAGGTCCAGCGTGGCGGTCAGGCCATCGGCCTTGCCACGCACGGATTCGGGCAGCACCGCGTGCAGGCCCCGGCTGTAGGTGGGGTGGAAGGTGCCGGGCTTGAGCGCAAGCGCCTGGCTGCCCATGGTGAACTGCGCGGTGCGGATGCCGCGCGCGTCGCCTACGGCCATCATCACGATGGGCGCGCCGCAGTGCATGCGCGAATTCTTCATGCTGTTCTGCGGCAGCAGGCTGGCCAGCGAACCCCATTGCGCCGTCACGTTGGCCTTGAGGTTGTAGGTGTTCACCTTGTGCAGCCCGCGTGCGCGTTCCTCCATCGCGGCGCCGGTGGTGAGCTTGAGCTGCTCGGGCATGGCGGTCAGGATGAACTCGCGGCGCCTTTCGACCATGCGGCGCTCCTCGCCCTTGCCGACTTCTTCATCCCAGCTTTCCACGCAGGCGCTGTGGATCATGGGGCCCATCAGCGTCTGCGGCCCGGCCAGGCTCTCGGCCACGCTTTGTGCGGTGATGCTGCGGTAGCGCAGCCGGTCGCGCACCACGTCTTCGATCAGGCCCAGGCCAAAGAGCAGCAACACGGTGATGGCGGTCAGCGCCGCCAGCTTGGTGAACAAGGGGTGTTTGAACAAAAGATCCTCCACAAGTGACTGTTGTGGAGGCAGTGTTGTGGCGCGCTGTGAGGGCGCTATGAAGTTTGTGAGGCCAGTGTGAAGTGGGGATCGCTGGCGGTGGCTTTCGCTGCTCAGGCGGCGCGGTACACCAGCTCCACCCGTAGCCCCGGTGCCGTGTTGCGCGCCACCATCTGCCCGCCGTGCAGCGCCATCACGCGCTGCACAATCGCCAGCCCCAGGCCCGATCCGCTGCGCTCGCCGCCCGGTCTTGCGGTGGTGAAGAAGCGCTCGCCCAGGCGCGGCAGCGCGTAGTCGGGCACGCCGGGGCCGCTGTCTTGCACGGCCACCGTGGCGCCGTCCAGTTCCACCCGCACCGTGCTGCCTGCGGGCGCAAAGTCGATCGCGTTGTCCAGCAGGTTGGTCAGCGCCAGCGTCACCAGTTCGGCCTCCCACGGGCCGCTGGTGCCGTGGCCGCTCAGCGCCAGGGTGATGCCGCGCTGCCCGGCGCGGGCGCGGGTCTGGGCAATGGCGGCCTCGGCGCAGTCGTGCAGTGCCACGGGCGCGCGGCCTTCGGCGTGCTGGCGCTGCTCCAGCTTGGACAGCTCCAGCAGCCGGTCGATGATGCGCTGCAGGCGTTCGCTTTGCTGCACCACCTGGGTCGCAAACTCGGCGCGGTCGGCGGCGGGCAGCTCGTCCTGCAGCAGCTCGCCCGCGCCCCGGATGGCGGCCACGGGGCTTTTGAGCTCGTGCGTGAGCGCGCGTACATAGCCCTCGATGTAGTCGCGCCCCTCCAGCCGCGCGCGCATGCGGTCCATGGCGCGGGCCAGGTCGCCCAGCTCGCCGGGCACCTCGGGCACGGCCAGGGCCGTGGGGGGCGGAAGGTTCGGGTCGTGGCGTTCGCCGTCGGCCGGGCCCTGCACGCTCAGTGCGTAGTCGCGCAGGCGGCGCACGTTCCACACCATCCACAGCGTCACTGCCACCCCCACGGCGGCCGACAGCGCCAGCAGCAACAGCCCGCCCATGAACACCTTGCGCTCGGCCCGGTCGATGAAGCGCTGCACCGTGCGCGTGGGCTTGGCCACGGTGAGTACACCCGCGATCTGGCTTTTGACGTAGATGGGCGCGGCCACATGCATCACGCCGCTGGTGTCGTCATCTTCCACATCGCGCGTAGAGCGCGCGCCGTACTCGCCGCGCAGCGTGCGGGCTACGTCGCGCCACTGCGAATAATCGGCACCGATGGCGCGGTTTTCGGAGTCGAACAGCACGCGCCCCGTGGTGTCGGTCACATAGATGCGGTAGTCGAGCGACTGCTTGGAAAAGCCCCAGATCGCCGCGTCGATGGGCCGCGTGGCGTAGCGGCGCACGTGCTGGGCAAACGGACTGGTGCTGCTGTTGTTGGCCTGTGCTGCCAGCCGCCCGGCGGCCAGGTCTTCGCTGGCCAGCTCGGCCAGGATGTTGGCCGTGTCCACCATCATGTCTTCCATCACCTCGCGCACGCTGGGCTTGATCTCGGCCATGAACACGCGCAGCACAAAGAACGCGGCGATGCCGTTGATGAGGAAGAAGGCGAACAGCAGGCGGATGCCGAGGCGCATGGTGCGTTACTTCAAAAACAATAGCTGTCAGCGCTTTTCGGATGGGCGCTGGCAGCCAATTTGGCTTCAGATGTCCAGGCAGTAACCCATGCCCCGGTGGGTACTGATGTACTCGCGCGCCGGGTCCAGCTCGCGCAGCTTGGCGCGCAGGGTTTTGATGTGGGTGTCCACCGTGCGGTCGGTGCTTTCGCTGTCGTCGCCCCAGGCGGCGGCCAGCAAGGCGTCGCGCGAATGGATGCGGCCTGCGCCGCGCAGCAGGTGGGACAGCAGGCGGTACTCGCGCCGCGTCAGCGGCAGGGCCTGGCCGCGCAGGCTGATGCGCTGGCCCGTCTCGTCGTCGTGGAACAGCGCGGCGGCCGTGGCGGCGGGCGCTGCCGGGTGGCCGTTGCCGTTGCCGTTGCCGTGGCCCGCGCGGCGCAGCAGCGCCTTCACGCGCGCGGCCAGTTCGCGCGGGCTGAAGGGTTTGGTGAGGTAGTCGTCGGCGCCCAGTTCCAGGCCCAGCACGCGGTCGATTTCTTCGCCGTGGGCGCTGAGCATCAGCACGGGCAGGGCGGCGGTGGGCGCGGTGTTGCGCACATCGCGCAGCAGGTCCAGGCCGCTGCCGTCGGGCAGGCCCACGTCCAGCACCAGCAGGTCAAACCGTGCGCTCTGCAGCTGCTGGCGCGCGTCGTGCACCAGCAGGCTGTGCGTGACGGTCAGGCCATCGCGCTCCAGCGCATAGGCCACCGTGCGGGCGATGGCAGGGTCGTCTTCGAGCAGCAGCAGGCGGGCGGACATGGAGGGTCAGCGTGCGACGAGGATGGGGAACAGCTTGCCCAGCCCGTCGGCCATCACTTCCACGGCCAGCGCAGCCAGGATGAGGCCCATGAGGCGGGTCATCACATTGATGCCGGTCTTGCCCAGCACGCGCGCAATGGGGTCGGCCAGCGCAAAGCACACGGCCGTGGCCAGCGCGATGACCACGCCGTAGCCCACCAGCGCGGCGTGTTGCCAGAAGGTCTGGGCGCGGTCGGCATAAATCACCACGGTGGACATGCTGGCCGGGCCGGTGAGCAGCGGAATGGTGAGCGGCACCACGGCAATGCTGCTGCCGGCGGCGGCCTTTTCGGCGCCTTCTTCATATTCGTTGGTGCTGGGCTTGGCCTCGGCGGGCTGGGCGTTGAGCATATTCATCGCGCTGATGAGCAGCAACATGCCGCCGCCCACCTGGAAGCTCTGCAGCGAGATGTTGAAGAAGTCGAGGATCTGCAGGCCCAGCAGCGCACAGGCGGCAATCACGCAGAACACGCTGAAGCTGGCTACCTGGATGGTGCGGCGCCGCTGCGGGTACGAGAAGCCCTGCGTGTAGTGGATGAAGAACGGCACGATGGCCAGCGGGTTCACGATGGCCAGCAGGGTGATCAGGGGTTTGAGGTCCATCAGGGCGCTCCCAAGGGCAAGTGGGCAGGGTGGTTCTTCGGGGGGCTCAGGCCAACGACAGATGAGGGTGGCGCAGCCCGGGCTGTGCGCGAGTATGCGGTGTTTTCTGCGCCGTTTGGCGGCCAAGCATGCTGCATTGCAGCGTGCCTGCCACGGGTGGCTCCGGGCCTTCTCTCCTAGCGCCCGCCCGACACATCCATCAAGGTGGCGGTGGTGTAGCTCGCTGCGGGTGACATCAGCCAGACGATGGCCTCGGCCACCTCGTCGGCCGTGCCGCCGCGCAACATGGGCACCTGGTGCGAGAGGTCGCGCACGCGGTCGGGCAGCCCGCCGCTGGCGTGGATGTCGGTCTCGATCAGGCCCGGGCGCACGGCGTTCACGCGGATGCCCTCGGCCGCCACCTCGCGCGCCAGGCCGATGGTGAAGGTGTCGATGGCGCCCTTGGCGGCCGCGTAGTCCACATACTGGTGGGCCGAGCCCAGTCGCGAGGCGGCGCTGGACACATTGACGATGGCACCGCCGCTGCCGCCGTGGCGCGTGCTCATGCGCCGCACGGCCTCGCGGGCGCAGACGATGCTGCCGATCACGTTGGTGTCGAACATGCGGCGCAGGCGTTCGGTGCTCATTTCGTCCACCCGGGCGGTCACGTCCACCACGCCGGCGTTGTTGACCAGGGCGCTGATGCGGCCCAGCTGCGTGTCCACGGCCTGGAACATGGCCAGGATGTCGGCTTCGTTCGCCACGTCGCCCTGCACCGCGATGGCGGTGCCGCCGTTTGCCCGGATGGCATCGACCACGGCCTGCGCAGCGGCCTCGTTGGCGAGGTAGTTGACGGCCACGGCCCAGCCATGTTTTGCGGCCAGTCGTGCGGTGGCGGCGCCAATGCCCCGGCTGGCGCCAGTGATTAGTGCGATCTTCTCCATGGGGTGGGGTCTCCTGCAAGAATGGCGCATTGGAACAGGTTCTGCCCCCCGCAGCGCAGCGCCCGCACCCATAGCGCGGACCCTCTGCGCACCATACGTACCAAATCCAAGGAGCATTCAGCATGGGACAGTTTGTCGATCTGACGTCGAGTGACGGTTTTGTGGCCCCCGCCTGGGTCGCCAGGCCCGAGGGCAGCCCCCGTGGCGCCGTGGTGGTGCTGCAAGAAATTTTTGGCGTGAACTCGCACATCCGTTCGGTGGCCGACCGCTACGCAGCCAGCGGCTACCTGGCCGTGGCGCCGTCCACCTTCCACCGCGTCAAGCAAGGGGTGGAGCTGGGCTACACCGGTGACGACATGCAGGCCGGCATGGGCCTGAAGGCCGCGGTCGAGGCCCTGCCTGCCCCGGGCGTGCTGCCCGACATCCAGGCCGCCATCGATTACGCCGCGCAGCAAAGCGGCGGCAAGGTGGGCATCGTGGGCTACTGCTGGGGCGGCCTGCTGACCTGGCGCTCGGCCTGCCAGCTGCAGGGCCTGTCGGCCGCTGTGCCGTACTACGGCGGCGGCGTGACCACGCCGGAAGAAGTGGCCCGCACCCCTAAGGTGCCGGTGCTGGCCCACTTTGGCGAGCGCGACCACTGGATTCCGCTCGATAGCGTGCAGGCCTTCGGCAAGGCCCACCCGGAGGTCGAAGTGCATGTGTACGCCGCCGACCACGGCTTCAACTGCGACCAGCGCGGCAGCTACGACGAGGCCGCCGCCAACACGGCGCGCGAGCGCACCTTGGCCTTCTTTGCCAAGCACCTGGGCTGAACCGCCCCAGTGACAGAGACGGCGACACGATAGCGAACGACAAATGGGGGTGGTCATGGCGGATTTCAGGCGTTTTTGGTCCCAAGCGCTAGTCCGTTATGCGCTGGCAGCTTTGGGTTTGATAGCGTTGAGCGCCACCACCCACGCGGCCGACTACACCGGCCCCTTGTTCGACGCCCACCTGCACTACAACGAGGAAGCCTGGGATGGCCGCTCCGGCCCGCACCCACCCGCCGATGTGCTGGCGCGCATGAAGGCCAGCGGCGTGCGCGCCATCGTGGCCAACTCGCGGCCCAATGCCGGGTCGCTCACCCTGGCGGGCCTGCCGCAGACCCGTGAGGCCGGTGTGGCGGTGGTGCCGTTTGTGCGGCTGTACCGCAACCGCGCCGACTACACCGGCTGGTTTGCCGACGACACCATCTACGACATGGTGCAGACGGAACTGGCCCGGGGCACACCGGCCGGCCCGTACCGGGGCCTGGGCGAATTCCACCTGTACGACAGCGCCAACGCCAACGGCCCCGTCGCCAAAAAGCTCATGGCCCTGGCCGAGCAGCGGGACCTGATGGTGCTGGCCCATGTGGACGACACCGCCATCGACCTGCTGATGGCCAACACCCCGTCCCAAGGCCAGAAGGCCCGGCTGATCTGGGCCCACACCGGCATTGGCGGCGCGCCTGTGGAGCGGGTGGACGCCCTGATGGCCCGCTACCCGGGCCTGGTGGGCGAACTCTCGTACCGTCCCGGCCTGGTGTGCGACGACAACCAGCTGTGCCCCGCCTGGCGAGTGCTGCTGCTCAAGTACCCCACGCGCTTCGTGATCGGCTCGGACACCTGGGTCAACCAGCGCTGGCAACACTACGAAAGCCTGATGCAGGGCTACCGCCAGTGGCTGGGCGGCCTGCCCGCCGATGTGGCGCGCAAGGTGGCGTGGGATAACGCGGCGGGGCTGTTTGGGGTGGCCAGGCCATAAGGCACTGGAACGCATGACCCTTCCTGTTTTTGGGTGACGCACGCTGATACGGGCGCTGACCCAAGCCAGGGATGCCAAGCAAGGGCCGCCCCGCAGCGAGGGCATCGTCCCCCTTCCCGGCGAAGCCGAGAGAAGGGGGAAGGCCCGAAGGGCCTCAGGGGGATGTTCCTATCTTGTCCTCGCCAGATACCGCTTGCGCCAGAACAGCAGCACCAGCGACACCGCGATGAACACCATCGACCCCATGGCCCACCAGAAGCCATCGGCCTTGTGCACCAGTGGAATGAACTCGAAGTTCATCCCGAAAATGCCCGCGATCAGGTTCAGCGGCAAAAACACGGCCGTGAGCGCCGTGAGGGTGCGCATGATGTCGTTGGTGCGGTTGCTCTGCACCGAAAAGTGCATCTGCACGGCGGTTTCGGTGCTCTGCTCCAGGCGCCGCACGTGGTGCACCACGCGCTCGATGTGCTCCAGCACGTCGCGGCTGCGCACCTTGAGCAGGTCCAGCTCGCGCAGGCCCGCCGGCGTGTCGGGCAGGGCCCAGGTTTCCAGCGCGTCGATCCAGTCCTGCACGGCGGTGCGCTGGTCTTCGCAGATCTCGTCGAGCATGTGCAGCGACAGGCGCGCTTCGAGCAGCGAGGTCCAGTTCACGTACCGCGCGCGGGGCTTGAGCAGTTCGGTCTGCCAGTGGTCCAGCTGGCGGGTGAGCTCGCGGCGCAGGTCCAGGTAGCCGTCCACCATCTGGTTGACCACGCGCAGCATCAGGTCGGCGGGGCTGGTGGGCAGGCGTGCGCCCGAGATCGGGCTGCTGCGGCCCTCGCCCATGCCGGGGCTGGCGTGGGCGTTGCCGTGAGCGTGGCTGGCATTGTTGGCGCTGCTGGTTCCGTTGCCGATTCCATTGCTGTTGGCCGGGGTGGCCGCCAGCAGCCGCGTCGCGTAGGCATCGCGCACCGCGCAGTCGGTGGGGTGCACGGTCAGCAGCAGCTGGTCGAACACCGCAAACCCCACGGGGCTGGTGTCGATGCGCCGCAGCACGGGCGGGCCGCTGCGCTTGACGGGGGCGTTGGGGTTGTTGTCAGGCTCGGCGGCAACGGCCGGTGTGGCGGGGGCAGCAGGCCCAGGCTGCCCGGCCTGCGCAGCATCGCCCTGCACCGTTGCCAGGCGGCGGAACACCAGCAGGTCGTACTGCGAGGTGTAGTCGTAGTGCGAGGGCAGCTGGGCGTTGAGCAGGTCGGACACATGCAGGTCCACCAGCTGCAGCCCGATGAGCGCCTGCAGGCGGCCCTGGATCTCGGCGAGCCGCGCCTGAAAGGCCGGACGCGCGCAGGCGATCCAGAGGAAACCCTGCGCCGGCATCTGGGCGGGCAGGGCTGTCAGCTCCTGCACGCCGCTGCTGTGGATGTGAAAGATGCGCATGGACACCGTGGTTTCAGTCAAAAGCGCCGGTAGCGCTAGTGGAATATGCGCTGACAGCTATTATTTTTGTAGCTTGCGTGCCACGTCGCGCGCAAAGTAGGTCAGCACGCCGTCGGCGCCTGCGCGCTTGAAGGCCAGCAGGCTTTCCATCATCACGGCGTCGTGGTCCAGCCAGCCGTTGGCGGCAGCGGCCTTGATCATGGCGTACTCGCCGCTCACCTGGTAGGCAAAGGTGGGCACGTGGAACTCGTCCTTCACGCGGCGCACGATGTCCAGGTAGGGCATGCCGGGTTTCACCATCACCATGTCGGCGCCTTCGGCGATGTCGATGGCCACTTCGCGCAGGGCCTCGTCGCTGTTGCCGGGGTCCATCTGATACACGTTCTTGTCGGCCTTGCCCAGGGCGCCGCGCGTGCCCACCGCGTCGCGGAACGGGCCGTAGAAGGCGCTGGCGTATTTGGCGCTGTAGGCCATGATGCGGGTGTGGATGTGGCCCTGCACCTCCAGCGCCTCGCGGATCGCGCCAATGCGGCCGTCCATCATGTCGCTGGGGGCGACGATGTCCACGCCCGCCTCGGCATGCGTGAGCGCCTGGCCAGTGAGGATCTCCACCGTCTCGTCGTTGATGATGTAGCCGGTCTCGTCCAGCACGCCGTCCTGGCCGTGGCTGGTGTAGGGGTCCAGCGCCACGTCGGTCATCACGCCCAGGTCGGGAAACTCCTTCTTCAGCGCCCGCACCACGCGCGGGATCAGGCCGTCGGGGTTCAGGGCTTCCTTGCCATCCGGTGTCTTGAGCGACGGGTCAATCGCCGGGAACAGCGCCAGCACCGGGATGCCCAGCTTCACGCAGTCCGCGGCCACGGGCAGCAACAGGTCCAGGCTCAGGCGGTCCACGCCGGGCATGGAGGTCACGGCCTCGCTGCGGTTCGTGCCCTCGTGCACGAACACGGGGTAGATCAGGTCGTCGGCGGTGACCACGTTCTCGCGCACCAGGCGGCGGGTGAAGGCATCGCGGCGCAGGCGGCGGGGGCGGTTCTGGGGGAAGGGGGCAGGGCTTTGGAGGTGCATCATCGGATTATGAAGCCCCCCTGTGGCGCTGCGCGCCTTCCCCCTGGAGGGGCGCCACCCCTGGACCGGCAAAGCCGGATCCACGGTGGCACTGGCAGGGGTCGGTGGCGGTGGTTGGCGCTCTGTGGAAAAGCCGCTTGTAACCGCCCATGCCCAGTGCTAGATTGGTGCCGGGCGGCTTGCCGCCCCCCGCTTTTCCTCCCTGAGCGGGACTTGGGCTGCAGCGATGCGGCACAGGCTTTCCCGGCCCGGCGGATCTGCCGGGCTTTTTTTTGGGGTTGTCCCGTCGGAGTGGCGTAGGCCCGTAAACTGCCCCCATGCTCTGGGTCAAAGCCTTTCACATCGTTTTCGTGGCCAGCTGGTTTGCGGGCCTGTTCTACCTGCCGCGCATCTTCGTCAACCTGGCGATGGTGGCGCCCGGCTCGGCCGCCGAGCGCGACCGCCTGCTGCTCATGGCACGCAAGCTGATGCGCTTCACCACCCTGCTGGCCGTGCCCGCCATCGCACTGGGGCTGTGGCTGTGGCTGGGCTACGGCATCGGCCGGGGCCCCGGCAATGGCTGGATGCACGCCAAGCTGGCCGTGGTGGTGCTGGTCATCGGCTACCACCATGCGTGTAGCGTGCTGCTGCGCAAGCTGGCCGACGGCACCAGCCGCCGCAGCCATGTGTGGTTCCGCTGGTTCAACGAAGCGCCGGTGCTGCTGCTGCTGGTGGCCGTGGTGCTGGTGGTGGTCAAACCCTTCTGACGGAGACGCAGAGGGCGCATGCACAAAACCTCTGCCTGGCCGCTCGCGCTGACGTACACGGCGCTGATCGTTTTTGCCAGCCTGTTCCCGTTTGACGGGTGGCGCGAACAGGGCATCGACCCCCTGGTCTTTTTGTTTGCACGGATCCCCCCGCCTTACTGGACGGGGTTTGACGTGGCCACCAACCTCGTGGGCTACGCGCCCCTGGGCTTTTTGCTGGTGCTGGGCCTGTTGCGCTCGGGCTGGCGGCGTGTGCTGTGGGCGGTGGCGCTGGCCACGCTGGTGGGCACGCTGCTGTCGCTGTGCATGGAGTTTCTGCAGATCTACCTGCCCCGGCGCGTGCCCTCCAACCTGGACTTGGCGCTCAACGCGCTGGGCACGCTGGCCGGTGCGCTGAGCGCCGCGCTGCTGGAGCGGCTGGGGGCGCTGGACCGCTGGAGCGACTTCCGGGCGCGCTGGTTTGTGTCCGACGCTTCGGGCGGCATGGTGCTGCTGGCGCTGTGGCCGCTGGCGCTGCTGTTTCCGGCAGCGGTGCCCTTTGGCCTGGGCCAGGTGCTGGAGCGGCTGGAGGCCGCGCTCATCGACCTGCTGGCCGATACGCCGTTCCTGGAGTGGCTGCCGCTGCGCGAGACCGAGCTGGACCCGCTGTCACCCAGCGGCGAGCTGCTGTGCGTCACCCTGGGGCTGCTCATCCCCTGTCTGCTGGGGTATTGCGTGATCCGCCAGATGGGGCGGCGCGCCCTGTTTGCGCTCGCGGTGGTGGGGGTGGGCATTGTGCTGACCGCGCTGTCCGCCGCACTGAGCTGGGGCCCCGTGCACGCCTGGGAGTGGATGGACCTGCCCGTGCGCGTGGGCGTGTGGGCGGCGCTGGCGTTGGCCCTGCTGATGCTGGCCCTGCCGCGCCGTGCCTGCGCTGCCGTGCTGCTGCTGGCGCTCACCTGGCACCTAGCGCTGCTGAACCAGGCGCCCACCAGTGCCTACTTTGCCCAGACGCTGCAGATCTGGGAGCAGGGCCGTTTCATCCGCTTTTATGGTCTGGGCCAGTGGCTGGGCTGGCTGTGGCCCTACCTGACGCTGCTGTATGTGGTGTTTCGGGTGTCCCGGCGAGAGGGCGGGGCCTGAGTCGCAGGGCGATGGCCTCCGGCTTTCTGTGTGGCAGGACAGGGGCTTGGGGCGTGGCCTCGCCCGCTGGGAGAGGCAGGGGTCCTTAAAATGCAGGGATGAGCGACACCCCTTCCGCACCGGCCGCAGCGCCCGGTTACTACCAGCGCCACATCTTCTTCTGCCTCAACGAGCGCACCAACGGGGAAGACAGCTGCGCGCACCACAACGCACAGGCGGGTTTTGACCGCTGCAAGGCCCAGGTCAAGGCCGCCGGGCTGGCGGGTGCCGGCAAGGTGCGTGTGAACAAGGCCGGTTGCCTGGACCGTTGCGCGGGTGGCCCCGTGGCGGTGGTCTACCCCGAGGGCACCTGGTACACCTATGTGGATGCGGCGGACATCGACGAAATCGTCGAATCGCACCTCAAGAACGGCCAGGTGGTGGAACGTCTGGTCACGCCAGCGGAACTTGGCCGCTGAGCGCGGCTCCATCCCTGTCTTGGAACGATTTTGGCAGCAGGCGCTAGTGGATCATGCCCCTGTTGCTATTGATTGAGTAGCAAATCCGTGAATGCCCAGACCGAACGCCTGACCCTGTCCGGCCCCGCAGGCGCCATCGAGGCCGTGCGCGACAGCGCCACCCTGGCCGATGGCGCGGCGCCCCGTGGCGTCGCCATCATCGCCCACCCGCATCCGCTGTTTGGCGGCACCATGGACAACAAGGTGGTGCAGACCCTGGCGCGCGCGTTTGTGCAGTGTGGCTGGACGGCGGTGCGCTTCAACTTCCGCGGCGTGGGCGCCACGGCCGGCGTGTACGACGAAGGCCGGGGCGAGTTGCAGGACCTGCTGGCGGTGGTAGAGCAGGTGGCTCCCGCCGCCGAGGGGCAACCCCTGGCGCTTGCGGGGTTTTCTTTCGGTGCGTTTGTCACCAGCCATGCGCTGGAGGCACTGTGGCCCACGCAGCGCGTGCAGAAGGCCGTGCTGGTCGGCACGGCCGCCAGCCGCTTCACGGTGGCCCCGGTGCCGCCCGATGCCCACCTGCGCACGCTGGTCGTGCACGGCGAGCAGGACGACACCGTGCCGCTGTCCGCTGTGATGGACTGGGCCCGGCCCCAGATACTGCCTGTCACAGTCGTCCCCGCAGGCGGTCATTTCTTTCACGGACAATTGCCGCTTCTGAAGAACCTGGTGGTCCGCCACCTGCAATCGGGCGCCTGAGGGGCGCCGCCCGGACCGGCTCCGGCCGTCCGTCGTCTTCCCTCTCCCGCCGTCTCTCCCACCCTTTTTTCGAGCCTCTCCAGCCCCCTCCTGCCCCATGAAACGAATCCTGTCTGCGTTGCGATCCCTGGCCGTCTTTGCTGCGGTGGCCCCGGCTGCCTTTGGCGCCTTGGCCCAGGCACCCCAGCCCCCCGAAATCGCCGCGCGCACCTACCTGCTGGTGGATGTCACCGCCAACCAGGTGCTGGCCGCCAAGGACATCGACGCGCCGGTGGAGCAGGCCTCGCTCACCAAGCTCATGACGGGCTACCTGGTGTTCGACGCCCTGCGCTCCAAGAAGATCGCGCTGGACCAGAAGCTGCCCGTGAGCGTGCGCGCCTGGAAGATGCCCGGCTCGCGCATGTTCATCGACCCCAAGATGCAGGTGCCGGTCGAAGACCTCATCAAGGGCATGATCGTGCAGTCCGGCAACGACGCCACCATGGCCCTGGCCGAAGGCGTGGGCGGCACGGCTGAGAACTTCGTCAAGCTCATGAACGACCAGGCGCAGGCGCTGGGCATGAAGGGCACGAGCTACAAGAACCCCGAAGGCCTGACGGAGCCCGGCCACACCACCACGGCGCGCGACCTCTCCGTGCTGGCCATGCGGCTGATGAAGGACTTCCCGGAGTACATGCACTACTACTCCACCAAGCAGTACAGCTACCCGGGCACTCCGGCATCGAACGGCAGCAACCGCAATTCGCTGCTGTTCCGCGACCCCACGGTGGATGGCCTCAAGACCGGCCACACCGCTGCGGCGGGCTACTGCCTGGTGGCCACGTCCAAGCGTGAATTCCCCGGCGTGGGCCAGCGCCGTCTGCTGTCCATCGTGCTGGGTGCCGCGAGCGAAAACGCGCGCGCGAACGAAAGCCAGAAGCTGCTGAACTGGGGTTACACCGCGTTCGAGGCGGTCAAGTTGTTTGACGCAGGCAAGCCGGTGGCGACCCCTGCCGTCTGGAAGGGCAAGGACAGCGTGCTGAAGATCGGCCGCGAGGAGGCCATCGTGGTCGCCGTGCCCGCCGGCAGCGCTGGCAAGGTCACCACCCAGATCGCCCGCCCCGACCCGTTGGTGGCGCCTTACACCAAGGGTCAGGCCATTGGCACCCTCAAGGTCATGCTGGGCGACCAGTCCATCGGCGAAGTGCCCCTGGTGGCGCTGGAGGCGGTGGAGCAGGCCGGCATCCTGGGCCGTGCCTGGGATGCCATTCGCCTCTGGATCAAGTGACGCTGCCTTGCAGAAGGTGGCGAACCACTTCTGAAACCATAGCTGGCTGCGCAGGTCCGGCATATGTCGGGCCTGTTTTTCGCTCCTTTTGCGGCCAGTTCCTGTCAGATCACCGGGATGGCTGCAGGTGTCAGAAACTGCTGCAAGCCGCAGTGGGCTTGCCTTTCAGGGGGCATCCTGCTACATTAGAAGGCTTTTCGGAATTTCCGAAGGGATTCACGTTTTCGCTTTCACGAAGCAAATTCACGTTTAGGGACGTATTTCATGCCAACCATTAATCAACTGGTCCGTCAGGGGCGCGAGGTCGAAAAGACCAAGTCCAAGAGCCCTGCGATGGAAAACTCTCCACAGCGCCGTGGCGTGTGCACCCGTGTGTACACCACGACGCCTAAGAAGCCTAACTCCGCTCTGCGTAAGGTCGCCAAGGTGCGCCTGACCAACGGTTTTGAGGTGATCTCCTACATCGGCGGTGAAGGCCACAACCTGCAGGAACACAGCGTGGTGCTGGTTCGCGGCGGTCGTGTGAAGGACTTGCCCGGTGTGCGTTACCACATCGTGCGTGGCTCGCTGGACTTGCAAGGCGTGAAAGACCGCAAGCAAGCCCGCTCCAAGTACGGCGCGAAGAAGCCAAAGGCCAAGTAAGCCCTGGCCCTTTCGGTCTGAAGAATTTTCGGTGCTGTTTTTCCGCGTGGCGCGGAAGTGCAGCGTAGTGACCCCAAACGCAGGTGTTCTGCGCGGGTCGAGTAAGTGGGAGTCCAGAGATTGGCTCTCGCGGTGTCTGAAAAGATGCCAACTGAAGCAAAGATAGAGGTAAAAAATGCCACGTCGTCGCGAAGTCCCCAAACGTGAAATCCTGCCGGATCCCAAGTTCGGCAATGTAGAGCTGTCCAAATTCATGAACGTGATCATGGAAGGCGGCAAGAAGGCAGTTGCAGAGCGCATCATTTACGGCGCCCTGGAACTGATCGAGAAGAAGCACCCCGATAAGGACCCTCTGGAAGCCTTTACCGTTGCCATCAACAACGTGAAGCCCATGGTGGAAGTGAAGTCCCGCCGCGTGGGCGGTGCCAACTACCAAGTGCCCGTGGAAGTGCGCCCTGTCCGTCGTTTGGCCCTGTCCATGCGCTGGATCAAGGAAGCCGCCCGCAAGCGTGGTGAAAAGTCGATGGCCCAACGCCTGGCCAACGAACTGCTGGAAGCCACCGAAGGCCGTGGCGGCGCCATGAAGAAGCGTGACGAAGTGCACCGTATGGCCGAAGCCAACAAGGCATTCAGCCACTTCCGCTTCTAAATCGACGACCTTTCCTCGTCGCCAGACGCAAGGCTGCAAGCATTTTTGCCTGCAGCCTTGTGGCGATTGAGGTGGTCACAAAATTGACGGGTTGCAGCGCCACAATGGTCGCCCCGTCCCCCGAATAACACGACCCATCCAAGGATCCACCATGGCTCGCAAGACTCCCATCGAGCGCTACCGCAATATCGGTATCTCGGCCCACATTGACGCTGGCAAGACCACGACCACCGAACGTATCCTGTTCTACACGGGCGTGAGCCACAAGATTGGTGAAGTGCACGATGGCGCTGCCACCATGGACTGGATGGAGCAGGAACAAGAGCGTGGCATCACGATCACGTCCGCTGCCACGACCTGCTTCTGGAAAGGCATGGACAACTCTTACGAAGAGCACCGCTTCAACATCATCGACACCCCCGGCCACGTGGACTTCACGATCGAAGTGGAGCGTTCGATGCGCGTGCTCGACGGCGCCTGCATGGTGTATTGCGCTGTGGGTGGCGTGCAGCCCCAGTCGGAAACCGTTTGGCGCCAGGCCAACAAGTACAAGGTGCCTCGTCTGGCCTTTGTGAACAAGATGGACCGTACCGGTGCCAACTTCTTCAAGGTCTATGACCAGATGAAGCTGCGCCTGAAGGCCAACCCCGTGCCCGTGGTGATCCCGATCGGTGCCGAAGACAAGTTCACCGGCGTGGTCGATCTGCTCAAGATGAAGGCCATCCTGTGGGATGAAGCGTCGCAGGGCATGAAGTTCAGCTACGAAGAAATCCCGGCTGACCTGGTGGAATCCGCCAAGGAATGGCGTGAAAAGATGGTGGAAGCTGCTGCCGAAGCCTCTGAAGAGCTGATGAACAAGTACCTGGAAGAGGGCGACCTCTCCGAAGCCGAAATCAAGTTCGGCCTGCGTACGCGCACCATCGCCACGGAAATCCATCCCATGCTGTGTGGCACCGCGTTCAAGAACAAGGGCGTGCAGCGCATGCTGGACGCCGTGATTGACTACCTGCCAGCACCGACGGACATTCCTGATGTGACGGGCACGGACGAAGACGAAAACCCAGTCACCCGCAAGGCGGATGACAACGAGAAGTTCTCGGCCCTGGCATTCAAGCTGATGACTGACCCCTTCGTGGGCCAGTTGACCTTCGTGCGCGTGTACTCCGGCGTGCTGAGCAAGGGTGACACCGTTTACAACCCGATCAAGGGCAAGAAAGAACGTATCGGCCGTATCGTGCAGATGCACGCCAACGAGCGTCAGGAAGTCGAAGAAATCCGCGCTGGCGACATTGCTGCCTGTGTGGGCCTGAAGGACGTGACCACCGGTGAAACGCTGAGTGATCTCGATTCCCAGATCATTCTGGAGCGCATGGTGTTCCCTGAGCCTGTGATCACCCAGGCCGTGGAACCCAAGACCAAGGCCGACCAGGAAAAGATGGGCATCGCTCTGCAGCGCCTGGCTGCAGAAGATCCATCGTTCCGCGTGAAGACCGATGAAGAATCGGGCCAGACGCTGATCGCCGGCATGGGCGAGCTGCACCTGGAAATCATCGTGGACCGCATGAAGCGTGAATTCGGCGTGGAAGCCAACGTGGGCAAGCCCCAGGTTGCTTACCGCGAAACCATCCGCAAGACGGTGGAAGAAGCCGAAGGCAAGTTCGTGCGCCAGTCTGGCGGTAAGGGCCAATACGGCCACGTTGTGCTCAAGATCGAACCCAACGAAGCCGGCAAGGGCAACGAGTTCGTCGATGCCATCAAGGGCGGTGTGGTGCCTCGTGAATTCATCCCGGCCGTGGAAAAGGGTTTCAACGAAGCCGTCACGCAAGGCGTGCTGGCCGGTTACCCCGTGGTGGACGTCAAGGTCACGCTGCACTTCGGTTCGTACCACGATGTGGACTCGAACGAACTGGCGTTCAAGATGGCTGCCATCTTCGGCTTCAAGGAAGGCTGCAAGAAGGCCGGTCCGGTCATTCTGGAACCCATGATGGCCGTGGAAGTGGAAACGCCTGAAGACTACGCCGGCAACGTGATGGGCGACCTGTCCAGCCGCCGCGGCATGGTGCAGGGCATGGACGACATCCCAGGCGGTGGCAAGGCCATCAAGGCCGAAGTGCCCCTGTCCGAAATGTTCGGCTACTCCACGACCCTGCGCTCCATGTCGCAAGGTCGCGCTACCTACACGATGGAATTCAAGCACTACAGCGAAGCCCCTCGCAACGTGTCTGAAGCCATCATGGCCGCGCGCGCCAAGTAAGTAAGCACTTCGCCCGGGCCCTCGTGGTCCGGGCTTTGTTTTGTCTGCGATCCGGTGCCACTCTGTTCCCTGTGCGGAGTGAATCAGCAACCAGATGCAGACGTAAAACCACTACACAGGGATTGCTCTTTGGAGAATTGAAATGGCAAAAGGTAAGTTTGAACGCACCAAGCCCCACGTGAACGTGGGCACGATCGGTCACGTGGACCATGGCAAGACGACGCTGACGGCAGCTATCGCTACCGTGCTGTCCGCCAAGTTCGGGACCAAGCCCCACGTGAACGTGGGCACGATCGGTCACGTGGACCATGGCAAGACGACGCTGACGGCAGCTATCGCTACCGTGCTGTCCGCCAAGTTCGGCGGCGAAGCCAAGGCCTACGACCAGATCGACGCTGCGCCCGAAGAAAAGGCCCGCGGTATCACGATCAACACCGCCCACGTGGAATACGAAACGGCCAACCGCCACTACGCTCACGTGGACTGCCCCGGTCACGCCGACTATGTGAAGAACATGATCACCGGTGCTGCCCAGATGGACGGCGCTATCCTGGTCTGCTCCGCTGCTGACGGCCCAATGCCCCAGACCCGCGAGCACATCCTGCTGGCTCGCCAAGTGGGCGTGCCTTACATCATCGTGTTCCTGAACAAGTGCGACATGGTGGACGACGAAGAACTGCTGGAACTCGTCGAAATGGAAGTGCGTGAACTCCTGGACAAGTACGACTTCCCAGGCGACGACACCCCCATCATCCGTGGCTCCGCCAAGCTCGCCCTGGAAGGCGACAAGGGCAAGCTGGGTGAAGAAGCCATCATGAAGCTGGCCGAAGCTCTGGACACCTACATCCCCACGCCAGAGCGCGCTGTGGACGGTGCCTTCCTGATGCCCGTGGAAGACGTGTTCTCCATCTCCGGCCGCGGCACCGTGGTGACCGGTCGCGTGGAACGCGGCATCATCAAGGTCGGCGAAGAAATCGAAATCGTGGGTATCCGCGACACGCAAAAGACCATCTGCACCGGCGTGGAAATGTTCCGCAAGCTGCTGGACCAAGGCCAAGCTGGCGACAACGTCGGCCTGCTGCTGCGCGGTACCAAGCGCGAAGACGTGGAGCGTGGCCAAGTGCTGTGCAAGCCCGGCTCGATCAAGCCCCACACCCACTTCACGGCTGAGGTGTATGTGTTGAGCAAGGACGAAGGCGGTCGCCACACTCCTTTCTTCAACAACTACCGTCCCCAGTTCTACTTCCGCACGACCGACGTGACTGGCGCCATCGAGCTGCCAGCCGACAAGGAAATGGTCATGCCTGGTGACAACGTGTCGATCACTGTGAAGCTGATCAACCCCATCGCCATGGAAGAAGGTCTGCGCTTCGCTATCCGCGAAGGCGGCCGTACCGTGGGCGCTGGCGTCGTGGCCAAGATCATTGCTTAAT